>JBGASC010000008.1:0-132755 GCA_044229935.1 Planctomycetota bacterium | reverse complement strand
CGAAGCTGGCGCGCTCCTTCGACGAGCCGAGCACCAGCGTGCCCGCGCGCGGCAGCTCGGCCGGCGGCCGGCCCGCGTCGACGATCTCCAGGCAGAGGCGCTCGCTCACGCGTCCGACTCCTCGGCCGGCAGGCCCGCGAAGAGCGCGCTGCCGACGCGCACGAGGTCGGCGCCTTCTTCGACGGCGCTCTCGAAGTCCTCGCTCATGCCCATCGAGGTGCGGCAGCCCGTCCCCAGCCCGCGCGCGCGCCGGGCGAGCTCGGCGAAGACCGTGCGTGCGGCGCGCGCACGCTCGTTCTCGTCCGCGAGCAGCGGTCCCATCGTCATCAGGCCGGCGAACGCGAGGTGCGGGCAGCGCTCGAGCACGGCCCGCAGCGCGGGCAGCTCGGCCGGATCGAGGCCGCTCTTGGTCTCCTCGGGCCAGAGCTTGAGCTGCACGAAGACCTCCAGGCGCCGCCCCTCGTCGGCGCAGGCGCGCTCGAGCACCTCGGCGAGCTCGATCGAGTCGAGCGAGTGCAGCACGCTAGCCAGGCGCACGACGCGGCGCGCCTTGTTGCGCTGCAGGTGGCCGAGGAAGTGCCAGCGCGGCTGCAGCCCGTGCGCGGCGAACCAGGCTGCCTTGCGCTCGAGCTCGTCGGCGCGGTTCTCGCCGAGGTCGCGCTGACCGAGCGCGAGGAGTTCGGCCGCGCGGGCGGGGGAGACGGATTTCGTCACGGCGACGAGCCCGGGGACGGATCCCCGGCCTCGGCGCAGGGCGGCGCTCTGGATCCGCGCGCGAACCCCTGCCAGGTTGGATTCCAGCGTGGCGGTCAAGACGGAGGACATCCCGGGAGGATCGACCGCAGAGCGTACCCCTACGCGAGGCCGAAGTCACCGTCGCGCCAGTCGCGCGGCGCGCCGCCGGCGCGCTCGGGGTGGCAGAGCGTCAGCGCGAGGCGCTGGCGCGTGTCGCGGCGCACGGCCCAGCGCTCGGCCGGCCGCACGCCCGCCACCCAGGCGATCTCGCCCCCGATCAGCACCAGCGGCACCTGCGCACGCTCGGCCGGCGGGATGCGCTGGTCCTGGAGGAAGCGCGTGAGGCGCTTGGAGCCCTGCGCGCCCAGGGCGTGGAAGCGGTCGGCCGGCCGGGGATAGCGCACGCACAGCTCGGCACCGCCCTCGAACAGGTCGGGTCCCAGCTCGTCCGCCGCGAGCTCGACCCGCCAGTCCTGGCGCGGCGGCTCGGCCGCGGAGCGCACGCGCTCGGCCGCGATCGCGCGACCGCAGGGCAGCCGCACGAAGCCGCCGGGCGAAAGGCGCGCCTGGAAGTCCGCGGGCAGCGCGACCGGCGGCGGATCCAGGGCGAGCTCCTGGGCGTCGACGCGCAAGCCGAAGCCGCCGGCGAGCGTGCAGCGCAGGCGCGCGCCGCGGCTGAGCGCGGCGACCACGCGGTCGAGCGTGGCGCGCTCGGGGATCGCGCCGCTGCGCTCGGCGAACAGGCGCGCCAGGACGCGCCGCGCGAGCGGTGCCGGGAGCGCGGCCAGCGTCGCCGCGGGCAGGCTGCCCGCGCCGCGCGCGCGCGCGGCCGCGTGCGCAGGCTCCTGCCAGGCGAGCTCGGACGTGAAGCGCGCGCAGTGCGCCTCGAACTCGTCGACCGCGGCCGCGAAGCCGCGCAGCGCCTCCAGCGCCGCGGGCCCGCCGAGCGCCTCGAGCTCGGGCAAGAGCTCGCCGCGCACGCGGTTGCGCGCGAAGCGCGGCGAGGCATTCGACGAGTCCTCGCGCCAGGCGAGGCCGCGCTCCAGGAGCAGCGCGCGGATCTCCTCGCGCCGCAGGCGCAGGAGCGGGCGCACGAGCGCGACCGGCGCGCCGGACTCCGTTTGCCGCGTCGACTGCGCGCGCAGGCCCGCGAGGCCGGCCTGCTCGCTGCCGCGCGTCCAGCGCAGCACCAGCGTCTCGAGCGCGTCGTCGGCGTGGTGCGCGGTCAGCAGGGTCGGGATGCGCGCCTGGTCGGCTTCGGAGAGCAGCGCCGCGTAGCGCTCGCGCCGCGCGCGCTCCTCGAGGCCCTCGGGGCGCGGATCGAGCGTCGCGCGGCGCAGCACGAACGCGACGTCCAGGCGCGCGCACAGCTCGCGGCAGAACTGCGCATCCGCCTCGCTCTCCGCGCCGCGCAGGCCGTGGTCGACGTGCACGGCGACCAGCCGCGGCCGCTCGGGAGCGAGCGCCAGCACGTGCAGCAGGAACACGCTGTCCGCGCCGCCGGAGAGCGCGAGCAGCACCGGCCCCTCCGGATCGAGCCCGGCTCCGCGCGCGAGGTCGTGCCAGCGCAGCCCGAGCGACTCGGGGCGCGCCTGCGGCGGGGGAAAGGGCAGCTCCGGCGCCATGCGGCCCCAGACTAGCGCCTGCCGCCCCTGCGTGCGGATGGAACCGGACGCGCCGCAGGGGTACCCTCAGCGGCCTCGTTTTTCCCCGTTCCCGCCTCACCGCCCGCCCCCGGATCCAGCCATGCGCATCGCGATCAACGGCTTCGGCCGCATCGGCCGCCTCGTGTTCCGCAACCTGCTCTCGCACCCCGACATGGAGGTCGTGCACATCAACGACCTGACCGACCCGAAGACGCTGGCCCACCTGCTCAAGTGGGACTCGGTGCACGGCAAGTTCGAGGGCACGATCAGCGCCGACAAGGACTCGATCACGGTCAACGGCAAGCGCATCGTGATCACGGCGGAGAAGGACCCGGCCAAGCTGCCGCACAAGGCGAACAACGTCGACTTCTGCATCGAGGCGACCGGCATCTTCGCCAGCCGCGAGGCCTGCCAGAAGCACCTCGACGCCGGCGCGGGCAAGGTGATCCTGACCGTCCCGGCCAAGGACGAGATCGACGCGATGGTGGTGATGGGCGTCAACCACGAGACGCTCAAGCCCGAGCACAAGATCATCTCCAACGCCTCGTGCACGACGAACTGCCTCGCGCCGGTGGCCAAGGTGCTCGACGACGCCTTCGGCATCGAGCACGGCCTGATGACGACGATCCACGCCTACACCAACGACCAGAACATCCTCGACCTGCCGCACAAGGACCTGCGCCGCGCGCGCGCCGCGGCCTGCTCGATCATCCCGACGACGACCGGCGCCGCGAAGGCGGTCGGCAAGATCCTGCCGCAGTTGAAGGGCAAGCTCGACGGCGTCGCGATGCGCGTGCCGGTGCCGGACGGCTCGATGACGGACTTCGTCTGCGTCGTCAAGAAGAAGACGACGGTCGAGGAGGTCAACGCGGCCTTCGAGGCGGCCTCGAAGACGAAGGGCTTGAAGGGCATCCTGACGTACGAGACCGACCCGATCGTGTCGTGCGACATCGTCGGCAACCCCGCGAGCTCGATCTTCGACGTGCAGTCGACGATGGTGATGCAGGGCAACATGGTCAAGGTCGTCGCCTGGTACGACAACGAGTGGGGCTACAGCGCGCGCGTGGTCGACCTCGTGCGCTACGTGCACTCGCTCGCGGGCAAGCCGGCGGGCGCGGCGCGCTGAGCGGCGCAATGGCCGTGCTCGACACCAAGATGCCCACCGCAAGTGTGATGAGCGACTCAGTTGACTGGGGGACCCTTCAAGAGCATCACTGGCGAGGGTCAGTGTGTCCCACGACATTTTCATTGCGCAAGCCGCCGGCGGTAGGCATGTGTAGGGCGTGGCGGACAGGTGAGCGATACCGCGGGGAGGTGGAACTTGAGTAACATTGAGGTGCCGGCCTACCAGATCAAACAAGGCGGTTGGACGCTCTATGGGTTCGTCATCGACGCCGATCGGCTCGATCGGATCGCATTCGTAAGCAGACGTGAGGAAGACAAGGATCTTGGGTACCAGCGAAACTTGTCCAAGACGCGAGCGGCAGAGATTGCAGACTACCTGCATCATCACAAGGGATGTATCCCCAACAGCATTCTCGTAAGCCTGGACTCTGGTGCGAGCTTCGATGCTAACAGAGGGGTGCTGTGCATTCCTGATGCACCCAAGACGGCATGGTTGATAGACGGTCAACACCGAATGTTTGGTCTCCGGCAGTCGAAACTGAACTTCGAGGTGTTTGTGACGGCGTTTGTTGGGCTGAGCACTGAAGACCAGGCGAAGCAATTTAAGACGATAAACTCAAAGCAAAAGGGCGTTCCTACTTCGCTGCTATACGACTTGCTGGACCTGACAAAAGACGGCACATATGTCCAGCAGCGTGGTCACGAGTTAGCTACGCGATTGAATGAGGATCCCGAGTCCCCATTCTATGAACAGATCGACATGACGGGGAGCAGCCACGGCCTGATCACGCAGACGCGGGTGGTGACCGCACTCGAGGGAATGATCTCGGAAAAGGGTGCATTATACCAGTACTCCGAAGAAGAGCAGTACGGCATTCTCCGCAATTACTTTTCCGCCCTGAAGGCTCTACTTCCATCTGATTGGGGAAACAAGCAGAGTGTCCTCACCAAGGCGATCGGCTTCTCAGCACTCCTCACCGTTCTGCCCCAGGTTCTGAATCTCTGCCTACTCCGCTCAGGTGACTTTACTGTTCATTCGGTCCTGCGCGTGCTGGAACCGCTACGCGCGTATTCATTCTCGTCGGAGGCGCATAAGGGCTGGGCTGGGCACCCCGGTGAAAACCGACTAGCCGCGGTCCTGGCTGAACGCCTAAAGCAGAATAGTCCTGGTACACAGACGTCTGGTACTGGCCTTCGACTAACGTAGTTCGGGTAGGCGTGCTGTACTCAGACTTGGTCACGGTTGCTCCGCGAATCTCTCGAGTCTATGGATTCGCAAGAGATGTGCTTCCGAATGTGTGGACGGGTGGTGGCGGGGCGAGGCAGTTCGTATATTCGCGGGAACTGGCTGGGGCGCTTCATAATGAGGCTGACGCCTTCTTCGATCGGGCGCTAGTGCTGTTCTTGTTGCGCGGCAATCTCCGCGCAACAAGAGCCTCATCGTGGGCGACGGTCGCAACCTACTATTCCAACTATTTTGCGGCCAATAGTTATCTTCGGCTTCATTTGCATGCCGTGACGCATGTCGGCCTAACCCGATTTAATGTTGCCCCAAGTTCGGCGCTCAGCCTGACGTTCGAGATTGCGCAGAGGAGTAAACGCGCAAGCCACAAGGATACATGGGACAAGTACTACAACGAGGTTAACGCGATGGGGTGGCCCGACCGCGCGGCTGTAAGCCTCCTCGCCCCGTCAGTCACCACGCTTCGCTATCGTGAGCAAGCCCTGCGAGAACGTGTGAACTACAACGCGGCGGATGGGTTCAAGGAACTCTACCAGTCACCGCAGGACTACGCATCTCACATGAAGTGGGCGGCTTCGCTGGACCTCACCTGCACAGTCGCCGGCTTGCACGACGATGCGTACAACGACCGGCTGGCTGCGGAGAGATTGGATCATGTCAGCAAGCTCCTGCGTGGAATCGGCCGGCACAGAGGAGACCAAGCGGTCGAGGCGACGCGTTGGAAGCAACGCGAGGAGTTAGTGCGGCGTTTTGCGACCTGTCAGCGTGATGCCCGATTCGCAAACCGTATCGTGGAAGATGCGTGAAAGCGAAAACAATGCATCCATCAGTTGCTTTGGACGGCCGAGGTGAATTGTGAACCGCGCTGAGCTCTTGGCATTCCTCCGCAGCCCGCGCTACGCGGTCGAGGCCTCGGTCACGCCTGCGGGCCAGCCGCAGGCCGCGATCATGGGCATCGTCGTCACCGACGCGTTCGAGATCGTCTTCGACACGCTCGGCACGACGCGCAAGATGACCAACCTGCGCGCGAACCCGCGCATCGCGCTCGCGATCGGCAACCTCGCCGAGGGCGACGGGCGCGGCGTGCAGCTCGAGGGCGTCGCGGACGAGCCGAAGGGCGAGGAGCTCGCGCGGCTGCAGGCGAGCTACTTCGCGAAGTTCCCCGACGGCCGCGCGCGCCTTTTGTGGCCGAGCCTGACGTTCGTGCGCGTGCGGCCGACGTGGCTGCGCTACAGCGACTTCCGCACGACGCCGCCGACGATCGTCGAGTTCACGGGCGCAGAGCTGGCGGCGCTGCGTTGAACGAGCCGTGGCGGCAGCGCCGCGAGGCGCTGCTCGTCGCGAGGTGCTGCTCGAGATCGTGCAGCGCGGCCTCGCGCTCGGCCGGACCGCGGCCGAGCGTGCGGGCGAAGAAGCCGAACTCCTCGGAGGTCGCGTTGGCGCGGCGCTCGTCGGGGTGCTCGTCGTAGCCGTGCGCGAGGAAGCTCGCGTAGTAGCTGCAGCTCTTCGCGAAGCCAAGCGCGCCGTCGCCGCTCCAGTCGTGCGTCAGCTCGTGCAGCACGAGGCTGGCGATGTCCGGTGCCGAGAGCCACTGGTTCTCGGGATCGCGGAAGAGCGAGTTCTCGACCAGGCGCCGGCCGCGCGCGCGCGTCGCGCCGACGGTGAAGCCGCGCGGGCTCTCCTGCGCGGCGAAGCCGCAGAGCACGAGCAGGTCGCCCCAGTCGCTGCAGACGACCTCCAGCGGCTGGATCTCGCGTCCGTTCTCGCGCTCGACGAAGCGCATGCCCTCGTCGCCGAGCGCGATCTCGCCCGGCGGGAGCGTGCGGCGGAAGGGCGAGTCGAGGAACTCGTTCGCGCGCTCGACGGCGGCCTGCCAGAGCTCGAGCGCCTGGCGGCGTTCGCGCTCGGGGAGCTCCGCGGCGCGCAGCGCGGCGGGGCTGACGATCGGGGCGCGGCAGGCCGGCGCGACGAGGAGCAGCGCGGCGGCGAAGGCGAGCGTGTGCATGGCGCGGATTCTAGGCACGACGCGCGCGCGGCGCTGCGAACACGGGCGGGTTGACCCTCTTCTCGGGCGTGCGTACGCTCCGCCGCATCATGAAGCTCGATGCACGCCGTCTCGACGATCTGGATCTCAAGGGCAAGCGCGTCCTCGTGCGCGTGGACTTCAACTGCCCGCAGGACGACAAGGGCAACCTGACCGACGACACGCGCATCCGCGCGGCGCTGCCGACGATCCAGGAGATCCTGAAGAAGGGCGGCAAGCCGGTGCTGCTGAGCCACCTCGGCCGGCCCAAGGGCAAGGTGGTCGAGTCGATGCGGCTGACGCCGATGGGCAAGCGCTTGGGCGAGCTCCTGAAGTCGCCGGTCGTGAAGCTCGACGAGTGCACGGGCGCGAAGGTGCTCGACGCGATCGCCAAGGCGCCCGCGGGCACGACGATCCTGCTCGAGAACGTGCGCTTCCATCCCGGCGACGAGGCGAGCGACGCGGGCTTCGCCAAGGAGCTCGCGAAGAACGGGGATGTGTTCGTCGACGATGCCTTCGGCTCGGCGCACCGCGACCACGCCAGCGTGTGTGGCGTCGCGCGAGAGCTGCCCTCGGCCGCGGGCCGGTTGATGGAGAAGGAGATCGCCGCGTTCTCGAAGGTGCTCGACGACCCGGCGCGGCCGCTGGTCGCGATCCTCGGCGGCGCGAAGGTGTCGGACAAGCTGAAGGTGGTCGACCACCTGCTCGACAAGGTCGACGCGCTGCTGGTCGGCGGCGGGATGGCGTACACGTTCCTCGCCGCGCAGGGCAAGAAGGTCGGCAAGTCGCTCGTGCAGCAGGACCAGCTCGCGAACGTCAAGGCCGCGCTCGAGAAGGCCAAGGCGAAGAAGGTCGAGATCCTGCTGCCGGAGGATCACGTGTGCGCGGAGGCGTTCCAGGAGGACGCGAAGGCGATCCCCGTCGGCACGGCGGAGATCCCGGATGGGCTGATGGGGCTGGACATCGGGCCGAAGACGCGCATCGCGTACGCGCGCAGGATCGCGAGCGCGAAGACGGTGGTCTGGAACGGGCCGATGGGTGTGTTCGAGTGGCCGGCCTTCCGCGGCGGGACGGATGCGGTGGGGCGCGCGGTGGGCGAGTGCGCGGGCTACACCGTGATCGGCGGAGGAGATTCCGTCGCGGCGATCGAGCTGCTCGGGCTCGCCTCGAAGATCAAGCACATCTCCACCGGCGGCGGCGCGAGCCTCGAGCTGCTCGAAGGAACGCTCCTCCCGGGAATCGCCGTCCTCGCCAGGAAGTAGCGGCGGAGGGAGGTGCCTGGCACGTTCTTGCCGCGTGCCGCCCTCGCGCGTGCAGTCCCCTTGTGCGTCCATCGGACGCGGCGAGGGCGTGCCACCACCGTACTCTGCCGCCGACCGTCAGCGCCGACAGTACGGTGCCAGGCACGTTCTTCACGCGTCCGAGGAACGCAAGGGCAACGAGAGCAACAGGGCGGACGCGGGAAGAACGTGCCCGAGCTGCCTCCTCTCGGCGCTGGGCGGCGATGGCCGCGCGGCGATCGAGCTGCTCGAGCTCGCCTCGAAGATCAAGCACATCTCGACCGGCGGCGGCGCAGCCTCGGGCTGCTCGAAGGCACGCTGCTCCCAGGAATCGCCGTCCTCGCAAGGAAGTAGCGGCGGAGGGAGGTGCCTGGCACGTTCTTGCCGCGTGCCGCCCTCGCGTGCAGTTCCCTTGTGCGTCCATCGGACGCGGCGAGGGCGTGCCTGGCACCGTACTCTGCCGCCGACCGTCGGCGCCGACAGTACGGTGCCAGGCACGTTCTTCACGCGTCCGAGGAACGCCAAGGGCAACGAAGGCAACAGGGCGGACGCGGGAAGAACGTGCCAGGCACCTCCCTCTCGGCGCTGGGCGTTCCGTACAATCCCGCCCGCACGATCGACGAGCACTCCCGTACGCCGACGAGGACTGCAGCGCGGCGCGACGAACTGCTGAGCTACGACGAGCTCTCCCGCACAACGACGAGACCTACCGCACAACGACGAGACCTGCCCCACCACGACGCGACCTGCCGCACCACGACGAGAACCACCGCACCACGACGAGAACCACCGCACACGAACTCGATGACCAACCCGCTCCTGATCGCGCCCTCGATCCTTTCCTGCGACTTTGCGCGCATCGGGGCGGAGCTCGCGCGGGCGGAGGCGGCGGGCGCCGACTGGCACCACGTCGACGTGATGGACGGGCACTTCGTGCCGAACCTGACGATCGGTCCGCCGGTGGTCGCGGCGATCCACAAGGTCGCCCGCGCGCCGCTCGACGTGCACCTGATGATCACCGAGCCGTTGCGCTACGCGGCCGAGTACGCCAAGGCCGGCGCGCACGTGCTCACGTTCCACATCGAGACCTGCACCAACGAACCGGCCGCACGCCAGGTGATCGCCGGCTTCCGCGCCGCGGGCGTGAAGCAGGTCGGCGTCTCGCTCAACCCCGACACCGAGCTCGAGCGCATCCTGCCGATCCTCGACGCGGTCGACCTCGTGCTGGTGATGAGCGTCTTCCCCGGTTTCGGCGGCCAGAAGTTCATGCCCGAGGTGCTCGCCAAGACGCGTGGCCTGCGCGAGCGCGGCTTCGCCGGTCGCGTGGAGATGGATGGGGGCCTCAACGCCGACACCATCGCGCGCTGCGCCGAGGCCGGCTGCGACACGTTCGTGATGGGCTCGGCGCTCTTCGGAGCGCGCGAGATGCAGGCCGAGCTCGCCCGCTGCCGCGATCTCGCCACGCGCGCCGCGCGGCCCGCCGTGCCCTCCCGCTAGACTCCGCGCCGCCCGCGCTCCCGACTCGCTAGACTCTCCCCCCGCATGACCGAGAACGAAGACATCCCCAAGGTCGAGGACGACGCGCTGGACGACGAGATCTCCGGCGAGGGCCTGGGCCCGGCGCCCGAGGGCGCGCTGGCGAGCGAGGAACGGCGCTCGCGCCAGCGCTGGAAGAAGCGCGAGGTGCCCGAGGGGCTCTGGCTCAAGTGCGAGAGCTGCTCGCAGATGATCTACCGCAAGGAGCTCGAGGAGAAGGGCATGGTCTGCCCGGCCTGCGACTTCCACTTCACGCTGCCCGGCCGCGACCGCGTGGCGATGGTGCTCGACGAGGGCAGCTTCGAAGAGTCCTTCGCCGATCTGGGCGCGCTCGATCGCCTGCACTTCACCGACCAGATCCCGTACTCGGAGAAGGTCAAGAAGACCGAGAAGCGCACCGGCCAGAAGGAGGCGCTGATCTGCGGCACCGGACGCATCGAGGGGCGCGAGGTCGTGCTGGCCGTGCTCGACTTCTCGTTCATGGGCGGCTCGATGGGGGAAGTGGTCGGCGAGAAGATCTCGCTCGCCGCCGATCTCGCGCGCCGGCGCCGCGAGCCGCTCTTGATCTTCACCAGCTCGGGCGGCGCACGCATGCACGAGGGCATGCTCTCGCTGATGCAGATGGCCAAGACCTCGGCCGCGCTGGCGACGCTCAACGAATCGGGCGGCTACTCGATCTGCGTGCTGACCAACCCGACCACCGGCGGCGTGACCGCGAGCTTCGCCAGCGTGTGCGACATCACGCTGGCCGAGCCGGGCGCGCTGATCGGTTTCGCCGGCCCGCGCGTGATCGCGACGACGCTCAAGCAGGAGCTGCCGCCGGGCTTCCAGCGCGCCGAGTTCCTGCTCGAGAAGGGCCAGATCGACGCGATCGTGCGACGCGCGGAGCTGCGCCCGGTGCTCGCGCGCCTGATCGACTTCGGCAAGGGCGCGTTCGGGAAGCGCTGAGGGAGGGGCGCGCTGCCCGCGCCCGCTCACCACACCCCCGGCACCAGGCGCCACGTCCGCGCGCACTGCGCGCGCCAGCTCTCGCCGAACGCTGCGGCGAGCGCGCGCTCCTCGACCGCGATGCGCACGAGCATCACCGCGACCACCGGCACGAGCAGCACCACCAGCGCGGGCCAGCTCCCGTACAACACGCCCATGCCCGCCACCGCCAGCAGCGCGCCGGTGTAGCTGGGATGGCGCAGCACGCGGTAGGGGCCGCGCGTCACGAGCTCGTGGTCCGCGTGGATCGCCACGTCCACCGTGAAGAAGCGCCCGAGCACGAGGATCGCCCACCAGCGCAGCGCGACACCGCAGGCGAACACGCCGATGCCGACGAGCTCCCACGCGCCCTGCGTCGCGAAGCGCCCGACGCTGCACTCGCGTGCGACGACGATCGAGGCCGCGATCGCGAGCGCGATCACCAGCCAGACCAGGCGCAAGGTCCCCGCGTCGTGCGAGCGCGCACCGCTGCGACGCGAGCGCTTGACGCCGGCCAGCGCGAACTCCGACAAGCCGAAACCGAGGCCGAGGTATTGGGGACCGATCACCTGCGCAGACTAGCGCAGCGCGGCGCGGGATGGAGCGGGCTGGAGCCGGCAGCCGCGCTGCGGAGCTCCCGCGCCCGGTTCGCCGGGCAGGGGCTCCCCGAGGGGCGCAGGGCGGTGGTATCCTTCGATTCCATGTTGGCTTCGCTCTTCGCGCTGTCCCTGGCCGCATCTCAACTCCCCCCGCAGCGCGCCGCGCAGCCCGACCCGTTCGTGGGCGTGGTCCGCGCCGAGTTGGCGGGGATGAGCCTGACGCAGGCTCCCTGGTTCACCTACACGCGCACGTTCATCCAGGACGCGCCGATGCAGATCGCCGTCGATCCGGCGCTGCACCCCGACATCAACGGCGCGAACGGCTACCTCTACATCGTGCGCCACAAGACGGCGGCCGAGTGGCAGGCGGATCCCACGCTGGTCGACGTGCGCTTCGCGGCGCAGAGCGTCTACTTCCCCGGCCCCGACCTCGCCGCGAACACGCTGCCGGTGATGTTCGGGCCCGTGCCCGGCGATGCGGGCGACCAGTTCGGCGTCGCCTACGATCTCGTGCTCGACCTCAACTTCGACACGGTGCTCGACGCGGGCGACCTGATCGATGGACTGCAGGGCGGGCCGGGCATGTACGTCGTCGCGCCGCCGCAGCTGCCGGGACACCACGCCGTGACCGAGGTCGTGATCAGCGGCGGGAGCTGGCTGGGCGAGGACATCTTCTACCCCAGCGACATCGCCAGCATGGGGCAGGTGCCCCTGATCGTGGTCAGCCACGGCAACGGCCACAACTACACCTGGTACAGCCACATCGGCCAGCACATGGCTTCGTGGGGCTGCATCGTGATGAGCCACCAGAACAACACGGGCCCAGGTCCCGACACGGCCTCGCAGACGACGCTGAGCAACACCGACTACTTCCTCGGCCACCTGAACACGATCGCCGGCGGCGCGATGCAAGGCCACGTCGACAGCCACCGCATCGTCTGGATCGGTCACAGCCGCGGCGGCGAGGGCGTCGCGCGCGCCTACGACCGGCTCTTCGACGGCACGGCGCCGCTGCCGGTCAACTTCACGATCGGCGACATCAAGCTCGTCTCGAGCATCGCGCCGACGGACTTCCTCGGTCCGGCGAGCGCGTATCCGCACGCCGTGCCGTACCACCTGTGGGTCGGCGGCGCGGACTCGGACGTCACGGGCTGCGCGGACTGCGACATCTGCCAGTCCTACCACCTGTACGGCCGCGCCGAAGGCACCAAGCACTCGATCTCGTTGCACGGCGTCGGCCACGGCGCGTTCCACAACGGCGGCGGCGACCTGTGGGCGACCGGCCCGTGCATCGTCAGCCGCGCGGACACGCACGTGCTGATGAAGACGCAGCTCGTGCCGCTGATCAAGTGGTACACGGAGGGCTCGCTGGCGGCGCAGGACTTCTTCTACCGCCAGTGGGAGACCTTCCAGCCCGCTGGCGAGCCGAGCAGCAGCTGCATCGTCGTCGACCTCACCTACGTCGAGGGCCCGCAGATGGGCAAGGCCGTGATCGACGACTTCCAGACCAACAGCAGCACGGCGCTCTCCAGCTCGGGCGGCGCGGTCAGCTTCACGGTCGACAACGTGGTTGAAGGCCGCATGGACGACGCCGACACGGCCTTCACGGCCAGCGGCAGCGACCCGATGGACGGCATGACGCAGGCCGGGCCGGGCGACACCACGCGCGGCGTGACGTTCGGGTGGAACAACGCCGACCGCACCTTCCACGAGGAGGTCGTCCCCGCTCTGCAGGACCTGCGCCCGCGCCGGCACCTCTCGCTGCGCGCCTGCCAGATGACGCGCGACGCCGCCACGGTCACGCCGCTGGGGGACCTCTCGTTCGGCGTCGCGCTGGTCGATGCCAACGGAACCTCGGCGGAGATCGCGATCAACGCCTACGGCGGGGGACTCGAGGAGCCCTACCAGCGCACGGGCTGCGGCGTCGGGGCCGGATGGGGCAACGAGTTCGAGACGATCCGCATCGCGCTCGAGGACTTCCGGCGCGTGCAGCCCGCGCTCGACCTCGCGCACGTGCGCGCGATCGAGCTGCGCGTCGGGCCCTCGCACGGCGATGCGCACGGCCGCGTCGGCCTGGACGACGTCGAGTTCACCAACGACTGAGGCGGAAGACCCATGCGCAAGACCTTCGTTCTGCTCGTCGTCGCGGCCGCGCTCGGTGCGGGCGGCTTCCTGCTCGCCACCAGCCAGCGCCAGTCGGCCTCCGTGCCGGCCTCCGCATCGCCCTCGCACGCCGCGGATGCGGACGTGCGCGGCCTCGTCTACGCGCAGCCCTTCGCGCTGCAGCAGCCCGACGTCTTCGGCTGGCGCGCCGAGCGGCCGAGCTACCGCGCCGGCTGGGTGCTGGTGCTCGAGGTCGATCCCGCGCGGGTGCAGCCGAGCGATCGCGCCGAGCCCGTGCTCTACGTCGGCAGCGAGGTGGCCGAACGCGTCAACCACCCCTTCAAGAGCGGGCGCCTGGTGGTGATCGTGCCCAGCGCGGCGGGAGAGGACGGCGGTCCGACGCTCGACCTCGCCAGCGCGCCGGTCTGGTTCGGCGCGCCCGAACTGCCCGAGCGCATCGACGCAGCCGCGATCGAGCGCGCCCGCGCCGCCGCGCCGTCGGCGCAGGCCTTCCGCGCCGACGAGATCGCGGCCGCGCGCCAGCGCTCGAACGCGCCGGTGCTGCTCGAGGACCGCAGCGATCTCGATCCGATCCTCGGCGAGCTCGTGCGCGAGCACGATCCGGAGGAGCCGGACCTCGCGCGCGGGTTGCTCGTGCCGCGCTCGCGCTGAGAGCGCGTCTGCAGCTCCATCTCGCGTCTTGCGCCTCGCGTTGCTCGGGGCGCGGGGCCTTGTGCCTCAGCGCGGCCGCGTGAAGCGCATCACCCAGCTGTCGAACGAGCGCGGCGCGGAGCCGCCGACGAGCGCGGTGGCGAGCTGGTTGGCCCAGACGCAGGGCCGGTCGAGCGCGCCCTTCAGGCGCGTCTCGTTCCAGTGCATCAGCTGCGGCAGCGGCCAGGAGAACTGGTAGCCGCGCGCGGCGCCGAACTGCAGGCCGCGGCGCTCGAGCCGTGGCCGCAGCTCCTCGTGCGTGAAGGCGTTGAGCTCGCGGATCGGCAGCAGCACGCGGTTCGCACGCCGGCGGCGCATGCCGCGCGACTCGCGCTGCAGGTCCCCGATCACGAGCGTGCCGCCCGGCGCGACCGCGCGCACGAGGCCGTCGAGGAAGCGCTCCGGGTCGGGCGAGAAGCTGATCACGCCCGAGCACACGACCAGATCGAAGGGCGCCTCGCCCGCGGCGGGGAAGGGCGGGTCCTCGCCGAAGCCCACGCGCGACTGCACGCGCGCGAGGCCCGCGGCGCGCGCGTTGGCCTCGGCGTGGCGCGCGAGCTCGGGGCTGGGATCGAACAGGCACAGCTCGGCCTCGCGCGCGACCAGCGCGGCCTCGATGCCGACCCAGCCGGCACCGCAGCCGAAGTCGAGGATGCGCCGCGCGGCGCGCGCGTCGGCGAACGTGCCGACGTAGCGCCGCATCCAGCGGAAGTGCGCGTAGCCAGGCGCGCCGCTCGCGGCGTTCCAGCCGCCGGCGTTCTGGTCGAACTTGAGCTGCGTCGCGCGCGGCGAGAGCAGGTGTGCGCGGCGCCGCGCGACGAGCACCTCGCCTGCGAAGCCGCTGGCGCCGCGCAGGCGCTCGTTGCCCGAGAGCGTGCGGCGCACGATGCCGGTCTGGCGCAGCGTGTACTGCGCGCCGACGTGCAGCAGCGGCCAGAGCGCGTCGCGCCAGCGCGCGAGCTCCTGCGGCGTGCGCTGGCCCTCGCAGACCAGGAGCAGCAGGCCCTCCTCGCCGAGCGTCTCCCCGGCGAAGGCCTCGAGCTCGGCGCGCGCGGCCGCCGGATCGACGCCCTGCGGCGCGCCGACCAGGCCGTGTCCGCCGTCGGCGTGCGCGGCGGCCGGCGGATCGCCCAGCGTGCGCACGCGCTCGGGCTTCAGCCCGAGGTCCTCGAGGACGAGCACGAGCGGCGTGGTGCGGACGGGTTGCAGCATGGGGGCGGAAGGGCGGCGGATTCTACCGGCCGGGACCGGCGCTGCCTCCAGCCGAATCGTCCTCTCCCGCGGCCATCGCGCGATCGGCACGGATGGCGAGCGAGAGGCTGTAGCCGGCCTCGTCGCCGGCGCAGAAGACCGAGTGCATCGCGGTCGAGGCGAGCCCGTGGTTGGGCAGCAGGATCACGTCGCCCGCGCGCAGCAGCGCCGCGTGTCCGGCATCGGCGAGCAGCGCGGTGAACTCGGGTCCGCGGTTGACCAGGCCGGCGAGGCGTCCGCAGCCGGGCAGACCCAGCTCGCGCTCCAGCGCCGCGTCGTCGGCCGCCAGCCGCTCGAGGGCGCGCCAGTCCTGCGGCCGCGGGCAGAGCTGCGCGCGCACCCAGCCGAGCTCGCCCTGCGCGAGCAGCTCGACGAACTCGCGCACGCGCGCGGCGAGGTCCTGCGTCGAGAGCGCCAGCCAGAACGTCGCGCCCGAGAGCTGCGCGTAGCACACGCCCAGCTGGCCGAGGCCGCCGGTCGCGAAGTCGTCCTCGGCGAAGGCGTCGTGGTGGAACAGCGCGCCGCCCTCGGGCGCGTTCCAGTAGGCGATGCCCTGCGTCAGGAGCGCGGGCTCGCCGATCAGGCCCTCGATCCAGGCGCGCAGCGCGGGATGCGCGTCGACCTCGGCGGCGCAGGGCAGCACGGCGCGGGAGAGGCGCGCGACCAGGCGCTGGCGCAACAGGTCGCCGCTGGCGTCGTCGTCGCGCTCGTTGCCGAACGAGACGCGCAGGCGCAGCGAGCGGTCCGCGTCGAAGGTCGAGAGCCAGCCCGACTTGAGCCAGAGGTCCTGCACCTTGCGGCCCTGCGGCGTCGGCGGAGGCGAGGCGACGAAGACGCGCTCGAGATCGCGCTCGGGGTCGAACAGCGGACGCGACTGCGGGCTGATCTCGAGGCTCTCCTGCGCGGCGGCGAGGCGCTCCTGCACGAGCTGGCGCAGCCGGCCGGGCTCGGGGAGCTCCAGCAGGAGGCGCTCGGCGAGCGCGAGCTCGGCGCCGGACTCGTGCACGAGGCCGGCGAGCAGGCCCGGCAGCACGATCGGCTGCGCGGCGAGCCAGCGCCCGGCGACGCGCTCGAGCGTGGCCGGAGCGTGCCCGGCGAGCGGCGTGCGCGCGGGATCGAGCTCGACGTACTCGCCGTGCCAGGTGCCGCGGCGCGAGAGCTCGACGCGCGCGGACTGCGCCGCCGCGATCGCGCGCAGGAACGCGGGCTCCTCCGTGCCCGAGAGCGAGAGCACGGGCCGCGCTCCGGGGCAGTGGTCGCGGTCGCTCGCTCCGAGCAGCTCCCCGAACAGGCTCATCCGCGCCAATCTACGCCGCCGCGCGTGCGCGGACGAGGGCGCGGGGCTAGCCTGGGGCGCAGCGAATGGACTCCCGCTTCCTGCCGAAGAGCTGGCGCGTGCGCGGTCTGGAGCTCCCCGTCGATGCCGACCCGGCCGAGCTGGTCGCGCTCGTCGCCTCGGAGCTCGGACTGGCGAGCGGGGAGCTGCGTGCCTTCCGCCTCGTGCGACGCTCGCTGGATGCGCGGCGCATGCAGGGCGCGCACCGCCTGCGCTTCGTGCACCAGGTCGAGATCGCGCTCGACCGCGGCTTCCGCGGCGAGCGTTTCTCGCGCGCGCAGCGCTCGGGGCGCGTGGTCGAGGCGCCCTCGCCCGAGCCCGTTTGGCAGGGCGCGCCGCACGCGAGCCTGCGCGCGGCCAGCGGCACGGCGCCGCGCGTGTGCGTGCTCGGCGCGGGGCCCGGCGGGCTCTTCGCTGCCTGGATGCTGACGCGCGCGGGCGTCGAGGTCGAGATCGTCGAGCGCGGCTCGGCCCTGGAGCGCCGCGGCCGCGAGCTGGTCGCCTTCCACCGCTCGCGCGTCCCCAACCCCGAGTCGAACCTGCTCTTCGGGGAGGGCGGCGCGGGCACGTACTCCGACGGCAAGCTCTACACGCGCGTCGACGACGCGCTCGAGCTGCCGATCCTCGAGGAGCTCGTCGCCTGCGGTGCGGCGAGCGAGATCCTCTTCGATGCGCGCGCGCACGTCGGCACCGACCGGCTGCACCGCGTGTTGCCGCGGCTGCGCGCGCGACTGGAGCAGCGCGGCGCGCGCTTCCACTGGAACACGCGCGTCGAAGGGTTCGTGACGGGCGAGTCGGGCGGCGCGCGGCGCGTGCGCGCCCTGCGCACCAGCGCCGGCGAGCTGCCCTGCGCCGCGCTCGTGCTCGCCAGCGGCCACAGCGCGCGCGACACCTGGCAGGCGCTGCTGGACGCGGGCGTCGAGCTGGAGGCCAAGCCCTTCCAGCTCGGCCTGCGCATCGAGCACCCGCAGGAGCTGGTCGACCGCGCGCAGCTGGGCTCGGGTCCCCAGGCCGCGCGCGTCGGGCCCTCGTACTACCAGCTCGTCTGTCGCGAGGGGCCGGACACGCCCGCGGCCTTCTCGTTCTGCATGTGCCCGGGCGGACGCATCGTCGCCAGCGTCAGCGAGCCCGGGCACCTGTGCACCAACGGCATGAGCAACTCGAAGCACTCCTCGCGCTTCGCCAACGCGGCGCTGGTGGTCACGCTCGATCCGCACGCGCACGGGTCGGGCCCGCTCGCCGGCGTCGAGCTGCAGCGCGCGCTCGAGCGGCGCTTCTTCGAGGCCGGCGGCGGCGACTACCGCGCGCCGGCGCAGCGCGCGAGCGACTTCCTCCTGCGGCGCGAGTCGCGCGGGCTGCTCGAGTCGAGCTACCGCTTCGGCTGCGTGAGCGGACGGCTGGACCAGCTGCTGGACGAGCCGCTCTACGCGGCGCTCGCGCGCGCTCTCGGCCGCTTCGAGCGCTCGATCCCGGGCTTCGCGGGCGAGCAGGGACTGTTCGTGGGCCTCGAATCGCGCAGCTCGGGTCCGGTGCGGCTGCCGCGCGAGCGCGAGACGCTGCGTGCGCGCGGCTTCGCCAACCTCTATCCGGTGGGCGAGGGGGCGGGCTGGGCCGGCGGCATCATGAGCGCCGCGATCGACGGCGCGCGCGCGGCGCGCGCGCTGCTCGCGCACGGCCTGGACTGAGCCCGCGGCGTGCGGCTCGCGGCGCCCGCGGCGGCGAGCTAGAGTGGACGCGATGAAGCCCTCGCAGCAGTCCCCCAAGGAAGCTCCCGACCGCCGCAAGGTGACCACCAAGGGACTGCAGCGCATGAAGGAGCGCGGCGAGCGCATCGCGGCGCTGACGGCCTACGACCAGCTGATGGCCGAGCTGATCGACGACTGCGGGATCGACGTCATCCTGGTCGGCGATTCGGTGGCGATGACGATGCAGGGCCAGGAGACGACTGTCGGCGTGACGATGGAGCAGATGCTCTACCACTGCGCGATCGTCGCGCGCGGCGTCGAGCGCGCGCTGCTCGTCGGCGACATGCCCTTCATGTCCTACCAGGTCAACGCCGACGAGGCGCTGCGCAACGCCGGGCGGCTGGTCAAGGAGTCGGGCGTCGAGGCGGTCAAGCTCGAGGGCGGGCTGCCGATCTGCGCCACGGTGCGGCGCATCGTCGACGTCGGCATCCCCGTGATGGGGCACCTGGGCCTGACGCCGCAGTCGATCCACCGCTTCGGCACCTACCAGGTGCGCGCGACCTCGCCCGAGGAGGCCGACGAGCTGCGCCGCGACGCGCAGGCGCTCGAGCAGGCCGGGGCGTTCGCGATCGTGCTGGAGAAGGTGCCCGCGCAGGTGGCGGGCGAGATCTCGCGCTCGCTCTCGATCCCCGTGATCGGCATCGGCGCGGGGCCGCAGTGCGACGGGCAGATCCTGGTCACGCACGACATGCTCGGGCTCTACACGCGCTTCCATCCGCGCTTCGTGCGGCGCTACGCCGAGGTCGCGGACTCGATGCGAAAAGCCTTCCAGCACTACGTCGGCGACGTCAAGCAGAGCGAGTTCCCCTCGGCCGGCGAGAGCTACTGACGCGCGCAGCTCCCCCGACCTCCGGGGCCGAAGTTGCCAAATGCGCTGCAGTGCGCTTCCCCGCGCGGACGAAAGGTCAGCGGCCGGAAGGCGGGTGTCCTGTCGGATGCTGCGCTTCTCCGCGGCCTTCTTCCCCGGAGCTGACCGCACATGCAAAAGGTTCTCATCGTCGACGACTCGTCGACCATGCGCAAGATCATCATGCGCGTCCTGCGCCAGGCCGAGATCGCGGTCGACGCGGTCATCGAGGCCGGCAACGGCGTCGAGGGTCTGGCCGCGTTGACGGCCAACCCGGACATCGGGCTGATCCTCTCCGACGTGAACATGCCCGAGATGAACGGGATCGACTTCGTGAAGGCCGTGCGCACGACGCGCACGAAGGAGACGCTGCCGGTGATCATGGTCACGACCGAGGGCGGCGGCGCCATGGTCGAGACGGCGATGCAGATCGGCGCCAACGGCTACGTCTGCAAGCCCTTCACCCCCGAGTCGATCCGCAGCGCGCTCGAGCCCTTCATGGGCTGAGGCGGAGCCCAGCCAGGCACGACCCCATGGCTCGCCCCCTGAACTGCTCCAGCGAAGAGCTGCTCTCCCACCTGCAGGCGTCGGTGGAGGACGTCTTCCAGACCATGCTCAACACCATGGTCACCGTGGTCGAGCCCGCACACGGCCCGAGCGAACCGCGCTCGGCCCTGCCCGCGAGCGGCGGCCTCGATCCCGTGCACGTGCACGTCGAGGCCAAGGTCGACTTCTCCGGCCCGCAGAACGGCGCGCTGATCCTGCAGTGCACGGCCGAGGGTGCGATGGACATCGCGCGCGGCCTCCTGATGCTCGACAGCCAGACGACGGTCTCGCTGGACGAGGTCAAGGACGCGATCGGCGAGTGCGCCAACCTCGTCACCGGCGCGCTGAAGACGCGCGCCTTCGACCCGCACGGGACGTTCCGCCTGGGCGTCCCGCAGATCGCCACGCGCTCGACGCGCGAGCGCCAACCCGACGTGGGCCAGCTGGTCTTCCGCATGAGCGAGGGCTGCGTCGCGGTCGAGATCTGGCTCGAGGAGCCCGCCGCGAGCTAGGCGCGCGCGCAAGCGAACCGTCATGAGCGACACCAGCGGCAAGAACGACCAGCAGCAGGTGGACGAGATCCTGCAGCGCATCGCCGGCGATCTCTCGATGATCGTCGACCGCCCGCTCAAGATCACCAGCGCGCCCGCGCAGCGCAGCCAGGCGCGCGTGGCCGGCGCCAAGCTGGTGCACATCTCGTTCAAGCTGGGCTTCCAGCACGCGGGCCGCATCCAGCACGGCTGCCTGCTGATCCCGCTGCCGGACGCGATCGCGCTGGCCTGCTACCTGATGATGGTCCCCGACGACGGCGTGAAGTCCAAGCGCAACCTGACCACGCTCGACGCGGGCACCAAGGACTCGATGATGGAGATCGGCAACTTCGTCGGCGGCGCGGCCGACGCGGCGCTGCGCAGCATCGGGATGGAGGACATCCGCGTGCGCTCCGAGGGCTGCCAGGGCGTCAAGCCCAACGTGCGCCCGAACTTCGTCCACGACGAGGGCTCGCCGCTGATCGTGGAGCGCGCCAAGGCGCAGCTGCACACCTGGCCGCCCTTCGAGATGGTGCTGATGCTGCCCGTGCTCGAGGCGGCCGGCGTCAGCTCTGCGGCTTCTTGAGCGCCTTGCCCAGCAGGGCGCCCAGGCTCGTGCCGACCTTGGGCGCGGCCTGCTCGCGCAGCGCCTGGTCGATCTCGCGCGCGTCGACCGACTCCTCGGAGCCGAGCACCGCACCGCGCGAGTCCAGGCGGCTGAGCGACAGGCGCTGCTTGCCCGCGTCGACGGCGCTGATGCGCACCGAGATCTCCTGGCCGGCCTTGAGCACGTCCGAGGCGCGCCGCACGCGCTCCTTGCCCAGCTGCGAGACGTGCAGGAGGCCCTCCAGGCCCGGCTCGAGCTCGACGAAGGCGCCGAAGTCGGTCAGGCGCGTGACCTTGCCCGTGACGACCATGTCGACGCCGTAGCGCTGCGCCGCGCCGTCCCACGGGTCGGGCTCGAGCGCCTTCATCGAGAGGCCGATGCGCTTGCCGTTGTCCTTGATCTCGAGGATGAGCGCCTCGACGCTGTCGCCGACCTGCATGGCGGAGTTGGCGTTCTCGACGCGCCGGCGCGAGATGTTCGAGACGTGCACCAGGCCCTCGAGTCCGCCGCCGAGGTCGACGAAGCCGCCGAAGGCCTCGACGCGCACGACCTTGCCCGCGACGCGTTGTCCGGCGGAGAGGCGGCCGACGCTCTCCTTGCGCTGCTCGTCGCGCTCGCGGTCGAGCACGGCGCGGCGCGAGAGCAGGATGCGGCGGCGCTCGCGGTCGATCTCGAGCACTTCGCAGACCAGCGACTGCGTCAGGTAGGCCGAGAGGCTCTCGCCGTGCTTGAGCCCGACCAGCGAGGTGGGCATGAAGGCGGGCAACTGTCCGACGCGCAGCTCGAGGCCGCCCGTGTTCTGTCCGGTGACGCGCGCCTTGACGACCGAGCCGACCTCGACGTCGGCGGCCTCGGTCAGCTCCTGCGCGGCGCGGCGCGAGAGCTTCCACAGGTCGTCCTCGCGTCCGTTGAGCTTGAACTCGAGCACGTCGCCGACCTTCGGCGGCGCGTCGAACTCGGCGAGCGAGGCGACGCCCTGCATGCGCGGGCCGAGCTCGACGAACACGTCGTCACCGCTGACGCCGACGACCTGGCCGCGCATCAGCTCGCGCGGCGCGCCGCTCTTGCGGCTGGTCGGGCTGTCGACCTCCTGCAGGTTCACGCCGTCGAGGGCGGCGTCGATCTCGGCCGAGAGGGGATCCTGGTCGGGGCGGTGCTGGGCGCTCATGGGGGCCGGGGATTCTACGCAATCGCGTGCGGGGCGTCAGCCCGGGCGGCGGTGGACCGAGGTGGTGCTGGCCTGGGCCGAGGCCCAGAGCACGATCTCGCCCACGTTGACGTGCGGCGGGCGGGTCAGCGCCCACAGCACGGCCTCGGCGACGTCCTCGGGACGCAGCGGGTCGACGCCCTGGTAGACCGCGCGCGCCTTGGCCTCGTCGCCGCGCATGCGGATGCCGCTGAACTCGGTGCCGCCGACCATGCCGGGGTCGACGGTGGTGAAGCGCACGCCGCTGCCGACGTGCTCCAGGCGCAGCGCCTCGTAGAGCGCGCGCACGGCGTGCTTGCTGGCGCAGTAGACGCCGCCGCCGGGGTAGACCTGGCGTCCGGCCACGCTGCCGATCAGCACGACGTCGCCGCTGGCGCGCCGCAGCATGCCCGGCAGCAGCGCGCGCGTCACGTTGAGGACGCCCTTGACGTTGGTGTCGAGCACGCGCGCCCACTCGGCGGGATCGCCCTGCGAGAGCTTGTCGACGCCCAGCGCGAGGCCGGCGTTGTCGACGAGCAGGTCGATCTCGAGCTCGCCCAGCGCGCGCTGGACGGCGGCATGCTCGCACACGTCCAGCGGCAGCGCGTGCGCGCGGCCGAGCTCGGCGCGAGGGCCTCCAGGCGCTCGGCGCGGCGCGCGACCAGCCACAGCTCGGCACCGGCGCCGGAGAGGGCGCGCGCGATCGCGGCGCCGATGCCTGCGCTGGCTCCGGTCACCAGCGCGCGACGTCGAAACAAGGGCTGCGTCATGCGGCCCATCGTACGGCGGCTGCGCGAGGGAAAAAGCTTCCACGTGTCGCACTACAGAAACACGGCACGAAACCCCGATGGAAGGCCGTCTCTACCGAAGTCCACCACGTGATCCCCAGACTGCTCCGTTCGGTCGCCGCAGCACTCGCGTGCTTGTGCGGTGCGACCGCCGCTCCCGCCCAGGAGCCGGCGAACCTGTTCTTCGACGGGCGCATCCTGCTCAACGACGGGCGGGGCAGCGCCGCGAGCGCGCTGCTCGCACGCGGAGGACGGGTGCTGGCGGTCGGGACGCTGGCGGAGTTGGCGCAGCTCCCCGATGCCAAGGGCGCGCGCCGCATCGACCTCGCCGGCGGCGTGGCCGTGCCCGGCCTGCAGGACGCGCACGTCGACCTCGAGGCGATGATCGAGAACCAGGACTGGCTCGACCTGTCCGACTGCGCGAGCTACGCGCAGCTGATCGAGCGCGTGCGCGCGCGCGCGGCGAAGCTGCCCGACGGGGCGTGGATCCTCGGCCAGGGCTGGGACCAGAACCGCTGGGACGAGCACCAGCTCCCGCACCACCTGATGCTCAGCGCACAGGTCGACAAGCACCCGGTCTACCTCGAGCACGCCGCGGGGGAGCTGGCGCTGGTCAACGCCTGCGCGCTGCGCCTGGCGCGCCTGGACGGTCCGCTCGATCCGCCGCCCAAGGTCCAGGGCGGGCGCATCCTGATCGACGACCAGCACCATGCCAGCGGCCTGCTCGTGCAGCAGGCGCGCTCGCTCGTGCGTGCGCTCTTCCCGCCGCGCGATCCGGCGCGTCTGCGCAACGGATTCCTGCAGCTCCAGGAGCGCCTGCTCGCGCAGGGACTGACCTGCGTCCAGGACCACGGCACCTCGCCCGAGCTGTTGCGCCTCCTGCAGGAGCTGCGCGCCTCGCGCCAGCTGATCCTGCGCGTCGTCGCCTACCCGGAGGTCTCCTCCGAGTCGAACACCGCGAATTGGCCGACCAGGCCGCTGCTGGATGCGCCGCTGGATCTGCTCAGCGTACCCGGCGTGCACCTGTGCCTGGACGGCCCCGTCTCGGCGCGCGCCGCCGCGCTGATCGAGCCCTACGTCGACCAGCCCAAGGAGCGCGGCGCGCTGGTGATGGACGAGGAGCGCCTCTCGCTGCGCCTCTCGCAGGCCGTGCGCGCGCACCTGCAGCCGGTGATCGAGGCGCACGGCGACCGTTCGACGCGCCTGGCGCTGGACACGATCGAGCGCCTCTACGCGGGCTTCGGCTCGGCGCGCGACCTGCGGCCACGCATCGAGGGCGTGCAGGTGGTCGCGCCCAAGGACTGGCCGCGCTTCCCGCAGCTCAGCGTGCTGCCGTGCCTGCAGCCCCTGCGCTCGCTGCACGACCTGGGCTGGCTGGGCGACGCGCTCGGCCCGGAGCGCTTCACGGGCGCGCAGGCCTGGCGCATGCTCGCGCCCGAGCTCAAGCGCCTCGCGCTGGGCAGCGGCGCCACCGAGCTGCGCGGCGCCAACCCGCTGCGCACGTTCTACGCCACGCGCGTGCGCCCGAGCGCCGAGCTGCTCGCGGGCATGCCGTCGTGGGAGCCGGTCGACGCCGGCAGCACGCTCGCGGCGATGACCTGCGGCGCGGCCTGGGCCGCGTTCCAGGAGGACCGCCGCGGGCGGCTGATGCCCGGCTTCCAGTGCGATCTGACGCTGCTCAGCCTCGATCCGCTGCAGGCGCGCCCCGACGACCTGCTCAAGGCCAAGGTCAAGCTGGTCGCGATCAACGGCGAGATCGTCGGGCGGGCGAAGTAGGCGCGGCCGCGGCGCGCAGGCTATCCTCGCGCGCATGGTCGAGATCCAGATCCGCTACGAGGGCGGGCTGCGCACGCGCGCCGTGCACGGTCCTTCGCAGGGCACGCTCGTCACCGACGCGCCGCTGGACAACCACGGCAAGGGCGAGAGCTTCTCGCCGACCGACCTGGTCGCGACCGCGCTGGGCTCGTGCATGCTGACCGTGATGGGCATCGTGGCCGAGCGCCACGGCTGGAACATCGACGGCAGCCAGGTGCGCGTCCAGAAGGTGATGGTCAACGAGCCGGTGCGGCGCATCGGCAAGCTGCTGGTCGAGCTGCGCATGGCCGGACAGCACGACGAGCGCGCGCGCGCGACGCTCGAGCGCACGGCGCACACCTGCCCGGTGCACCAGAGCCTGCTCCCGGCGATCGAGATCCCGGTCACGTTCCTCTGGGGCGCGCCGCTGGCGCAGAGCTGAGCGCGCGTGCCGCGGCTGCGAGCGCAGGCGCTGGTCTTCGACTACCCCGGACCGATCCGGGCGGTCGACGGACTCGATCTCGCGGTCGACGGGCCGGAGCTGGTCTGCCTGATCGGGCCCAACGGCTGCGGCAAGAGCACGCTGCTCAAGCTCTGCGGCGGACTGCTCGTGCCCGCGCAGGGCACGGTCGAGCTCGACGGCCGCGCCTCCGCGAGCCTCGCGCCGCGCGAGCGCGCGCGCCGCGTCGCGCTCGTGCCGCAGTTCCTGCCCGCGCTGCCCGAGGTGCGCGTCGAGGACTTCGTGCTCTCGGGACGCTACGCGCACCTGGAACGCTGGAACCGCGTCGGCGCGCGCGACCTCGCCTGCGTCGAGGAGGCGCTCGAGGCCTGCGACGCGCGCGCGTTCGCCGGCCGCGGCCTGGGCGAGCTCTCCGGCGGCCAGCGCCAGCGCGTGCTGATCGCGCGCGCGCTGGCGCAGGAGGCGCCGCTCGTGCTGGTCGACGAGCCGACCAGCGCCCTGGATCCCGAGCACCAGATCCGCGTGCTCGACCTGCTCGAGCGCTCTCGCGCGCGCGGCAGCTCGATCGTGGTCGCGACGCACGACCTCAACCTCGCCGGACAGTACGCGACGCGCCTGGTGCTGCTCGAGAGCGGGCGCGTCGTCGCCGACGGGACGCCGCGCGAGGTGCTGCGCCCCGAGGTGCTGACGCGCGTGTACGGATCGCACCTGTGCTTCGGCGAGCGCGAGCTCGCCGGCGGCGTGCGCCAGCCGTTCGTGCTGCCCTGGAGGGGTGCCTGATGTCCGATTCCGGTTCGCTGGTCGATCCGCGCCTGTCGGCCTACCTCGCGGCGCACGCGCCGGGCGACGACGCGTTCCTGCTCGAGCTCAAGCGCGCCGCGCGCGAGGCGGGGCTGCCGCCGATCTGGATCGCGCCGGAGCAGGCCGCCTTCGTCGCGATCCTGCTCGGCGCGATCGGCGCGCGCGAGGTGCTCGAGGTCGGCACGCTCGCCGGCTACGCGGCGATCCGCATGGCGCGCGCGCTCGCTCCGGGCGGGCGCGTGCGCACGCTGGAGCTGTCCGCGCGCCACGCGGCCTTCGCGCGGGACTGGATCGCGCGCTCGGACGTCGCGCAGCGCATCCAGGTGCTCGAAGGCGATGCGCGCGTGCTCCTGCGCGGGATGACTGCGGGCACGATCGACGCCTGCTTCGTCGACGCGGACAAGACGAGCTACCCGGTGTACCTAGACGAGAGCGCGCGCCTCTTGCGTCCCGGCGGGCTGCTGCTGGTCGACAACGCGTTCGCGTTCGGCCAGCTCTTCGACGAGCGCCCCAGCGACCGCGAGGCGCCCGCGGTGCTGGCCTTCAACGAGCGGATGGCCGGCGCGAGCGCGTTCGAGAGCGCGATCGTGCCGCTGGGCGACGGCATGTGGGTCGCGCGCAAGCGCTGAGCGGGCTGCGCAGCGCCGCCGCGTTCAGGGCAGCGCGAGCACGTGGTCCGCGATCGCCAGGCGCTGTTCGAGCGAGAGCCCGACGAACTTCGTCATCGGGAGGCGGTACAGGTCGGCCTGCTTCGAGAGGCGCGCGTCCTTCTGGATGCGCGCCTGCGGATCGGTCAGGTACTGCGCCAGCGTCTCGCGCGTCCAGAAGCTCTTCTTGTCGACCAGCGCCGGGCCGAGGTTCGTTCCGCGGCCCTCGGCACCGTGGCACTGCACGCAGTTCTGCTGGCGGAAGAGCGCCGCTCCGTCGGGCGGTCCCGGATCGGGCTCGGGATCCGAGCACGCGCTGGGCGCCAGCGCCGCGACGAGCAGCGCGAGGCTCGCCACGGGCCCGATCCGACGCGGGAACGGCGTGCGCAGGCGGACGAGCGGGATCATGCGGACCTTCTAGCAAACCGCGGCACCGCGCGCAGGGTTCTCGCTCCGCGCGGGCGACGCTAGACTGTCGCGCCGCATGGCGGCCAAGAGCAAGGACGAGGGCGCGAAGTCTCCCGGCGAGCCCAGCTTCGATCAGCGTCTGGAGCGCCTCGAAGCGCTCGTGGCGGAGCTGGAGAACGGCGGTCTGGGCCTCGAGGCCGCGATCGCGCGCTACCAGGAGGGCGTGCGCCTCCTGCGCGAGTGCCGCGGCACGCTCGAGTCGTTCCAGAAGCGCGTCGAGGAGCTCGGCGCCGAGGGCGAGGCCAGGCCCTACGCCGGCGATCCCGACGCGCGGGCGGAGGGCGGGTGAAGCCGCTCGCGGCGGGTGCGCGCGCCGAACTCGAGGGCTGGCTCGCGGCGACGCGCACCTGGAGCGAGGCTGCGCTCGAGCGACACCTGCCGCGCGAGGACGTTCCGCCGCGCCTCTCCGAAGCGCTGCGCTACGCGCTGCTGGGTCCGGGCAAGCGCCTGCGGCCGGCGCTCGTGCGGCTGGCCTGCCGCGCGGCGGGCGGCGGCGACGATGCGGCCGAGCTGCCCGCGGTCGCGATCGAGATGGTGCACACCTACAGCCTCGTGCACGACGACCTGCCCTGCATGGACGACGACGACCTGCGCCGCGGGCGGCCGACGACGCACAAGGTCTTCGGCGAGGCGCTGGCGGTGCTCGTCGGCGACGCGCTGCTGACCGAGGCCTTCGCCTTGCTCGCGCGCGCGCCGCACGGGGCCGAGCTCGCTGCGGCGCTGGCGCGCGGCGCGGGCGCCTCGGGCATGGTCGGCGGTCAGGTGCTCGACCTCGAGCCCGGCGCACAGGCGCGTTCGCGCGAGCGCGTGGGGGAGATCCACCGCCGCAAGACCGCGGCCCTGCTCGGAGCCGCGATGGAGCTCGGCACGATCGCCGCCGGAGCGGACGGCGGGCGCCGGCTCGCCGCGCGCCGCTTCGGCCTGGCGCTCGGGCTGGCCTTCCAGGCGACGGACGACATCCTCGACGTCACCGGAACGGCTGCCACCCTCGGCAAGACGCCGGGCAAGGACGCGCGCGCCGAGAAGCCGACGCTGGTCGCCGCGCTGGGGCTCGAAGGGGCCCGCAGCGAGGCGCGCCGGCTCGCCGAGGCGGCCCACGACGCCGCCGTGGCCCTGGGAAGCGGGCCCGAGGCGCGCTTCGAGGCCCTGGTCGAACTCGTGCTCGACCGCGAGAGCTGAGCGGGAGATACTAGGGAGCCCGGCATGAGCCACACCCCGACCCCGGCACCCGCGCTCGAAGGCCCGGCCCTGCTCGCTTCGATCGGTTCGCCCGCCGACCTCAAGCGCCTGGGCCCGACCGAGCTGCCGCGCGTGTGCGGCGCGATGCGCGAGTTCCTGCTCGACACGGTGCAGCGCACCGGCGGCCACCTGGGCTCGAACCTGGGCACGATCGAGATCACGACCGCGCTGCACTACGTCTTCGACTTCCGGCGCGACCGGCTGGTCTTCGACGTCAGCCACCAGTGCTACCCGCACAAGATCCTGACCGGCCGGCGCGAGCGCTTCGCCAGCCTGCGCCAGTCCGACGGGCTGTGCGGCTTCACGCACCCCGAGGAGTCGGAGTACGACCTCTTCCATACCGGCCACGCGGGAACGGCGATCAGCCTCGCGCTGGGCCTCTCGCTCGCGGCGCAGCACGAGCCGCGGCCGCCGCAGGTGGTCGCGCTGGTCGGCGACGCCTCGCTGGGCGCCGGCGTCGCCTTCGAGGGCCTCAACCACGCCGCCGCGAGCGGCGCTCGGCTGCTGGTCGTGCTCAACGACAACGAGTGGTCGATCTCGAAGTCGGTCGGCGCGCTGGCGCGCTACCTCTCGCGCATCCGCTCGAACCGGCTCGTGCAGCGCGCGCAGCAGGAGATGAGCGGCCTGATCGCCGCGATCCCCGTGATCGGCCGCAAGGTCGACCGCGCCCTCGACCAGATCGGCGAGGTGATGCGCCACGCGGTCGTTCCGGGCCACATCTTCGAGGAGCTGGGCGTGACCTACGTCGGCCCGATCGACGGCCACGACGTCGAGCTGCTCGTCGAGCACCTCGAGCGCGTGCGCACGCTCGACGGCGTCGTGCTGCTGCACATCCTGACCGAGAAGGGCAAGGGCCACCCCAAGGCGCCGACGCACCCCGAGCGCGTGCACGGCGTCAAGGCCGCCGAGGCACCGAAGGACGCCGGCGCCGAATCGCACAAGCTCGCGCCGGCCGCGCGTCCGGCCGCGCCGCGCAGCGGCCCGGCCTACACCAAGGCCTTCTCCGATGCGCTGCTCGCCCTGGCCGAGCGCGACCTGCGCGTGCACGCGATCACGGCCGCGATGCCCAGCGGCACGGGCCTGGACGCCTTCGCCGAGCGCTTCCCCGCGCGCTTCCACGACACCGGCATCACCGAGCAGCACGCGCTGGCGATGGCGGCCGGCATGGCCAAGGGCGGGCTGCGCCCGGTCGCCGCGATCTACTCGACCTTCCTGCAGCGCGGCTACGACCAGGTCTTCCAGGAGATCGCGCTGCAGCACCTGCCGGTCGTGCTCGCGCTCGACCGCGGCGGCCTGGTCGGCGGCGACGGACCGACGCACAACGGCGTGTTCGACATCGCGATCCTGCGCACGCTGCCCGGGATGGTGCTGGCCGCGCCGCGCGACGCGAGCGACATGCAGCGCATGCTCGAGCTCGCCTGCCGCCTGGACGGTCCGTGCGCGCTGCGCTTCCCGCGCGACAACTGCCCGGGCAGCGAGCGCATCCACCCGAGCGAGCGCGCGGCGATGGAGCCGGGCAAGGCCGAGGTGCTCGCCGAAGGCGGCGAGCTGGTGATCTGGGCCTACGGCGCGCTGGTCAACCAGGCGCTCGAGGTCGAGGAGCGCCTGGCGCGGCGCGGCGTGCGCATCGGCGTGGTCGACGCGCGCTTCGCCAAGCCGCTCGACACCGAGCTCCTGACGCGCCACGCGCAGCACTACCGCTGGATCGTCACGCTCGAGGAGCACCAGCGCGCGGGCGGCTTCGGCTCGGCCGTGCTCGAGGCGCTGCAGCAGGTGCCTGGCGCCAGCGCGCGCCTGCGCATCCTGGCCATCCCCGACCGCTTCCTCGAGCACAAGACCACGCGCGAGGAGCAGCTCGCCGAGGTCGGGCTCGATGCCGACGGCGTCGAGCGCAGCGTGCGCACGCTGCTCGCGCCGACGCTGGTCTAGGACCATGGCACGCACGCCCTCGCGATCGCCGGCGGACCCGCTCCGCGCGCAGCTGTGCGTCGAGCGCGTGCTCGTGCTCGCGGACGGCTCCAAGTCCGACGTGCGCGCGCTCGTGCGTGAGCTGGTGCCCTGGCTCGAGAAGCGCGCGAAGGTCGAGCTGGCCGAGGACCTGCGCGCCTTCGGCGACTCGGCGCGCACCCGCCGCGCGATGCGGCCCGACCTCGTGGTCGTGCTCGGCGGCGACGGCGCGATCCTGGGCGCCGTGCGCGCCTTCGCCGACGAGCCCGTGCCGACGATCGGCATCAACTTCGGGCGCGTCGGCTTCCTCACCTCGGCCGAGGCCGCCAACTGGCAGGAGGTGCTCGAGGGCATCCTGGCCGGCAACGTGCAGCTCGAGCCGCGCCTGCGCATCGAGGCCACGCTGCACGCGCGCGGCAAGGCGCCCGCGCGCGCGATCGCGCTCAACGACGTCGTGCTGACGCGCGGCGCGTTCCAGGGCATGCTCGAGCTCTCGCTCGCGGGCAACGGGCGCTGGGTGACCGACTACCGCGCCGACGGCCTGATCGTCGCGACGCCGAGTGGATCCACCGCGTACTCGCTCGCCGCGGGCGGGCCGATCCTCGCGCCGGCGATGGAGGCGATCGTCGTCACGCCGATCTGCCCGCACAGCCTCTCGCACCGCCCGATCGTGCTCGAGCCCGACGCCGAGCTCGTGATCGCGCTGCGTGTCTCGAGCAGCATCGCCACGCTGGTCGTCGACGGCCAGGGCTTCTACCCGATGGAACAGGGCGACGAGGTGCGCGTGAAGCGCCATCCCGTTCCGTTCCCGCTGCTCGCGCAGCGCGGCCTCGATCCCTACCGGCGCCTGCGGGATCGTCTGGGCTGGAAGGGCTCGTTCGAGGGCGAGGAACCGACCCGCAGCGACCGCACGATCGACCCGGGCTCGGGCAGCGTGCTCTGAGCGGGGATTGCGCGCTCGGCGAGAGATCAATCGCATGGGCAGCGCTCGCGCACAACTGGGAGCGTGCTCGCCTGCGCGAGGTCCGCGTTCTCGCCTCGAGCGTCTTCCACGGCGCGGCGACGGGTCCTCTGGAGCGCGTGTGGCGCAGCCTGCGTTGCTCCCTGCTCCTCCATCGTCGGATGCGGTCGCGGCGACCGCCTGCGAGCGCGCGTCACGTCGTCCCGTCTGAGGCACGGCGATCCGGGGCGCGCGAGGATTCTCCGCCGAATCAAACGACCTTGGAGCGATCCGAGCGTCTCCGTGGTGGAGGCATCGGTCATGCAAGACAAGACGGTGGGGCATGCATCGCGCCGCTCGAGCGCGGGGCGTGAGCGCAATCGGGGTTCGCGCCCGGCAGGCGAGACGGCGCGCAGCGCGCAGCGGCACGCGAATCGACACCGGTGCGTCTCCGGCGACGACCGAGCGAGACCGCGCCGTCGTGGCGCGGACCGTCAACTCGAACTGGGGTTTCAGACGCGCGGCGGCGCGAGACCCGGCGCGGGGCGCAAGCCGAACGGCTCGCGTGCCGGCGTGACGCACGCACGGCGTCCGGCGCACGCCGCGCGCTTCCCGGTGCTCGTCACCAGCCGGCTGCGGACGGGGCTCGGCAGCCTGCGGAGGCCTCGCGAGCTCGCGCTGATCCGTGCAGCGCTGCTCGAAGCCGGCGCACGCGGCGACTTCCAGGTGGTGCACCATTCGATCCAGAGCAACCACGTGCACCTGATCCTCGAGGCGCGCAGTCGGGAAGCGCTCACGGGCGGCATGCGCGGGCTCATGGTGCGACTTGCGCGCGGGCTGAACCGGCTCTGGTCGCGCCGCGGCTCCGTGTTCGCGGATCGGTTCCATGCTCGCGCGCTCCAGACGCCGCGCGAGGTGCGTCACGCGCTCGTCTACGTGCTGCAGAACGCGCGCAAGCACGGCATCGGCTTGCAGGGGCCCGACGCCTGCTCGTCGGGGCCCTGGTTCGACGGCTGGTAGAGCCCAGTTGCGGCGGATCCGAGTCTGCGTCGATGCTCCGATGGCGTACACCCATCACGAGCGGCGGCCGAGAGGGGTGCCGCCGCCGAAGAACGCGGCTTGGTTGGGCCCCTGGGAGATGCGTGCGAGGTGGGCAGGGCTTCCCCGCGGAGGCTCGCGCGATCCTCGGCTGCTGGATTGCTCTGCCGTGCCTGGACCTGGCTGCTCGGTGCGGGATGGAAGCGGCACGGGCTGATCGCGCTGCGCGAGTGCCCGGCATCCGCGTAGTCGAGGCTCGAGGGCTCGGCCGGACGGCTCCGCTCGCGTGACGCAGCTGCGTTCCTGCGACTCACGGCCTCCACGCGCGTGCGGGAGGACTGCGCGCGTTGGACGCGAGCGGGTGCTCGACGATCGGGGACTCGCGTTCGCTGCCGGTGCGCGGCGAGCACCCGCGAGCTGGACACCGGCTCGAGAGTGCGTGCTCGGGCCGGCTCGGTCAGCTCGGTACGACGCCCAGCGTCCCCGTGTCCGCCTCGATCCTGCCGTCGGTCATGTACACGATCCGGCGGCAGCGGCGCGCGATGCGTTCGTCGTGCGTCACGAGCAGCAGCGAGAGGCCGCGGCGGGCCTGTTCCTCGAGCAGCAACTCGAGCACCTTCTCGCCGGTGGCGCTGTCGAGGTTGCCCGTCGGCTCGTCCGCGATCATGATCGGCGGGTCGAGGAACAAGGCGCGCGCGATCGCGACGCGCTGGCGCTCGCCGCCGGAGAGCTGCGCGGGGCGGTGCTTGAGCCGCTCGGTCAGGCCGAAGCGCGCGAGCATGCTCTCCGCTCGCTCGACCAGCTCCTTCTTCTTGCCGCGGTACTCCAGCGCGGACCAGGCGATCATCGCCGGCAGGAGCACGTTCTCGAGCGCGTTGAGCTCGGGCAGCAGGTGATAGAACTGGAAGACGAAGCCGATCTTCTGGTTGCGCAGCTTGGCGCGCTCCTCGACCGGCAGCTTCCAGGCGCTTGCGCCGCCGAGCATCACGTCGCCCTCGGTGGGCGGATCGAGCAGGCCGAGGATGTGCAGCAGCGTCGACTTGCCCGCGCCCGAGCTGCCCATCAGCGCGAGCAGCTCGCCGCGGGCGAGCTCCAGGTCGACGCCGTGCAGGACCTCGAGCTTCTGCGTGCCGATCTGGAAGGACTTGCGGATGCCGCGCGCCGCGAGGAGCACCTCGCGCGTGGCCGGTGCGGTCGCGGGGACCATTCGTGAAGTCTGGACCATCACTCGTACCTCAGCGCGTCGAGCGGGTGCAGGCGCGAGGCGCGCCAGGCGGGCCAGACGGCGAACACGAAGGTGCAGACGAACGCGCCGAGCACGATCAGCGCGACCGCGACCGGATCGACCACGCTGGGGATGTAGTCGAACAGGTACACGTCGCGGTTGAAGATCTGGATGCCGAAGAGCTTCGAGATGAAGCGCTCGATCGCGTCGATCTTGAGCGCGAGCAGCACGCCGAAGAACGCGCCCAGGCCCGCTCCGAGCAGCACGTCCCAGAACGCGATCATCAGGAACAGGCCCTGGATCCCGCGCGGCGGCGCGCCGAGGGCGCAGAGGATGCCGATGTCGCGCCGCTTCTCGGTGACCATCATCGAGAGGATCGCGTAGACGGTGAAGCCGGCGACGAGCAGCACCAGGCTGAGCATGATCGCCATCAGCACCTTCTCGTTGGCGATCGCGCCGAGCAGGATCTCCTTGAACTGCTCCCAGGTGCGCACCTCGCTCGTGTACCCGGCGATCAGGCCGGCGCGGTAGAGCTTCTCGCCCAGGTCGTCGCGCACCGCGGCGCCCTGGTGGTCGTAGTCCTTGAGCTTGACCAGGACCTGGCTGAACTGGCGCGGCGGCCCGAGCAGGTCCATCAGCTCGCGCCGGTCGATGTAGATGCGCGCGAGGTCGGTCTCGTTGTCGCGCGTGCGGAAGGTGCCGGCGACGACGAAGCGCCGGTTGGAGGGCTTGAACTCCTTGTCCTCCGGCCGCGGGTTGATCGTCATCAGCTGGATCACCGAACCGCGCCGCAGCTCGAAGGCCGCGGCGAGCTGCTCGCCGACGACCACGCTGGCGAGCGGGCGACCGTCGGGCTCGTAGCCCGGCGGCGGGTCGAAGGGCTTGTCCGGATCGGCGACGCGGTCGGAGCCCAGGCGCGGCACGCGCTCGAGCGCGCTCTTGAGCTCGCTGACGCGGAACTCGTCCGCCGGATCGATCCCGACCAGCTGCACGCCGGCACGGCTGGCGTTCTGCGGGTCGAAGAGCTTGATGTGCGAGAGCTGCGCCTCCTCGCCCTCGGGCGCGATCAGCGCGAACCAGGTCAACTGCGCGCAGGCCGCCTCGACGCGCGGATCGGCGCGCACCATCTCGAGGATGCGCGCGGGCTCCTGCGGCACGTCGCGGCCGTCGCGCCGCGGCCGGTCGGTCGGCTCGACGATCAGGTCCGCGAGGCTGCCGCGCACGGTCTGGCGCGTCGTCTCGAGGAAGCCCGACATGATCGAGAGGATCGCGATCAGCGCGCCGGTGCCGACCAGGATGCCGACGATCCCGATCAGGTTGACCGGGCGCCGCAGGAGGTAACGCCAGGAGAGGAAGCTCTTGTACATGGGCGAGCGGTGCGCGCTCTCGCGCCGATCATTCCTGCGCAGGCGGCGCTTCTTCGCCCGCGCGCGCGAGCGGCTTCATGGCGGGGAAGAGCAGCACGTCGCGGATCGTCTCCTGCCCCGTGAGGACCATCACCAGACGGTCGATGCCGATGCCCAGGCCGCCGGCGGGCGGCATGCCGTACTCGAGCGCCTGCACGTAGTCCCAGTCGACCTCGCCGGGCGCCTCGGGGTCCTTGGTCGCAACCTGCTCCTCGAAGCGGCGCGCCTGCTCGAACGGATCGTTGAGCTCGCTGAAGGCGTTGCCGAGCTCCATGCCGGCGACGAAGACCTCGAAGCGCTCGGCCAGGCGCGGGTTCTCGGGCTTGGCCTTGGCCAGCGGGCAGATCTCGATCGGGTAGTCGGTCAGGAAGACGGGGCCCTCGAGCGCGTCGCCCAGCGAGTGCTCGAAGACGTCGTTCATCAGCTTCCAGCGGTCGGGCCGCGCGGGCCCGTCGCCGAGCAGGCCCAGCTCGCCGGCGCGCTGCAGCACGCGCCCCTCGTCGTCGTACTCGAAGCCGCACTTCTCGCGGAAGAGCTCGGTGTAGCGCACGACCTCGAAGGGCGCGCGCAGGTCGTAGGTCTTGCCGCGGAAGACGATCTCGGTCTTGTTGTTCACGGCGCGCGCGCAGCGCTCGAAGATCTGCTCGACCAGCTGCATCATGCGCCGGTAGTCGGCCTGCGCCTCGTACAGCTCGAGCATGGTGAACTCGGGGTTGTGGCGCGGCGAGAGGCCCTCGTTGCGGAAGTTGCGGCTGACCTCGAAGACGCGCTCGAGCCCGCCGACGACCAGGCGCTTGAGGTACAGCTCGGGCGCGATGCGCAGGAACAGGTCCATCCCCAGCGCGTTGTGGTGCGTGATGAACGGGCGCGCCGCGGCGCCGCCGGCGATCGGGTGCAGCGTCGGCGTCTCGACCTCGAGGTAGCCCTCGGCCTCGAGCAGGCGCCGGATCGTCGAGAGCACGGCGCTGCGCTTGACGAAGACCTCGCGCACGCCCTCGCTGGCCCACAGGTCGACGTAGCGGCGGCGGTAGCGCAGCTCCTTGTCGGTCAGGCCGTGCCACTTCTCCGGCGGCGCGGCGACCGCCTTGGCGAGCAGGTGCACCTCGTTCGCCCACAGCGTGGGCTCGCCCTTCTGCGTGTGTCCGAGCGTGCCACGCACGCCGACGAGGTCGCCGCCGTCGAGCAGCTTGCGCCGCGGCCACCAGCCCTCGAGCTTGTCGCGCTGCAGGCCGACCTGGATCCGTCCGCTGCGGTCGACCAGCGGGAAGAAGATCAGCTTGCCGAAGTCGCGCAGGTTGAGCATGCGTCCGGCGAGCGTCACGCTCTCGCCGGCGAGCGGACCCGGCGCCGCGGCCGTGCCCAGGCCGGCCAGGACGTCGCCGATCGGCCGCGCGTCGACGCCGCGGGCGGGGAAGGGATCGAGGCCCTGCGCGCGCAGCTCCTGGAGCTTCGCGACGCGGTCGGGTTGCGCGAGTTCGGTCATTCTGCGACGGAGGATATCCGCGCCGAGCGACCGGGGACAGCCCGGGGCCAGGGTGGGCCCCGCGCGTGCTCAGCGCGCCGTGTCGGTGCTGCCGAAGAGCCGCGCGGGCAGCTCGAGCTCCCCGAAGAAGGCGAAGCCCGCCTCGAAGGCGTCCTCGCGCAGGAGCCGGCAGCGCAGGCAGCGTGCGAAGGTCAGCGGCAGGTCGAGCTCGGGCGCGTCGAACTCGATGCGGTAGACGTCGCCGACGCGCAGGGGGCGCACGGCGACGATGCGGCAGCCGCCGCGCGAGAGGTCGACGGTCAGCCCGGCGACGACCTCGCCCGAGCTGTCGCTGGCGTTGCCCGGCCGCGCACGGACCGGCAGGCGGATCTCGACGCGCGCGTGGGCGCGCGCCTGGGCGATCTCGTGGCGTTGGGCGGGGTCGAGGCCGCGCAGGAGCTCGGGATCGAGCTCCGGGCGCTGCGAGGTGGTCTTGGAGGCGGGGTCGAGCATGGCGAGGCTGCGGCGCCACACGAGCGCGCGGCGAGCGGCATCGACCGCGCGACGCCCTGCGGATGAGCGCGCGCACGGGATTCCGCGCAGAGGGCCGGGCCGGAAAAAAGAACCGCCCGCGCTGATCCCTCAGACGCGGGCGGGTGTGCTGGTGGAGGATAGGGGATTCGAACCCCTGGCCTCGACAATGCCATTGTCGCGCTCTACCAACTGAGCTAATCCCCCGTCGCGGAGCGAGCCCCGCGCAGAATGGGTTGAGAAGAATGCCGCTCGAGGGTCCGCCCGTCAACGGCCTGCCCGCGATCTTTGCGCCGCGGGTTTGTCTCGCGCGCGGGGATCGGGGAGAGTAGGCCGCATGAATCCGTACCGCCCCCAGGACTTCGAGTCCCGCTGGCAGGCCCTCTGGGACGAGCGCGGGCTGCACCGCGCGCGCAACCCCGGCGAGAACGACTTCGATCCGCGCCAGCCCAAGTTCTACGTGCTCGACATGTTCCCGTACCCTTCGGGCTCGGGGCTGCACGTCGGCCACGCGCTCGGGTACGTCGGCACGGACGTGGTCGCGCGCAAGAAGCGCATGGAGGGCTTCAACGTCCTGCACCCGATGGGCTGGGACGCCTTCGGCCTGCCGGCCGAGCAGTACGCGATCCAGACCGGCAAGCACCCGCGCGCGACGACCGACGAGAACACGGCCAACTTCCGCCGGCAGCTGAAGAAGATCGGCCTCTCGTACGACTGGTCGCGCGAGATCGACACGAGCCAGGTCTCGTACTACCGCTGGACGCAGTGGCTCTTCGGCCGGCTGTTCGAGCGCGGCCTGGCCTACCGCGCCGAGGTGCCGGTCTGGTGGTGCGAGGAGCTCAAGACCGTGCTCGCCAACGAGGAGGTCATCAACGGACGCTCCGAGCGCGGCAACCATCCCTGCGTGCGCCGCCCGCTCAAGCAGTGGATGCTGAAGATCACCGCCTACGCCGAGCGCCTGCTGGCCGACCTCGAGGAGATCGACTGGCCCGAGTCGATCAAGATCCAGCAGCGCGAGTGGATCGGCCGCTCCGAGGGCGCCGACGTGCGCTTCGCGGTCGAGGGCCTGCAGGAGACGATCACGGTCTTCACGACGCGCCCCGACACGCTCTGGGGCGCGACCTTCCTCGTGCTCGCGCCCGAGCACGCGCTCGTGAAGAAGCTCGCGACGGGCACGCAGCGCGCCGCGGTCGAGCAGTACGTCGCCGCCGCGGCGAGCAAGTCCGAACTGGACCGCACCGACGCCTCGAAGCAGAAGACGGGCGTGTGGAGCGGCGCGTACGCGCACAACCCGGTCTTCGAGAAGGGTGATCCGCGCGGCCGCGTGCCGATCTGGATCGCCGACTACGTGCTCGCGCAGTACGGCACGGGGGCGATCATGTCCGTCCCCGGGCACGACGAGCGCGACTTCGAGTTCGCGCGCGCCTTCGGCCTCCCGATCCGCGAGGTCGTGCGTCCGCCGCAGGGCGAGAAGGGCCTCGCCGACGGCGTCTGCTTCAGCGGCGACGGCGTCGCCGTGAACTCCGGCCCGATCGACGGCCTCGCGACGCCCGCGGCGAAGCAGCGCACCAACGCCTGGCTCGAGGAGCGTGGTCTGGGCAAGGCGCGCGTCACGTACAAGCTGCGCGACTGGCTCTTCTCGCGCCAGCGCTACTGGGGCGAGCCCTTCCCGCTGCTGCACCTGGAGGACGGCAGCGTCGCGCTGGTTCCCGACGAGTTCCTGCCGGTCGAGCTGCCGGTGATGGAGGACTTCAAGCCCTCGACCGACGGCTCCGCGCCGCTGGCGCGCGCCAGGGACTGGGTCGTGACGATCGACCCGAGGACGCGCAAGCCCGCGCGCCGCGACACCGACACGATGCCCGGCTGGGCCGGCTCGTGCTGGTACTGGCTGCGCTTCATGGACCCGCACAACGACAAGGCGGCGTTCGCGAAGGAGGCCGAGCAGTACTGGGGTCCGGTCGATCTCTACGTCGGCGGCGCGGCACACGCGGTGATGCACCTGCTCTACGCGCGCTTCTGGCACAAGGTCTTCTTCGACGCCGGCCTGGTGCACACGAAGGAGCCCTTCCAGAAGCTCTACAACCAGGGCATGGTCACGGCCTTCGCGTACGAGGACGCGACCGGTCGCCTGGTCGCCAGCGACGAGGTCGAGTGGGCCGCCGACAAGCCCGTGCGCCGCGCGAGCGGAGAGCCGCTGACGCAGATCGTCACCAAGATGGCGAAGTCGCTGAAGAACGTCGTCAACCCCGACGACATCATCGCCGAGTACGGCTGCGACGCGTTCCGGCTGTACGAGATGTTCATGGGCCCGCTCGACGAGTCGAAGCCCTGGAACACGCGCGACATCCCCGGCTGCCGGCGCTTCCTCGAGCGCGTCTGGCGACTGTTCGTCGACCCGGAGGCCGACGCGCCGATCCGCGCGCAGCTCGCGCGCGGCGCGGCGGAGGCGGCGCTCGAAGGGCCCGTGCTGGCGATCGAGCGCGCGCTGGCGCGCACGCTGGCGAAGGCCGAGGAGTCGTTCAGGCACTTCAACTTCAACACGGCGATCGCGGCGATGATGACCTTCCTCAACGAGGTGCAGCCGCTGGCGCCGTCGCTGACGCGCTCGCAGGGCCTGCGCTTCCTGGCCTGCCTCGCACCCTTCGCGCCGCACATCGCCGAGGAGCTCTGGCAGCGCACGGGCGAGCCGGGGAGCGTCACGCAGGCGCGCTGGCCGCGCGCCGAGGCGCGCTTCCTCGAGTCCGACGAGATCGAGATCCCCGTGCAGGTCCTCGGCAAGCTGCGCGGGCGCGTCACGCTGCCCAAGGGCGCGACGCGGGCGCAGATCGAGGCGGCGGCGCGCGAGGCCGCGGCCGCGCACCTGGCGGGCAAGGAAGTCGTCAAGGTCGTCTACGTCGAGGGGCGCCTGCTCAACTTCGTCGTGCGCTAGCCCCGGAAGCGTTTTCCGCTCGAGGCGCTTCACTCGCGGAGGGATCCGTGTCGATGGGAGTCCGTCCTCCGAGGATCCCATGCTTCCCTTCTTCCGCAAGAAACCCGCGTCCAGCCCCGCACCCGCCGAGCCCGTGGCCCCCGCCGAGCGCCGCAAGCGCTACCGCGTGCCCAAGCAGAACCTGGAGGCGCTCACGATCAGCCTGATCGACGCGCGCGGCCTGGTGTACCCCTGCTCCTGCGAGGACCTCTCGATGGGCGGCGCCGCGCTGTGCTTCGCCGCGCAGACCGCGCCGCGCATCTGCCGCGGCCAGGAGGTGCAGATCGAGGTGCAGTCGCAGGCTCGCGAGACGGCCGTGCGAGCCCGCGCGCGCATCGCCGTGGTGGTCGCGGACGCGCACGTGGTGCGCTGCGGCGTGATGTTCACCGACGAGCAGCTCCTGCAGGAGCAGCTCGACGCCTTCCACTCGCGCCTGTTCAACCGCCGCCGCCATCCGCGCGTGCTGCCCGAGCTCAACCAGCGGCTGATGCTGCAGGTCAGCTGGGCCGGCGGCGATCTCGAGGTGCGCGCGCACGACCTCTCGGTCGGCGGCGCCGGCGCCACGGTCGGTCCCGAGGCGCTGGCGCGCCTGCGCTCGGCTCAGGAGGTCGAGCTGCGCTTCCCGATCCCCAAGAGCAAGCAGCGCGTGGTGGCGCGGGCGCGCATCACCAGCATCCGCGAGCTCTCGCGCGGCGCCGTGATCGGCTTCGAGTTCCTCCCCGACGGCGGCATCCAGGCCGCGCGCGCGGAGCTCGAGCGCTTCGTCGAGGAGCGCATCGCCGAGATGAGCCAGTGGAACCACGCGCAGGAGCGCAAGACGGCCTGAGGCGAGCCGCGGCCGCGCTTGCTAGCGTAGCGGGCTCCGCCGTGGAGCCTTCCCGCGATCCCCGCGCCCATGCCGCCTGATCCCTCGCCGTTCGCGCACGCTGCCGACGAGCGCTGGCGCGCGCAGCGCTACGGCGTGCTGCTCTTCTGCAGCGCGTTCGCGCTGCGCCTGGCGGCGCTGCTGGTCTTCCGCTGGTACGAGGAGGCCGGCGGGAAGCTGCCCTGGACCTGGGGCTTCGAGTCGGCCAACGTCGCGCGCTCGATCGCGATCGGCGACGGCTTCGCCAACCCGTGGATCCGCACGGGGGCGCCCTTCGACCAGCAGACCGGCGCGACGGGCTGGCTCTCGCCGGCCTATCCGCTGCTGCTCGCGGGGCTGATGCGCAGCTTCGGCTCGGTCACGCTCGGCACCGCCGCTGCGCTCTTCGCGCTGCAGAGCGTGCTCTCGGCGCTGACGGCCGTGCTCGTGTGGCGCCTGGGCGTGCTGGCCGGGCACGCGCGCGCCGGGCGCGTCGCGGGCTGGATCTTCGCGCTGCATCCCTACGCGGTGTGGAACGCGGCGCACACGGTCTGGGACACGACCCTGTGCGCCTTCGCGCTCTCCGGCTTCGCCTGGCTCGCGCTGCACGCCGGGCGCAGCTCCTCGCGCGCGCGCTGGGCGCTGCTCGGCGCGGCCTACGGCGTGCTGCTGCTCGTCCTGGCCAGCGCGCTCGCCGGCGTCCCGCTGCTCGCCTGGTGGCTCGCGCGCGGTGCGCGCGGGTGGGGCGAGCGCTTCGCGCGCTGGGGCGCATTCGCCGCCGCGGCGCTCTTGTGCTGCGGGCCGTGGCTCGTCCGCAACGCGCGCGAGCTCGGCAGCCCCAGCCTGCGCACGAACCTGGGCGTCGAGCTCGCGGTGGGGAACTTCGACGGCGCGCGCGGCTACTTCTCGCACGAGCGCCACCCGAGCTACTCCGCGAGCGAGTTCGAGCGCTACCGCGAGCTGGGCGAGGTGCGCTACTGCGCCCAGGCTCGCACGCGCGCGCTGGAGTGGATGGGCGCCCATCCGCTCGAGTGGGCCGTGCTCACGCTGCGCCGCGCGCAGATCTACTGGCTCGGCGACCCGCCTCCGCTCGATCCGCGCGTCGACGATCGCGGCCGCCATGCGGCGGGCGACGCGCGTTCCTGGGCCAAGTGGCTGGCGCATCTGGTCCTGGGCGCGTGCGGGCTGGCGGGGCTGGTCGCCCTCGCGCGGCGCTCGGCCGAGGGAGCGCTGCTCCTGGGCTGGACGCTGGCGCTCTGTGTGCCCTACTGCCTGACGCACGTGCTCGAGCGCTACCGCTTCCCCTCGGAGCCGCTGCTGGTGCTCGGGGCGGGCGCGCTGGTGCTGGCCCTCGTCGAGCGCCGCTCCCACGCGCTATCCTCCGCGCATGGCAGCTGAAGACGCAGGTCGGGACAAGGGCTTCAAGAGCTTCAAGGACCTGCTGCGCTCGCGCGGCGGAACGCCGGCGCCCCAGCCCGCGGCCGCGGCGCCGGCGGAGAACGTCGGCGAGTTCGTCGAGTCCTACGGCGACGCCGCGCTGGCCGAGACCTCGCGCGAGCGCATCGCGCGCCGGCCGGCCGCGTTCGGGCCGATGGAGCACGGGCCGGCGATCTACCGCGACGTCGACAGCGAGGAGATGCAGCTGCTCGCCTCGTTCCGGCTGCGCACGCGCTTCCCGTCCGACGTCGAGCGCGAGGTGGGCGCGCTGCCGCGCGATCCCGATCCGGCCGACTTCGCCGGGCGCCAGGACCTGCGCGAGGAGCTGATCTACACCATCGACGGCGAGGACGCGAAGGACTACGACGACGCGATCTCGATCAAGCCGCTGGGCGGGGGACAGGTCGAGGTCGGCGTGCACATCGCGGACGTCGCGCACTACGTGCGTCCGGGCACCGCGCTCGACGCCGAGGCGCTCGCGCGCGGGACGAGCGTGTACCTCGCCGACCAGGTGATCCCGATGCTGCCGGAGAACCTCTCGAACCACCTCTGCTCGCTGGTCGGCGGGCGCCCGCGCCTGGCCTACTCGGTGCACATGGTCTTCGACGAGAAGGGCCAGCGCCTCTCCGCGCGCGTGGGCAAGAGCGTGATCCGGAGCGCGCGCCGCAACACCTACAAGGAGGTGCAGGAGCTGCTCGACGGCGCCGACACGCCGGCCGCGCGCGAGCTCGCCTTCCTGGAGCCCTCGCTGCGCCTGTTCCAGAAGTGGACGCTCAAGCAGCAGCAGCTGCGCGACCAGAAGGGCTCGATGCGCCTGGGCTCGGTCGAGAAGAAGATCCTCTTCGACGAGGCCCACGAGGTGCGCGCGATCGTCGACGCGACGCGCTACTTCTCGATGACGCTGATCGAGGAGACCGCGCTGGCCGCCAACCAGGCCGTCGGCGACCTCTTCCGCGAGCGCGGCCTGCCGACGATCTACCGCGTGCACCCCGAGAAGGACGCCGAGGAGATCGAGAAGGTCGCGCGCGGCCTCGAGGAGCACGGCATCCGCGTGCCGCAGAAGGAGCGCCTGACCGGCCGCGACATCGCGCGCCTGATCCAGGCCGCGCGCAAGAAGCCCAACGCCGAGGCGCTGATCCAGCGCATCATGGGCCTGATCGAGCGCGCGGTGTACGAGGTCAAGGACGACAAGGACGTCGCGACGCACTTCGGCCTCGCGCGCAAGGCCTACCTGCACTTCACCTCGCCGATCCGGCGCTACCCGGACCTGATGGTCCACCGCTGGCTGACCGAGGTCGCGGCGCACTGCTCGATGCAGGCCGACGTGGCCGAGATGGCCGAGACGGCGATCTTCGACCTCAAGGTGTGCCAGTTCCTGCACCCGCACATCGGCGAGACGATCGACGCCGTCGTCGTGCGCGTCATGCCGCCGGGCATGGAGGTGCGCCTCTTGAAGTTCAACGTCACCGGCTTCCTGCCCGCGCGCGCGATCGGCGACCGCTCGGAGGTCAAGGGCCCGACGCTGGTGATCAAGGCCGGCCGGCGCGTGCTCTCGTTCAGCGAGGGCCACCCGATCCGCGTCAAGATCCAGGACGTCGACTTCGTGCGCCTCTCCGTGATGCTCGAGCTGGGCTGATCCGCGGCGCCATCGCGGAGTCGCGTGTCCCTCGTTCGGAGCTCGCGCGCGCCCGACGCCGGGAGCGCGAGTGGCAATCGCAGGCGCCGATCGTCATGCTCTCCCGCATGTACGAACTCGCCCTGACGGTGCACTCGGTGCTGCGCCTCGTGCTGACGATCGTGTGCGCGCTGGTGTTCCTCGCGGCGCTGCGCGGCCGGTTGAGCTCGTCGCGCTGGTCCTCCGGAGAGACGCTGCTCGTCAAGCTGGCGCTGATCGCCGCCGACCTGCAGGTCGTGCTCGGGCTGCTGCTGTGGTTCCTCTGGAGCCCGCAGACCAGCCAGGTGCGCGCCAACTTCGGCGCCGCGATGAAGGACCCCGGCCTGCGCTTCTGGGCCGTCGAGCACCCCAGCGCGATGCTCGCCGCCGTCGCCTGCGTGCACGTCGGCAAGGTGCTGGCGAAGCGCGCGTCGAACGACGCGCAGAAGCACTCGCGCACCGCGCTCTGGTTCGGTCTCGCGCTCGTGCTGATCGCGCTGCTCTCGCCCTGGCCCTACAGCGGCGTCGCCCGTCCGATCGTTCACTTCTGAACCGCGCGCCGGCGCGGCGAACTCCTCCACGGTCGCCCTCTGGCCGACGCCGGGGGCGATCGAGTACACCAGATCCCCGACCGCGAACCGCACCCAAGGAGCAAACCCATGGCCTTCACCCTGCCCGAACTGCCCTACGCGAAGGACGCCCTCAAGCCACACATCTCCGCCGAGACGCTGGAGTTCCACTACGGCAAGCACCACGCCGGCTACGTCAAGAAGCTCAACGAGCTCGTCGCCGGGACGAAGTTCGAGAACGCGACGCTCGAAGACGTCGTGCGCCAGGCTGGCCCCGGCCCGATCTTCAACAACGCCGCGCAGATCTGGAACCACACCTTCTACTGGAACTCGATGTCGCCGAAGGGCGGCGGCAAGCCCAGCGGCGAGCTCGAGAAGGCGATCACCAAGGCCTTCGGCTCGTGGGAAGCCTTCCAGAAGGCCTTCACCGACGCCGCCATCGGACAGTTCGGCTCGGGCTGGGCCTGGCTGGTCAAGAAGCCCGACGGCTCGGTCGCGGTCGAGAAGACCGCCAACGCCGAGACGCCTCTGACCGGCGCGAACGTGCCGCTGCTGGTGTGCGACGTGTGGGAGCACGCCTACTACATCGATCGCCGCAACGACCGTGCAGCCTACGTCGGCGCGTGGTGGAACCTCGTCAACTGGGCCTTCGCCAGCGAGAACCTGGCCAAGTCCTCCAAGGCCAAGGCCGGCGCGCACTGATCCGCGCCCCGCGCTAGAATCCGCGGCGCGCCGCACGACGGCGCGCCGCGGAATTCGGGCACCCATAGCTCAACTGGATAGAGCTCCGGTCTTCGGAACCGGAGGTTGCAGGTTCGAACCCTGCTGGGTGTACCACCCATTCGCCGCAGCGGAGCAGGGTGGCGGCTCTGGCGCTCGAGATCTGCTTCCCTGGCGCGGTGGATCGCGCCGTCGATGCCGGCGCGGACTCAGCGCCGGGGCGGGAGCGGATGCTGGCCAGGCGCCGCTGCGCGCGCGGAGTGCCGGCGTTGCGCGACGACGAAGGCGACCGACAGCGTCCAGGTCGGAAGCGCATCCGCGAACGGCACCGCCTCGAGGACCAGGGTCGGGAGCAGGACCCAGTGGAATCCGAGCAGCAGGGAGGTTGCCGCGAAGACCACGCCATCGATGGCGAGATCGAGCGCTTCGCCCGGGAGCGTCAGCGCGCCGCTGAGCTGGAGCAGGTTGACCGGCAGCTGCGCGAGGTCGCCGACGACGGCGATCGCGAAGGCTGCGGCGATCCGGCCGCGCGAGGGTTGTGTGGCGGACTTCATGGGAGGTTCGAGCGCGCCCGCGCGGAGAGCGCTCGCGCGCGCGGGGCGGCCTCCTAGGCCAGCCGGCCGCGACATCGCAGCACGCACGACTGGACCGATCGGATTGTGCATGCGAGTTCATCAGCTCCAGGAGCTGCTCGAGGCCCCGAGGCCTACACACCGCACGGAGACGACGACGACTTGGCGCCCGCAGTTCGACGTCGACCTCGATGCGGCGGCGTTCGGCGGCGAGCCGTCCTGACGAGCGACGTCTGCGAGTTCGTTCGAGTCCACGCAGGTGTTCCTGCGCGGCGTGCTCTCCGGAGCGACTCGGCCTCCGCGATCTCCCGCCCGCACGCGTTCGTGACGAATCCGTCGCGGAAGGACCGTCTACGCCTCGTTTCTGCGCACCCCGCTACGCACTCGCTGCGCGCTTTGGCCCGATCACGCAATCGCTGCTGGAGGAGTAGGGTCGACGCTGTCCGCCGCTCAACGACACCCGGAAGCGTCCCCATGAAGATCGAATCGCGTCGCATCCTCTCGCTCGCGGCCCTCGCCGGCTGCGCGACCCTTGCCCTCTCCGGCTCCGCCTCCGCGCAGAGCATCCTGTTCGACTTCAACAACGCACCGCTGCACAGCCCGCTGCCGGTCAGCCAGACCGCGGGCGGGATCACGGCGCTGCTGAGCGCGACGGGCCAGGGCTTCTCGATCCAGGACCAGAGCGCGCCGGTGTTCCCGCAGGGTTTCAGCGGCCGCTACATCTATCCCAGCAGCATCAATGCCGCTGACCTGCTCGTGAGCTTCGACCACACGCTGACGAGCTTCTCGATCCTGTACGCGCCCGACGAGCTGGGCTGCGACGACTCGTGCACGATGCGCGTGACGGCCTACATGAACGGCACGTACGTGGGCACCAACACGCACACGGCGTCGAACCCCGGCACGTATCCGGTCGACACGCTCAGCTGCAGCTTCCCGCAGGGCTTCAACAGCGTCGACGTGCACTACGACAGCCATCCGCCGACCTGCCAGGACTACGGCGTGATCTTCCTCGCCGACGACATGCGCGTGACGCCGATGGTGACGCTGGTCACGCCCTTCTGCTTCGGCGACGGCACGGCGGCGGCCTGCCCGTGCTCGAACAGCGGCGCGGCCGGGCACGGCTGCGCGAACGCGAGCAACGCGAGCGGTGCGCAGCTCTCGGGCAGCGGCACGCCGAGCCTCTCGAACGAGACGCTGCACTTCACCTGCACGGGCCAGGTGCCCGGCAGCCTGAGCATCGTCTTCGCGGGCGACGCGGCCGCCACGCCGCGGCACTTCGGCGACGGGCTGCGCTGCGTCGCGGGCGCGCTGCGGCGCCTGTACGTGAAGAGCGCGGTGGGCGGCGTGTCGAGCGCGCCGGAGGCGGGCGATCCGACGATCGTCGCGCGCTCCGCGGCGCTGGGGGACGCGCTGGCGATCGGAACCGTGCGCTACTATCACGTCTACTACGCCGATCCGAGCGCGAGCTTCTGCGCGCCGCCCTCGGGCAGCACGTTCAACATCTCGAACGCGCTGAACGTCACCTGGAGCAACTGAACGACGCGGCACGCGCATCGTGCGTGCCGCCGCGAAGGTCGAGAACGCGGCGGGGAGCGGGCCTGGGCGCCGGCTCCCCGCTCTCACGTGCAGGGGCTCGGAACGGGAGCCGGCGCGCCTTCAGCGCACGACCAGGTCCTGCTTCGCGTCGAGCACCGAGCCGGGGATCGCCGGCAGGCCGAGCAGTTGCAGCACGACGTTGCCGCCCTCGCCGTTGCGGATCGGGGGCAGGCCGGGGGCCTTCATCGGCGGGTTGGTGATCGACGGATCGTGGCGCGTCGCCGCGTTGAGTGCGTACAGGTCGCCCTTCGCGCCCTCGCCGGTCCAGACGACGAAGGGGATGATGTAGTCGACCCACATCATCTTCTGGTCGTGGCTCCGGAACGGCGCGCCGCCCCCGTGGTCGGCGGTCAGCACGATCGCGGTGTGTCCGCGCAGCTTCTCCTGCGCGTCGACGGCGGCGAGGATCTTGGTCAGCTCGACGTCGACCCTCTGCACGGCCGCGAGGTACTTCGATCCCTTGCCGACGTCCCAGCCGCTGGCGTGCGCGGTCAGGTCGGTGATCGCGAAGTGCACGAAGAGCACGCACTTCTTCGATCCGTCGCCGAGCTCGCGCACCACGCCGTCGCCGATCTCCTCGGTCTTGAGCGTGAACACGTAGTCGTCGAGCTTGTCCTTGCCGTCGTCGGGCGGGACCGTGTCGCTCGCCCCGTCCTCGGCGTCGTAGCTGTGGTCGTAGAGCGAGAACTTGGGCTTGCCCGTGAGGAGTCCGGTGTGCCAGCCGCGGTCGTGCGCGACATCGAAGAGGCTCGCCAGGTACTCGCCGTGGTTCTTGTGCAGCGTCTCGTCGGGGCCGGCCTCGTCGTTCTGGATCCAGCCGTGCCCGTCCGGCCCGAGCACCGGGCGACCGGTGAGCATCGAGGTGTGGTTGGGCAGCGTGATCGAGTAGTCCGGATCGCAGCGCGCGTTGAGCGTGCTGGCACCGCCCAGGAGGCGCGCGAAGCCCGGGATCTCGTTGGGCGCGAGCGCGACCAGCGCGTCGCTGCGCAGGCCGTCGACGCTGATCAGGATCGCGTGCTGGACTTGCGGTGGCGCGGCGGGACGCGTGTTCGGGGTGCAGGCGAGCGGGGCGAGGAGCGGCAGGAGGAGATCGCAGAGCATGGGTTCCGGGCCAGCATACGGACCGCGCGCGGCGCGGGACAGCCGTGCGCGCGGCAGCGCCGCGGGGGCGTTCCCTGCTAGGCTGGGGTGCGGGAGGAACTCGTCGCTTGACCGCTCGCTGGTCGGGAACCATCGCTGTCGCACGCTGGGTCGCCGTAGCCGCGCTGCTCGCGCAGGCCGCGCGCGCGCAGGATGCCGCCAGCCGGCAGGCGCTGCGCGAGTGGAACCAGCCGCGCGGCTGTGCCGACCTCTCGGCCAGCATCGACGTCGAGCCGATCGTGCGCGCGCCGGTCGAGGCCTGGAAGATCGGCTTCAAGGAGCTCTACGCCGAGCCGGTCGCGTGGGGCGGCGTCGTGTTCGTCGCCGGGATGCAGCAGCACGACCCGATGCTGTACGCGTTCGATCTGGCCACCGGCAAGAGCGCCGCGGTCCCCGCCAAGCTCAACGGCGCGAAGCCCGCGTGGCTCGCGGCCTGGCAGGGCTTCGTCGCGCTGGTCCGGCCCGATGGCGTGCAGATCCTGAGCCTGCGCGGCGGGCAGTTCGCGAACACGCGCAAGCTCGTGCCGCTCGCGTCTCCCGGCCCGCCCAGCGTGCTCGGCGGCCAGCTCTTCGTCTGCGATCTCCACGATCGCGTGCACTGCATCGACCTCGACCAGGCCAAGGACCTGGGCGAGTTCCCCGGCGGCACGTGCCAGCCCGCGCTGGTCGCGCTCGACGATGCGGGGCGCGCCCTGGTCGGCACGATCGGCATCGGGCGTCCCGTGCATCCCGATCCGACCAAGGTCTACACCGGGCAGTTCCTCTCGCTCGACGTGTGCGAGGTCAGCGGCCTGGGCAAGCCCAGCCCTTCCTTCCACGCGCGAGCGACGAAGTTCCACGGGAGCTTCGCGCGCGAGGTCGAGAACGAGAGCCTCGCGGGTTCGTTCCCGCTCGCGCTGCCCTCCGAGAAGCCCGGCGGGGAACCGCGCTGGCTGGCCTACAGCACCGCGCTGATCGCCAGTCAGGGCGCGCCGATGCACCTCGCGCTCTTCCCCAAGGCGCTCGTCGCGATCGCCTCGCCGCCGGTCGCGGCCGAGGGCGAGGCGGTCGGCTTCACGGACAAGGGCGAGCTGGTGCGCGTGCACGCCGACGGTTCGCTGACCGCCTTCCCGCTCGGCGCGGACGGCGCGCTCGAGAAGCGCCGGCACGGCATCGTCACGCGCGCCCGCGGCGTGCTCTACCTGGAGAACTGGGCCCTGCGCATCGAGGACGCGCGCGTGCTGTGGGAGCTCCCCGAGCTCGCGCCGGCGCACGGGCTGCTGCCCGTGGGCGACGGCCGGGCGCTCTGCTCGACGGCGCGCAACGAGCTGGTCTGCCTGCGCGATCCCGGCGCGGATCCCGCCGGCGCCGAGGCGCGGAAGCCCGAGGGCGCCGCGCGCGCCGCGCGTCCGACGCTGCCCGGCAGCGGCACCGGCGTGGTGCTCGCCGACGGGACCCGCATCGCGGGCTCGGTCGTGCGCCGGCCCGACGGCGGCGTCGATCTCGCTCCCGAACGCGGCGCGGCGCGCACGTTCGCCAGGGAGGACCTGGCGCTGATCGAAGCGGACGCCGCGGTCGAACGCGTCGGCCCCGAGCTGGCGGTCTACCGCGCCGCGTTCGCCGCGCTCAGCCTGGAGCACCGCGAGGCGCTCGCGCCGGTGTTCGAGAACTGCCTGCAGTCGAACCTGGTCGACGAGGCGCGGCGCATCGCCGGCGAGCTGCGCGACTTCGGCGCCGAGCCCGAGCGGCTGGCGGCCCTCGACCGGCGGCTCTCCGGGCGCGTGCAGGCCAGCGACAAGAACGCCGCGGCCGCGCGCGAGGGACAGCGCAAGCTCGAGGAGCGCCTGCGCGAGCGCGGGGCCAAGCGCTTCTCCGACGCGGCGCGCTGGTGCCGCGAGCACGCCCTGCTGCTCTGCGCCAGCGCGCTCTTCGACGATGCGCAGCGCGTCGATCCGGGAGCGAGCGCGCCGGCCGAGGAGCTGCGCGCGCTCGTCCCCGCCGGCATCGCCTGGCGCAGCCTGTCCGGGGCGCCGCAGCGCTGGGCCGAGCTGGCGCGGGCGCTGCTGCCGGTCGACGGGCTCGTCGTGGCGCCGGACGATCCGGCCTGGAAGCACCTCGACCGCGCGCCCTGGAACCAGGACACGCTGCTCGTGCGCAGCGCCAACCTGGAGCTCGCCACGCGCGAGTCCGATCCGCGCGTGATCGGCAGCGCGCTGCGCCTGGGCGAGCGCGCCGTCGAGGTGCTCGCGCGACTGCTCGGGCCCTGCCGCGGCAGCGCCGAGCGCCTCGACCTGCGCTTGCACGCGAACGAGGCGGACTACCACGCCGAGCTCGAGCGCGACACGGGCCAGCGCGCGGAGTGGATGGCGGGGCACTACAACCCGGGCGAGAACGTCTCCCGCTTCTACGTGCCGCGCCTGCGCGGCGAGCCGCAGCTGCGCGAGCTGGAGCACGTGCTCGTGCACGAGCTGGTGCACCACTACGTCGCCTCGCGCTGGCTGGGAGCCGGCGCTCGCGCGGCCGTGCGTGCCCTGGACGAACCGGGTTTCTGGGTGGTCGAGGGGTTCGCCGAGTTCGTCGGCGGCCAGGTGCTCGAGATGGACCGACACGGCGTGCGCTTCGACGACGCGCAGGTGGTCGCGGTCGACGTCTCGGCCGAACTGCAGGCCTCGCGCGCGCTGCAGCCGCTGGCCGAGCTGCTCGACCTGGACCACCGCGCCTTCTGGAAGCTCTCGGACCAGCCGCTGGTCGACGTGCAGATGCGCTACACGCTGCGGGAGATGCAGCTCTCCCAGCGCAGCGCCTTCTACCAGCAGTCCGCGGCGCTGGTCTTCTTCCTGCTCAACCGCGCCGGCGGGGAGCACGCGCGCCTGCTGCTCGACTACCTGCGCGCGTGGCACGAGGGGCGCCTTGCGCCGCACAGCTGGACGGCGCTGGGCTACGCCGAGGTCCAGGAGCTGGCCCGGTCCTTCGTCGAGTTCCTCGAGGAGCGGCGCAAGCGCTGATTCGGCGCACTTGTGGGCGCGCGCACTTGAGTCCGGGGACGAACCTTCCGATCCTGCCGCTGGTCCATGGCCTCGCTTCCCCAACCCTTCTCGCCGCTGCGGCTCTCGCGCCGCGAGGTCGGCGTGCTGCTGGCGCTGCTCCTGGCCTGCCGCGCGCTGGCGCTGTGGGCGGTGCCGATCTACGACGACGCCTTCATCACGTTCCGCTACGCGCACAACTGGGCCAGCGGCGCGGGGCTGGTCTACAACCCGGGCGAACCCTGGGAGCCGGTGCTCGGGACGACGACGCTGGGCTACACCGGCCTGCTCGCCTTCTTCGCGCGCCTGGGCGGCGATCCGACCTGGGTCGCGCCGGTGTTCAACCTGCTCTGCGACCTCGCGTCGGGCTGGCTGCTGCTCGAGCTGTGCGATCGCCGCCGCATCGTCGGGGGCGTGGCGCTGGCGGGATTCGCCGCGCTGCCGCAGCTCTCGCGCATCAGCGCGGGAGGCGTGGAGTCCCCGCTCTTCGCGCTGCTGGCGCTGGGCGCGGCGCTGGCGTTCGAGCGCCGGCGCTGGCGCTGGGCCGGCGCGTGCGCGGCCCTGGACTGCCTCGTGCGACCCGAGGCCGTGCTGCTGGCGGCGCTGCTGGTCGTGTGCAGCTGGCGCGTGCGCGAGCCGGGCGCGACGCGCCGCATCCTCGTGCCGATCGTGCTCGTCGGGGCCGTCTCGATGCTGGCGCTGCTGGCGACCTTCGGCGACATCGTGCCGCAGTCGGTGCACGCCAAGCTCGCGCTCGACGCCGGCGCCGACTGGCGTGTCTCGCTCGGGCGTGCGGTGATGATCCTGCAGCAGTCCTTCTGCCCGCACCCCAGCCTGCTCCTCGTGCTCCCGCTGGTCGCGTGGGGCGCCTGGCTCGGGCTCCGGCGCACGCCGGGGCTGCGCATCCTGTCGCTCTTCGCCCTGGCGATCGTGGCGTCGTATCTCGCCACGCGGCCGCACGTCTGGGGCTGGTACTTCTTCGTGCCGCTGGTCGGCTGGTGCGTCTGGCTCGGGATGGGCTGCGAGGCACTCGCGGCGCGCCTGCACGCGCGCCGCGGGGAGCGAGCGTTGCCCGGCGGCACCGAGAACGTCCTGCCGATCGCCGCAGGCCTGTGCTTCGCGGCCTTCGCGCTGGCTGCGATCGTGCGCCGTGCCCCGGTCCGCGAGCGGGTCTACCAGCCGCTGCAGCGCTGGGCTCGCGCGACCAGCCGGCTGCAGCCGCACGCGCGCATCCTGGCCTCGGACATCGGGGCGATCGGCTGGGCCTGGGAGGGCACGGTGCTCGACAGCGAGGGCCTGACCTGGCCGCAGGCGTTCCTGTTCCGGCTGCCCAACCGCATGATCCGCGAGCTCGAGCCCGAGTACCTGCTGATCGTGGCCGAGCGTCCGCGGCTGGAGCACTTCTACGGCGACCCCGAGGTGCGCGAACGCTACGTGCCGATCGCGCGCTTCTCGGTCGACGGCGCGAGCGAGCTCGAGCCGGCGCTCGACCAGCTCTCGCCCCTGTGGAAGCAGGACTACCTGCTCTACCGCCGGCGCGATCTGGTCGATCCCGGGTTGCGCTGAGCCGCGCGGCGCGCGCTCACCACAGCGCGAGCTCGCGCCGGCGCTTCCAGACCAGGCCGAGGAAGAACGGCCCGCCGATCAGCGAGAGCAGCACGCCGGGCGGCAGGGAGCGCTCGCCGAGCACGAGGCTCTGCGCGAGCTCGACCGCGAGCAGCAGCGCCGCGCCCAGCAGCGCCGAGGACCACAGCAGCACCCGGTGCGAGCTGCCGACGAGGAAGCGCGCCACGTGCGGGACGATCAGCCCCACGAACGCGACCTGCCCGGCGACGGCCACGGCGCCCGCGGCCGCGAGCGTGGCGGCGACCAGCGCGATCCAGCGCACGCGCACCGTGTCGACGCCGAGCGCCTCGGCGTCCTCCAGCCCGGCCTGCATCAGGTCGAGCTCGTAGGCGAGCAGCGGCAGCGACGCGAGCGCCAGCGCGAAGCAGCCCCAGACCAGGAGGGCGTGCGGCGCGGTGCGGTCGTGCAGCGTGCCGAAGCTCCAGGAGAGGATGCTCTTCGAGAGGTAGTTGTCGTCCAGCACCGCCGCCTGGATCCACTGCATCAACCCGCCCAGGATCGTGTTCATCGCCAGGCCCATCAGCAGCAGCGCGGGGATCGAGACGCGTCCCGCGCTGGTCGCGATGCGGAACACGAACGCGCCCGAGGCCAGCGCGCCGCCGAAGGTGAACAGCGGCACGAGCCAGCCCGCGTCGGCGCCGCCGGGCAGCAGCACGCCGTGGCTGGGGTAGCTCCCGAGCAGCACCACGCCCAGCACCGCGCCCAGGCTCGCGCCGGAGCTGATGCCCAGCACCGACGGCGAGGCGAGCGGGTTGCGGAAGAGGCCCTGCACGAGCGCACCGGAGAGGCCGAGCGCCGCGCCGACGCCGGCCGTGGTCAGCGCCTTCCACAGCCGCAGCTCGACCAGCGTGTCGTTGAGCTCGCGCGCCGCGCCGCGCGCGACGTGCTCGAGCGCCGTGCCGACCTCGGCGACGGAGAGGCGCAGCGCCGAATCGCCGACGCACAAGCTGCCCAGCACCAGCGCGGGCACGAGCAGTGCTCCCGCCAGCGCGAGGCGGCGCGCGCCGAGGCTGGAGCGGCGCGGCGGGGGGGACATGGGCGCGCTCATCGGGCGCAGCATGGGAGCGCGCCCGCCGGCGGGTGTCAACGCGATTGGCGCGGGAGTGTCGACGCGGCACAATCGCCGCGCGTGAAGCCCGCATCCTCGTTCCCGGTGCTCGCGCGCGCGGCCGTGCGCGAGCTCGACCGCCGCGCCAGCGAGGAGTTCGGCCTGCCCGGCCTGGTGCTGATGGAGAACGCCGGCGCGGGCGCCAGCCGCTGGATCCTCGAACGACTGCGGCGTCGCGCGCGCGCACGCACGCGCGTGGGCCTCGCCTGCGGCGGCGGAAACAACGGCGGCGACGGCTACGTCGTCGCGCGCCACCTCGCCAACGCGGGCTGCGAGGTGCGCATCCTGCACACGGGCACGCTCGCCGCGCTGCGGGGCGACGCGGCGGTGATGGCGCGCGTGGCCGAGGCGATGCGCCTTCCGATCGCGCCGTTCGCCCCGCGGGGCAGCGCGCCGTTCGAGGGCTGCGAGGTGCTCGTCGACGCGCTGCTCGGCACCGGCTTCCAGGGCGCGCTGCGGCCCGAATTCGCCGACGCGATCGCGGAGCTGGAGTCGGCGCGGCGCACGGGTGCGGAGCTGCTCGTCGCGCTCGACCTGCCCTCCGGGCTCGACGCGGACACCGGGGAGCCGAGCGAGCCCTGCGTGCACGCCGACGCGACGCTGACCTTCGCTGCCTGCAAGCCCGGCCTGCTCGCACCTGCGGCGCGGTCCTTCGTCGGCGAGCTCGAGTGCCTCGACATCGGAGCGCCGCGCCAGATCCTGGAGGCACTGCTGGCGCAGGCGCGCGAAGGTCGCCCGCGCTGAAGCCCTTGCTGCCCGCGCGCGCTGCGACTACCGTGGGGCCAGGAGTTCCTCGCATGCGCCAACTCGCCCTGTTCGTCGCCTGGGTCGCACTCGCCGTCTCCGCGTGGGCCGGCGGCGTGCAGGTCGGCGACGAGGTTCGCTACGACTTCCGCGAAACGCCGCTCAACGGCCAGGGCCTGAAGTCGCTGCGCGAGCTGCGCGGCCACCCGGTGCTGATCGAGTTCTGGGGCACGCACTGACCCAATTGCATCGGGGCGTCCGTGCCGGCGTCCCTCAAGCTCCAGGCGCAGTTCGGCGACGACCTGCAGGTGCTCTTCGTCGAGAGCCAGGGTGCGACGCCGGCCGAGGCGGCCGCGTTCGTGCTCAAGCTGAAGTGGCTCGGCGGCCGCGGCATGTGGACCAGCGAGCATCCCTGCGACAGCGGCTCGCGCTCGCTGCCCTCGGCCGTGCTGCTGGGCAGCGACGGCAAGGTGCTCTTCAACGGCAACCCGCTCGACGGCCACAAGGAGATCGTGCGCCTGGTCGAGAACGACGCCAAGACGCGCCGCGACCCGCCGAGCGACCTGCCCAAGGCGCTGCAGGCGGCCTGGAGCGCCTACGCCAAGGGCAAGATCGGCGAAGCATTGCGTCAGATGGACGCGCTGGGAGAGAAGGAGAAGGCTGCCGCCGCTGACGCCTTCACGCATGCGCGAGCCGAGATCGTGGCGCGCACGCAGGCGGCGATCGGCCGCGCGCGCTGGAACCTCGAGCACGGCTACCCCGACGAGTGCGCCCAGCGTCTGGACGCGCTGGCGAAGGCCTGCGAGGGCAGCTCGGAGTTCAAGGCTGCGCTGGAGGAGTTGCGCGCGCGCCTCTCCAGCCCCGAGGGCAGCGCCGAGCGCGAGGCCTTCAAGGTCCTCGGCCGTCTGGAGGCGAAGTTCTGCGAGACCGGCGGCGACGAGGCCGCGCGCAAGGACCTCGAGCGCGTGTGCGCGAAGCACGCGGGGACCAAGGTCGCCGAGCGGATGCGGGCGCTGCTCGCGCTGGGCGCGAAGTAGACGGACGAGCGCGAAATGAGCGCCGCGAGAAGGCGTAGCGGCGCGCCATGGAACCCATCCCCGGCGCCACGCGTCCCGACGAGAAGAACTGGGGCATGCTCGCGCACCTGCTCACGCTGCTGGGCTACCTGGTCCTGTTCGGGCACTGCCTCCCGCCGCTGGTGATCTACCTGACGAAGAAGGACGAGAGCCCGTTCGTCGCGGACCAGGCGCGCGAGGCGCTCAACTTCCAGCTGACGATCCTGCTCGTCTACGTGCTCTCGATCCCCGCGATGCTGCCCTGCATCACGATCCCGTTCGTGCTCGTCGCGCTCGCGCTGGCCGCCCTGGCGCAGCTCGTCCTGCCGATCGTGGCCGCCGTGCACGCGGCCGACGGCAAGGCCTTCCGCTACCCGCTGACGCTGCGCCTGATCAGCTGAGCCCGCGCGCGCCGTGGAGGACGAGCTCGCGTGCACGCGCGGGCGGCTCGAACGAGCCGGTGCGCGTGCTCGCCAGCCCCTGTGCCCCGTGCGAGGCGTCGATCTCGAAGCGCGTGCGTGCGCAGGCCCCGCCCGCGAAGGCCTGGCTGCAGCCGTCGTCCTCGTAGAGGAAGCCGATCGCGCGCTCTTCCGCGTCCAGGAAGGCGTGCAGCACGAGCGGGGCTTCGAGAGCCGACTGTGCGCGCAGGCCGCTGCGGGCCGTGGCGATGATCGATCCGGCGCGCGCGAAGACGGGCGTCGTCCCCAGCGGCGCGGCGACGCGCACGGCCGGCTCGAGGATCGCGCGCTCGCCGTCGGGGAAGGAGTACCAGCCGCCGCGGCTGCGCGGGAGCAAGACGTCGCGCTCGCGGTCGCCATCGCGCACCACCGGCGCGACGAGCAGGTCCTCGCCGAGCAGGAACTGGTCGTCGCAGGCGCGCAGCCGAACCTCGTCGGGAGCCGCCCAGAAGAGCGGGCGCACCAGCGGCAGCCCGCGCGCGAGCGCGCGCTCGAGCACGGTGTAGACGTAGGGCAGGAGCTGGTAGCGCCGCTCCAGCGCGGCGCGCACGGCGGCTTCGATCTGCGGCCCGAAGCTCCAGGGCTCCTTGCGGCAGGCGCTCTTCTCCGAGTGCCCGCGCACGAACGGCAGGTAGGCGGCGAGCTCGAACCAGCGCGCGAACAGCTCGGGATCGGGATCGCCGTCGAAGCCGCCGACGTCGGGACCGCTGATCGGCTGGCCCGAGAGCCCCAGCGAGAGCACCATCGGGATCGACCAGGCGAGGTCGGTCCAGGTCGCCTGGTTGTCGCCGGTCCAGGTCGCGGCGAAGCGCGCGCCCGAGAGGTGGTTCGCGCGCGTCAACACGAAGGGGCGCTCGTCCGCGCGCGCGCGGGCGAGGCCCTCGCGCGTCGCCTGCGCCATCAGCTGGCCGTAGAGGTTGTGCAGGCGCGCGTGCGTGCCGCCGCCCAGCCCGCGGTGCAGCGCCTCGTCGGGCAGCGTCTTGCGCGCCGTGCGGAAGAGCGAGGGCTCGTTCATGTCGGTCCACAGGCCGTCGAGCCCGCTCGCCTCGACGTGACGGCGCACGATCTCGGCCCACCACGAGCGCGTCTCCTCGCGCGTGAAGTCGGGGAACCAGCACGGCCCGGGCCAGACGCGCCCTTCGACCGGCCGGTCGCGCGCGTCGAGCACGAAGTGGCGCCCCGCGAGCGCGCTCTTGGTCACCGGATCGTCGGGGTCGCGCGCGAGCCCGGGGTCGAGGATCGCGACGCTGCGCAGGCCGCGCGCGTGCAGTTGGGCGTTCATCTCCGCCGGCGCGGGGAAGCGCTCGGGATCCCAGTGGAAGGCGCGCAGGCGCTGCATGTGGTCGATGTCGAGCCAGACCGCGTCGAGCGGGATCCGGCGCGCGTCGAACTCCTGCGCGAGGGCCAGCACCTCGGCCTGCGTGCCGTACGACCAGCGGCTCTGGTGGTAGCCCAGCGTCCACAGCGCAGGCAGCGGCACGCGGCCGATGCGCTCGGCGAGCGCGGAGTACAGCGTGCCGAGCTCCTGCGCCTCGAGGATCGAGAGCTCGAAGGGCTCGCCCTCGAAGCTGAACTCGACGCCGTCGGGCGCGATCGAGAGCGTGCCGCGCGCGCTGCAGTCGGCGAGCACCGCGATCGGCCGGCCGCCGGGCAAGAGCGCCAGCACGAGAGGATGCGACTGGTACAGCGCCGGGCTCTCCTCGCCGTAGCGCCAGGCGTCGGTGTTCCAGAAGACGAGCGAGCGTCCGTCGCGCAGGAGCGGGCCCGCGGCGAGGCCCGCGCCGTAGTAGTTGGCGCCCGGGCCGATGCGAACCTGCGCGCGCAGCGTCTGGCCGTCCCACTCGAAGCGCACGCGCTCGTCGCGCTGCGTCGGGAGCGCGGTCGCTGCGCGTGGCGGAGCCAGCAGCACGAGCGAGGGCAGCGGCGGCTCGCGGCGGTCCGGCAGGCGCGGGCGCGAGCTCGTGATGCGGCAGGGACGGCCGTCGGGATCGTGCAGCGTCGTGACGAAGGTCGAGATCGAGTGCACGCCGCCGCCGTCGATCGGCATCTGGGCGAGCGGCGGCACCCCTTGTCCGCCGTGGAGGCGCTGCGTGCGCGGGTGGCGTTGCTCGGTCACGAGGGATCTCCGTCGCTGAGGTGGAACTCGATCACGTGCTCGACGGTGCACGCGGACGGGTCGTCGGGCAAGCGGATCTCGAGCCCGCGCTCGCCCAGGGTCGCGCCCGCGATCCGCACCGGCCGGTCGCAGTCGAAGGCGAGCACGGCTCGTTCGCCGGGCGGGCCCGCGACGCGCCAGCGGACGAGGCCGGGCTCTTCGGCGCTGGCGAGGATCCGCAGCGGAGCCCGGAACTCGGCCCAGGGTCCGAGCACGACCTCGAAGTCCGCGGCCCCGGGCTCGACGCGCAGCGCGCGCAGGATCGATCCGTGCGGGGCGCGCGGCTCGATCCGCGCGTGGGCGGGAGCGCCGCTGATGCGCAGGCGCCGGTTCGCGCGATCGAACTCGATGCGGGCCTTGCCCAGGCTCCAGTGCGCCATCCGCGGATGCACCAGCGGACGGAAACGCTCGGCTCCCAGGCCGACGCAGGCGTGTGCCGCCGACTGCAGCAGCGCGGCCGAGGAGAAGATCTGGTGCGGCACGCCGCGCGCGGGCTCCTCGCGGCGGTCGCCGACGAGGTGCTCGGGGATCAAGCCCAGGCCCGAGAAGCCGTCGAGCGCGACGAGCTCCTGCAGCTGCTGCCATCCGGCGAGGACCTGGTCGTGCTCGAAGAGCGCCAGCACGTTGAAGTTCGCCAGGTAGGGGAAGACGCTGCCGGTGTTGTAGTTCGCCGGGTCGTAGACGCTCGAGCGCGTCGAGAACATGCGCGCGCCCCAGCCGCTGGCGAGCTCGGGACGGTTGAGCTGCGCGGCCGTCCTGCGCGCGCGCTCGGGCGTCCCGATGCCGCGCGAGAGCGGGTGCGCGGTGTAGGCCGTCAGGTCGGCGCAGAGCGTGCCGTCGACCAGGTGCGCGAAGCCGTAGCGCTGCTGTTCCTCGCTCCAGAAGCTCTCGAAGCCGGCCTCGGCGCGCGCGAGCAGCCGCGCACAGCGCGCGGAGAGCTCGGGAAGATCGAGCGCGTGCGCCAGCGCGCGCAGGCCGCGCAGCCCGCTGATCCAGATGCCGGCGAGGAAGATCTCGGACTCGATCCGGCCCACGAGCACGCCGGCCTCGACCGCCGCGATGCCGGCCTTGCGGTTGGAGAGCAGCCCGCGTTCGTCGAGGCAGCCCTCGCAGAAGCCGAGCGCGCGCGCGGCCGCGGGCAGGAGCTCGCGCGCGAGCGCGAGATCGCCCGAGTGGCGCACGACGTGCTCGAGCACCGCCAGGAAGGCCGGCGTGTTGCCGGCCTTGTAGTAGGCGTAGGGATACTCGTCGATCCAGTCGCACAGGCGCGCGGAGAGCACGAGCTCGTGCATCAGCTTCCCGTCGGCGCGCTGGTGCTTCGCCGCGAAGCGCAGCACCTCGCGCGCGCCCTCGACGTCGCCGTAGGCACACATCGCGCGCGCCGCGGTCAGCGCGTCGCCATCGAAGAACCAGCCGAAGCCCGGGCGCTCGGTCGCGCCGCCCTCGCGCAGGCCGGCGACGAGCCCACGCCCCAGGCCGTCGACCTCGACCCAGGCGCGCTCGATCGCGATGCGCGCCCAGAGCCAGGCGCGTTCGAGCGCCGTGTCGCTCGCGCGCAGGCTGCTCGTGCGCGCGAGGAAGGCGCGCCAGTGCCGCTCTTGTTCGGCGGCGAACCCGCCGGGATGCTGCGCGGCGCGCTGCCACAGCTCGCGCGCGGCGCGCACGACCTTGTCGGCGCGCGCGAAGCCGGTCGCCGCGCCCTCCTCGCCGAGCCTGGCGGCGGCGCTCAACGGGCCCGGATCGAGCTCCGCGCCCGCGATCGTGAACACGCGCGTCTCGCCGCGACGGAGCTCGACGCGCAGGGCGACGGGGCCCGCGCCGAGCGAATGGTCGGCCTCCAGCTCCAGCGGCAGCATCTGCGGGACGCCCACCAGCGCGGCGAAGCGGCCGAGCTCCTCGGTCAGCACCAGCGCGCCGGTCACCGGGTCGCGCGCGGCGATGCGGCCGCCCAGCCCGGCCGGCCACTGCGGCGTGAACTCGACCGGGAACGAGAGCTCCAGCGTCGCCGCGGGACCGTCGAGGAGCTCGACCTCCAGGAAGGCGGCGCGCGCATCGCGCGCGGCGAACCAGCTCGCGCGCCAGCGCCGTGCGCCGCGCGCGAAGCGCAGCGTGACGCGCTCGGGCCGGACCTCGACCTCGTCGGCCGGTCCGAGCGTGACGCCGTCGACGCGCAGCTCGATCCCGCGGCCCAGCCGCAGCGGCCACATCCACAGCTCGAAGACGCCGCTCTCGCGGCCGAGCCAGGCCATGCGCGTGCCCGTCGCCTCGACGAAGCGCCGCGCCTGTGCGCGGGCGGCGAGGGTGGGGAGAAGCTCGTCGTGGGTCGGTACCATGCGCGCCGCGTGCAGAGGCTAGCTTCGCTCCAGGGCCCGGGAAAGATCGCGCTCGGCGCGCTCGCGCTGCTGCTCGCCGGCGAGGCGCGTGCGGCCGCGCTGCACGGCACCGAGCGGCTGGTCGTGATGGCCGAGGAGCAGACGCTCGATTCCTGGTCGCTGCTGGAGACGATCGCGCGCCGCTTCGAGGCGGCCCATCCGCCGCTCGCGGTGCAGCTGCTCGACGAGGGCGGCGCCTCGGGCTCGCGCGACAAGATCAAGTTCTTCCTCGCCGGCGAGCTGCCGCTGGACGTCGCGCGCATCGACATCACCGAGTTCGCGGCCTTCGTGCGCGAGGGCGCGCTGGTCGACCTCGAGCCCTTCGCGCAGGCCGACCGCGCGTTCCACCCGGAAGAGACCTGGGGCTTCGCGCTCGACGCCTGCCGCGACGGGCGCGGACATCTCTACGGGCTGCCGTCGACGTTCACGCCGTACGTGATGTACTACAACCGCGACCTGCTCGAGCGCGCGGGTGTGGCGCTGCCGCACGCGGGCTGGACCTGGGAGGAGTTCCTCGACGCCGCGCGGCGCACGACGCTCGACACCGACCACGACGGGCGCATCGACCAGTACGGCATCTCGCTGACGCAGTGGCTGCAGGCGGTCGTGCCCTGGATCTGGCAGAACGGCGGCGACCTGCTCGACGAACCGCGCACGCACTCGCGCCTGGCGGAGCCCGAAGCGGTCGGGGCCTTCCAGTTCCTGCACCGCCTGCTGCACGAGGAGCGCGTCGCCTCGTTCGACGCGAGCTTCGCCAACCAGTTCAGCCAGGGCCTGTTCCAGGCCGGCAAGGCCGCGTTCTACGGACCGGTCGGGTACTGGGAGACGTACCGCTTCCGCTCGATCGACGCCTTCCGCTGGGACGTCGCGGCGCTGCCGCGCGCGAAGGCCGAGGCGACCAGCGTGGCGATGACGGTCTACGTCGTGCCGCGCACCAGCCGTCATCCCGAGCTCGCCTGGCAGTTCCTGCGCGAGCTCGCCGGACCGGAGTACCAGACGCGCCTCGCGCGCATGGGGAACGGCGTGCCCGGGCTGATCTCGATCGCTCGCTCGCCGGAGTTCCTCAAGCCCGACGTGCCGCCGGAGAGCGAGCAGGTCTTCCTCGACGTGCTGCCGCACGCGCGGCTGATGCCGCCGCTGGCGAACTGGAAGAAGATCGAGGCGCTCTGCCAGGCCGAGCTCGAGGGCATCCTGCTCGTGCCCGGAACGGACGTGCCGGCGGCGTGCGCGCGCATGGCGGCGAAGACCGACGAGTTCCTGGCGCGGGAGCGCGGGCGTCTGGAGCGTCCGCGCGCCCCGGTCGGCGTGCTCGAGGCCGGTCTCGCCGCGAGCGCGCTGGCGCTGCTGGCGTTCCTCCTGCTGCGCCGTTCGCGGCGCGAGGGCGCGCTCGCGCGCGGGGAGGCGCGCGCCGCGGGCGTGCTGCTCGCTCCCTGGGCCGCGGGCTTCCTGCTCTTCCTCTTCGGGCCCGCGGTGGGCTCGCTGCTGCTCGCGCTGTGCGACTGGTCGCCGCTCGCGCCGCTGGCCGAGGCGCGCTGGGTCGGGACGGACAACCTGGTGCGCCTCGCGCACGACGACACGCTCGCGAGCTCGGTGCGCGCGACGCTGGTGTACGCCTGCGCCAGCGTCCCGCTCGGCCTCGCCTGCGCGCTGGGCCTGGCGCTGCTGCTCTCGCGTCTGGGGCGCCTGCCCGCGCTGGTGCGCACGCTGGTCTTCGTCCCGGCGATCGTCTCGCCCGTGATCCTGGGCGCGCTCTGGCGCTGGATCCTCGATCCCGAGCGCGGGGTCGCCAACCGCCTGCTCGCGCAGCTCTCGATCGACGGCCCGCGCTGGCTGCTCGATCCCGACTGGGTCGTGCCCTCGTTCGTGGGGATCGCCCTGTGGAGCGTGGGGGCGCAGATGCTCGTCTTCGTCGCCGCGCTGCAGACGCTCGATCCCGCGCTGGAGGAAGCGGCTCGCATCGACGGCGCGAGCGCGTGGCGCCGGCTGTGGCACGTGACGCTCCCGCAGCTCTCGCCGGTGATCCTGTTCAACGCGATCACGGGCAGCGTGGCGGCGTTCCAGATCTTCGCGCAGCCGTACGTGATGACGCAGGGCGGCCCGGGCGATGCGTCGCGCTTCCTGGCGCTGTACGTGTACGAGACCGGCTTCCGGCACTTCGACATGGGCTACGCCTCCGCCGTCGCCTGGGCGCTGTGCCTGCTGCTGCTCGCAGCGCTGGCGCTGCTGACGCTCTCGACGCGGCGCTTCGTGCACTACCGTGCCGGCGGGAGCGCCGCGTGAAGCCCGCTCGCCTGGCCTGGGGCGCGTGTGCGCTGCTGGTCGCGCTGGTCTTCGGCTACCCGCTGTACTTCCTGCTCGCCGTCTCGCTGCAGGCCGAAGGCCGCGGCCTCGACGCACCGACGCTCGCCGGGGCGACGCACTTCGAGAACTACGCCCGCGCGCTGGGGCAGATGGGGGACTTCCCGCGCCTGTTCGCCAACACGCTGCTCGTCACCGTGCTCTCGATCGCCGGGCAGCTCCTGAGCACCTCGCTCGCCGGCTACGCGCTGGCGCGCGTGCGCTTCCGCGGCCGCGAGCTGTGCTTCGCGCTGGTGCTCGCCGCGATGTGCTTCCCCGACGCGGTCGGTTCGATCCCGCGCTTCCTGCTCTTCCGCGCGCTGGGGCTGGTCGACACGTTCGGCCCGCTGGTGCTGCCGACCGTGCTGGGCGGCGCGCCGCTGTTCGTGTTCCTGTTCCGGCAGTACTACCGCTCGCTGCCCGAGGAGCTGGGCGAGGCTGCGCGCGTCGACGGCTGCTCGCACCTGGGCACGTGGTGGAAGGTGATGCTGCCGCTCTCGCGCCCGATGCTGGTGACGGTCGGGCTGTTCACGTTCCTCGCGACCTGGAACGACTTCTGGGCGCCGCTGATCTACCTCGTCTCGCCGGAGAAGCGCACGCTCTCGCTGGCCCTGGCCGGATTCCAGCGCACGTACGACACGTCGGTCGAGTGCCTGATGGCCGCCTCGGTGGTCGTGCTCGTCCCTTGCCTGGTCGTGTACTTCCTCGGCCAGCACCTCTTCCTGCGCGGCATGCGCGTCGCCGCATCGAAAGGCTGAGGGCGGCATGAGCGTGTTCGAGCTGATCGCGATCGGCAAGCGCTTCGGGACGGCCGAGATCCTGCGCGAGGTCTCGCTGCGCGTGGACTCGGGAGAGTTCCTGACCGTCGTCGGCCCCTCCGGCTGCGGCAAGTCGACGCTCTTGCGCATCGCCGCGGGGCTGGTCGAGCCGTCCAGCGGCGAGGTCCGCCTCGACGGCGTCGTCGTCAACGGCTGGGAACCGCCGCGTCGCGACGTGGCGATGGTGTTCCAGAACTACGCGCTCTACCCGCACCTGACGGTCGAGCGCAACCTGGCGTTCCCGCTCGAGAACGCGCGGGTCCCGCGCGAGGCGATCCGCGCGCGGGTGCGCGAGTGCGCCGCGCTGCTGGGGCTGGGCGAGCTCCTCGCGCGCAAGCCCGCGCAGCTCTCCGGCGGGCAGATGCAGCGCGTCGCGCTCGGCCGCGCGATCGTGCGCAACCCGCGCCTGTTCCTGTTCGACGAGCCGCTCTCGAACCTCGACCCGCGCCTGCGCGCCGAGCTGCGCAGCGAGATCGCCGCGCTGCAGCGGCGCCTGGCGATCACCACGCTCTACGTGACGCACGACCAGGCCGAGGCGCTCTCGCTGGGGACGCGCGTCTGTGTGCTCTGGGAGGGGCGCGTCGAACAGGTCGGCACGCCGCGCGAGGTCTGGGAGCAGCCGGCGAGCGTGCGCGTGGCCGGACTGATCGGAAGCCCGGCGATGAACCTGCTGCGCCTGCCCGTCGCGAGAGGTACGGTGCGCCTGGGGTCCCTCGAACTCCTGCCCCCGGATGCGGCGGGGAGGACCGAGGTCCTGCTCGGGCTTCGAGCCCATGAGCTGGGCCCGGGGAACGACCTCGAGGTCGTGCTCGAGCGAATCGAGGAGCAGGGTGACCGCCGGCTGCTGGAGTGCTCGTTCGAGGGGACCAAGGTGCGTGCGCTGGGGGACTTTCGCGAGCTGCCGGCCCGTGGAGGACGCCTGGGGCTGCGCCTGCGCGGCGTTCCGCTGCACTGGTTCGATCCGGGCAACGGCCGGCGGATCGAGCCGGCCTGATCGGGACCGGAATCCGCTTCCGTCGCGGGGGGGCGATCCTGGATTCCCGATGGGCCCCCCCTCCCTGGGCCAGTGTCAGCGTGATAGAGTTCCCTTGATCCCGGAGCCCTGGAACCCGGGGATCGATTCTCTCGTCCTAGGGCTCCGGACGCTTTCCCGTCACTCTCGAGCTCCTACGGCGATGCTCGTGGGGTCGCTCGGCAGCGGCGAGAAGGCGTAACACCTAGTGCTAGGTTCTCTCCACATTTCGACACCCATTCAGGAGATCGTAATGCTTCGTTCCTCGATCTACTCGGCGGGCGTGGTGCTGCTCGGCGCCTCGGCTTTCGCCCAAGGCAACCTCAGCGGCCAGGTCCACCCGATTACCGCTCCCGTGAAGTACGCTGGCGTGTACCACGTGGGCACGGGCACCTGGACGCATTCGGGCGTTCCCAGCAGCTCCGCCGTTTCGGGCGCTGCCATCATCTACGACAACACGTGTCCGTCGGGCTACTACGCCGGCACGCCGACCACCGGGACCCCGACCTTCGTCGACGAGGGCCGTCTGCCCTCGACGAGCAGCGTCGTGGCCGCCAACGCTTGGGGCCTGGGCAACGACTCGGAAGTCGGTACCCAGAACGCGTACACCGTCGACGGGTTCCAGATTGCGTACTGCACGCTGGAAGCCACGCCGGTCAGCTACAACGTGAACTTCTACCAGGCCTACGCCGCTTGCGCGGTTCGTCCGGCCACGGCCACGGCCGCCTTCAACGTCACGGGTCTCCCGGCCTCGGCGACCGCCGGCACCCAGGCGTGCTGGATCGTCGACCTCGACCTCTGCGCTGCTTCGCTGTCCTTCAGCATGCAGGCGGACGGCGAAGGCACCTACAACGGTGTCCCGGCCCAGGACACGTTCGGCTTCTCGATGCAGCTGACCTCGGCCCACCCGCTCGGCGGTGATGGTCCGATCCTCGCCGGCGGTCTCAACGTCGCCGGTTCCTACCAGACCTGCTCGGGTTCGGACGGCACGCTGTTCGACACGGGCACCGTCTCCTCGACGTTCCCGGGCAACCAGGACGGCATCATCCTGGGCTGCGGCACGATCGTGGCTGGCGCCACGCCGGAGTCGGGCTCGGGCATGGGCTCGCTCGACCAGTTCCGCATCGAGGGCTACACGGGCCTCGGTGACGGCTGCTACTGGTTCGGCGGCAACCCGGCTGCGAACCTCCACCTGCAGCTCTACAGCGGCAACGTGAACTTCCCGGCGACCAACCCGGGCGTCGCGTACTGCGATCCGGGCATCGCCGGTGTGATCGCCTGCCCCTGCGGCAACCCGCCCGCCGGTACCCTCCGCGGCTGCGACAACAGCGCGGCCACGGGCGGCGCCTCCATCACGGCCGCTGGTGCGGCGAACCTCGCTGGTGACACGCTCGTCTTCACGACGGCCAACCAGCGCCCCACGGGCACGACGATCCTGCTGCAGGGCACCGCGTCGATCGCGACCGGCGCCAACTTCGGCCAGGGCGTGCGTTGCGTCGGTGGCAGCCTGAAGCGTCTCTACGTCAAGGCCGCCGCGGGTGGCAGCATCACGGCTCCGGCCGGTGCCGACCCGACCGTCTCGGCCCGTTCGGCCGCGCTCGGCGACAACATCGTCGCCGGTCAGCACCGCTACTACACCGCGTACTACCGTGACCCGGTCGTGCTCGGCGGCTGCGCTGCGAACGCGACGTTCAACGTGACGAACGCCCAGGACGTCACCTGGAACTGATCCACGCATGAGCTGGGCCCGGCCCGCGAGGCCGGGTCCAGCTTCGATCTTACGAGGGGCACCGCGCGTCGGTGCCCTCGGCGTTTGGGCCGGAGAGCGTCGGCGGTAGGTCGCGCTCCTCCGCCTCACGCCTCACGGCCCGACCCCACCCGTCGGGCGCGTCGCGGACGCGAGCCTCACCGCAGCCCGAGCGTCTGTGCCAGGAGCTCGAGCTCGCGCCTGGACCCAAGCCGCTGGCGCAGCCGGGCGATCTCCGCGCTCGCCGCCGCCTGTCCCTCGCTCGCGAGCACCTCGCGCAGGAGCCGCTCGCTGCAAGCCCAGAAGAAGCCCTGCGCATCGGGCTCCGAGAGCGCCGCCAGAGCCTGCCGCCAGGCCGTGATGGCCGATGCGGATTGGCCGAGCGCGCGCTCGGTCTCCCCGAGCGCGAAGGCGGCGTTGAAGCGATCCTGACCGGCGCTCGGGAGAGCCAGCGCGCTGGCGAAGCAGCGCTGCGCGCGCTCCAGCAGGGGCAGGTCGTCCGGCCGCGCGCGCGCATCGGGTCGCAGCGCGAGGAACTGCTGGTAGAGCGATCGGCCCAGGTCGTAGTGCCCGCGGGCCCAGTTCGGAATCCGGTCGACGCCGCGTTGCGCGATCTCCTGGGCTTCGCGGAAGCGCTGGGCCCGGGCGAGGAACTCGAACAGCTCGTCGACGTTGGCCGGGTCCGCGGGATCCAGGTCGAGCGCGGCGCGCAGCTCCGTCTCCGCCTCGCTCGTGCGGCCCAGCGCCGCCAGCGCCAGCCCGCGATCGCGGTGCAGGCGCGCGAGCCGCGGATCGAGCGCGAGCGCGCGCTCGTAGTGCTCCAGCGCGCGTGCCGGATCCCCGTGCTGCGCGTGGTACACGCCCAGCTGCCACCAGCCCTGCGCATCGTTGTCGCGCAGGCCGGGCGGCTTGTGGTGCACGAGCGCGGCGCACCCGAACACGAGCGCGAGCACGCCGGCCAGCGCTCCCAGGCGCCGCGCGCGCCAGCCGTCCCAGCACCAGACCAGCGTGTGCGCCGCCAGCACGCACAGCGGCAGCACGATCGGCATGCGGAAGCGGGCGTTGACGAAGAACAGGATCACGCTCGCCGCATACACCGGCACGAAGCCCCAGAGCGGGAAGACGGCGCGCCAGCGGCGCGCGCAGAGCAGCAGGCCGACCAGCGCCAGCGGCGCGATGCTGCCGAATCCGATCGGCAGCCAGGCGAGCAGCGGACCGAAGTGCAGCGCGAAGAAGCGCTCGTCCTGGTTGTTGCCCAGCTCGTGGTCGGTCAGGAACAGCCGCAGCTTCCACAGCATCAGCTCGAGCGCGTGCAGCGGTTCGGCTCGCCACCACGCGCGCACGCGGCGCACGTAGTGGTCCGACACCTCCGACGGCCGCAGCGCGCGCCCCTCCGCGGCCTCGGCCTGCCGGATCGAGTCCTCGTAGCCTCCCCACCAGTCTCCGCGCGTGCCGGGGACGATCGCGCTCGCCCCGTCGGACTGCGGGTTGTTGCCGATCCACAGGTTGACCCCGCCCTGCGTGCTGATCAGCGTCCAATCGTGCCCGACCAGGCCGTTGTAGAGCGTGATCGGCGCGATCGGCAGCGCGAGGCCGAGCAGGCCGGGAGCGAGCGCGAGCGCGAGCGCGCGGACGCCGGCCGTGCGGCGCTCGAGCAGCATCCACACCGCGACCAGCGGCGCGAAGAGCAGCACGTTGGGCCGCACGATCGCGGCCAGGCCGAAGGCCGCGCCGAGCTGCGCTGCGCGCCAGGCGCTCGGCGATTCGCGCCAGCGCAGCCCGGCCAGGATCGCCAGCAGCGCGGTCGGGACCTCGAGGACCGGCAGCAGCAGCTCGCCGTCGAAATAGACCAGCATCCAGTAGCCGGCGCCCAGCGCCGCGGCGACCAGCGCGGTGCGCACCTCGAAGGCGCGCCGGGCCACGCAGTAGGCGAGTGCGATCGAGCCGGTGCCGACCAGCGCCTGCACGAGGCGCACGGCGAGCAGGTCGCCGCCGAACAGGCGCAGCAGCAGGCCCAGGAACCAGGGGTAGAGCGGCGCGCGGAAGAACGGCCCGGGCTGGAAGGTCTCGCCGCGCGCGAGCGCGCGCGCCCACTCGAGGTGGTAGCCCGCGTCCATCGTCGGCTCGGCGAAGTACGGGTTGGCGCGCGACTGCAGCACGTACACGACGCGCAGGAGCAGCGCCCCGAGCAGGATCGCGGCCAGGATCCAGCGCTGGCGTGTGGACGCAGGCGTTCGGGTCGCCTCGCTCACCGCGGCCGGCCCTCGGCGTGCTCGCCCGCGTAGCCCGTGTCGCGCAAGCGCTGCAGCGTCTCCTCCGACAGCCGTGCGGGCGGCCCTGCGCGCCAGCCCTCGGTTCGGGCGCGCTGGCGCAGCGCCTCGACGCGCTCGGCGAACCCGGCGGCCTCGGCGGAACGCTCGGCCGAGAGGTCGTGCTGCTCGCGCGGGTCGGCGCTCGTGTCGTAGAAGCGCACGAGGCTCGCTCCGGCGGATTGCGGGATGCGCATCCAGGCGCGATCGCCCGAGCGCAGCGCTTCCCAGGGCGCTCCCCAGAAGTTGCCGTAGGAGAAGCCCGCCGCGTCCGCATCGCGGCCCCGCGGTTCCTCGAAGAGGTCGAGCTCGGCGAAGCCGGGGTCCGGATCGACGCCGCAGAGCCGGCACAGCGTGCGGGCCAGCGCGACCAGGCCGACGGGGCGCTCCTCGACGCGCGGCTCCAGGTGTCCGGGCCAGGAGAGCAGCAGCGGCACGTGCAGCAGCTCCTCGTGCAGCGAGTGGCCGTGCTCGACGCTGCCGTGCTCGAGGAACTCCTCGCCGTGGTCGGCGACGAGCACGATCAGCGTGTTCTCGCCGCCGGGCAGCGTCCGCAACGCGGCGCAGAGCCGCCCGATCTCGTCGTCGACGTAGGCGACCTCGCCGTCGTAGAGCTTCTCGGCGCGCGCCACGTCCTCGGGCGCAGCCGCGCTCTGGCCGGTGCGCCAGGCGACGACCTGCTCGCGGCTGCCGAAGACCAGGTTCGGCTCGTGCGCGTCGCGCGGGTCGGCGAAGCGCTCGCGCCAGGGCTGCGGCGGGCGGTACTCGGCGTGCGGATCGAAGTAGTGCACGAAGAGCAGGAACGGGCTCGCGCGTGGCCGGCGCAGGAAGTCGAGCGCGGCCTCGGTCGTGGCGTGCGCGTCGCGCGCGCGGGCGTTGTCGAGCGTGAAGCGCTCGTCGAGCGTCGCGAAGCCCTGGGTCAGGCCGAAGGGCGTCGAGAGGAAGTCGACGTTGACCACCGCGGCGGTGTCGTAGCCCGCGCGCTCGAAGCACTCGGGCCAGGTGGTGATCTCCGAGCGCAGGCCGGTGTAGTGGTCGGCATAGCCGCCCGCGCCGTGCTGGGGAGGGAGTTCGCCGCTGAGGATCGTCGCGAACGAGGGCAGCGTCCAGGGCGCGTGCGCGTGCGCGCGCGCGAAGCGCACGCCGCCGCCGGCGAGCCGGTCGAGGTTCGGCGTCAGGCCGCGCGGGTTGCCCTGGCAGCCCAGGCGATCGGCGCGCAGCGTGTCGACGGCGAGCACCAGCACGTTGGGCCGTGCCGGAGCGCGCGGACAGGCGGCGACGAGAGCCGCCAGGAGCAGCAGGAACGGCGTGCGCATCCGCATCGGGAGGCACGCTAGCACGCGGGGCGCGGCGCGGCCAAGCGCGCGCGGGGCGTCTGCGAGCCTGGGATGGAATCGCGGGCTCGATTCGCCCGTCGCGGCTCAGTTGCAGAGCGTGACGCTGGCCGCGTCGCTGACGTTGAAGAACGCGCCTCCGGCCGCGGGATCGCGGTACCAGAACTGGAAGTTCTTCGTCACGCCGGGGCCGGCACCCTGCAGCGTCGGGAGGTCGGGGTGGTACGTCGCGTCGCCGAAGGCGTCGACCGTGACCACCGGCAGGCGCACGATGTTGGAAGCGATGCACAACCAGCCGTTGCCCAGCGGCGCGAGCGTCTGGCCCTCGCCGTAGAAGTAGATCCCGTGCACGCCCGGCGGGCAGGTGACTGTGATCAGGTTGAAGTTGTTGGCCGAGAGGCTGCCGTTGCCGGTCGTGCTCATCGAGGCCGGGAAGCCCGTCGAGTTGAAGGCCGCCTGGCAGTAGATCGTCGGCGCGCTGCAGATCTCGTAGATGCGGTAGATCTCGCCGCCGGACTGGTCGACGACCAGGAGCTCGCCGTTGCCGTCGGTTCCGAACGCGACCGGGTTGCTCAGGAGCAGCGGGCTCGGCGGCGCGAGCTGCGCCGTGCGATCGACCAGCTGCGTCACCTGCCCCGCGGAGTAGTGCAGGCTCCAGATGTGGCCGCTGCAGTAGTCGGCGAAGAAGTAGGCGCCGGCGAGCGCAGGGATGCCCGTGCCGCGGTAGACGCTGCCGCCGATGATGGCGCAGTTGCCCGCGGAGTGCGCGTACTCGTGCACGGGCAGCGTCAGTCCGGCCGCGCCGCAGGTGCAGCCGCTCAAGCCCGTGCAGTGCGAGCCCTCCATGCAGCGCCAGCCGTAGTTCGCGCCGCCGGGCGAGCCTGCGGGCTCGACGTCGAGCTCCTCCCAGGCGTTCTGCCCCACGTCCGCGAGGTAGAGGTCGCCCGTCGTCGCGTCGAACGAGAAGCGCCAGGGGTTGCGCAGGCCGGTCGACCACGCGAGCGGGATCGCGCTGGCGGGGAACGGATTGCCCGCGGGGGCAACCGAGGGGTTGGCGGGATCGATGCGCAGGAGCTTGCCGAGGTACGTGTTCATCGACTGCGCGTTGCCGCCGACATCGTGTCCCGTGCCGGTGTCGTTGGCGTTGCCGCCGTCGCCCAGCCCGAAGTACAGCATCCCGTCGGGGCCGAACTGCAGCGCGCCACCGTTGTGGTTGCTCTGCGGCTGCGCGAGCGGGCCGAAGAGGATCACGGCGCTGGCCGGATCCGCGCTGTTGCCCGAGGGCGTCGGGTTGGTGTAGCGCGCGAGCACGGAGGACCCGGCGTTGTCCGTGTAGCTGACGTAGAACCAGCCGTTCGCGGCGTAGTTCGGGTCGAAGGCGAGGCCGAGCAGGCCCTGCTCGTTCCCCAGGCTGCCGACGAGCGGGTCGATGTCGAGGAACGGCGTGGCGACGAGCTGGTTGTTCTGGATCACGCGCACGCGGCCGTTCTGCTCCAGGGCGAACAGGCGCGCGTCCCCGGCCGGGGCTCCGACCCAGGTCGGGCGCGAGAGCCCCCCGACCACCAGCGTCGTCTTGAGGTGCTGCGCGCTCGCGCTGTGGGCCAGCAGGGCGGTCAGGAGGGCGAACCGGAGGAGATGCATGGTGAGGGCCCGGGCGTGGAGCTGGAGACGGACGAGGTGCTCGGCCCGACGCGCGGGCGCTGACGACCCGTTCCAGTCTCCCCCGGCTCGCGCGGTTCAGCAAGCGCGCCGCTGCGAGATCGCGCGGAGGGCGCTCAGGGCACACGGCCCAGGCGCAACTCGGGCAGAGCTGCCTCGGCCAGCTCGTGCACCAGCTGCGCCAGACGCGTCCCGCCGTCGAAGGCGGGCAGCGCGCGGGTCGAGAGCCCGCGCTGCAGGATCTCCTCGATCGCTCCGCGCAGCGCCTCGGGCCCAGGGTTCGGCAGACAGCGCGCCAGGCCCAGCTCCGCCAGTCGCTCGCAGCGGCGCAGCTGTTCGCGGCAGGGGAAGCTGCGCGGGCAGAAGACCGCCGGCAGGCGGCTCTGCAGCACCTCGACCGCGGTGTTGTAGCTCGGCACGGCGACGACGGCGTCGGCGCTGGCGAGCAGCTCGGGCACGTCGGTCGGCGCGAGGTGCACGTGCACGCCCCGCACGGCGTCCGCGCGCTGCTGCAGCGTGCGCACGCTGCGCGCATCGAGCAGCGGGCCGAGGACGAGCGCCAGCTCGAAGCCGGCCGGGGCCAGCTCGAAGGCATCGAAGGCGGCCTCGAGCGCGCCGGCGCCCGATTCGCCGCTGCCGCCGGTGACGAGCACGCGCGGCACGCGTCCGGCGCGCGGCGGACGTGGCGGAACCGAGCGCGCGATGAAGCCCGTGAACGTCAGCCGCGAACCGAGCTCGGCCAGGATGGCGTGCTCCGTGCGCGGGTCGCAGAACTGCGGCGTGCCGTAGACGCAGACGGCGTCGTACTGCTCGCGCAGCGCCTGCTGGACCCGCGGCCGGCTCCAGGCGCGACGCATCGCCTCCGGCGTGTCGAGCACGTCGTAGAGCCCGAGCACGGTGCGCACGCTCGCGCTGCGCGCCGCATCGAGCAGCGGGGCGAGCTCGTCGTCCTGGCCCAGCGGCTGCGGGTCGACCCGCAGCACTTCCGGCTCGTAGGCGCTGTGCACCTGCGCCAGCAGCTCGCCGCGCAGTCGGCGGATCGCCGCTGGATCGCGCACGCCGACGCGGGGGGCGGAGGCGCTGGGGGCGCGGTGGACGGAGGGGAGCTTGACCAGGTCGACGCCCTCCGGCGTGCCGAAGTGCGTCGCGTGCGGGGAGCCCGAGGTGACGAGGAACTCGCCGGACGGGTAGGCGCGACGAAGGCCCTCGGCGATCGTCAACGTGCGCCGCAGCCCGCCCAATCCAAGATCGTCGGGGCTGTGCAGGTGGACGCGGATCGGACGGGAGGAGATCGACGGAGGGAGGGAGGACATGGGATCGAGCTCGCAGCAGCGCCAGGTGTCCAGGAGCAAGGCAAGCCCCATGCCCCGCAGGAAAGGCCCGCCGGCGGGCCTGGGCCGGTTCGGCGATCCACGGCTTGGACGCGCAGTCCCGGTCCCGGCGTCCGGCGGCGTTCCTAGAAGCGCCAGCGCAGCTGGACCGACGCGAGCCAGGCCGGATCCGCACCCGGGAAGGCGGGGCCAGGATCGAAGCGTCCGAGCACCAGGTTGAGGTCCCAGCGGGGATCGGTGCGAACCCCGAGGACCAGATCGAGCTCCCGGCCGAGCAGGCGGTGCAGACCGTCCGGGTCGCTGCGCAGGTTGGTGTTGCGCAGCGCGGTCGACAGCTCGACCTCGCGGTACTCGTGCCAGACGAGGTCGAGCGAGGCGCGCTTCCAGGCGCGCACCCCCAGGTCGATCGTCGTGATCGAGAGGTTCGAGAGCTCTGGATCGAACAGCTCGCCGTAGTACCGGAAGTTGGCGACGCCCCCGAAACGGCCGTTGTTCTTCTGCAGGCCGCTCTGGCGGAAGCTCTCGTCCGCGAGCGGCGTCGAGCGGTCGTCGCCGCTGCCGAAGGCATGACCGAAACCGAGATAGACCGGCGCGAGGAACGTCGGCTTCCAGGTCAGGCCCGCGTCGTAGCCCCAGCCGCGCAGGTTGACCTGGTTGGCGTACCCGCGCACGCCGGAGAGCTCGAACCAGCAGTCGGTGCGCGGCAGGAAGTCGCCCAGTGCCCGCAGGCCGAAGCAGAACGGGTACTCGCGCGGCTCGCGGTCGTCGCGGCGGTCGACGAACCACAGCGCGACGTGGCGCTTGGGGTCGGTGTTCGAGAGGTAGCCGATCAGGTTGTCGGCGTGCAGGTCGAAGTCGCTCCCGTCGCGGAACATGCGGCTGGCGCTGAGCTCCAGGCGCGCGGACGTGCCGGCCCAGACCGCGCGCACGGCGTCGAGGTTCGCCTTGTAGATCCACTCGCGCTCGTCGTCGAAGAGCTGGCGGCCCGCGTACAGGCTGAGCCCCTTCGCGAACACGTCGTGCACGGCGATCCAGGCCTCGTTCCAGTGCAGCTTGCCCAGGCGCTCGTTCGATCCGCTCTCGGCGTAGCGCGCGTCCCACTCGTAGCGCGGCGAGGCGAGCGCCTCGAAGCTGTCGGAGGGCGTCCAGTGCAGCTGCGCGCGCAGCGAGATGCGGTGTCGCGTGCGGTCCTTCTGCGTGGCCGAGTCCAGGTCGTAGTCCTGCTCCTGCCAGCTCTGGTCCTCGAACAGGAAGCCCAGCCACAGGTCCCGGCCGAGCCGGTGCGTTCCCGCCACGGTGTCCTCGAGGTCCTTGTCGCCCGGTGCGCTCTGCGGCTCGAACGCGACCCGCTGCGGCGCCAGCGCGAAGCCCGCCAGCGGCGTGGTGTTCTCCAGCTTCGCCGCCGGCGGGAACCAGACGCGGAAGTCCATCACGCGCGCGCTGCGCGCGCCGTCCGTCTCGACGCGCAGCTCCTCGATCCGACCGACGAGTCGGTCGCGGCCCTCGCCGCGCGCGTAGACCTGCCGCGTTTCGAAGCGCCCCGCCCCGCGCCAGTGCAGCTGGGCGCGCACGCGGCGACCGGGCAGGTCGTCGAAGCCCAGTCCCTCCCAGCGCGTGCGGCTGGAGACCGCCAGGGTGCGCCCGAGCAGCGTGAACGTGCCGGCGGCCTTGTCGATCGCCGAGACCTCGCCGAGCAGCTCCTCCGACTCGGCCGGTGGCTCGACCTCCAGGCTGGTGACGACGAAGCGCTGCTCGGCGTCCAGGCGGCCCTTGAGCTCGACCCAGTGTCCGTCGCGCAGCGAGTCCAGCCCCTGCGCGCGAGCGGCGATCGAGAGCACGAGCAGCGCGAGGAAGGTGCGCCAGCTAGCCATGTTCGATCTCCGCGGCACGCGCCAGGAGCCCGACGGCGAGCTTCTCGCCGTGCGCGCGCACGCCCCAGACCAGCGCCAGGCGCAGCAGGCTGGCGCAGCGGAAGAAGCGCAGCCCGCCGCCGTCGCAGATGCCGTGCGCGTCGAGCGCGGCGCACAGCCGCGCCTCGAACTCCGCGGCCTGTGCGTCGCCGACGGCTCCGCGCAGGCGCGCGAGGTCCAGGTGCGCCAGCAGGTTCGCCGGATCCAGCACCGGCTCCGCGCGACAGGCGAGATCGAAGTCGAGCAGTGCCAGCGATCCGTCGGTGACGAGGATCTGCGCCTCGAACAGGTCGCGGTGGCAGGTCACGAGGGTCGCGCTCCCGGCGCCGGCGCCGTCCAGTCGTTCGCGCAGCGCCGTCCAGCCCGACGGGAGGACGCCGCAGGCGCGCGCGTGCCGGTTCGCGAGCGAGTCCAGCAGGGCCAGCTCGTCCGCGCGCGTGTGCTGCGGGAGCGCGGGGAGCTCGAGCGCGCGCCACTCGACCAGCAGCACGGCGAGCTCGCCGGCGCGCGCCGCGTCGCGTCCGAAGTCGAAGGGCTCGCCGGGCAGCCGCTCCAGATCGAAGCTCGCCTGGTCGCGATCGATCTCGAGGACCGCGGCCACGCGCACGGCGCGTCCCCGCGCGGCGGCCTGCACCGCGAGCTGCCGTTCCAGCGTGCCGTCGAAGCGCCGCGCGCGCGTGCCCTTGCGGAAGCTGTGCTCCCGACGCAGCACGAAGCGCCGGCCCGGGCGCCAGGAGACGAGCTCGGCGCGGCCGGCCGCGATCTCACGCGCGGCGCGCGCGGCACCCGGCAGCCGCGGGTCGTCGCCGAGCGCGAGCTCGTGGAGCGTTCCGCCCGCGCTGCGCAGCCAGCGTCGGCCGCCGGGGAGCTGCAGCGTCAGCGTGGGTTCGCCGTTCTCGTCGACCTCGCAGCGCTCGATGCTCGCGGACGCCGCGCGACCGAACTGCGCCTCGAGGGCGCGTCGGGCGCGCGCGAGCGGCGGCAGCGCACGCGCCGGCGCGCCGCGCAGCACGCGTTCGGCGGCGTCGAGCAGCACGTCGGCGCGCGGCAGGGCATCCTGCTCCAGGCGGCGCAAGCCGGCCGCGGCGCGGCGCACGAGCTCGTTCGCCACCGCGGCGCGCAGCGCGGGGCGGCCGGGCGGCCGTCCCCCGGCGTACGCGTAGCCGGAACAAGGTCCCTCCAGCGCCTCCTCGGGAGCGCTCGACGGTCGCGCGGCGATCTCGTCCGCGATCCACGAGGCGAGGTCGACCTCGCGCGGGGCCGCCCCGAGGCTGTCGAGGTCGAGCAGCACCAGCCCGCGCCGCGAGCGCAGGAGCTGGTCGAGATGGAAATCGCCGTGCGACCAGGCCAGCTCGCCAACGGGATCGCGACCGAGCACGCGCTCCGCGCGCTCGCGCAGGCGCGGCTCGATCGCGAGCAGCGCCAGCACTTCCTCGCGATCGGCCGAGGGTGGAACCCGCGGAACGTCCTGCGAGAGTGCTCGCGCGTGCAGCTCCGCCAGCAAGGCCCCGGCCTCGGCCGCACTCACCGGAGCGGACGAGGCCTCCTCGCGCTCGAGCCACTCCTCGTGGATCAGCCCGCGCCGCGCGTTCGCACCGCACAGGCGGGGCGTCCAGGGGAAGTCGAGCCTGTTGCGCGCGCCCAGGCAGCGTTCGGCCGCCTCGGGCGCGAGGACGCGCAGACCGAGCGCGAGGCGCGCGCCGCGGCCGCCGGGAGAGGCGACGCGCCAGTCGACGCGCAGCACGCAGCGGCGCTCGGGCTTGTAGCGCAGGACCTCCGCGTGCGAGCGGCTCGCGCTCCAGCGCAGCTCGGCCAGCGCGGGCTGCGCGTGCAGCTCGCGCGCGCGGCGGCGCAGGTCGAAGGCGCGCGGCAGCCCGCAGAGCACGCGGTCGCCCGGGAAGGCGAAGAGGAACGTGCCGTCGTCGCGCTGCGCCTGCAGTCGCCGGAGCGGCCAGGCCGGGACGCTCGCCGGATCGGGAGCGGACGCGAGCCCGGCGTCGCGGCCATCGAGGTACTGCTTCGAACCCGCCCACACTCGGCCGTGCACGCCCAGATCGAGCTCGAAGCCCAGGCAGAGCGAGTGCCCGGGCTTGTAGCGCGCCCAGGTCCACTGCGAGGCGAGCAGCGGCGGAGCGTCGGGCGCGAGCAGCGTCCCGCGCAGGCTCGCGGCGAAGGCCTCCGGCCCGGGCAGCGCCAGACGGCGAGCGTCGCCGGCCGCCAGCAGCGCACCGTCGCGCGGATGCTGCGCGAGCCCCCTCATGCCGGTTGCGTGACCTGCGCGCGCGTGATGCGCCGGTAGTGCGCGTTGCGCGCGACGAGCTCGAGGTGCGTGCCCTCGTCGTCGATGCGGCCCTCGTCGAGGAACAGGATGCGGTCGAAGACCTCGAGGTGGTCGAGGTCGTGCGCGATCACGATCACGATCGAGGTGCGCGCCAGCTCGACCAGCGTCTGGCGCACGCGCTCGACGGCCAGCCGATCCAGGCCGGTGAAGGGCTCGTCGACGATCACCACGGGGGCGCGGCGCAGGAGCGTGCGCGCGAGCGAAAGGCGCCGGCGCTCGCCGCCCGAGAGGCCGACGCCGCCGGAACCGAGCTCGCTGTCGAGCCCCTCGGGCAGCGCGCGGACGAAGCCGTCGGCGCTGGCGGCCTGCAGGGCGGACCACAACTGCTCGTCGCTCGCGCCTGCGCAGCCCAGGAGCAGGTTCTCGCGGATGGTCGTGCCGAACAGCACGGAGTCCTGCAGCGCCAGCCCCAGGCGCGCGCGCAGCGAGTCGAGCTCGTACTCGCGCAGCGAGCGCCCGTCGAGGCAGACCGCGCCCTGCTCGGGGTCGAACAGGCGCACCGCGAGCGCCGCGACCGTCGACTTGCCGCTGCCGCTGCGCCCGAACAAGCCCGTCAGCTGCCCGCGGTGGAAGCGCGCCTCGAACCCGCGCAGCGCCTCGACGCCGGGACGGTATCCGAAGCTGACCTGCTCGAAGGAGAGCTCGGAAGGAGCCAGCGGAGCGGCCGCGGCTCCGGGCACGGAGACGACCGCGACGGGCTCGTCGAGAACCTCCAGCAGCCGCTCGGCGCTGGCCATGCCCTTGGAGAGCTTGCCGGTGTGCTTGCCGGTGGCGCGCACCGGCTTCAGCAGGCTGCGCACGTAGGCGAGGAACACGATCAGCTGGCCCGTGGTCAGCGTGCCCTCGAGCACGCGCGCACCGCCGAAGAAGAGCGCGGCGGCCGTGCACACGCCGAAGATCGTCTCGATCGAGACGGACAGCTGCGCGCTCAGGCGCGAGGCCTTGAGCTCGGCGCGCGTCGCGCTGCGGTTGCTGCGCGCGAAGCGCTCGCCGACGGCCGAGCTGGCGCCCAGCGACTGGATCAGCGAGTTCGCCGCGATGGCCTCGTGCAGGTAGTCGGCCAGCTCGCCCTCCTTGGCGCGCTGCTTGCGCGCCGCGACGTGCAGCTGGCGCGAGATCCACCAGACCGAGAGCATGCAGAGCGGGATCAGCCCGACGACGAGGATCGTCAGCCGGGCGTCGAGCACGACCATCATCGTCAGCGTGCCGACGATCAAGAGCCCGCGCGTGATCACCGCGACGGCGGAGTCGACCAGCATCGCGCGCACCAGCGGAACGTCGCCCATCAGGCGCACGAGCAGGTCGCCCGACTTGTAGCGCGCGAAGAAGGCCGGCGAGAGGCGCGAGAGGTGCTCGAAGACGCGCAGGCGGATCGTGCGAGCGACGGCCTGCGAGATGCGGTTGGTCAGCAGCGCGGCCGCGTAGTCGCACCCGCAATCGAGCAGCACGAGGGCGACGGCGGCCAGCGCGCCCCACAGGATGATCGACTCGGGCGCCAGCGTCGGATGGTGCTTGTGGTTGAGCGCCTGGTCGATGATCCACTTGATCGGCCAGGGGCGCAGCAGCTCGGCGCCCACGCCGGCGAGCGTGACCAGGCCGACCAGCACGAGCGACCAGCCGTGCGGCCGGATGTCGCTGCCGAAGCGCCGCGCGATCGCGAGGCCTCGCCGCCATTCCTCGAAGCGTGCGGCGAGCTTCATGCGCAGGCTCGCTCCCCGCGCGCGGCATGCTCGAGCACGACGCGCGCGACGTCCTGCCAGGTGTGCTGCAGTGCGCGTTCTCGCGCAGCGGCCGCGAGGCGCGTGCGCAACCCGGGCTGGCGCGCCAGCCGCTCGATCGCGGCCGCGAAGCCGTGCGCATCGCCGGCGGCGTAGACCAGTCCGTTGCGCTCGTGCGCGACGATCGCCTCGAGGTCGCCGAGTGCCGGGACCACCGGCACGGCGCCCACGGCCATGCCCTCGAGCAGCTTGAGCGGCGAGAAGTAGCAGACCGGCTCCGCCGCGTAGCACAGCGGCAGCAGATCGAAGCTGGCCACGACGCGCGCGGCCTCGCCGTGCTCCAGCCACGGGATGTGCGTCACGTGCGACTCCGGGATGCGCCCGCGCCAGCCGGCGGCGAAGTCGCCCTCGCCGAGCAGCACCAGGTGCAGCGGCAGGCCGCGCGCGAGCAGGGTCTCGAGCGCCTCGACGAGCGCCTCGAAGCGGTGCCAGGGCCGCAGGCGACCGTGGAAGCCGACGGCCACCCGTTCGGCGGGAACCAGGCGCGCGCGCAGCGCATCGTCGGGTTCGCGCGGGCGGAAGAGCCCGGGGTCGACCGCGTTGGGCAGGACCAGCACGCGCCCGGCGCGCGCGCCGCGCTCGAGCACGTAGCGCGCGACCGGCTGCGAGACGCACGAGAGGAGCGCGGCGGCGGCGAAGCCGGCCTGCTGTCGCGCGCGATCGAGCGAACCCAGCGCGGCGCCGCGGAAGCGCTCTTCCTCCTCCTCGAGCGGCGCGTTGACCTCGAGCACGTGCGGGATGCCGCGCGCGAGCGCGAACTCGCCGGCCGCGTGGCGTGCCAGCGCGTGGCGTTCGTAGACCAGGTCGAGCGGCCCGGCGGAGAGCGCCGAGCCCAGCGCGGCGCGCACGCCCTCCTCGGTTCCCTGGTCGATCGCCAGCACCTCGTGGCCGAGCGCGGCAAAGGCCTGGCGCAGCGCGAGCACGTGCACGCTGGCGCCCTTCCTGCGCCCGGGCGCGATGCCCGGATCGGGGTTGACGTGCGCGATCCTCATCGCAGCGCCACGACCCTCGGCCGCTCGCAAGCGGAGACCGCCTCCTCGAACCACGAGCGCAGCGTGCGCGCGCTCGCCCGCGCATCGAAGCAGCCCTGCGCACGGGCCCGCCCGGCGCGCGCGATCTCGGCCTGCCGCGCGCGGTCGCCGATCAGCTCGCCGATGGCGCGCGCGGTGGCGGCCGCGTCGTTCTCCGGGACCAGGATGCCGGCGCGGCCCTGGTCGAGGATCTCGGGGATGCCGGTCACCGGAGTCGAGATGCAGGGCAGGCCCATCGCCTGCGCCTCGAGCAGTGCGGTCGGGAGCGCGTCGCGGTTGCCGTCGTTGCCGACGATGCAGGGCATGCACAGGAGCGTGGCGCTTGCCATCGCCGCGCGCACCGCGTCCTGGTCCTGCGCCCCGGCGAGGCGGATGCGGGTGCCGAGCGCGTGCGCGGCGATCGCCCGCTCGATGCGCGCGCGTTCCTCGCCCTCGCCGATGAACGTCGCAGTGACCGGCGATCCCTCGCGCGCGAGCCGCGCGAGGGCCTCGACCATCACGAGGTAGCCCTTCTTCTCGACCAGCCGGCCCACGCACAACACGTGCGCCGCCTCGCGCTCGAGGGCGCGCGGCTGGAAGGCGTCGAGGTCGATGCCGTTGTACAGGCGTCGCACGCGCGCGCGCGCGTCGGCCGACAGGATCGACAGGAGGTGCTCGACGTTCGCGTCGCAGACCGTGACCGTGAAGCTGGAGCGCGCCACCAGGCGCGAGAGCAGCTGCGGATCGACGGTGGAACGGTAGATGTCCTTGGCGTGCGCGGTGACGCTGTAGCTGGGTCCGCCCAGCGAGTGCACGATCATCGCGACCAGCGCGGAATCGGTGGCGAAGTGCGCGTGCAGGTGCTGGATCCCCAGCGCGCGCGTGCGCTGCAGGATCGAGAGCGCCTCGGCGAACAGCCCTGCGACGCGCGGGTGCGCGAAGCCCTTCATCTCGCGGATGCACGCGCCGAAGCGCTCCAGGAGCTCCGAGTTGCCGGGTTCGAACAGGTCCACCCACGGCTCCAGGCTGCTGGTCGAGCCGAGTTCCTCGATCGGCGCGCGCAGTGCGGCGAACTGCGGGTGCAGCGGCTCGGGATCGCGCGGCCGCCGTGCGAAGACCTGCACGCTGGTTCCGAGCGCCTCCTGGCCCAGGATCTCGTTGAGCACGAAGGTCTCCGACAGGCGCGGGAACTTCTTGAGCACGTAGGCGACGCGCAGCGTGTTCATGTTCAGCGGCTCCCGCTCGCGAGCGCGCGGCGCTCGCAGGCCAGCTCGGCGACGATGGCGCACAGGCGCGTGCAGCCATCCAGCGCGGGGAGGGTGCGCGTCGAGGGAGCGCGCTCGAGCAGCGCGTCGATCGTGCGCCTCAGGCCCCGCGGCGTGGGGTTGGGCAGGCACTCGACGTGGCCCAGGGCGGCCAGGCGTTCGGCGCGGATGAGCTGCTCGCGGCGCGGGAAGCTGCGCGGGCAGAGCACGGCCGGCACGCGACTCTGCAGCACCTCGACCGTGGTGTTGTAGCCGGCCATGCCGACGACCGCGTCCGAGCCGGAGAGCAGGTGCGGCAGGTCGGCGTGGAAGAGCTGCAGGTGCACGCGCTCGGAATCGCGTGCGCGGCGCTTGAGCGCGCGGGCGCGCTCGGGATCCAGCAGCGGGCCGAGCACGATGTTCGTGTCGAAGTCGACGCGGCCGACGTCGAGTGCGTCGAGGAAGGTCTCGATGCGCACGCCGCCGTCCTCGCCGCCGCCGACGGTGACGAGAACCGAGCGCGGGCCCGCGGCTTCCTGGCTGCGCGGCGGGGCGCGGCGCGCGATGTAGCCGACGAGCTCCAGCCGCGCCGCCAGCTCCTCGGGCAGCGCGTACTCGCGGCGCGGATCGAAGACCTGCGCGTCGCCGTAGACGCACAGGCGGTCGTACTCGGCGCGCAGCGCGTGCAGCGCGCGCGGCCGGTTCCACTCGCGCGCGACGACGTCGGGCGTGTCGATGATGTCGCGCACGCCCAGGATCGTGCGCGTGCCCAGGTGGCGCGCTTCGCGCAGCACGCCGTCGAGCTCGTCGCCCAGGCCGAGCACCTGGTGGTCGACGATCAGCACGTCGGGCAGGTAGCTGCGCTGGACCTGCGTCAGGATCTCGCGCCGCAGGCGCAGCAGCGGATCGAGGTCCTGGCCCAGGCTGCGCGGCACGTAGCGTCCGCCGGTGTCCTTGGTGATCGAAGGCAGCTTGACGAGGTCGATGCCCGCCGGCGCGCCGAAGCTGGTCGCGCAGGGCGAACCCGTGCTGATCAGCACCGAGCACCGGGGGAACGCGCTGCGCAGCGCCTCCGCGATCGTCATCGAGCGCCGCAGGTGGCCCAGCCCGAACGAGTCGTGGCTGTGGATCTGGATGCGCAGCGGCGCGTCGGAGAGGCGGCCGCCGGTGGGGGGAGTGCGTCGCGGAAGGGTGCCCATGGTTCGGCGGTCCAGGGGCAAGGCTCGTGCCCCTGCTCGAGCGGGCCTTGGCGCCCCCTGCATGGCGCATGCGATCCCGATCCTGGACGGCTCGTCCATCGCCGCGACCCGCAGCGGCCTGGAAGCGCGCCGGGCCTGCGGCACGGGGCTTGTCTCCTGCACTCCGACGGCGCCCGCTCCGGTGCGTCGCCTACCCACGTCCCAACCATGAAGATCAACGCACCCATCCTCCTCGCCCCCGTTCTGCTCGCGGCGCTGGCCTCGTCCGCGCGCGCCGACTTCCTCGACGGACGCGTGGTGAACGCGCTCGGCCAGGGCGTCCCCGGCGTCAACATCAACGTCAACTACCTCAGCGGGGGCGGCCACCCGAACATCTCGAACGACGGCACCGACGCGAACGGCTTCTTCCACACGACGGTCCCGGCCGGGACCTACGAGATCGAGTTCCTGCCCCCCGCGCCGCCGCTCTCCAACGCGCTGCCGACGATCGTCTCGCCCGTGACGATCCTGGGCACCACCGACATCGGCACGGTGACGCTGCCCGCGGGCGTCGGGATCGTGGGTCGGGTGGTCAATGGGGCGAACGTCGGGGTGGCCGGCATCAACCTCGACATCCTCGATGCGTCCGGCACCAACGTGGCGCTGATCAACGACCAAACGGACGCCGCGGGCAACATCGCCTTCGCGACGGCAGCGGGATCCGTGCGCCTGCGCCTGGACACGACGACGGTGGTGGGGCAGACGCTCGCCCCGCGCGAGATCGCGCTCGATCTGGTCTCCGACGTCGACCTCGGCACGATCGTGCTGCCGCAGGGCTACCTCCTCACGGCCATCGTGCACCGCCCCGGCAACCTCGCGGTCAACGGCTGCGACCTCGACGTGTTCGACCAGGCCACCGGGCTCAAGCTCTACACGCCCTCGGACAACACGAACTCCACCGGGCTGGTCGACACGATCATCCCGGGCGGCACGTTCCACTTCGACTTCTGTCCGCCGGCCGCGCTGGGTCTGGCCGCGGGACGCGTCGGTCCGCTCTCGATCGCGGCGAACACGTTCCTCGGCACGGTCAACCTCGTGCCGGGCGTGACGCTCGCGGGCAACGTGACCGCGGTCACCGGCGTGCCCGTCGTCAACGCCAGCATCAAGGTGCACGACCAGGCGACCGGCGTCGCGATCCCGATCTGCGACAACAACACGGACGCCAGCGGCCACTACCAGGTGATCATCCCGACCGGAACGTACTCGGTGGACTTCAAGGCCACCGCGCCGCCGTGGAGCCGCACGGTGATCCCCAACGTCGTCGTCAGCGGCAACTCGGCGCTCAACGCCGTGCTGCCCTTCGCCTTCGTCAGCTTCTGCTTCGGCGACGGCACGCTGCCCACCGCGTGCCCCTGCGGCAACAGCGGTCTGGGCGGCCACGGCTGCCAGAACTCGGCCGGCACCGGAGGGGCGCTGCTGTCGGCCTCGGGTTGGGTGCTGCCCGACAGCGCGGTGCTGAACTCCAGCGGCGAGCTCGCCTCCGCGCTCTCGATCGTGCTGCAGGGCACCGCGAGCAACGCCAACGGCGTCGTCTTCGGCGACGGCGTGCGCTGCGCGGCCGGTTCGCTCAAGCGCCTGGTCGTGCGCAACGCGACGGCCGGCAGCGTCAGCTTCCCGCAGGCCGGGGATCCGACGATCACGGCGCGCTCGGCGCAGCTGGGCGATCCGATCCCGTCCGGGGCGGCGCGCTTCTACCAGGTCTACTACCGCGATCCGAACCTGGCCTTCTGCGCCAGCCCGCAGGGCAACTCCTGGAACGTGAGCAACGCGGTCCAGATCAACTGGTGAGCGACGCGAGCACGGCGCAGACCCGCACGAACTCCTGATGAACGTGTTGCTGCGAGCCTTGTTCCTGATGGTTGCGGGAGCGGCCGGCGTCTCGTGCGCCGGCCGCTTCTCGCTCTCCGATCCCGGCAACCACTCGGATCCGCCGCCGCCCCCCGCGCCGCTCGCGGGCGAGCATCCGACGGTGGGTCTGGTCTCCGCCGTCGGCGGCGTGGGGCACGTGCGCCTGGAGTGGAAGCGGCAGGCGCAGAGCGAGGAGGCGCTCGAGATCGCGGCCTTCGTCGCGACCGACCGTGCGACGCTCTTCGACACGACGCCCATTCCGCTCTCGATCGCCGACGGACATGCGCTGGTCGAAGGCCTGGTCGGCAGCCAGCCGTACGTCGCCGGGCTCGGCGTGCGCAGCGCGGGTGCGGTCCCGTACACGCCCTGCGGCCCGGTGCTGAAGTTCCACACGGGCGCGCCGATCTACGTCAACCCGGCCTTCGACCCGGGCAGCGGCGACGGCGCGAGCCCCGCGACGGCCTTCGGCGACCTGACGCTCGGTGCGCTGATCGCGACGGCCACCGGCGGCGGCAACGTGTGGGTGGCGGAGGGCGCGTGCAACGACATCACGCTGCCGCTCTACACCGGCGTGTACCTCTACGGCGGCTTCCGCGCCGACTTCGATCCCGCGCGCCGCAACGCGGCGACGCACGCGACGCGCCTCAACGGTGCGTTCGGACAGAACATCGTGGAGATCCACCACGGCAACTTCGGGCCGGCCGTGCTCGATGGGGTCACGCTGGTCGGAGCCGGGCTCTCCACCGACGGCATCCAGGATCTGGGGCACGAGCTCGAGGCGCACCTGGTCGTGATCGACGGCTGCAAGCGCGGCATCAAGCTCCTGGCGGCCTACGGCCAGCCCGTCCTGCCGGTGCTGATCACGGGCTGCACGGTGACGAACTCCACGCTCGAGGGCGTGCTGCTCGATGGCCCGCTCGATGTCGTGGTCGAGTCGAGCTCGTTCTCCGCCAACGGCAACGAAGGCCTGGCCCTGCAGGACCTGCGCGCGCCGGAACTCGGCAGCGCATCGCTCGTCGCGCGGGCCTCGTCGTTCCGCGCCAACGGCCAGGAGGGCCTCGATTGCCACCTCGCCACCGAACCGGGATCCGGGAGTGGCGGCGGGAGCTTCCGCGTGCGCGTGCAGGACTGCGACTTCGAGGAGAACGCCTTCGACGGAATGCGCGTCGACATCGCGTACGACGCCCAGCCGCAGTGGTCGAGCTCGATCGAGGTCCGCGGCTGCCGTTCGCGCGCGAACCGCCAGGCGGGCCTGCACCTCGATCTCGACTCGAGCGGCGATGCGCTCGTGCAGCGCGTTTCCGCCACCGCCAACGGGGGCGACGGCATCCTGGTCACCTCGTCGACGCTGGCGCGCATGGCGCTGGTCAGCGATTGCGCCCTGCTCGGGAACCAGGGCTGGGGGCTGCGCGGGGACGCCGGTGCGTGCGCGCTGTGCGCGAGCGGCTGCGTCTTCGCGGGCAACACGCTGGGGGGGATGCAGAGCGTGCTCGCGCCCGCGAGCCTGGCCTCCTCCCTCGCGTACCTGCAGCCCGAGCCCTGGCCCGGTGCGACGCTCGCGGGGTGCGTGGTCGAGATGCAGAGCTCGAACCCTGCGTGCCTCAACCTGCCGACGGCCTGGGCGCGCATCGTCGCGCAGAGCGGCGGCGTGCTCTCGCTCGATCGGGCGCTGGACGTGCAGCCTGCGATCGCCGAGGTCGCCGACGATGGCCAGGCGCGCACGGCGCAGTTCCTCGCTGCCGATGCGCTGCAGCTCGATCCGCCTCCGACGGCCGCGCTTCCCGCGCTGCTGGCGCTCTTTCCCGGCGAGGACGTGCACGAGGACTGCCGCCTCGCGCCCGAGTCGGCGGCGGTGGGCGCCGGCTGGGCTGCGCCCTTCGCGCCCGCGGTCGACGCCGGACCGTTCGCATCGTCGCTGGGCGGACTGCCCGGACGCGACGACGCCCAGCCGCGCGCGCTCTTCCGTCTGGCGGACACGCTGCCCGCCTGGGGTGCGCCGCTCGCTCCGACGCAGGCTCTGGTGCTGCGGTTTGCGGACGGGACGCCCGACGAGGCGAGCCTGGGAGCGGGCCTGTGGTCGTGGACTGCGCAAGGCCTCGCGCAGAGCCCCGCGGCCTTCGTGGTCGACGACACGCTGGTCGTCCCCGCGCCGGCGGGCGGATGGCAGGACGGTCAGCGCCTGGGACTGTTCCCCGCGCTGCGCGCGACGCACGGAGGCGAGCTGCTGGGTCCGATCGTGCTGCCGATCCGCACGCGCTGAGGGCAGCGCGCTGCCTCGCGCGCTTGCTACGATGCGCGAATGCACACCCGCCCTCCGCCGCCGCTGCGACGCGAGCACGCTCCCTGCCCGGTCTGCCGCGCGGATCGCGTTCGTCCGTACCGGGCGGGCATGTACAGGATCGGCGCCGAGCCCTTCGACCTCGTGCGCTGCGCGTGCGGGATGGTCTACGTCGACCCGCGGCCGGACGGGCCGACGGTGGGCTGGATGTACGACGATCCCGACTACTACACGCACGGCTACAACCTGGGCGTCGAGTCGGAGAACTACTTCACGCGCCGCGACGAGCTGGTCGCGCAGTACACGCAGACCGCGCGCGAACTCGCCGAGGAGCTCGGCGGCACCGGCGAGCTGTACGAGATCGGGGCCGCGGGCGGGTTCTTCCTCGAGGGCGCGCGCCGCGCGGGCTTCCGCGTGCGCGGAGCGGAGCTCTCGCCGCCGGCGATCGCCTACGCGCGCGAGACGATGGGCCTGGACGTCTTCGCCGGCGAGTTCGAGGACGCGCCGATCGCCGACGGGAGCCTGGACGTCGTCTACGCCGACAACGTGCTCGAGCACTCGCTCGCGCCCGACCAGGTCCTGGCGACGGTGTGGAAGCGCCTCAAGCCCGGCGGGAACCTGGTCGTGATCGTGCCGACCTACGTCAACTCGCCCTACTTCCGCCTGCTCGACCGCGCGCGCCGGTCGCTGCCGCGCCAGCTGCTCGGTCCGACGCTGCTCAAGCTGCTCAAGCTCGACGAGCAGGGCGACAACGGGCTGCCCTACCACCTGCTCGAGTTCGACTGTCGCGCGCTCGAGCGTCTCGTGCGCCAGGCCGGGTTCCACGTCGTGCGCGTCGAGCGCTCCGTGCCCCTGCCCGCGCACCTGTTCAAGTCGGCGGCGCCCGATGCGCGCACACGCTTGTTGCGCAGCGTGTTCCTGGCGCTCGATGCGGGCATGCGCGGCGGGCTCCTGCCCGGAGCGCGCGTGCGCCTCCTGGCGCGCAAGCCCGATCGCGGCGCCTCAGTGCACGGCTAGCGCGGCGCGCAGCGCGGCGACGTCGTCGGGCGGGAGCTTCGCCTCGAGGCGCGTGACGGTCTGGGGCAGCGCACTGCGCCAGGCCGCGCGCAGCTCGCGTGCGAAGCCGGTCCAGAAGAACGCGCGTGCGTCGGCGTCCAGATCCAGGCGCGCGAGCGGCCCCTCGGGCTGCTCGCCGCCGAGCGCGCAGCCCGCGCCGAGCCCGAGGTGGAAGGCCGCGCGGCACGAAGCGGGCAGCTCGTCGCGGCGCCGCGCGACGCTCTCGAGATCGGTGGGGATCCCGCGCCGCAAGAGCCGGCCGCAGACGAAGCCCTGGCCGCGCGCGAGCCCCTGCACGAGCTGGGGCGAGAGCTGGCGCTCGAGCGCGGCGCCGATCAGCCCGTTGGTCGCGGCGGTCAGCTCCTCGGTCTGCTGCGCCAGCGGCAGCGCCGGGTTTCCCGCGGCGAGCCCCTCGCAGAAGGCGGCGATCTGCTCGGGATCGCCGGCGTCGGGGCGCTCCAGCGTGCGCTGCACGAGCGCGAACAGCGGCGTCGGGTCGCCGCTCGCGTGCAGGAAGCGCACGCCGGTGCCCGCGCCGCGCGCGGGCGCGCGCTGGACCGGCGCCGGCCAGCCGGCGCAGAAGCTGCGCAGGTCGAAGGACCACGTCTCGCTGCCCTCGTGCCGCCGTCCGTCCTCGACCGCCAGCACGCCCAGGTTGAAGCCCAGCGCGCGCGCGACGCCGGCGCCGAGCGGCTCGGGGAAGCGCTCGAGGTAGCCGACCTGCTGCTCGTGCGTCAGCGCGTTGCGCGCGGAGAGCAGGCCGCGCGCGGACTTCGAGAGGTCGTAGCCCTCGTAGCGCAGCCCGACGCCGGCGTAGCGCCCGCTCCAGTCGATCAACTCGAGGTTCGAGAGCCCGGGCACGAGCACGCAGCCGGCCAGGCACGCGAGCGGGACGCGCAGGCGCGAGCGCGCCGTCCACGCGCGTCCGGCGAGCACGGCCAGGCACAGCAGGCCGTAGAGGAACCAGGGCAGGTAGTAGCGGTAGCTGCCGTACTCGAGCACGCCCGAGTGTCCGCCGATGCGGAAGTTCGAGACGCCGAAGGCCAGCGCCGAGAGCGGCAGGTACCCGACGAAGAGCACCAGCGGCCAGTCGCGCGCGCGCGCGATCTCGGCCTCCCGTTCGCCGGCGCGCGCACCCAGGCCGCGCACGAGCCGCACACACGCGCGCAGCGCGGCCGGCAGCGCGCCGAGCCAGGCCGCCGCGAGCGCGACGAACAGGAGCCAACCCCAGGCGTGCCCGCCGAGAAGGAACCCGTCGGGGTAGGTCGAGGACTGCGGCATCCAGTCGACCAGGTACTGGCGCATGCGCTCGAGGATCGTGCCGAGGTCGGCGCCCGCGTCGGCGCTCGCGACCGGCGTGCTCTCGCCCGCGAACTTCGCGCCCAGGAAGCCCAGCGCGCGCCCGCCCGTGACCAGGTTGAGCCACAACAGCGGCAGCTCGCCGACGAGGAAGCCCAGCGCGAGCCAGGGCAGATCGCGCAGCGCGCCGCGCAGGCCGCGGATGCACGGGTGCAGCGCGGCCAGCAGCACCAGCGGCAGCAGCGCGCCCAGGAACACGAACAGCGCGAAGCCCGCCGCGAGCCCGAACGCGAAGAGCCGCCCGCGCGACACGCCCCGGCGGTGCAGCCGGTCGAACGCGACCAGCGCCAGCATCGAGAAGAACAGGTTCTCGAAGTGGTTGCCCGAGCACGTGATCGAGTACTTGACCAGCGTCGTCGGGCCGAGCACCAGGAACCACGCTCCGAGATTCGCCGCCAGGCGCCCGTAGCTCGCCGCGAGCCAGCGGAAGGCGAGCACGAGCACGCCGATGCCCATCAGGAAGGGCAGCAGCTTGAGCGCGAGGTAGCTCGGGCCGCAGACGAGGAAGCTCGGAACCGTCAGCAGCCCGCAGAGCACCTGTCCCGCGGCGTTGTCGTAGTAGAAGCGCAGCGGGAAGTCGACGCCGCGCTGCAAGAGCTCGGCCAGCGTGCCCATCGGGTAGAGCTCGTACATCCACAGCCCGACGGAGTCGAAGGCCGTGTGCAGGACGAGCGCGCGCAGCAGCACGTACGCGGCGAGGGCGGCGAGGAGGTCCCAGGCGATGCGCCGCGGCTGCGCGCTCGCGTGCGGGAGGCTCATCGGCTCAGAGCCTTGCCGTCAGGCTCATCCAGCGCAGCTTGAGCACGGCGGTGTAGCCCTGCATCAGCGTGCGCAGCGTGAGCGTGGACTCGCCGTGCAGGCGGTTGTTGAACTCGATCGGGACCTCGGCGATGCCGATGCGGGCGCGCGCGGTCTTGTACAAGAGCTCCTGCACGATCGCGGGCCCGGGCGAGAAGGCCTCGCCGGCGCGGATGCGTTCCAGCGTCGAGCGCCGCCAGCAGCGGAAGCCCGAGTTGCAGTCGTGCACGCGCACGCCGAGCACGATGCGGATGTACAGGTTCGCCAGCCGCGTGATCATGCGGCGCGTCCAGCCGCGGTCGGCGTCCATGCCGCCCGAGACGGCGCGCGAGCCGAGCACCAGCCCGATCGGGCCGCCCTCGGGGCCGAGGGCGCGGATCAGCTCGGGGATGAAGCGCGGCTGGTGGCTGAAGTCGGCGTCCATCTCGATCACGATGGCCGCGCCCAGCTCGAGGGCGCGCGCGAAGCCGTCGCGTCCGGAACGGCCGCGGCCCTTGTCGGCGGTGCGGTGCAGGAGGTGCAGCCGCGGCTCGCTGCGCGCGGCCTCGCCGACGAGCTTCCAGGTGCCGTCGGGCGAGTTGTCGTCGATCACCAGCACCTCGATGGCCGGGTCGAGGGCCAGGATCTCGCGCGCGAGCGGCAGGATGTTCTGCGACTCGTTGTAGGTCGGCAGCGTGCAGACGACCTTCGGCCACCCGCCTGCGCGCGGTTCGTCCCGGGAAGCCTTCGACGTCGGTTGCATGGGGGGCGGGAAGGGAATTCCGGGGCGCTGGGCGTCGCGCGGAGGATATCGGCCTCCGCGGGGCGCGGCAATCGAGCCCGGAACTCAATCACCCTACCGCACGGAGTCGATAGCGGCTGCGCTGTCCGCCTCTCCCCGGACTCTCCCGCTCGACGGTCATCCGCGTGAAACAACCCTCCAGCATCGGAAGCAAGCGCTCCCAGGTCGGCGAGATCCTCGTCGAACAGGGCAAGATCACCCAGTCCGAGCTCGAGGCCGCCCTGGCCTACCGGCTGGAGCGCGGGCTCAAGCTCGGGCAGGCGCTGGTCGCGCTGGGGCTGGTGACGCAGGGCGACCTGGCGCTGGCGCTGAGGAACCAGGGCAAGATCCACTGCCTCAACCTGACGCCGGAGATCGTCGACCCGGCCGTGGCGCGCGAGCTCGGCGAGGAGCGTTCGCGCAAGCTGCAGGCCATCGCGATCAACCGCATCGCGGGCGTGGTCACGGTGGCGATGGAGGACCCGACCGAGGTCTACAACGTCGACGCGATCAGCCTGCACCTGAAGACGCCCGTGCTGGCGGTGCACGCCGAGCCCGAGGCCATCGCGCACTGCCTGGACCAGGTCTTCGCCGCGGCGCACGTGCCCGAACGCGGCACGCAGGCCCTCGACCGCATCCTGGCCGAGAGCGGCGCGGGCAACACGGTCGTCGACCTGCAGCTGGCGCGCGAGGACGAGGGCAGCTCCGGCGGCGAGGAGATCCAGGCCCCGGTGATCCACATGGTCCGCGCGCTGCTCGAGGAGGCCTGCGCCTCCGGCGCGTCCGACATCCATCTCGAGCCGCGACAGGCCGGCCTGCAGGTGCGCTTCCGCGTCGACGGCGTGCTCTTCGAGCGCGTGCTGCTGCCGCGCACCTGGGCGCGATCGGTGCTGGCGCGTCTCAAGGTGATCTCCAACCTCGACATCTCCGAGCGGCGCCTGCCGCAGGACGGCCGCGCGCAGGCCGAGATCCACGGCCAGCACGTCGACCTGCGCGTCGCGACCACGCCGACGCTGCTGGGCGAGGGCGCGGTCGTGCGCATCCTGGACAGCGGGCGCAAGCTGCGCGACCTCGAGGCGCTCGCGCTCGGCGCGCGCGAGCAGGAGATCCTGCGGCGCATCGTCGAGGGCGGCGAGGGCCTGGTGCTCGCGACCGGACCGACGGGCTCGGGCAAGTCGACCACGCTCTACGCCCTGCTGCAGCAGCTCGACACGGCGGACACCAAGATCATCACGGTCGAGGACCCGGTCGAGAACCAGCTCGATGGCGCCACGCAGATCAATGTCAACGCCAAGATCGGACTCAGCTTCGCGCGCGGGCTGCGCTCGATCCTGCGCCAGGACCCGGACGTGATCCTCGTCGGCGAGATCCGCGACCGCGAGACGGCGGAGATCGCCGTGCAGGCCGCGATGACCGGCCACCTCGTGCTCTCGACGCTGCACACGATCGGCTCGGCGGAGTCGGTCACGCGCCTGGTCGACATGGGGGTCGAGCCCTACCTCCTGGCCGACACGCTGCGCGGCATCGTCGCCCAGCGCCTGGTGCGCCGCATCTGCCGCTCCTGCCGGCGCGAGGCGGAGCCGCGCGGCGAGCTCCTGATGCGCATGCAGGTGCCCGCGGGGCTGCAGTTCTTCGAGGGCGCGGGCTGCCCCGATTGCCAGCACAGCGGCTACCGCGGACGGCTGGCGCTCTTCGAGATCCTGAGCTTCGACCACGAGCTCGCCGCGGTCGTTCGCCGCGGGGCGGGAGCCGACGTGCTGCGCACGCAGGCGGTCGAACGGGGCCTGGTCACGCTGCGCGAGGACGGCCTGCGCCGTGCCCTGGCCGGCGAGACGACGCTCTCCGAGGTCTACTACGCGACGGCAAGCAGCTGAACATGGCCACGATCTACTTCGCCAGCGACAAGCAGGAGAGCCCGATCCCGCGACGCCACGTGCTCGAGATGGCGGGCTACCGCGTGCAGCACTTCACGGACTCCGCCGCGCTGCTGGCCGCGGTGCGCGAGCAGCGGCCGGACCTGGTGCTGATCGACGTGCTGATCGAGGGTCAGAACGGCTTCGAGGTCTGCCGACAGCTGCGCGGGACGCACGCCGCGGAGACGCTGCCGATCGTGCTCAGCACGACGATCTACCGCTCGCGCGTCTACCGCGAGGAGGCCGAACGCCTGGGTGCGCAGGCCTACATCCTGCGCCCGCAGGCGCCGGAAGAACTCCTGGCCGAGATCAACCGCGTGCTCGGACACGAGCCGCGCTCGTCGGCGCGCGGGCACGCGGCCTAGTCGCGCGCGGCGCGGTTCAGCGGGCGCGCTCCAGCGCCCACTCGGCGAAGGCCCACTGGTCGGAGAGCTCCTCGATCTGCATCGCGGTCGGCTTGCCCGCGCCGTGCCCGCCGCGCGTCTCGATGCGAATCAGCACGGGATCGCTCGCGCCCTGCGCGGCCTGCAGCGTGGCGGCGAACTTGAAGCTGTGCGCGGGCACGACGCGGTCGTCGTGGTCGCCGGTGGTGATCAGCGTCGGCGGGTAGTGCCGGCCGGCGACGACGTTGTGCAGCGGCGAGTAGCGCAGGAGGTAGCGCAGCGCGGCGGGATCCTCGCACGTGCCGTAGTCCGAGGCCCAGGCCCAGCCGATCGTGAAGCGCTGGTAGCGCAGCATGTCGAGCACGCCGACCGCGGGCAGGCAGCAGCCGAAGAGCTCCGGCCGCTGCGTCTCGCAGGCCCCGACCAGCAGCCCGCCGTTGGAGCCGCCGCGGATCGCGAGCTTCGCGGCGGACGTGTACTGGTTCGCCGCCAGCCACTCGGCTGCGGCGAGGAAGTCGTCGAAGACGTTCTGCTTGCGCTCCTTCGTGCCGGCCTCGTGCCACTCGCGGCCGTACTCGCCGCCGCCGCGCAGGCAGGCCTGCGCGTAGATGCCGCCGCGCTCCATCCAGACCAGGTTGGCCGCGCTGAAGGCGGGCTTCATCGGGATGTTGAAGCCGCCGTAGCCGTAGAGCAGGCAGCGCGTCGCGGCGCTGGGGCGCAGGCCCTTCTTGTACGTCAGGAAGAGCGGCACGCGCGTGCCGTCCTTGCTGGGGTAGAAGACCTGCCGCGTGACGTACTCGTCGGGCGAGAAGCGCAGCTCGGGCGCGAAGACGCGCTCGCACTGGCGCGTCGAGACGCGGTAGCGCCAGACCTCGGCCGGATGCGTGAAGCTGGCGAAGGAGAAGTAGCTCTCGTCCTCGCGCGGGTCGCCGTCGAAGGCGAGCACCGAGCCGATGCCCGGGAGCTTCGGCGTGTCGACCAGCTTGCCGTCGAGCTCGTGCACGCGCAGCTCGTTCTGCGCGTCGCGCATGTACACGCAGACCAGGCGGCCCCCGGCGAGCTGCGCGCTCTCGAGCGTGTCCGGCGCCTGGGCCACGACCTCGCCCAGCGAGCGCGACGCGAGATCGAGCGTCAGCACGCGCCCGCGCGGCGCGTCCTTGTCGGTGCGCAGGAAGAGCCGGCCGCCGACCTTGCCCAGCGGCTGGTACTCGGCGTCGAAGGCGTCGAGCAGCGGCACCACGGGCTGGCCGCTCGTGCGCAGGTCCTGCGCGTAGACGCGCGTGCGCGGGTCGGTGCCCTGCGAGACCGTGATCACCAGGAGCTCGCCGTCCTCGCTGACCGCGCCGCCGAAGCCCCACTCGGGCTGGTCCGGCCGCTCGTAGACGACGCTGTCCTGCGCGGCCGGCGTGCCCAGCGCGTGGAAGCACAGCTTCTGGTTCTTGAGCGCGACCTTGCCGCTGGTGTCGTGCTCGGGAAAGGTGCTGTAGTAGAAGCCGCGCCCGTCGTGCGACCACGAGAGCCCGGAGAACTTGACCCACTCGACGCGGTCGGGGAGGTCCTTGCCGCTGGCGACCTCGCGCACGTGGATGCGGTTCCAGTCGGAGCCCGCCTCCGAGAGCATGTAGGCGAGGTAGCGCCCGTCCTCGCTCAGCGCGTAGCTGCCGAGCGCGATCGTGCCGTCCTTCGAGAGCGTGTTGGGATCGAGCAGCACGCGCGGGGCGGCGTCGAGCCGGCCCGTGACGTAGAGCACGGCCTGGTTCTGCAGTCCGTCGTTCTTCTGGTAGAGGTACAGCCCGGCCTTGCGCTGCGGCGGGCTCCAGCGCGCGTAGTTCCACAGCTCGGTCAGCCGCGCCTCGATCGTCTCGCGCGCGGGCAGCGCGCCCAGGAACGACTGGGTGACGCGGTTCTGCTCGGCGATCCATGCGCGCGTCGAGGGGGCGTCGGGGTCCTCGAGCCAGCGGTACGGATCCGCGATGCGCGTGCCCGAATAGTCGTCGACGGTGTCGCCCTTGGCGGTGGCCGGGTAGTGCAGCGGGAGCGCGGGCAGGGCGGCCGTGCCGCTCGCGTGCGTGGGGGAGTTGGACATGCAGCCGGTGCAGGGGAGTGTGGCGAAGACCACGAGGACGAGGTGCGCGGCGGGGGAACGCATGGCGCGAGAGCATAGCGATCCGGCCGTGGACTGTGCCCGCGCGGCGGGCTAGCGTGCGCGCGACGGGCTCTCCCTCATGCAGCGTCGCTCCTGGCTCGAACGGCTCGCGCTCCACCGCCCCGAACTGCGGGCCTGGGCGCTCTACGACTGGGCCAACTCGGCGCTCTTCACGGTCGTGATCACGGCCGTCTTCCCGGTCTTCTACTCCAAGGTGCTGGCCGAGGGTCTCGATGCCGATGCGCGGCGCAGCACCTTCGGCTGGGCGACCACGGTCAGCCTGCTCGTCGCGGCCGTGATCTCGCCGCTGCTCGGCGCGCTGGCGGACTTCGCGCGCGTCAAGAAGAAGCTCTTCGGCGCCTTTCTCGTCCTGGGCGTGCTCTCGACCGCCGCGCTGTTCTTCCTGCGGCCGGGCGACTGGCAGCTCGGGCGCGTGCTCTTCGGCCTGGCCAACATCGGCGCGGCGGGCAGCTTCGTCTTCTACGACGCGCTGCTCTCGCACGTCGCGCGCGAGGACGAGATGGACCAGCTCTCCAGCAGCGCCTACGCGGTCGGCTATCTCGGCGGGGGACTCTGCCTCGCGCTGTGCGTGTGGATGATCCAGCAGCCTGCGCTGTTCGGCCTGGCCGGCGCGGACAAGACGCTCCCGGCGCGCATGGGCTTCCTGGTCACGGCGCTGTGGTGGGCCGCGTTCAGCGTGCCGTTCTTCCTGCGCGTCAGCGAGCCCCCGCCGGCGCTCGAGGCCGACGAGGAGCGGGGCATGAACCCGCTGCGCGTGGCCTTCACGCGCCTCTCCGAGACGCTGCGCGAGCTGCGCCGCTGGCGCGCGGCCTTCCTGATGATGGTCGCCTTCCTCGTCTACAACGACGGCATCGGCACGGTGATCCGCATGGCGACGCTCTTCGGGGAGCAGAACGGCATCTCCTCGGACACGATGCTGCTGGCGATCCTGGTCGTGCAGTTCGTCGGGATCCCCTGCGCGATCCTCTTCGGCCGGCTGGCGACACGCGTCGGCGCGAAGGCGGCGATCCTGTGCGCCCTCGCGGTGTACGTGGGCATCGCGGTCGTCGCCTACGGGATGAACACCGAGCGCGAGTTCTGGATCATGGCCGTGCTCGTCGGCACCGTGCAGGGCGGCGCGCAGGCGCTCTCGCGCTCGCTCTTCGCGAGCCTGGTGCCCAAGCACAAGTCGGCGGAGTTCTTCGGCCTGTTCTCGACGCTGGAGAAGTTCGCCGGAGTGATCGGCCCGGCGGTCTTCAGCGCCAGCGCCTCGAGCGGCGCGGCGATCCTGTCGCTGATCGGGTTCTTCGCCGTCGGCGGCGCGATCCTCGCCTGCGTCGACGTTCGTGGAGGACAGGCGCTCGCCCGCGAGGCCGAGCGCGCGCTGCATTCCTAGCGACGCGGCGAGGGCTCCGCGCCGCACGAATCGGCCGCGGAACGGAGCCCTGCCCGCATCGAGACCTCAGGTCCCCGGCACCTTCGTCCCGCACTGGCCGCAGAACTTCGCGCCGGCGCTGAGGCCCGTGCCGCACTGCGTGCAGAAGCCCGCGCCTGCCGCGGGGGCGCCCGCTGCCGGGGCCTGGCCCGGAACGGGCGGAGGAACCGGCGCGGCCCCGCGCTGCTGGTTCTGCTGGTTCATCATCATCTGCGCCATGCCCAGGCCGACGCCGAGCCCGGCTCCGCCGAGCAGTCCGCTGCCGCCTTCGCCGCCTGCGCCGCCGCCCTTGGCCATGCCCTCGCCGGCACCCAGCATCGCCTTGCCGGCTGCGAACTGCTGGTAGTTGCCGACGCCGCCGACGGTGCGCAGGTAGGCCGCGTCGGTGTAGAGCTTCTTGAGGTTGGCCGCGTCCTCCTCGCGGATCGCGACCACGAAGTTGCCCAGGCGCACGATCTTGACGCCGTACGCGGCGACGTGCTGGTCGAGGCCGGCGAGCGTCTCCTGCTCGAGCTCCTCGGTGTACGCGCCCGACGTCACGTCGAGCAGCGGCCACTTGTTCTTGACGCACAGCTGGCTGATGCGGTCGCGCAGGACCTTGAGCACCTGCTCCTTCATCCACTCGGGCACCTGGTCGCCTTGCGTGCGGCCGGTGCCGACCAGGCCGACGAGCAGCTGCTCGGGGCTGACGACGCGGAAGCTGAACTCGCCGTGCACCATCGTCTCGACGGGGATGCCGCTCTTGGGATCCTCGACGTTGCCGATCGGGCCGCCGAAGCGCACCCCGGTGTTCTCGCGCGTCGTGACGAAGAACACCTCGGTGATGAAGAGGCGCCCGCCGGTGAAGCTGTCGACGAGGTTGGAGAGGAAGGGGATGTTCGAGCTGTCGAGCGTGTGGCGTCCGGGGCCGAGCGTGCCGACCACCTTGCCGTCGCGCAGGAAGACCGCCTGCTCGTCGGCCATCACCGTGAGCTGCGACTTCATCGGGATCGTCGGATCGGGGTGCTTCCAGACCACGAAGGGCTTCGCCTCATCGGGGCGCGCGATCATCAGCTCGCCGACGCCGCGCTTGAACCAGTCGATCACACCCATGGTCACGTTCTCCTTGGAGCCTGTTCGTTGCCCGGGCAGCCCGGGATGGCCACGACTACCTCCACGATACGATTTCATTCACGCCCCGGCCACGTTGAAGGAATCGCGGGCAGGGCGTGTAGTAGGCTCACCCAGCGTGAGCGATTCGCCGCCGATTCCGCCGCCCCCTTCCGCGACGCCCGCCCCGGTCGAGGGCCAGAACGTGCGCCTGCGCTGCCCGAACTGCGGCGCGAGCCTGCGCTGGGATCCCGATGTCGACGCGCTCTCCTGCGATCACTGCCGGCACGCGATCCCGGTCCCGCGGCGCGAAGGCACGATCGTCGAACACCCGCTGGAGGAGGCCGCGACGGCGGCCCACGGGCTCGACCTCGCCGTGCGCGTGGCGCGCTGCGGCGAGTGCGGCGCACAGGTCGCCTTCGACGAGAACACGACGGCCGTCGAGTGCTGCTTCTGCGGCTCGCCGCAGGTCCTGGAGCAGAGCGCGAACCGCAACGCGCTGCGCCCGGAATCGCTGATCCCGCTCGACGTCGGCCGCGCGAGCGTGGAGGCGGCCTTCCGGCGCTGGATCGGATCGCGCTGGTTCCGGCCGAGCGCGCTGGCGCGCACCCGCGAGTTCCGGGCGGTCGGCGTCTACGTGCCGTTCTGGACCTTCGACGCGACCGTCGACGCGCAGTGGTCGGCCGACGCCGGCTACTACTACTACGTGCCGGTGACGTACACGGTCATGGTCAACGGCCGGCCGACGGTGCAGACGCGCATGGAACAGCGCATCCGCTGGGAACCGGCCTGGGGACAGCGTCACGACGTCTACGACGACGTGCTCGTGCACGCCTCGCGCGGACTGTCGCAGGCGCTCGCGGCGAAGCTGGGTGCCTGGGACATGCGCGCGCTGGTGCCCTACCGGCCGGAGTACCTCGCGGGGTGGCGCGCCGAGGAGTACTCGGTCGATCTGGAGCAGGGCTGGACGGCCGCGCTGGCGACGATCCAGGCCGAGGAGCAGCGCCGCTGCTCGGGCGATGTCCCCGGCGACACGCAGCGCAACCTGCGGGTGCACAACACCGTGCAGGGCGTGCGCTGGAAGCACGTGCTCCTGCCGATGTGGTCGCTGACCTACGCGTTCGGGGGGAAGAACTACGCGGTCCTGATCCACGGGCAGACCGGCAAGGTCGTCGGCGAGGCGCCGCTCTCCTGGCTCAAGATCCTGGGCTTGGTGCTGCTGGTCCTGCTCGGGGTGGCCGCCGTGGCGGGGATCGCGGCCCTGGCGGGGGCATGAGCTCAGGTCCTTGCTGCCTGGCGGCCGATGCCTCTAGGATGACTGCGTCCGATCGCTGGTCCTTCCGGAGGAAGCGTGCTCACCTCGCGCTCCGCCTCGGAGGGCGCCTGCTTCCCACCCGCGTGAGCCTCCCGCTGCAAGCCAGTTCCGCACGTGCTCCGGCGCCCTGCGTTGCGCGCCGCTCCGGCATCGTCTCGGCCCGTTGACGTGCCCGCCCGCGCGATGAACAGCGTCCACAACGGCGACCGGGTCCGGATCCACTACACGGCGCGTCTGGCCGACGGCTCCGTCATCCTCAGCACGCACGGCGAGAAGGGCGGCGAGCAGGCGCTCTCGTTCGTCGCCGGCAGCGACGAGGTGATCCAGGGCATCAGCGAAGGCGTGCTCGGCATGCGCGAGGGCGAGCGGAAGCTCGTCAGCGTCACGCCCGAACGCGGCTTCGGCGCGCGCGATCCCGAACTCGAGCGGCGCGTGCCGCTGGGCGAGCTGCCGGCGGGCACGCGCGTCGGCGATCGCTTCGAAGCCAGCTCGCATGGTCTCTCGCTCCCGGTGTGGGTGCGCGACATCGGCGCGGATGCGGCGCTCTTGGATGCCAATCATCCGCTCGCCGGACAGAACCTCTTCCTCGAAATCGAACTCGTCTCGTTGCTTCCGTCCCAGGGTACCCAGTGATGTCCGCGAACAAGGTCTACGTCGGCAACCTGCCCTACAACTTCACGAAACAGGACCTGGAGGAGCTGTTCCAGGGCTTCGGCACGGTGCGCGCGGCCGAGGTGATCATGGATCGCGAAACCGGGCGCTCGCGCGGCTTCGGGTTCGTCGAGATGGAGACGAGCGAGGGCATGCAGCAGGCGATCGCGGGCCTGCACGAGCGCAACGTGCAGGGGCGCAACCTGACGGTCAACGAGGCCCGCGAGCGCGCGCCGCGCGCCCCGGGCTTCGCTCCGCGGCCGAATGCACCGCGCCCCAGCGGTCCGCGCCCCTTCGCCGGCAGCGGCGGAGGCGGCGGGAGCTCGAGCGGCGGCTCGGCCCCGCGTCCCTGGAGCGATCGCGGCGGCGACAACCGGCCGCGCTTCGACCGCGGCGGCCCCAAGGACCGCCGCGATCGGGACCGCGGCGGCGAGCGCGATGGCGGCCGCTCGCGGCGCGGCAAGTGGGACGACGACGAAGGCTACTAGCCGTGCGCGCTGCGGCTACTTGAGGATCTCGAGCAGCTCGACGTCGAAGATCAACGTCGCCTTGGGCGGGATCGGCGGGCGGCCGCTCTCGCCGTAGGCCAGCGCGTAGGGAATGATCAGCTTGCGCTTGCCGCCGACCTTCATCCCGCCCACGCCTTCGGTCCAGCCCTTGATCACGCGGTTGAGCGGGAAGTCAGCCGGCTGCTTGCGGTCGACGGAGCTGTCGAACTTGGTGCCGTCCGTCAGCCAGCCCGTGTAGTGCACGCGCACCTTGGTGCTCGGGCCGTCGGGCTGCGGGCCGGTGCCCTCGCGGAGGTCGAAGTACTTCATGCCCGAGGGCATGGTCTTCCACTCGCCCTGCACCGGGTCGCCGGGAAAGCGCGGGACGAGCGTGTTCGACGCCACGTTGCCGCTGCTCGCGTTGATGTCGAGGCGGTGGTGCTCGGTCGGCGTGTACACGTCGACGTGGATCGTCGATCCGTCCGCAGCGAGCTCGGCCGAGCTGGCCAGCCCGCCTGCGGCCTTCTCCGCGATCTCGACGGCCTTGGCGAGCGTCACGCCGTTCTTCGCGAGCAGCGTGTTCTGCGCGGCGGCGTCGGGCGGCAGGGTCTCGAAGTCCTTGGCCTGCGGAGCAAACGTGGGGACGAGGGCGGCGCTGGCCAGGAGGCCGAGACCGACGAGGGGCAGGAGCGTGCGCATGGAATGGATTTCCTTGGGTTGGGGGCAGAGCCTACGGGGCCGGGATCCACTCTGCCAGGGCAGAGAGCCGAAGAGATCCGCATGAGCGCCCTGCCGCGCAACCTGATCTCCTGCCCGCGCTGCGCGCGCCAGTTCGACGTCGGCGACCTGCGCTTCGGCGAGTGCGTGCGCTGCCTGTGCGGCGAGACGCTGCGCTGGATCGAGCGTGCCGCGCACGACCCGGTGCGCCGACGCTGCCCGCACTGCGGCGCACCCTGCCCGGCCGAGGCGCGCGCCTGCTCGTACTGCCAGGGAGAGATCCAGCTCGACGACCGCGGCCTGGCCGAGGTCTGCCCGGCCTGCTTCGCGCGCCTCTTGCGCGGAGCGCGCTTCTGCATGGAGTGCGGCGTCGCCATCCAGCCGCAGGTCCTGCACTCGCTGCCGGTCGAGCTCGACTGTCCGCGCTGTCGCTCGCGCCTGCGGCGCCGTTCGCTCGGTCCGAGCGACGTGATCGAGTGCAGCTCGTGCGCCGGCCTGTGGCTGACCCACGAGGTGATCCAGCGCCTGGTCGCGCGCGCGGAGAGCGACGACCACGACGGCCTGGACCTGCCGCAGGCCCCGGCGCAGATCGATGCGAGCGCGCACGTGCAGGGCTACGTCCCGTGCGTCGCCTGCCGCGAGCTGATGCAGCGGCGCAACTTCGCCGGCAGCTCGGGCGTGATCGTCGACGTGTGCGGGCACCACGGCGTGTGGTTCGACCACCGCGAGCTCGAGCAGGTGCTCGGCTTCGTGCGCCAGGGCGGCCTGCGGCGCGCGCGCGAGCGCGAGGTCGCGCGCGCGGAGCAGCGCCTGCGCCGGGCCAGCGAGGAGCGCCTGGAGAACCGCGGCGAGGGCTTGCCGCTCGATCTCCCGCGTGCGCATCCCGAGAGCGAACTGCTCGATTTCCTCGGCGACTGCGGGCGGGCGCTGGGCGACCTCCTGCGGCGCGCCTCCTGAGGCGTGGCGCCGCGCTGGACTCGGGCCAGGCCGCAGGGCATCCTCCCGTCCAGGCAACCCGCATGTCGCTCCACTCGCGCCAGGCCGCCGAACGTGCCGGTCAGACCGCTCCCGCACTCCCGGAGCCGCTGCTGCGGCTCCTGCGGCGCATCGAGGCCTGGTACCTCGCGCGCGTCTTCGGGGTCGATCTCGCCAGCCTGCCGCGCGGTCGGCGCCTGGGGAACCACCTCCTGCGCGTCGTCTACCTCGCGACGCGCGGTGCGTACGAGGACGCCTGCGTCTTCCGCGCCTCGGCACTGACGTACATCACCGTGCTCTCGCTGGTGCCGATGCTGGCCTTCTCCTTCGCGGTGGCCAAGGGCTTCGGCTTCTACCAGACGCTGCTGCACGACGTGGTACGGCCCTGGCTGGACAGCACCTTCGGTCCGCTGGTCGACCAGGACACGCTGGTCGCCCTGCCGGCCGAGGGCGCGCACGAGATGCGCTTCGCGATCGAGCGCGTGTTCTCGTTCGTCGATCGCACCGACGTCTCGGGCCTGGGCGCCTTCGGCCTGGTGCTGCTGCTCTTCACGGTGATCAAGCTGCTCTCGACCGTCGAGGAGAGCTTCAACCACATCTGGGGCGTGCAGCGCTCGCGCTCGACGATCCGCAAGCTGACCGACTACCTCGCGATGGTCGTCGTCGCGCCGATCCTGGTCTTCGCCGCCTTCGGCATCACGACCGTGGCGCAGAACTCGAGCGTGGTGGCCTACGCACGCGGCGAGCTCGGGCTGGGGCCGGTCTTCGAGACGCTGCTGCGGCTTGCGCCGCTCTTCTCGCTCTGGGTGGCCTTCGCCTTCCTCTACCTCGCGATGCCCAACGCGCGCACGCGCTGGACCTCGGCGATCCTGGGAGCGCTCGTCGGGGGCACGCTCTGGCAGCTGACGCTGCTCGTGCACATCCAGTTCCAGATCGGGATCGCGCGCTACAACGCGATCTACGCCGGCTTCGCGGCGCTGCCGGTGTTCCTGATGTGGGTGCAGATCTCCTGGGTGACGGTGCTGCTGGGCGCCGAGGTCTGCTTCGCGCACCAGAGCGCGTCGAGCTACTACCCCGACAGCGCCGCCGCGACCAGCCTGCGCGAGCGCGAGCGCATCGCGCTGCGCGCGCTGACGCGCGTCGCGGCCTGCTCGCTGCGCGGCGACCCGCCGCGGACCGCGAGCGAGCTGGCGCGTGCGCTGAACGTCTCGCTGCGCCCGCTCGAGGTCGTGCTGAACGAGCTCGTCGCGGGTGGCCTGCTCGCGCTGGGGCGCGGCAACGGCGCCGACACGTACCTGCTCGCGCGCGACCTCGACCTGATCCAGGTCAAGACGGTGCTCGACCTCCTGCGCGGGCCGGCCGGCCGCTCGAGCGAGGGCGGCGGCGCGGACGCCGAGGTCGCGGCCTGCCTGTACGGCCTCGACGAGGCGCTGGCCGAATCGCGCCACAACCTGACGCTGCGCGCGCTGGCCGAGCACGAGCTGGAGCCCGCGGCGCGCCCGCGCGGGGCCGAGCTGGGTCTCCCCGGGCGGGGCTGAGGGGAACCGGCGGTCAGCGGGCGAGCCGCTCGGGGCTCTCGGCCACGAACCAGCACATCGCCGCCAGTGCGGCCGCTCCCAGCTCCAGCTCGCGCGGGTGCACGGCGTCCAGCGTGTCGCGCACGCAGTGGTGGAAGTCGAAGTAGCGCTGCGGATCCGGCAGGAGCTCCATCACCGGCACGTGCTCCCGCTCCAGCGGCGAGATGTCGGCGCCCCCGCCGCTCGCGCGCAACTCCCCGGCGCCGTAGCGCGCGAGCTCCACGCGCAGCGGCTCGAGCGCGGCGCGCGCGGCCTCGACCGCGTTCGTCCCGAAGCCGCGCGGAACGAACCCGCCGCGGTCGGTCTCGATCGCGAGCACGTGCTGCGCGAGCTCGGCCCGGTGCGCGTCGCGGTAGGCCTGCCCGCCGGCGAGCCCGTTCTCCTCGTTCATGAAGAGCACCACGCGCACGGTGCGCCGCGGCCGCAGGCCGAGCGCCTTGAGCAGCCGCACGCACTCGATCGACTGCGCGCAGCCGCTGCCGTCGTCGACGGCGCCCTGTCCCACGTCCCAGGCGTCGAGGTGACCGCCGACGAGCACGATCTCGTCGGGCTTCTCGCGCCCGCGCAACTCGCCGACGACGTTGCTCGAGGGCGCCTCGCCGGCCGGACCGCATTCCAGCTCCAGGTGCAGGCGCACGCCCTTCGCGCGCGCCGCGAGCGCCGCGAGCCGCTCGGCGCCGGCCGTGCTGACCGCGGCGGCGGGGACGCGCGGCGCGTCCTGGTCGTAGCGCATCGCGCCAGTGTGCGGGTAGTCGTCCAGGCGCGTGGTCATCGAGCGCACGATCGCCGCGAGCGCGCCGGCCTTCGCGGCTTCGATCGCGCCGCGCGAGCGCTGGTCGACGGCTTTGCCGTAGGCCTCGAACGGGTCGGGCAGCGTGGGGTCCATCGGCCGGTTGAAGAGCACGATCGCGCCCTTGGCGGCCGCGCCGGCCTGGGCGAGCTCCTCGAAGCTGGTGACGACCAGCAGCGGCCCCTCGAGGCCGTGCTCGGGGGTGCCGATGCTGCCGCCGAGGGCCAGGATCGGCAGGAACGTCTCGCGCGCGTCGGCCGGTTCCACGACGCCAAGGCTGGCGAGCTTGCCGCGCTTCCAGACCGGGACGGTGCAGCTCTCCAGGTGCACGTTCTCCAGGCCGTCGGCGAGCATCGCGGCCTGTGCCCAGGCCACGGCATCCTGCGCACCGGGGGAGCCCGAGAGGCGCTTGGGCGCGCGCGTGCAGAGCGCCTGCAGCTTGCTGAACGCCTGGCCGCTGCGCAGGGCTTCGCCAAAGATCGCGTTCACGCCCGCCGCCGTGCTCGGGACAGCGGGTGGAACCTGGTGCGACGCGGCGAGGAGGAGGAGGGCGAGGAGGCTCATGGCGGCGGGGTCCCGGAAAAGAGCGCAGGCTAGCGACGCGCGGTCGGCGGCACCAATCGGGACGGACTGGATTCTCGACCCCGAGCCTGCCGATGAACGCCGTGGCAGGCAGGATGTTGACGATCGGGAACGTGGCGCTGGGAGCGCTCCCGGGGCTGTTGTGGCTTTCGTGGTTCTGGTTCAAGGACCGGCACGAGCCGGAACCGCGCTCGCGGCTGTTGCTGGCCTTCGGCCTGGGTGGGCTGGCGGCGCTGCTGATCGCGTATTCGCGACCGCGCCTGGAATGGCTGCTGCCGGAGCTGCCCGGGCGAACCAACATGCTGGTCGACGCCTTTCTCGTCACCGCGCTCGCGGAGGAGGCCGCCAAGCTCGGCGCCTTCCTGCTGGGCGGGCTGTGGCAGCGCACGTGCAACGAGCCCATGGACGGCATCGTCTATGCGGCGGCGGCCGCGCTGGGCTTCGCCTCGGTCGAGAACGCGTTCTACCTTGCCACCGAGGACGATCCGCGCCTGATCGTCGTGCGCGCGTTCACGGCCACGCTGGCGCACGTCGGCTTCCTCGCGCCGGCCGGCTTCTTCCTCGTGAGGGCCAAACTCGGCTGGGGCCGCTTCCCGCGCGAGCTCGCGACGCTGGCGTGCCTGGTCTCCGTACTGCTGCACGGAACCTACGACTACATCCTGCTCGACTCGGCCAGCCTCGGACGTCTGGCGCTGGGGATCTTCATGGTGCTCACGCTCGCTGCGCTCGGCATCCTGATGCGCTGGTCGCAGAACCACTCGCCCTTCGCGCCGCAGGCCAAGCAGGCCTGAGGACGAGGCTAGGGCAGCGAGAAGCCCTCGTAGGCTCCCAGATCGACCACGGGCGCGTCCCCCGAACCGGAGTCGGGCATCGAGGTGTCGTCGATGCGACGCGCCTCCCCGTCGAGATCGAGTTGCTCGTCGTCGGTCAAGAGCGCGTTGTCCCCCGCGTCGCGGCAGGGCGAGCCCGGAGCCAGCCGCAAGTTGCCGCGCTGGTCGTCCTCGGTGGCCCACAGGCCGTCGTTGCCCGCGGCAGGCGCGAGCACGAAGAGCGGATCGGTGCTGATGTTCCCCAGCCCGCCGAGGCTGCCTCCGCGGACGCAGCAGTGCTCGAGCGTCGCGAGGTTGCCGGCGAGCTCCTCGGGCAGGTTGCCCCACAGGATCGAGTTCTGCAGCGCGACCGAGCTGGAGTCGTAGGCGAGGAGGCCGCCCCCGTCCTGGTCGGCGGAGTTGCCCGCGAGCGTGTCCCCGACCAGCACCGGCGCGGCGAACGCGATCGCGAAGATCGCCCCGCCGCGGCGGGCGTGGTTGCCCTGGAAGCTGCAGTTGGCGACGCGGGCACCCGTGAAGTAGCCGGCCATGTAGGCGCCGCCCCAGCCCTGGTTCGCGCCGAAGGCGCGGTTGCCCTCGAACTCGCAGCGCTCGAGCGTCGGAGCGTCGCCCTCGGTGTACGCGCCGCCGCCGCCGAGCTCGGCGCTGTTGTTGACGAAGCGGCAGCGCTGCACGTGCGCGGCCGCGAAGTAGATGCTCAACCCGCCGCCGACCGAGAATGCGCCGCCCGAGGCCATGTTGCCCACGAACAGGCAGTCCTCGACGGTGATGGGGGAGTGCAGCGCGTAGACGCCCCCGGCCTCGAAGGCCGAGCAACCGATGAAGTCGCAGCGACGGACTGCGGCGTGCGAGATGTCGCTGTGGTAGATGCCTCCGCCGAACGAGGCGCTGTCGGAATCGAAGCTGCAGTCCTCGACCGTCGGCGCGCCGGCGCTGATCCAGATCCCGCCTCCGCCGCTGCCGCCGGCACCCGCACCGCCGCCCTGCACGTCGTGCCCCGCGGCGTTGTGCGTGAAGGCGCACTCGCGCACGCTGCCCCCGCCGTTCTCGATGAACAGCCCGCCGCCGCCCACGTCGGCGACGTTGTCGAGGAACTCGCTGCCGCTGAGGTCGGTCAGGCTGCCGTCGGCCATGTAGAGCCCTGCGCCGCGCTCCGCACCGTTGCCGATGAAGGTGCAGTCCTCGAACGAGGAGTGCAGCACGCTGCGGCTGTACGCGCCGCCGCCCTGGCCCAGCGTGTGGTTGTCGAAGAAGCGGCAGCGGTAGGCGTGCGCCTGGACGTCCGTGTGGAAGTACAGACCCGCACCGAGCGCCTCGGAATGGTTGGCGCTGAAGACGCAATCCTCGTAGGTGCCCCCGCCGTGGTCGTTGATCGCGCCATGATTGGCCGACCAGTTGTCGACGAAGCGGCAGTCCATCACGTGCGGGTGCGAGTGGTAGACGTTGAGCCCCGAGCCCTGGTCTCCGCTCTCGACGTGCGCGCCCAGCGCGGGGCCGTCGGCGTGTCCTCCGCGCACGGTGACCCGCTCCAGCGTGGTCGCCTCGAGCATGTGCGCCGTGAGCACGTGGTAGCAGTTGTCCGTACGGTTGGTGAACCCGGGGCCGTCGTCGCCGGCGAGATCGCCATCGAGGATCGTCGGGGCATTCTGCTCGTTGCGTTCCGCAGGCGTGAGCTCGCTGCCGGCGAACCCGCCGCGCATGGTCACGCCCTCGACCAGCATGAAGGTCGACTCGCGCGACGCGCCGGGCCCGGCGGGTCTGTAGCGGCCCGAAGCGATCCAGATCTCGTCTCCGGGAGCGGCCTTCATCAGCGCCTCCTGCAGGTCGCCGAAGGCCGCGCTCCACGAGCTTCCGTCGCCCGTGGCCCCCTCGCGCACGAACAGAGTGCGCGCCGCGGATCCGCGGGAACAGCCGCTCAAGCTGGCCAGGAGGCTCGAGAGGAGCAGGCCGAGGACGCGCGATTGCATGCCAGCAGTCTAGCGCGTGCAGCAAACCGCGCCGTGCGCGGGCGGACTCGCGAAACGCTCGGGAAAACCAGCCTCGACCGAGGGGGGGCTCCCGAGCGCAGAGACGAAACCCGCTGTTTTTCCCGAAAAAAACCGCGAAGTCATCGTTGATCGGCTCCGAGCGGTTTGTTACTCACGAGGCAGAGGGGCGAAAACCCCTGTTTTTCCCGAAGAAAAGGCACACATCGAACATGGCCAAGAAATCCACCAAGTCCCCCAAGGCCGCCAAGGCGGCCCCCAAGCTGGCGAAGGTCGCCCCGGCGAGCAAGCCTCGCACGAAGGGTGAGTTCTTCACCACGATCTCCGGTGCGACCGGCGTCCCGCGCAAGCAGGTCGCCACGATCTTCGACATCCTCGGCAAGGTGATCTCCGCGGACCTCTCCAAGAGCGGCCCGGGCGTCCTCAATGTCGGCGGCATGATGAAGGTCAGCGTGGTCCGCAAGCCCGCCACCAAGGCGCGCAAGGGCATCAACCCGTTCACCAAGGAAGAGGTCATGTTCAAGGCCAAGCCGGCCCGCAACGTGATCAAGATCCGTCCTCTGAAGGCGCTGAAGTCGATGGTGTGAGGGCGTGCGGCCCGCGTGGCCGCTGCCTGGCACACGACTCCGCACACGCGGAACAAGGGTCTCGTTGGGCTGCCGGCCCGGCGAGACCTTTCGTCGTCTCCGGGCTTCCACGCTGGCGTGGGGTAGGCTTGGGGTGCGAAGGCCGGGGAACCCGCTTCCAAGGCCGTGCGTCTAAGGGGCCGAGAATCCGTCGGAGCGCTTTTTTTAGTGAAATGCGACTCCCTCGATCGTTCGACCCCAGCCATCCTTCACCAACTCGAACCCTCATGAACGTCCGCATCCTCTCTCTCATCGCCCTGGCCTCATTGGCCCCATGGGCCGATGCACAGCGCTCGACCACCCCGCGGCCCGACATCCAGCCCGCCCTCGAGAACTGGCGCTCCGCGCACGGATCCAACTGGACCCTCGCGGTCGACCGGGAGACCGGCTGGGCGCAGATGGTCTACGGCGGGCACACGGATGCCCCGGCGATGATCCCGCGCGACGACGCGGACTTCGTCGCGCTCGCGCTGGCAGCGATCCCCACGACGGCGGGCCTGCACGGTCTGGAGTCGTCGACCCTCACGCTGCAGGACACGATCTTCCTTCCGCTGGGCCAGATCGGCTCGGGCGACAAGCAGACGGTGCGCTTCCGCCAGGCGGTCAACGGCGTCCCGGTGCAGGGTGGCGCGCTCAACCTGCTCTTCTCGGCCCGCGGTGAGCTGCTCTCGGTGCAGTCGACCGGCCTGCCGAACGCGAGCTCGATCTCGACCACGCCGGCGCTCGACGCCGTCGACGGAGCAGGCTTCGCCCGCTCGCACTTCCAGGCGCTGACCCACTTCGACGCCGGCGAGGTCTCGCAGCCCGAGCTCGTGATCGCGCAAGTCGTCCGCAATGGCCAGCGCATCGGGCGCCTGGCCTGGAAGGTCGAGTGCAGCTGGAGTCAGGCCGACACCGAGCCGATCGCCAAGCGCATCTTCGTCGACGCGCAGGACGGGTCGCTGCTCTCGAGCGACGAGCTCGTGCACCACTTCGAGATCCACGGCACGGTCAGCACGATGGCCTCGCCGGGCACGCTGCCGGACATCGCCTCGAACCCCGAGACCTCGCAGGTGATCAAGTACGGACGCTGCCAGGCGGGCGCGACGACGGTCTACACCGACGCCAGCGGCAACTTCAGCTTCCCGAACCTGAACAGCACCACCTCGATCACGTTCACGTACGTCGGGACGTACGCTTCGGTCAACTACTCCCCCGGAGCGGACTACTCGCTGGTCCAGTCGCTGCCGACGGCGACCAACAACGCGGTCCTGCTCAACCCGGCCTCGGGTGCGACGATCACGCCGCAGGCGAATGCCTACATCACCGCGACGATGATGCGCGACTGGATCCGCGGCATCAACCCGGCCGATGCGCACGGCGACTTCGTGACGGCGGCCAACGTCAACGTCTCCGGCAACTGCAACGCCTTCTACAACGGCACGTCGATCAACTTCTACCCCTCCGGTGGCGGCTGCGTGAACACGTCCTACTCGACCGTGATCTCGCACGAGCAGGGACACTGGATGAACGACCGCTACAACACCGGCAACGGCGGCGACGGCATGGGCGAGGGCAACGGCGACGTCTGGGCGATGTACATCTGGGACACGCCGATCGTCGGCGCGAACTTCTCGGGCAACTCGTACATCCGCACCGGGATGAACAACCGGCAGTTCTGCGGCGATGCGAACGGCGGGTGCTACGGCGAGGTGCACAACGACGGCGAGGTGTGGATGGGCGCGGCCTGGAAGGTTCGCAACAACCTCAACACCACGCTGGGCAACGCCAACGGCGACCTGGCGGCGAACAGCCTGTTCCTCGGCTGGATGAACGCCTACAACCAGACCCAGATTCGCTCGATCATCGAGACCCAGTGGGTCACGCTGGACGACAACGACGGCAACATCAGCAACGGCTCGCCGCACTTCAACGAGATCGACTCGGCCTTCCGCACGCAGGGCTTCCCGGGCCTGACGATCACCTGCCCGACCCCGACCAACGTCTGCCTCAGCTCGGTCAACTCGACCGGCGTCGAGGCGCTGATGGGCTTCGGCGGCACGAACCACATCTCGAGCAACAACTTCGTGCTGTACGCGTTCAACCTGCCGCCGAACAAGACGGGCCTCTTCTTCTTCAGCCAGACGCAGACGCTGGTGCCCTTCGGCAACGGCTGGCGTTGCGTGGGCAGCCCGCTGACGCGCCTGCCGGCGACGACGTCGAACTCCTTCGGCGACCTGACCTGGCCGCTGAACCTCAACGCGCTGCCGGGCGGCCTCGCGATGCACTCGGGCGAGACCTGGTACTTCCAGGCCTGGTACCGCGACCCGGCGGCAGGCGGGGCGGGCAACAACGCCTCCGACGCGCTGCAGGTTCCCTGGTGCCCGTGAGCCTCGGCTCTCGACCACGACGATCCTGAAGGCCGGGGCCGCCCAGTGCGGCCCCGGCTCGTTTTCGCGCACTCGGGCCGGAGTACGGACCGCATCGCAGGAACCCGCTGCACTTGCGATCCGTTTCAAGGGGAGCGTCCGCGTGAAGACCTCGTCGAGGTCGTCGCGGCGCGCAGACACACCTCTCCCACGTCTCCGGAGGAGTCCCCCCGTGCGTCACGCTGCCCGCACCCTGCTCGCCCTGTCCCTGGCCACGCCCTTCGCATTCGCCCAGCAACCGCTCGCCCCGCGGCCCTCGCTCGACGGCGCGCTGGCTGCCTGGCGCGCGCAGTACGGCGAGAGCTGGACGCTCGCGCTCGACACGCAGACCGGCTGGGCGCAGATGCTCTACGGTGGACGCGCCGCCTCGCCGTCGATGCAGCCGCGTGCGGATGCCGACTACGTCGCGCTGGCCCAGGCCGCGCTGGCGCAGACGGCCGCGCTGCACGGGCTCGCTCCCTCGACGCTGGTCCTCCAGGACACGTGCTTCCTGCCGCTGGGGCAGATCGGATCGGGCGACAAGCAGACGGTGCGCTTCCGGCAAGCCGTCGGCGGCGTGCCGGTCGAGGGCGCCTTCCTGAACCTGCTCTTCTCCGCGCACGGCGAGCTGCTCTCGCTGCAGTCGACCGGACTGCCCGGCGCCGAGAACGTCTCGACGCAGCCTGCGCTCGAGGGAGCCGACGCGGTCGGCTGGGCCCGTGCACATTTCCTGGCGCTGACGAAGTTCGCGGCCCTGGAGTCGAGCCAGCCCGAGCTCGTGATCGCGCAGATCGAGGACGGCGCGCAGCGTGCCGGCCGCCTGGCGTGGAGGATCGAGTGCCGCTGGAGTGCACCGGAGAGCGAGCCGATCGGCCGCCGGATCTACGTCGACGCGCAGGACGGGAGCCTGCTCCGGAGCGACGAACTCGTGCACCACCTCGACGTCGGCGGGACCGTCAGCTCTCTCGCGACGCCGGGCACGCTGCCCGATGTCGCCAACAACCCGGAGACGGCGCAGGGCGTCAAGTACGGCCGCTGCACGGCCGGAGCGACGACCGTCTACACCGACGCGAACGGCAACTTCAACTTCCCGGGCGTCAGCGGCCCGCTGGCGGTGACCTTCTCCTTCGTCGGCACGTACGCCTCCGTGAACTACCAGCCGGGCACCGACTACACGCTGACGCAGACGCTCTCGGGGACCGGCAACAGCGTGCTGCTCAACCCGGCAGCCGGGGCGACGATCACCTCGCAGGCGAACGCCTACATCGGCTCGACGCTGATGCGCGACTGGATTCGCGGCCTGAACCCGGTCGACGCGCACGGCGACTTCGTGACCATGGCCAACGTCTCGGTGTCGGGCACGTGCAACGCGTACTACGACGGGGTCTCGACCAACTTCTTCCCTCCCGGCGGCGGCTGCGTCGACACGTCCTACTCGACGGTGGTCTCGCACGAGCAGGGACACTGGATGAACGACCGCTACGGCACGGGCAATGGTCCGGACGGCATGGGCGAGGGCAACGCCGACACCTGGTCGATGTACATCTGGGACACGCCCGTGATGGGCGACGGGTTCTTCGGGCCGGGCACCAACGTGCGCACCGGCCTCAACACGCGCCAGTTCTGCGGCGACACGCACCCGGCCTGCTACGGAGAGGTGCACGCCGATGGCGAGGTGTGGATGGGGGCGTCCTGGAAGGTGCGCGCGAACCTCAACACGACGCTGGGCAACGCGCAAGGCGACCTGGCGGCGAACTCGCTCTTCCTGGCCTGGATGAACGCCTACAACCAGACCCAGATCCGCTCGATCATCGAGACGCAGTGGATCACGCTCGACGACGACAACGGCACGATCGTCGACGGATCGCCGCACTTCGCGGACATCGACGCCGGCTTCCGCGCGCAGGGTTTCCCCGGCCTGAACGCCTGCCCGCTGATCTCGAACGTCTGCACGTCGACGACCAACAGCACCGGCCTCGCGGCGCTGATGCACTCGTTCGGCCAGAACCGCATCTCGAGCAACAACCTGATCCTCAACGCGACCAACCTGCCGGCGGACAAGACGGGTCTCTTCTTCTTCGGCCAGACACAGACCCAGGTACCCTTCGGCAACGGCTGGCGCTGCGTGGCCTCGCCGTTCCTGCGCCTGCCGGCGACGACCTCGAACCTGCTGGGGGATCTCTACTGGCCGCTGAACCTCAACACGCTGCCCGGCGGGACGGTCATCCACGCGGGAGAGGTGTGGTACTTCCAGGCCTGGTTCCGCGACCCGGCCGCGGGCGGCGCTGGCTCGAACACGTCGGACGCGCTGCGCGTTCCGTGGTGCCCCTGAGGCTCGCGTCCCTCCCTGCAACGAAACGGCCGGGGCCGCTCGACGCGGCCCCGGTCGTTTCACAAGCAGCCGAACCCGCGCGGTTCAGGATGTCTCGCCGAGTGCCAGCTCGGCCGTGTCCCACTCCCGCCCCCCCGCCCGCCGTCCGCGCAGCACCACCTTGTGCACCAAGCGGTCGACCAGGCGATCGTTCTGCCACAGCACTCCCAGGGCCTGCTCCGCCAGCGTTCCCTCGCCGGTATCGAGGAACTCGTGCACCGCGAGCACGGCGTCCGTCTCGCGATCGACGAGCTGAACCTCGAAGGCCGAGCAGTCGCGCTCGCCGCGCAGCCGCTCGCGCCGGCCGTGGCGCCAACGTCCGACGCAGTCCACCAGCGCGATCGCGTGCTGCTGGCTGAGCTCCGATTGCACCGCGTGGAACAGGAAGGTCTTGCGCCCCTCGTCGAGGCTGACCTCGACACGGCCGCACTCGAGCTGCGCCGCGAGCGCGGAGCTGAACGCGATCGCGAGAGCTCCGTCGGCGTCGAGGATGCGCGGGTCGACCGTGTCGGGCAGGGTGATCTGGATCTTCACGTGGCCTCCGGATCGGCACCCTACTTCCGAGGCTGGATCCGTCGTGCTGCGCCGAGTTCGCAGATCGCGCACGCCCAACTGCGCATGGACGCTCGACGAGAAGATGTGCGGAGCCGGAGGTATGCGGCTCAGGCGTACAGCTTGGCGACGCGCTCGCCTTCGACATCGGTCAGGCGGAAGTCGCGGCCCTGCGAGCGGTAGGTCAGGCGCAGGTGGTCGATGCCGAGCAGATCGAGCAGCGTCGCGTGCAGGTCGTGCACGCTGACGGGATCCTCGACCACGCGGTAGCCGAGCTCGTCGGTCGCGCCCAGCGTCACCCCGCGCTTGAGCCCGCCTCCCGCGAGCAGCAGCGTGAACGCGTGCGGATGGTGGTCGCGGCCGAGGAACTTCGAGCCGTCGCGTTCCTCGTTCATGCAGGTGCGGCCGAACTCCCCGCCCCAGACGAAGAGCGTGTCGTCGAGCAGCCCGCGCTGCTCGAGGTCCTCGAGCAGCGCCGCGCTCGGGCCGTCGCACTCGCGGCAGCGCTGCGGCAGCGCGGTCACGAGGTCGTCGTCGGGGCTCGTACCGTGGCTGTCCCAGCCCCAGTGGTACACCTGCACGAAGCGCACGCCGCGCTCGAGCAGCCGCCGCGCGAGCAGGCAGTTGTTGGCGAACGAGACCTTGCCCGGCTCGACGCCGTAGCGCGCGCGCACCGACTCGGGCTCGCTGGCCAGGTCCGCGAACTCGGGCGCACTCTCTTGCATGCGGAACGCGAGCTCGTACTGCGCGATCCGCGTCTCCACTTCCGGATCGCCCGTGCGCTCGTGCTGCAGCCGGTCGAGCTCGCCCAGCGCGTCGAGCGTGCGCCGTCGTGCCGCGCGGTCCATGCCCTCGGGATTGGCCAGGAAGAGCACCGGATCCCCCTGCGAGCGCAGGCGCACGCCCTGGTGCACGCCGGGGAGGAAGCCCGAGCCCCACAACGACGCGCCGCCGTCGGGCCCGAAGCGGCCCGAGGTCAGCACGACGAAGGTCGGGAGGTCGGCGTTGAGCGACCCCAGCCCGTACGAGAGCCAGGCGCCGAAGCTCGGCCGGCCGACGCGCGCATGCCCGGTCTGCAGGAAGAGCTGCGCCGGCGCGTGGTTGAACTCGCTCGTGTGCATCGAGCGCACGATCGCGAGCTTGTCCGCGCACGAGGCGAGCCGCGGCAGGAGCTCGGAGAACTCCGCTCCGCTCTGGCCGTGGCGCGCGAAGCGGTAGGGCGAGGCCAGCACCTTGGGATGGCCCTTGATGAACGCGAAGCGCTCGCCCTGGATGAAGCTGTCGGGAACCGGCTGGCGATCCAGGCGCTCGAGCGTCGGCTTGGGATCGAAGAGATCCAGGTGCGAGGGCGCACCGGCCATGTGCAGGTACACGACGCGCTTGGCCTTGGCCGCGTGGTGGGGCAGGCCCTCGAGCGTGCCGCGGGATTGGCCGCGCGCGTCGCGACCGAGCATCCACGAGAGCGCGATCGCGCCGAGGCCGACGGCGCCCTGGCGCAAGGCGGCGCGGCGCCCGAGATCGATCGCGCTGGCGCCCGGTTCGTGGGGGTCGAGCGGCGGGTTCATGGGCGGGTCAGCGTCTCGTCGAGGTTGAGCAGCACGTTGGCGACCGAGGTCCAGGCCGCCTCCTCGCCGCGTGCGGCGCGCTCGCCGCCGAGCAGCGCGAGCAGCGTGTCGAGCTCGCGCGGTTCGGGCCGGCGCGCGGTGCAACGCTCGAAGCCCAGCGCGAGGCGAGCGCGGTCGTCGCCGGCGCCGCGCATGCGCTCGGCCAGCGCGCGCGCGCACTCGACGAAGGCCGGGTCGTTCAGCAGCGCCAGCGCCTGCAGCGGCGTGTCGGTGCGCGCGCGGCGCGGGCAGCAGGTCTCGCGGCTGGGGGCGTCGAAGAGCATGAAGCTCGCGTACGGCGAGGAACGCTTCCAGAACGTGTACAGCCCGCGGCGCACGCGATCGCCGCGCATCGACTCCATCCAGCGATCGTCGCTGTAGACCGGTGCCCAGACGCCGTCGGGCTGCGGCGGGAAGACGCTTGCGCCGCCCAGGTGCGTGTCGAGCAGGCCTGCGATCGCCAGCGCGTTGTCGCGCAGGAGCTCCCCGGCCAGGCGCGGCCGCGGCGAGCGCGAGAGCAGCGCCGCGTCGGGATCGAGCTCCAGGCGCCGCGCGTCGGCGCGCGCGCCCTGGCGGTACGTCGCGGAGAGCACGATCGTCCGCGCGAGGTGCTTCAGGCTCCAGCCGCCGCGCACGAGCTCCGTGGCGAGCCAGTCGAGCAGTTCGGGGTGTGTCGGCGGTGCGCCGCGCGTGCCGAAGTCCTCGGTCGTCGCGACCAGGCCGCGTCCGAAGAGCATCTCCCAGATGCGGTTCGCCTCGACGCGCGCGACGAGCGGGTTGGCCGGATCGACGAGCCAGAGCGCGAGGCCCAGGCGGTTCTGCGGCCACTCCCCGCGCATCGGGGGCAGGCTCGCCGGCGTCGCGGGCTCGACCTCCTCGCCCTGGGAGAGGAAGGCACCCTTCAGGTGCACGTGCGTGACGCGCTTCGGGGTGCGCTCTTGCAGCACCATCGCGGTCGGGATCGAGGCGTCGATTCCGTCCTGCTCGCGCTTTGCAGCATCGAGCTTCTCCGCGAGCTTGCGACCTCGAGCACTGACCTGGCGCCGGTAGTAGGGACCGAGGACGCGCTCGTCGGGCTCGGATGCGAGCAGCGCATCCTCGACATCCCCCGTGAGCATGTCGGCGCGGAAGCAGTCGAAGTACAGGCCGCCAGGCCCGCCGCCGTTCCTGACGCGCAGCTCGAGCACGTGCTCGCCGGCCCCGAGGTCGAGCACGACGCTGTGCGCGTCCTTCAGCACCGGATCATACTGCGTGCTCTCGTACACGACGCGGCCGTCGAGGGTGACGCGCAGCTCGTCGTCGGCGCCGAGGTAGAGCGCCACTCGTTGCGGCAGGGAAACCGAGAAGCGGCGCCGCCAGAGCCAGCTCGCCTGCGTCTCGGTGATCGGTCGCACGGCGCCGCGCGCGCGGCCCGTCTCCGGTCGCCAGGCGGGCGCGACCGGGATCTCGCCGGGGAACGGGCCCGCGATCTCCCATCCCTCGACCGCGTCGAATGCCGGGAGCAGGCGCGCCGCCGCCGCGGCGTCGTCGCTGACGGAGACCCTCAGGGCTGCGCCGGCCGGGTGCAGGCGCAGCTTCTCGCCGGCCCGGGCGCGCACGGGGGAGGAGAGCGCGACGCGCGTCGCAGCGCCGCGCTCGCCACGCGCGGCGAGCAGCGCGATCGGACGGACACCGCCGTCGACGCCGACGAACTCCGCCTGGAGGTCGGCGATCGTGAAGCCCTCCGCGCCGTCGATGCGCAGCAGTGCGATGTCTCCCTGCGGCGGCTCGCACAAGAGCGCTGCTCCCTCGACGCGCGAGTCCAGCGCCGTCCAGCGCGTCGAGCGGATCTCGGTGCGCATGCGCGCGGCCCAGTCGCGCTCCTCGGCCTCGAAGGCCGCGTCGCCAGTCGCGAGCAGCGCCTCGATTTCCTGCGCCTGCTGGGCGAGTTCGCGCTGCTTCCGCTGCTGTCCGGCGCTCGGTACCGCCAGCACCGGCTCGACCGCGTTGCCCGTGTCCGCCGTCTGGTCGAAGAAGGCCAGCAGACGGTAGTAGTCGCGCTGCGTGAACGGGTCGTACTTGTGGTTGTGGCACTGCGCGCACGCGAGCGTCGTGCCCAGCCACACGGTCGCGGTGGTGTTGACCCGGTCGACCAGCGCCGCGTAGCGGAATTCCTCCGGATCGGTGCCGCCCTCCTGGTTGACCAGCGTGTTGCGCTGGAAGCCCGTCGCGAGCTTCTGCCGCAGGCTCGCGCCCGGAACGAGATCGCCGGCGATCTGCTCGAGCGTGAAGCGGTCGTAGGGGAGATCGGCGTTGAAGGCGTCGATCACCCAGTTGCGCCAGGGCCAGTGCGTGCGGCGCGCGTCCTTCTCGTACCCGTTCGTGTCGGCGTAGCGCGCGAGGTCGAGCCAGGGCAGCGCGAGACGCTCGCCGTAGTGCGGCGAGGCGAGCAGATGATCGACGAGACGCTCGTACGCGTCCTCGCGCGTGTCGTCGAGGAAGACCTGCAGCTCCTCGCGCGTCGGCGGCAGCCCGGTCAGGTCCAGCGCGAGACGGCGCGCGAGCGTGCGTCGGTCGGCCTCGGCCTGCGGCCCGAGGCCGGCGCGCTCCAGCCGCGCGAGCACGAACGCGTCGATCGGGTTGCGCACCCAGCGGGCGTCGTGCACCTCCGGCAGGGCCGCGGCCGCGACCGGGCGGTAGGCCCAGTGCGAAGCCGTCGAGCCGCCGCGGTCCTCCGGCCAGTGCGCACCCGAGACGATCCACTCGCGCAGCGTGTCGATCTCCGCCTGCGGCAGCGGATCGCGGCCCTTGGGCATGCGGTCCTCGGGATCGCGCGCCAGCAGTCGCAGGTACAGCTCGCTCTCCTCCGGGCGACCGGGGACGATCGCGCGCGCCGCGGAGTCGGGCTGGTCCAGACGCAGCTGCCCCTTCTGCTTGTCGGGGCCGTGGCACTCGATGCAGCGCGCGGCGAGGATCGCCTGCGGATCGTCGTCGCAGCGGCCGGCGACGGCGAGGAGGAGCGCGAGGAACGGCACGCGTGCAGTGTCGCAGTGCCACCGCACCAAGCGCAAGGCACCGGCGCCTCGGTGCGGCACCGATCGCGGCTCGAGCTCAGCGCAGGCGCAGCGTCGGATCCCCGAACACGAGGAACTTCATGCCCTGGAAGAACACGCTGGGCGGATACCAGCTGTCGTCCGGCTTCAGATCCGCGAGGTGCTGGTGCTCCCAGTAGAACCCGAGCGCATCCTTCCAGGCGTCGCCGATCCTGCGCGCCGGATCGCGCGCGAGCGACTGGCCGAAGCCCTCGAGCAGCGTCAGGGCGCACGGCTGCGCGCCTGTCGCGCAGCCGATGTACGCCACCGCGCCGCCGGCGGGCATGCGCATCAGCCGCTCGCCGAGCCCGCTCGAGTTGTGCGGGCCCGCTTGCAGCGGCGCGGGCGGCGGTGGCGGCTCGCGGAAGACCTCGCCCGCGTTCGTGCCGCGGTGCGCGAGGCCCTGCACGTCGACGTAGCTCTGGTAGGGCGGCTCGTTGCACAGGTGCGCGGTGCTGCAGCCGATCGAGAGGAAGACCGCCGGGTGGGCCGAGACCAGCGCGTCGCGCTCGGCGGGACCCAGGCAGCGGTGCCAGCCCTCCTCGGATCCGTGCCCCAGGTGCACGGCGAGGTCGACGCCCGCGAGCAGCGCGGCGCGCGTCGACGCGGGCGTGGGCAGGTCTCCGTCGCTGCCGTAGAGCTGGCGCGCGACGTCGAAGCCCGACGCCTTCCACGCATCCGCGAGCGTCGTCGCCGGCGCGCGCGCGTCGATCCACTCGGGCGCGTGCACGAGCAGGGCGCGCGGGGCCGGGCCGAGCGGCCTCCAGGCCAGCGTCTTCGCCACCAGCGCAGCGACCTCCTCGGCGCTCGAGACGGGCCAGCGGCCCACGGCGATCTCGGGCACGTACGAGATGCGGTCGGCGTTGATCGCGCCGTCCTTGTGGCACTCGCCGCGCACCTCGCCCACGTACGCGCCGTGGAAGCCCTCGCGCGCTGCGTTCCAGTCGTCGAAGCTGCCGTCCGCGCGCGCGAGGTCGGCATAGTAGTGGTCGCTGGGATAGAACGCGTAGTGGAAGGCGGGCTCGGTGCAGCGGTCGAGCACCATGAAGCGGACGGGCATCTCGTCGGCGTCGCCGACCAGCAGCACGTAGCCGAGTTGCCCCTCCTTCCAGCGCCGGTAGAACGCGCGCTTGAGCCGCTCGGGCGCGTCCGCGCCGCTCTCGGCGGCGAGAGCGTCCTCGAGCGCGAGGAAGGAGCTCGGCAGTTCCTTCGCGCGCGCCTCGACGAGCGGTGCGAGCAGGCCCTGCCAGGCCGCCGGGGCCACGACGAGCAGGCCCGGTTCAGGGGTGCGCGTCGATCCGGCCGCCGCGACGGCCTGCAGCAGGAGCAGAGGGAGCAGCATGTCCGCGAGTGTAGTGGGCGCGCGCCGTCGCGTAGAGTGGTCGCGTGAACGTCTCCGTGCTCGTGCTCACCGGCGCCGGGATCTCGGCCGACTCGGGCCTGCCCACCTTCCGCGACGCGGGCGGGCTGTGGGAAGGCCGGCGGCCCGAGGAGGTCGCCACGCCGCGGGCCTGGCGCGCGGATCCTGCGGAGGTCTGGCGCTTCTACCAGGCGCGGCGGGCGCGAGCGCTCGCCGCGCAGCCCAACCAGGCGCACCACGCGCTGGTGCGCCTGGAGGAACGCCTCTCGCAGCCGCCGCGGGCGCGCCACGACCCGCCGGCCTTCACGCTGGTGACGCAGAACGTCGACGACCTGCACGAGCGCGCGGGCTCGCACCCGATCAAGATGCACGGCTCGCTGCTGCAGCTGCGCTGCGAGCGCTGCGGCGCGACGGTGCACGATCGGCGCAACCTGGATCCCGAGCGCTTCGTGCCCTGCACGGCCTGCGGCTTCGAACGGCTGCGGCCCGACGTGGTCTGGTTCGAGGAGCAGCCCTACGGCATGCGTTCGATCGAGCACGCGCTGGGCACGTGCACGCACTTCATCGCGATCGGCACCAGCGGCGTGGTGCACCCGGCGGCGGGCCTCTTGGCGGCGGCGCGCGCGCGCGCGGCGCGCACGATCGTGGTCTCGCTCGACGCGCCCGAGAACCTCGACCCGCTGGACCAGTTCCACCGCGGACGGGCGGCCGAGCTGGTGCCGGCGCTGGTCGAGCGCTGGATGCGCATGTGGGGCCCGGCGGGCGCGGAAGAATCTTCGCCCTGAGCGGAGGAGCCGCGCGCGGCTCAAGAACGGCGCGGCCGAATCCCGACACGGACTCGCGAACCGGGCGGGGTGCGACGCGGTCGTCGTCCCCTCCGATCGTCCGACCGCCGCGCGAACCACGATGAGCGAGACCACGCCCAAGGAGCCCCAAGGCCGCACCGCGCCGAAGCTCTCGATCTCGCAGATGCTCGGCGTCATGCGCGTGGAGTTCCATCGCGCGCGCACGCAGCGCTACCCGATGTGCGCGCTGATGATCGCGATCGACTCGCTCGCGCGCATCCAGGAGCGCGAGGGCTGGCAGGGCAAAGAGGCCGCGATGCACGCGGCCTACGACCTGCTCAAGAGCTGCAGCCGCGAGCTGGGCTTCTTCGGCATGGCGCTGATGTCGGGCGATCGCATCATGGCGATCTTCCCGAACACGCCTGCGCCGCGCCTCTCGGAGCTCGGGCAGGCGCTCAACGCCCGCGCTCGTGCGCTGACGGTCGACTGCGGCGGCGATCGCCTGCCCCTGACGCTCAGCCTGGGCGCGGCCCACACGCTGCTGGCGGAGACGAACTCCTCGTTCGAGGGCCTCGTGCAGGCCGCCGGGCGCGCGCTCTACCTCGCCACCGAGGGCACGGGCGACCGCTACGTGATGTACCGCGAGGCGGAGGCCGAGATCGACATGCTGCGCGGCGAGCTCGAGGCGCAGCGCAAGAGCTTCCAGGCCGAGCAGGACCTGATGCGCGAGGAGCTCTCGGAGATCGGCGGCCTGCAGCAGGCGGCGATCATCGACAAGATCCAGAAGATCTTCGCCGGCGTCTCGCGCACGCCCGAGATCGACGGGCTCGAGAAGCAGATCATCCAGATGGCCGTGGCCGAGCTCTTCGAGGAGCGTCAGAAGGCCGTCGCCGCGCAGATGGCCGAGCACAAGCAGCAGATGGACGTGCTCGAGCGCCGCATCGCCAAGCTGACCGGCCTGCTGGGCGTGACCGAGGAGGAGCTCAAGCGCGTCCTCGCGATGAAGAGCATCGACGCCGGCGTGGCCTCGATCTACCAGACCGTGCAGGGCCTCTCCTCGAGCGACCCGCAGGCGCAGAACAAGAAGGCGCTGATGGCGGAGATCTTCCAGCAGAACCTGGCCTTCCAGAAGCGCGAGGAGACCGCGGCCGCGGCGGCCGGTTGAGTACACTCCGCGTTCCGCAGCGTGCGGACCGCGGAGCCCCTAGGGAGACGACGGAAAGCTTTCGGAGACAGACGAAGATGAGCAAGTCCACCGTGCAGGAGAGCAAGGATGCTCGCCCGAGCGGATCGATCACCGCAACCATGAGCAATACCGAAGAAACCACCAACAAGGACCACGGCGTTCTGTACCTGGGCGTCGACCTCGGCACGTCGCGCACCTCCGTGGCGGCCAGCAACGGCGTGCGCGTGACGATCTCCTCGCACGTGGGCTATCCCAAGGACGTCGTGTCGCGCAAGCTGCTCGGCAAGGACATCCTCTTCGGCGACGAGGCGCTCTCGCACCGCCTTTCGTGCCGCTTCTACCGCCCGCTGGCCGCCGGCGTGCTGAAGCACTCGAACAACAAGACCGACGACGTCGAGGGCAACATGAAGGCGGCCGCGGACCTGATCCGCGAGATCATCCGCCAGGCCAAGCCGCGCAAGGACGAGCTGGTCTACGCCGTGATCGGCGTGCCCGCGCAGGCCGCGATCCACCACAAGGACGCGATCCTCAAGGCCGCGCGCGAGAGCGTGGACTCGGTGATGCTGTGCTCCGAGCCCTTCTCGGTCGCCTACGGTCTCGACATGCTCGACGACGCGCTGGTGATCGACATCGGTGCCGGCACGACCGACCTGTGCCGCATGCACGGCACGATGCCCGAGGAGTCGGACCAGATCACGAACACGTACGCGGGCGACTACGTCGACGGCCAGCTCTCGCAGCTGGTGGCGAAGAAGTACCCGCAGGCGCAGTTCACGGTGCAGATGATCAAGGAGGTCAAGGAGAAGCACTCCTCGGTCGCCGACAACATGCCGCCCGTCGTGGTCGAGCTGCCGGTCAACGGCAAGCCGACGGCCTTCGACATCACCGAGGAGATCCGCACGGCCTGCCGCTCGATCGTCAAGCCGATGGTCGAAGGGCTCGCGGGCTTGATCGCCACGTTCGACCCCGAGTTCCAGAACCGCCTCAAGAACCGCGTGCTGCTCGCCGGCGGCGGCAGCATGATCAAGGGCCTGGACCTGGCCATCGAGAACGAGATGCGCGAGCGCCTGGGCGGGGGCAAGGTCTTCCGCATCGAGGAGCCGGTCTACGGCGGCGCGAACGGCGCGCTGAAGATCGCGCACGACATGCCGGCGGAGTACTGGGAGAAGCTCAAGTGAGCTGACCCGCTCCGGGAAAGTCCTTCCGTCCCGGCCTCCGCGCGCCCCGGCGTGCGGGGGCCGGTGCATTGGCGGGGGAGCCTCGCGTCACGCGAGACGGAATCGCAGCGGAAGCAAGCGGATGATCGTGCAGGCCAGCCGATACAAGGACGCGCGAGCGCCTTTCCATGCCGCGCGCCACCAGCGATGAGCGAACGAGACAACCCGCACGATCCCCAGGACGCAGCCTCTTCCACCTGGAACCAGCAGGGCACGACCAACCGGCCCGCCGACGGGGCCGCGCGAGCGGACTCGCTGCAGCAGGTCGAGGGCAGCTGGAAGTCCGCCGACGGGGCCACCGACTTCCTCGGCCTGGACGCCGACGGCGCTCCGGCGCCCGCTCCGGCCGACGCGGCGCTCACGTCCGCGGCGAGCAGCCCGACGGGCTCGACGCAGGACTGGCTCTTCAGCATGGAGCACGCTTCCGCGGCCGAGGCCCAGGCCTCGACCAGCGTCGGTGAGCTCGAGCCGCCGGCCGAGGGCGTCCTCGACGAGAACGCCGGGTTCGCCCAGACCACGTCCGTCGAGGCGGGCGAGATCCCGTCGCACGCGACGCTGAACGACGCGCTGGCCGAGGTTCTGCCCGAGAGCGAGGAAGGGGATCCGCTCGCGGATGTTCCGGCGCCGGAATCCGAGGTCGAACCCGATCCCGTGATCACACCGCGCCGCACTCGCCGCACGCAGTGGCTCGTGGCTGCCGGGCTGCTCGTGTGCCTTGGTTCCGCCGTGGGCTGGCAGCTCTGGCTGCGCCGGGGATCGACGCACGAGCCCGCGCCGAGCGCGCCGGTCGTGGCGAACACCAAGGGCGGGACCAAGCATCCCGGCTCCGAGCACGGCACCACGCTCGTGCAGGACACGCGCCCGACCACGCCCGTTCCCCCGAGCCCGCCGCCTCGTCCGGATCCGGTCGTTGGCGACAGCGGTGCGAGTTCGCCGGCCCAGGGGACAGGCACGGTGGAGCCCGTCGCGAACCCGGTGGCCACCTCGCAGCCCACGCCGGAGCCCGCGGACCCCGCAGCGGGTGCGGTGGCGATTCGCGAGCCCGCGCCCGAACCTGCGCACGCCGAGCCCGGCTCGCCGCTGGGCTACTCGCCCAACTCGATCGGCAGTTCGGCCCCGAGCACCGCGCTGCCGCCGGTGGCACTGCCCAAGGGCGCCCGCCGTCCGGGTGCGGGCGAACTGGCCAGCACCTGGAGCGGCAACACGATCCCCTTCGACTCGATCGATGGAGAGCGCCAGCTGTGCACGCCGCGCGTCGGAGCGGTGCGCGTGCTGCTCAAGAACGGCGAGCACCTGCAGGGTCACCTGCACTCGGTCGGTCAGGGACGCCTGAGCGTCGACATCGCGCTGGGCCGCATGACGATCGACTACCGCGATGTGCACGAACTCGCCAGGATCCAGGAATCCGACCTGAGCAAGAAGCCCAGTGCAGGCCTGCCCGAGGAGACCGCGGGCCTGGCCTACGTCTGCGCGCGCGTGCCCAACGGCACGATCACGGGCTGGCTCGTCAGCCAGGACCGGGGCAAGCTGACGCTGATCACCGAGAGCGCGAAGAAGGTGACCATCGACGACGAGGGCTTCGAGCCCGTCTCGAAGGGCAAGGCGCGCATCCTCGGCGCGCTGGCGAAGAACGCGAGCAGCCCGAAGCCCTGAACGCGCGCCGCGACGCGTGCGTCGCGGCAGGATCGATCGTTCCGGGAGCGTGGCGCCGTCGCGACGGCGCGGTTACGCGCAACGGACCCTGCAGCGCCGGCGTGCGCGCGGGCGATGCGTGCAGCGAGCGGCACGGGGATTGACATGCGGGGCGCGCGGTCCGCCTGTTCTTCCCTCCGAGGTCCCGATCCCTCGAAGACTGCGAGCTCGCTCATGAAGCTCTCTCCCTTGGCGGCCGGCCTCGCGCTGGGCGCCGCAACGTACCTCCTCGTTCCGCACGCCGACGCCCACGGCGGAACCTACCGCGGCCCGGGCGACACCGTTCCCACCGGCGGCGGAGGAGGAGGTGGTGGCGCGGCGCTCCCGCGACGCCGAGCAACCCCGGCGGATCCGGCCCCACGGGACCGACGACGCCCACGCCGGGACCTGGCGGCCCTGGCTCCGGCACGGGCGGACCCGGCGCGCGCGGCACGCCTCCGGGCTCGAACCCCGGCGGCGCATCCGACACGAACAACTGGGAGTACTGGTGGAACTTCAACAAGGAGCAGTTCCTCGGCCTGCGCTCGGCGATCCACGATTCGCTGCACACGTTCGATCCCTTCGGCGAGGGCGCCGGGCGCGACACGCTCGCACCCAGCGCGCGCGAGATGCGGGAAAAGGTCGTGCCCGCGCTGCAGCGCGCGCTGGCCAGCGAGCGATCCAACGACATCGTGAGCGGCGCGCTCGTGGCGCTGGCGAAGATCGGGGACGTGCTGGGCGAGGACGGCCATTCGCCGCTGGAGTCGCTGATCGCGGCTCGCCTGTCGGATCCTTCCCAGGAGATCGCGGAGACGGCCGCGGTCTCGCTCGGCATCCTCTCCAGCGACAGCTGCGTGCCGCTGCTCGCGGCTCTCGCCCGCGACGACGAGGGCGGACGCAAGCTCTGCGGCGCCCACGAGGTCAGCACGCGCACGCGCGCCTTCGCCGCCTACGGCCTGGGTCTGGTCGGTGCGCGCACGGCCTCGAACCAGGTGCGGCGCGAGATCGTCGACACGCTCGTCCAGCTGGTCGGGAACTCCAAGGAGTCCAACCGCGAGCTCGCCACCGCGGCGCTGATCGGCATCGGCCTCACGCCGCTGGAGGTCGCGCCCGACGGCGGCGTGCTCGAGGCGCGCGCGGCCGCCTCCAGCTCGCGCCAGGCCGAGATCGGCTGGCTGCGCGCGATCTTCTCCGACGCCACACGCGCGACCTGGCTGCGCGCGCACGCGCCCTGGGCCATGGCACGGCTGCTCTGCCGCGAGCGGCAACGTCCGGCCGCGCTCGCCGCTGCGCTCGAGGAAACCGAGCGCAGCCTGCTCGCGGCCCTGGCCGAGCACACGCGCGAGCGCGAGGACGTGCTGCAGGGCTGCGTGCTGGCGCTCGGACAGCTCGGCGACCTCGACGGCGAGGGGCTCGACGCCGAGATCCGCAGCGTGCTCGAGCGCGAGGCCGAGAAGGGACAGCTGACGCTGCGGACCTTCGCGCTGATCGCGCTGGGACAGAGCTCGTCGCACCCGGGCGAGGGCGCCGCGGCGGCGAAGTCGCTGGGACAGGTGCGCGGCTTCCTCGTCGGGCGCCTGGAACGCGCGCCCAGCGGCGTGCGCCCCTGGGCCGCGCTGGGCATCGCCCTGCTCGAGCGCGGCATCGCCGACCTCGGCAGCAGCGCGCTCCCTCCGGATGCGGACACCTGCGGTGCGCTGCGCGAAGCGCTGCGCGGCACGACCGCGCCCGAGACCGCGGGGGCCTTCGCCGTGGCGCTGGGGATCGCGCGCGACAGCGAGGCGGTTCCGCTCCTGCGCGAGAAGCTCGCCGCGATCGGGGACGACAACGCGCGCGGCTACCTCGCGCTGGCGCTGGGCATGGTTGGGGCGGCCGATGCTCGCGAGCCGATCCAGGCGCTGGTGAAGAGCTCGCGCTACAAGCCCGAACTCCTGCGCCAGGCCGCCATCGCGCTCGGACTGCTCGGCGACAAGTCGCTCGTGCCCGAGCTCGTGCAGATGCTGCGCGAGGCACAGAGCCTCTCGAGCCAGGCCGCGGTCGCCTCCGCGCTGGGCTTCATCGGCGACGCGCGCTCGATCGACCCGCTGGTGGCGCTGCTCGAGAAGCGCGACGCGACCGATCGCGCGCGCGGCTTCGCAGCCGTGGCCCTGGGGATCGTGGGCGACAAGGAGCCCTTCCCGTGGAATGCGAAGGTCTCGACGGACTGCAACTACCGCGCGGCTCCGCCGGCGCTGACCAGCAACGACGGGGCCGGACTGCTCGACATCCTCTGAGCCGGCCGCGGCGCGCTACTTCCACCCGCAGAGCGTGAAGAGCCACCAGCACAGGGCTCCCACGCCTGCGGAGGCGGGGATGGTCAGCACCCACGCCCACACGACGCGCGTGGCCACGCCCCACTTGACGGCGTGGACCCCGCGCGTCGATCCGACGCCGACGATCGCGCCGGTGATCGTGTGCGTGGTCGAGACCGGGATCCCCAGCCACGTCGCACCGTAGAGCGTCAGTGCGCCGGCGGACTCGGCGGCGAAGCCGTGCACGGGCTGCAGCTTGCAGATCTTCTGGCCCATCGTCTTCACGATGCGCCAGCCGCCCATCAGCGTGCCCAGTCCGATCGCTGCGTAGCAGGCGATCACGATCCAGACCGGAGGCTCGGCGGCGTCCTTGGGCAGGTGGCCCGAGGCGATCAGGACCGCGAAGATGATGCCCATCGTCTTCTGCGCGTCGTTGCCGCCGTGACCCAGGCTGTAGGCGGCGGCCGAGACCAGCTGCAGGCGGCGGAAGAGCTTGCTCACGCGCGCCGGCGAGCTGCGGCGGAAGATCCAGTAGGTCGCGACCATGAAGAGCCACCCGAGCACGAGGCCCATCAGCGGCGCGACGAAGATGAACACGCCGATCTTGATCAGGCCGGCGGGGACGAGCGCGGCCGTGCCGCCGTGCGCGAGCGCCGCGCCGGCGAAGCCCCCGACCAGCGCGTGCGAGGAGCTCGAGGGCAGCCCGCGCCACCAGGTCCACAGGTTCCAGACCACCGCGCCGATCAGGCCGCCGGTGATCACGGGCAGCGTCACGCACTCGGGCGCGACCGTGCCCTTGCCGATCGTCTTCGCCACGTGCAGGCCGAAGAAGAAGTACGCCCCGAAGTTGAACACGGCGGCCCACAGGACGGCCCAGCGCGGCGAGAGCACGCGCGTCGAGACCACCGTGGCGATCGAGTTGGCGGCGTCGTGGAAGCCGTTGATGAAGTCGAAGGCGAGTGCGAGCGCGACGATCGCACCCACCAGCCAGAGCTCATGCATTCTTCAGCACGATCCCTTCGATGACGTTCGAGACGTCCTCGCACTTGTCCGTGGCGGACTCGAGCACCTCGATGATGTTCTTCCACTTGATCACGTGGATCGGGTCCGGCTGGTGCTCGAAGAGGCGCGCCAGGGCCGAGCGCTCGATCGCGTCGGCCTCGCTCTCCAGGCGGTGCACCTCGCGCACCCGCACGCGGACCTCCTCGGGCGAGCGCATGTTGCGCAGGAGCGGGATCATCTCCTGGATCAGCGCGGTGGAGCGTTCGAGGCAGCGCGCCAGCTGGCGCGCCTCCTCCATCGGGCGCTCGAGCTTGAACAGGCAGACGCGGTCGACCGCCGTGTCGACGCGGTCGAGGATGTCGTCGAGGCGGCAGACGAACTCGTGGATGTCCTCGCGGTCGATCGGCGTGATGAAGGACGAGTTGAGACGGTCGATGACCTCGTGCGTCAGCTCGTCGCCGATGTGCTCGAGCTCCTTGACGCGCCGCATGCGCGCATCCAGGTCGTCGTAGCGATCGAAGAACTCGACCAGGGCGAGCGTGCACTCGTGCGCGTTCGCGGCAGCCTTCTCGAACAGGTCGAAGAAGACGTCTTCCTTGGGCAGCAGGGAGAACACCAGGGCCTCCGTCGTAGGGGGGAGTGGGCGGGGGGCAGGTGACCGCGGCGCGCGCGGACGGCCGGGATTCTGCCTTGCGGTCAAGAGACGATAAAGAACCCACTCGCTCGAGCGGTGCTCCCCCTTGGCGGAGCAGAGCTTGGGGCGAGGGCGTACCCGTGCCCTGCGCCGTGATCGGGGTCCCGCTACCATTCCATCCGCACAGACACCCGGCGGGTTCGGGCTAGCTTCGGGCTTGCGCCGCTTCGGCGCGAAAGGCAGTCCCCATGCGATCCCTCCGCAGCGTCGTGCTCCTCCTCCCCTTCGTCCTCGTCGACTCGCTGGAGGCGCAATGGACCCAGCGCGCCAGCGTCGACGCGGGTGGCGCGCAGTCCGACGCGGGCAGCGCCTACCCCGTGCTCTCCACCGACGGCCGCTGGCTCGCGTTCGAGAGCCAGGCATCGAACCTCGTGCCGGGGGACACCAACCTCAGCTCCGATGTCTTCGTGCGCGACAACTGGACCGGGAGCATCGAGCGCGTCAGCGTCTCGAGCTCCGGAGTCCAGGGCAACGGGGCCAGCACCTTCGCGGGGATCTCCGCCGACGGACGCTACGTGACGTTCCAGAGCCTTGCGACGAACCTCGTCTCCGGCGACACGAACGGCTGGCAGGACGTCTTCGTGCACGACCGCGTCAGCGGCCTGACCGAGCGCGTCGACATCAGCAGCGCCGGCACGCAGGCGAACAAGATCAGCTACGCGGGGAACGTCTCGGCCGACGGCCGCTACGTGGCCTTCCTGAGCCTCGCCTCGAACCTCGTCACGCCGGACTTCACCAGCACGCTCGACTGCTTCCTGCGGGACCGCGTCGCCGGAACGACGCTGCGCGTCAGCAGCGCCTGGAGCGGCGGACCGGGCAACCTGCACAGCTACTCGCCGCTGGTCTCGGCCGACGGGCGCTTCGTCGTGTTCCACAGCGCGGCCTCGAACATCGTCGCCACAGACGGCAACGGCACGGTCGACGTGTTCGTCTACGACGTGCAGGCGGGGACGAACGAGCTCGTCAGCCGCACGACGGCCGGCCTGCAGGGCGACTTCGCCAGCAGCTTCGGCTCGCTGTCAGGCGACGGCCGCTACGTCGCGTTCCACAGCATCGCCACCAACCTCGTGGCGGGCGACACGAACCTGTTGCAGGACGTCTACGTGCGCGACCGCCTCGCCGGCACCACCGAGCGCGTCAGCCAGGGGCTCGGCGGAGCCCAGCCCGACGCGGACTGCGCGTGGGCGGTGATCTCCGACGACGGCAGCTGGATCACGTTCGAGAGCGCCGCGACGAACCTCGTCGCCGCGGACGGCAATGGCGTGGTCGACGTGTTCCTCGCCGAGCGCGCCAGCGGCGCGATCGAACGCGCCAGCGTCGCCGCCAACGGGGCTCAATCCGATGCAGCCAGCCAGGGCAGCTCCGTGAGCCTCGACGGGCGCTGGGTCGCCTTCGGCAGCTCGGCCACGAACCTCGTCGCGGGCGACACCAACCTCGTCGACGACGTGTTCCTGCGCGATCGGCGCGCGAGCGGCTTCACGAGCTCGTGCGACCCCGGCGTCGCCGGCGTGCTCGCGTGTCCGTGCGCCAACCCGCCCGCCGGAGCGGGACGCGGCTGCGACAACTCGTCCGCCACCGGAGGCGCCGTGCTGGCCGCATCGGGTGCGGCGTACCTCTCGTCGGACCACCTGCTCTTCACGACCTCCGGCGAGAAGCCGAGCGCGACCAGCATCGTGCTCCAGGGCTCCGCGTCGCTCGCGAGCGGTGCCGTCTTCGGTCAGGGCGTGCGTTGTGCGGGCGGCACGCTGCACCGGCTCTACACCAAGACCGCCGCGGGCGGCAGCATCGTCGCGCCGGATGCCTCGGCCGGAGATCCGTCCATCTCCGCTCGCTCGGCGGCGCTGGGAGACGTGCTCGCGTCGGGGCAGAGCCGCTGGTACCTCGTGTACTACCGCGATCCGATCGTGCTCGGCGGCTGCGCGATCACGAGCACCTTCAATGCCACGCAGACGGGCGAAGTTCGCTGGAGCCCGTGACGCAGGCGGTCACGATTTCCGCCCGGCGAGAGCGCCGGGCAACTGCTGCCACCTGCGTACGGACCGGGAGCGCGATCCTGCCGTAGTGTGCTGGAGCACGGGGCGTGGTGCGGGTGAGCCCCGATCCGCGCCCCGCAGGAGGCCAACCATGCTGGATACCCTGTCGATGAAGCGCGCGCGTCCGGGAGCGAACGTGCTGGATGCCATCCGCGAACGGCGCGCGGTCCGCGGCTACACCAGCCGCAAGGTCGAGCGCGAGGTCGTGCGCGCCCTGCTCGAGGCCGCGGTGCAGGCGCCGAGCGCGATGAACGAGCAGCCCTGGTCGTTCGTCGTGATCCAGGACCGCGAGCAGATGTGGCGCCACTCCGAGCGGGCGAAGGAGCTCGTGCTGGCCGAGCTGGAGCCGGGAACTCCGCGCTGGGATCGGCGCGCCCTGCTCGCCAACCCCGCGTACAACGTCTTCTACGACGCGGGCACCCTGATCCTGGTCTGCGCCACGACGGGCACGACACAGGCGCAGGAGGACTGCTGCCTCGCCGCTCAGAACCTGATGCTCGCGGCGCACGCGTTCGGGCTGGGCAGCTGCCCGGTCGGCTTCGCGCGCGGCGCGTTCAACGAGCCGCTGACCAAGCGTGCCCTGGGGATCCCCGAGAGCAGCTCCGTGGTCATGCCGATCATCGTCGGCTACCCGCGCCTGCATCCGGATCCGACCCCTCGTCGCGAGCCGCACGTGCTGAGCTGGAGCTGAGCGGCAGCGGACGAGGCGGACTCCGTCGCCTCGCGTGAGCTGCTGCGCTTGCCGGACGTTCACGCGGCGCTGCGCGCGTGACGAACGTTTCGCCCGTCGTCCGCGACACGCGGGAGAGGTCCCTGTCTAGCCTCGCGAGGGTGATCGCAGTGCCAGGGCTGCGATGGTCCGTCCCCCAAACTCACGGCTCCGCGCGCGGCCGGCAGAAGTCCGCGCGGACTCGATGCGGAGCCGATTGCAAGGATCCCTTCCATGCGACGATTCTCGATTCCTCGGCGCTTGCGCGCCGTCCTCTCCGCAACGTTCGTCCTGGCCGCGAGCACCTCGCTCGCACGAGCGCACAGCAGCTACCTCGGCACCTGGCAGAGTGCCTATCCCTCCTCCAGCTCCGACGACATCGTCATCAGCGGCACGGGGTCCTCGTGCCAGCTGTGCCACTTCACGACCGGTGGCGGCGCGAACTGGAACGCGTACGGCTGGAAGATGCACCTCAACATCCAGGCTGGGCAGACGGTGCTCGCTTCGATCCAGAATGCCGGGCCGCTGAACTCCGACCTCGATCCGACCTCGGCCACGAACGCGGTCGAGATCGGATGGAACGCCCAGCCGGGCTGGACGAGCGGACCCAACAACACCGAGTACTTCGTGGGCAGCAACGTCCCCGGGCTGAATCCGCCGATCAACATCGGCGGCAGCCTCGACCCGGCCTCCCCGATGACGCACTACTGCAATCCCGGACTCGCGGGCACGCTCGCCTGCCCGTGCGCCAACCCGCCGGCGCTCGGCGGGCTGGGCTGCAACAACAGCGACAACACCGGCGGCGCGGGGATCGGCGCCGTGGGCGCAGCCTCGCTGGCTTCCGACTCGATCGTGATCACGACCTACGGCCAGAAGCTCACGGCGACGACGGTCGTGCTCCAGGGCACGACGCAGAACCTGACGGGCGCCGTCTTCGGCCAGGGCGTGCGCTGCGTGGCCGGCACGCTCAAGCGACTGTACGTCAAGCCCGCCGTCGCCGGCGGGGTCAGCGTCCCGGCCAGCGGCGATCCCTCGATCTCCGCGCGCTCCGCGGCGCTGGGTGACCCGCTCAGCGCCGGTGCGCACCGGGAGTACATGGCCTACTACCGCGATCCGACGGTCTCGGGCGGCTGCCCCGCGACGAGCACGTTCAACGCGACGACGGCAGGCACGCTGATCTGGGCCCCGTAGGGCTCGAGGTCGACGCGCGACGAATCGCGCGGGGCGGCGGGTCCGGGCGGGAGCCTCCGTCGGGACCCGCCGCCTTCGCCACGGGCGGACTGCGCACTTCGGAGCGACGGGCTGCCGACTGAGGCGGCTCACGCTCGCCCCCGCCTCCGGGGAACATGGCGGGCACGAACGAACCTCC
>JBGASC010000074.1:0-23618 GCA_044229935.1 Planctomycetota bacterium | reverse complement strand
GAGCAGCAGATCGGCCGCGCCGAGCTCGGCGAGGATCCCTGGGGCCCCAACCGCAGCGAGTTCCACCTCGAGCTCGCGCCCTGCACGCCGGCCGAGGAGGCCGCGACCGAGGAGCACATCCGCGCGATCCTGGCCTCGTACCCGGGCCTCGCGACCGAGGTGCAGACCTTCCTGGGCGACCGCATCGGCGAGACGCTCAGCGGCGAGACGGCCGCGGTCGCGGTCAGCGTCTTCGGCGACGATCTCGACCGGCTCGACGAGCAGGCCGCGCGTCTGGAGGCGATCCTGCGCGCGGTGCCCGGCGCGGTCGACGTGCAGCGTCCCTCGCGCGGCGGGCTGCCGACGCTCGCCGTCGAGCTGCGGCCGGAGCGCCTCGTGCAGCTCGGCCTGCGGCCGCTCGACGTGCTCGACGCGGTCGAGACCGCCTTCCAGGGCGCGAAGGTCGCCGAGTGCGTCGAAGGCGAGCGCGTGCGCGACATCGTCGTCGTGCTCGATCCGGCGCGGCGCCGCGAACCGGAGGACGTCGGCAAGCTCCAGCTGCGCACCGGCGACGGCGCGCTCGTGCCGCTCTCCGAGCTCGCCTGGATCACGCTCGACAGCGCGCGCGCGCTGGTGCAGCACGAGGGCGGCCGCCGGCGCCAGAGCGTGACCTGCAACGTCGAGGGCCGCGACCTCGCCTCGTTCACCGCGGACGCGAAGGCGCGCGTCGCGTCCGGCCTCGCGCTGCCGCCGGGGAGCTACGTGGCGTTCGCGGGCGAGGGCCAGGCCGCGGAGACCTCGCAGCGCGAGCTGCTGTTGCGCTCGGCGCTCGTGCTCGTCGCGATCCTGGCGCTGCTCGGCAGCGTGCTCGGCAGCCCGCGCAACCTGCTGCTCGTGCTGGCCAACCTGCCCTTTGCGCTGGTCGGTGGCGTGCTCGCGGCCTGGTTCCACGGCCACGTGCTCTCGCTCGGCTCGCTGGTCGGCTTCGTGACGCTCTTCGGCATCTCGACGCGCAACTCGATCCTGCTCGTCTCGCACTTCGACCACCTCGTGCGCGAGGAGGGCTGCGCCTGGGAGCTCGCGACCGCGCTGCGCGGGGCGAGCGAGCGCTTCGCGCCGATCCTGATGACGGCGCTGGTGACCGGGCTGGGACTCTTGCCGCTCGCGTTCGCGCCGGGCACGGCCGGCCGCGAGATCGAGGGCCCGATGGCGGCGGTGATCCTGGGCGGGTTGTGCACCTCGACGCTGCTCAACCTGCTCGTGATGCCGACGCTGGCGCTGCGCTACGGGCGCTTCGGCGGCGCGCGCGAGGCGTAGGCGCACGCGTCTCAGGGGAAGCACAGCTCGGCCACGGGCAGGCAGCCCCGGTCGAAACGCTCGACGAACTCCGCCAGCAGCACGTGCTTGTCGGCGATCGCCGTCTTGGCGAGGTTGCGCGCCTTCCAGCGCAGCTCGACCAGGCCGTTGGGACCGAGCATCTCCGGCGTCAGCAGGAGCCGGAACGAGGTGACGCCGCTCGACTTCGCGCGGAAGCGGCCGGGCTCGCTGCGCGCGAGCTCCAGGCGCGCCGTGTGCTTCTCGAGCTCGCGCAGCGTGCGCGCGCGCTGCGCCGCGGGATCGAGCGACTTCCAGTCCAGGCCCGGCAGGAGCGGCGTGACGTCCTCGACGATCTCCTTGTCGACGCCGGTGATCTCGACCCAGGCGTTGCGCGCGTCGCCCGCGCGCGCGGCGCAGCACACGACGCGCTCGGGCACGGGCTCGCGGCGCGCGGGGCCGATCCAGGCGTGCCAGTCGACGGCGGTGAAGTCGACGCTGGCGCCGCGCTCGGGGAACTCGATCAGCTTCGCATCGCGTGCGCCGAACTTCTCCAGCCGCGCGAACGCGAGGTGCAGCGTGTCGAGCAGAGCGGCGTCGTCCTGCGCGCCCTGCAGGTCGCGGATCGGCAGGTCCGCGACGTTCTCGAGGAGGCGCAGGTTGTCCTGCGGCGGAGCGAGGGCGACCCGCGGCCCGCCGAGCATCGGCGCGAGCGCCGCGAAGAGATCGGGCCGTCGCAGCGCGAGGTCCCAGACGAGGTGCCCGCCTCGCCCGACGCCGGTGAGGACGATGCGGCGCTCGTCGACGTTGAACTGCCGGCGCATCCAGCGCAGGGCGGCGAGCACGTTCTCGCGCTCGCGCGGCGTGAACGTGCAGCCTTCCCTGGCGATCGGCTCGGTAGGCGCGAGGATCAGCGCACCGAGGGCGCGCGCCGGCTCGAGCCACTCCTCGACCATCTGCTCGCCGCCGTCGTCGTGCTCGTGCAGGGCGAGGATCAGCGGCGTGGGCTTGTCGGGCCGGTACGAATCGGGCACGAAGACGTGCAGGTTGGTGGGCTCGACCGCGTCGAGGACGCGCAGCGGTTGGTGCACGAAGCCGCGGTCGCCCGAGGGCGCGCCGAACTCGCCGAAGCTGCGCATCACCGCGAGCCAGTCGCCGAGCGAGACCTCGGGTCGATCGGCGAGCACGGCCGCGCGCTCGGCACGCGCTCGTGCCGTGGGCAGGTCGATCGCTTCCGCAAGGTCGTGAGCGAGATCGCTCGCCGCAGCGAGCACGAGCGCGGACAGGAGATGGGGGAGCATCGTTGCGGGCGGGGAGAGACGCCCGATGCCGCGGAGGATGCGAAGGACGTGCCGGTGCGCGGATCGATCAGGGCCCGCGCAGCTCCGCGACGGGGATCCAGGTGCGATCGAAGCGCTCGGCGAAGTCGGCGAGCGCGACCGCCTTGTCGACCACCACCGTGCGCGGCGCGAGCGTCTTGCCCTGCCAGCGCAGGAGCAGCGTGTTCTTCGGGCCGAGCCACTCCTGCGCGAGCAGCAGGCGGAAGCCCGCGACGCCCGTGCCCTTGAGCGCGAACTTGCCCGCGCCCTCGCGCGTCGCCTCCAGGCGCGCGGTGCGCTTCTCGGCCTCCTTGAGCATGCGTGCGCGCTGGCCCGCCGCGTCGAGCGCCTTCCACTCGTTGACCGGGATCACGGGCTGGAACTCCTCCTCGACCGTCTTCTCGAAGGCGGTGATCTCGATCCAGGCGTTGCGCGCCTCGCCCAGGTGCGCGCTGCAGCGCACGAGGTGCTCGGGCGCGTCAGGCCGCGCGACGCTGCCGAGGAAGCTCTTCCAGTCGACGGCGTCGAACTCGAACGCGTGGCCGAGCTTCTCGAACTCGGTCAGCTTCGCGTCCTTCGCGCCGAACTGCGTGAGCCGCGCGAACGCGACGCGCAGGCTCTCGACCAGCACCTCGTCGTCCTGCGCGCCCTGCAGATCGCGGATCGGGAGCGGCACGAGGTTCTCGAGCAGGCGCAGGTTGTTCTGCCCGCGCACGATCGCCAGGCGCGGCCCGCCGATCATCGGCGCGAGCGCGGCGAACAGATCGGGATGGCGCAGCGCGAGATCCCAGGCGAGGTGCCCGCCGCGGCTGATGCCGGTCGCGACGATGCGCCGCTCGTCGACGTCGAAGTGCCGCCGCATCCAGCGCAACGCGGAGAGCGCGCTCTCGCGCTCGCGCACGGTCCAGCCGTAGCCGTCATTCTTGCCCGCCTCGCTCGGCGCGAGCACGAGCGCGCCGAGCGCGTCCGCGACGCCGCGCCACATCTGCGCCATGCCCTCGCCCGTGTCGCCGGTGCCGTGGAAGGCGCAGATCAGGGGCGCGGGCCTGGCGGGGTCGTAGTGTGCGGGCACGCACAGCCACAGCTCGGTCTCCTCGATCTTCCCGTCGGCGAGCAGCGGGACCTTGACGCTCTCGATGCCTGCGGCGTGCGCCGGGAACGAACCGAAGCCGCGCATCGCGGCGAGCCAGTGCTCGAGCGCGATCTCCTTGCGCGCGGCGAGCTCCTGCACCTTCGCCGCGCGCTCCTTCGCGCTCGGGAGGTCGACGAGCGCCGCGAGCTCGCTTGCGAGCGGCGCGGGAGTCTGCGAGAAAGCGAGGAGGGCGAGGAACGCGGCGATCACTTCGCCGGCAGCGTACTCGACTTCGCGTCGACTGGCAGCGCGACCGTGCCCGAGAGGCCCTTGGCGCTCAGCACGCGGAACTTCTCGGGCAGCTTCGCGAGGCTGACGCCCTCGATCTCGTCGAAGCGGATCGCGGGCTCGAGCTCGGCGACCGGCGCGAGGCGCAGCCGCGGCCGCAACACGAGTTCCTCGCCGGGCTGCGTCGCGGTCGTCACCTCGACCAGGCCCCAGATCGCGGGGTGATCGGGGTTGTCGTAGCGATACAGCCAGCGGCCGCTCGGGATCCCGATGCTCCCGGTCGCGCGACCACCCTTGCACAGTGCGACCGCCGATTGCTCGAGGCTCGCCTTGCCGCTCTCGACGCGCATCAGGAACAAGGCTCCGTCGCTCGCGGAGAGGTCGAGCCCGGCGCACTCCAGCCGCAGCGTGCGCTCGCAGCTGGCGAGGTCGACCACGATCTCGCGCTCGTCGCCGGGCTCGAGGTTGCGCGACCAGCCCGACTTGTCCTTCGAGGACGGCCGCAACGAGAGCTGGATCGTCTCCTTCTCGCCGAGCGTGAACTCGTGCACGAAGTCCGCGCCCGCGCAGGGGAGCTCGACCGAGCGCGCGTCGCTCTTCGTGCCGTGCACGAGCGCCTGCAGCAGCCCGTGGTCGGGCACGTGCACGAAACGCAGCACGAGCTTGCGGCCGGCGAGCTCGCGGAACGTGATCGGATCCTGCGCGCCGGGCTGTGCGAACTCGACCGCAGTGACCGCGGAGAGGTGCTCGCCGTCGCTCGTGCGCTGGAGCCAGACGTCGTGCCGGCTCGGCGCGGTGGCGCGCAGCTCGAAGGTGCCCGCGTCGTCGGTCAGCAGCACGAACGGATCGCCCACGCTGCGCGGATCGTCGCTCGCCTGTCGCGCGACGACCCTCATGCTGTGCGGGTCGCCGGCCCAGGCGGGCACGACGCCGGTGGCGAAGGCCTCGCCGAGCGGCGGGCGCAGCAGGACCGTCTGCTCGATGCGCTTCTCCTGCTGCGGCTTGAGCCAGGTGTACCAGTCCGGTTGCGCGGGCCAGTTCGTGCGCATCGGCTCGCCGTCGTTCATCAGCGTGTAGCGCTCGCGCGGCTGGAAGTCGGCGCGCACGGCGATGTAGCCCGTGAGCGGGACGCCGCGGATCTCGGCCTTGCCCTCGCCATCCGTGCGCCAGACGCCATCGAACGAACGCGTGTGCACGCGGCCAGCCGTGCGCTCGAGCTCGATCGAGCTCGTGAGCTGGAAGGCGAGGTTCGGGAGCGGCGTCCTCGTGTCCTTGTCGAGGAACGTGAGCGCCAGCGTGCGGCCCGTGGAGAGGTGCAGGTCGAAGACCCCGCCCTTCGAGGTCAGCTCGGCGGGCAGCGGGATCTGCGCGGGGATCGTCGAGGGGCTCGTGATCCACAGCCGCGGCTTCTCGCCGGCGAGATCGACGATCCTGTAGCTCGCCGCGTGCGCGTCGACGTGCACGGCGCCGTTGCCTTGTTCGAGGACGATCGCGAGCTCGTCGGGCGCGGTGTGCACGTCATCGACGAAGACGAAGCCGCGCACGTGCGGCTTCTCCGGCGGGAGCGCGGGCTCGGCGGCCCTCTCGGCGCTCGTGCGCGGGCCGTCGGCCGCGCTCTCGAGCTTGGTCGTGTCCGGCGCGAGCTCGGTCTTCTCGCGAGCCGCCGCGATCTCGGGCGGCACGACGACGCCTTCGCCTCCGACGCCCTTCTCCGCGCTCGATCCGCTTTGCGCGTACCAGGCGAGGCCCGCGACGAGCACCACCGCTCCCGCGGCCGCGATCCACTTCACGCTCATGATCCCCGCTCCCTTCAGCACCGTGGCGCGCAGCGCCGGTTCGAGCAGCGCCAGCGCCCACGCGTTCGAACTCGATCCGAACTCGCGCTCCAGCCGCTCGCGCAGGAGCGCCAGCCCGCGCTCGATGCGCTTGCGCACGGTGGCCTCGTTCGTGTGCATGCGCTCGGCGACCGCGCTGGTCGGAAGGCCGTCGAGGAACCGGTACAGGATCGTCGAGCGGTACGGTTCGGCGAGCTCGCTGACCGCCTCCGCCACGCGGCGCTGGCGTGCCAGGCGCTCGACGACCTCGTACTCCTCGCGCTCGGGCCGCGCGACGGCGCGTTCGCGCGCGGCGCGGGCCGCCTCGGAGCGCCTGCGGTCGAGCGCGAGCTTGCGCGCGACGCTCGCGAGCCATCCGCGCGGTCCGTCGGCGTGCGCGGGGCGCTTCTCGAGCCAGACGCGCGCGACGTCCTGCGCGAGATCGTCGGCCGCGTCGCGGTTCTTCGCCAGCGAGAGCGCCAGGCGCTGCACCCAGTCGAGCTCGGCGACCAGCTCGGCGTCGCGTGCGGATCGGGGCTCGTCGGGCGTCATCACGGGAGGAATGGAGGCGTCGCCTCCCGCGTGACGGGGAACCTCAGTTCAGGTTCATCCCGCACGATCCGGGGCCGCGCGGGTTGCCGCAGTCGCCGCAGGCGCGCGGGCCGACCTCGGGGAAGCCGCAGGCATCGCCCTGCGTGCCGAAGACCGAGAACTTCTTCTCGAGCAGCGCGCTCTTGCACTGCGGGCAGTTGGGCTTCTCCTCGCCGAAGACCAGCTCCTCGAACTCGTGGCCGCACTTGCGGCAGACGTACTCGTACACGGGCATGCGGCCGATTCTACGGCCGCGGCCCGCGGGCGTCACGCCTCGGGCAGCGCCAGACCCTCGCGCGAGAGGCGCATCGTCTCGGCCGTCTCCGGCGCGCTCATCAGGCGGCGCGTGCCGACGAAGCCCAGGCCGAGCAGCACGGCGGTCGCGCTCCACAGCGGCCAGCCCGGGCCCTGGTCGCCGAGCAGTCGGTCGAGCAGCACCGCGGCGAGGTTGTTGAGCGCGTGCAGCAGCATCGACATCCAGACCGTGCCGCTGCGCCAGGCGACCCAGCCCAGGTACAGGCCGATCGGCAGCACCGCGATCATGTGCTGCGCGTCGACGTGCACCATCGCGAAGACGGCCGAGGTCAGGAGCACCGCCGCGCCGGGCGGCCAGACCGCGACCAGGCGCGACTGCACCAGGCCGCGGAAGAAGAGCTCCTCGCAGAAGGCGGGCACGAGCACGATCAGCGCCGTGACCCACACGGCGCGCAGGCCGTCGGGCTCGCGCACGAGGCCGGAGAGGAACTGCAGCTGGTCGCTCGGCTCGCCGAGGACCGGCGAGAGGCTGACGACCAGGCCCTGCACGCCGAGCATGCCCAGCGCGACCAGCACGAGCGTGCCGGCGCGCATGCGGATCGGGTGCAGCGCGAGCCGGTTCCGGAACGAGGCGCGCGAGAGGAAGCCCAGCACGCACGCGACGAGCACGAAGACCAGGTGCGGCGCGACGAAGAGCAGCGGGCCGTACGAGCGCGCGGCGAGCTCGCGTTGCGCGCTCTCCATCTGCTCGCGCGTCCAGGTCCCGTCGGCGCCCGGCGGGCCGAGCAGCGGGTCGAGGAAGGGCTTGAGCAGCAGCGCCGACGCGGTCAGCCAGGCCAGGATCCCGCCGAAGAGCCCGAGCACGCTCGAGAAGTACGGCGACGGACCGTTGCCGGTCTTGCGTCGTTCGTCGGCGGGGGGGATCAGCGACATGCGGGGCGCAGAGGGTAGCGGCTCGCGGCGGGCTTGCCAGCTTGCACCTCCACCCGCGACTCCCGGCTTGCGATTCGAGCGTACTCGAATGATCATTCGAGTACGTTCGAGACGCCCGGGCCACGACGGATGCCCGTCGGTCCAGGTGCGTAGTCTCCCTGGGGAAGGAGACTGCCGAGATCCGGCCGCGCACTTCGTACACTGCCGCGTCCCCCCGTCGCACCCGGATCCCACGCCTTGACCCTGCCCCTCGTCCACCTCGACCGCGAAGCGCTGCTCAACCTCGAGCGCTCGCTCGCGCGCGAATGGCTCGAGACCGACGGCCTGGGCGGCTTCGCCTCGTCGACCGTGCTGCAGTGCCCGACGCGGCGCTACCACGGGCTGCTCGTGACCGCGCCGCCGGGCAGCACGAAGCGGCACAACTTCCTCTCGCGCTTCGAGGAGAGCTTCCACGGCGGCGGCAAGAGCTTCGCGATCTCGATGGCGCGCTATCCGGGGCTGTGGTCGCCGCTGGGGCACCAGGGCATCGAGCGCTTCGAGCTCGTGCCCTGGCCGAGCTGGGTGTACCTCTTCGGCAGCGCGCGCCTGGAGCGCGAGCTCCTGCTCGTGCGCGGCAGCCGCACCGTGCTCGTGCGCTACCGCGTCACGGGCCAGCGCAACCCGGTCGAGCTGCGCCTGCGTCCGCTGCTCCCGTTCCGCGAGGCGGACGCGCTGACCTTCGAGAACGCCGCGCTCGAGCGCTCGGTCGAGCGCATCGGCGGCGGCATCCGCGCGCGGCCGTACGCGGCGCTGCCGGGGATCGCGATCACGCTCGCGGGCAACGCGCACTTCGAGGCCGACCCGTGCTGGTACAAGCAGCTGGAATACCGCGCCGACCTCGCGCGCGGCTACGACGGGCGCGAGGACAACTTCAACCCGGGCGTGTTCCACGTCGCGCTGGAGTCGGGCGTCGACGTGGTCGTCGCGGCCTCGATCGACGGCGCGGTGGAGGATCCGGCCGCGCTGTGGGCCAAGGAGAGCGCCGCACGCCTGGCCGCCGCGCGCGAGTGGGGCAGCGGGATCGCCGGCGCGCTGCGCGCGGAGGCCGACGACTTCCTCTACACGCGGCCCGACGGATCGACGGGCGTGATCGCGGGCTATCCCTGGTTCGGCGAGTGGGGGCGCGACACGTTCCTCTCGCTGCCCGGGCTGACGCTCGCGCGCGGCCGCGTCGAGGCCTGCCGCGACGTGCTGCGCGGCTCGACGCGCTTCCTGCGCCGCGGGCTCCTGCCCAACGTCTTCGGCGCGGACGCCGACTCGAGCCAGTACAACTCGGCCGACGCGAGCCTGTGGTTCGCGCGCGCCGTGCGGCTGTACGCGCGCGCGGCCGGACCGGGCCCGGCGCAGGAGTTCCTGCCCGCGCTGCGCGAGATCGCCGACGCGTATCGCGCGGGCACCGAGCTCGGGCTCGCGGCGGACGAGGGCGGGCTGATCCGCACCGGTTCCGCGGCGCAGAACGTCACGTGGATGGACGCGATCGGCTCGCAGGGGCCGGTGACGCCGCGCGCGGGCTGCGCGGTCGAGATCCAGTCGCTGTGGTACGCGCTGCTCGGCCAGCTCGAGGAGCTCGAGCGCGAGGGCGGCGATGCGCGCGCGGCAGCGGGCTGGAAGAAGCGCCGCGAGCAGGCCGGCGCGAGCTTCCTGGCGCGCTTCTGGCTCGCGGACGAGAAGCGCCTCGCCGACGTGTGGAACGAGGGGCGCGTCGACCGCGCGCTGCGGCCGAACATGCTCTTCGCGGCGGCGGAGGAGACGAGCCCGCTCTCGCGCGAGCAGCGCGCGGGCATCGTCGACTGCGCGCGCGCCCAGCTGCTCACGCCCGCGGGCCTGCGCACGCTCGCGCCGAGCGATCCGGCCTACCGTGGCCGCTATGCCGGCGCGGGCGACGATCGCGACGCGGCCTACCACCAGGGCACGGTCTGGCCCTGGCTGCTCGGCGCGTACGTCGAGGCCAGCCTGCGCGGCTTCGGGCCCGCGCGTGTGGGCGAGCTGCGCGCGCTGCTCGACGCGCTCGAGCCGCGCCTGGCGCTGGCCGGGTTGAACCAGCTCTCCGAGGTCGCCGACGGCGACGCGCCGCACCGACCGGGCGGCACGATCGCGCAGGCCTGGAACACGGCCGAGCTCCTGCGCGCCTGCCGCATGCTCGAGACCGGCGTGCCATGAAGGTGCTGCTCCTGGGCTGGGAGTACCCGCCGCACATCTCGGGCGGACTCGGCACGGCCTGCGCGGGGATCGCGCGCGGACTCGCGGCGCAGGGCGTCGAGGTGCTCGTCGTCGTGCCGCGCGCGTGCGGCCCCGAGGAACGGGCCGGCGCCGGGGAGCACGCCGGCATCGAGATCGTCGGCACCGGCACGCTGGGCGCGGGCGCGACTCCCGGCGCGTACGCCACCGCGGGCTACGGGCCGGGCCTCTTCGCGGCCGTCGAGCACTACGCCGAGGCCGTGCGCGCGATCGCGCGCGCGCAGGCGGTGGACCTCGTGCACGCGCACGACTGGATGAGCGTGCCGGCCGGGATCGCGGCCCGCACGTCCAGCGGCGCGCCGCTGGTCTGGCACGTGCACTCCTGCGAGCACGACCGCACGCCGGGACAGCCCGACGCGCGCATCGAGGCGCTCGAGCAGCTCGGCCTGGACGCCGCCGAGCGCGTGGTCTGCGTCAGCCACTACACCTGCGGCGTGCTGCGCGAGCGCTACCGCGTCGACGCCTCGAAGCTGCGCGTGGTGCACAACGGCGTCGAGCGCCGCGTGCCGCGCGAGCAGCCGCCGCGGCGCGTGAGCGAGCCGATCGTGCTCTTCCTCGGCCGCATGACGTTCCAGAAGGGGCCCGAGTACTTCCTCGAGGCCGCCGCGCGCGTGGTGCGCGTCGAGCCGCGCGTCAAGTTCGTGATGAGCGGCGCGGGCGACCTCCTGCCGCTCGCGGTCGAACGCAGCGCCAGCCTGGGACTCGCGCGCCACGTGCACTTCACGGGCTTCCTCGAGGGCGCCGAGGTCGAGCGCATGTTCGCGCTGGCCGACCTGTACGTGATGCCCTCGGTCTCCGAGCCCTTCGGCCTCGCCCCGCTCGAGGCGCTCGCGCTCGACACGCCCGTGATCGTCTCCCGGAAGAGCGGCGTGGCCGAGGTGCTGCGCAGCGCGGTGCAGGTCGACCACTGGGACGTGCAGGGCATGGCCGACCGCATCGTCGAGCTCGTGCGCAAGCCGGCGCTGCGCCGCTCGCTCGCCGCGCGCGGACGGCGCGAGCTGGCGCGCCTGGGCTGGGAATCGGCCGCGGGCAAGCTGCGGCGCGTCTTCGCGGAGCTGGGCGCATGAGGGACGTGGTCTTCTACTTCCAGGTGCACCAGCCCTTCCGGCTGCGGCGCTACAGCTTCTTCGACATCGGCGCGCACGAGCGCTACTTCGACGACGCCGAGAACGCGCGCATCCTGCGCCGCGTGGCGGAGAAGTGCTACCTGCCGATGAACGCGCTGGTGCTCGAGCTCGTCCGGCGACACGCCGGGCGCTTCCGCTGCGCCTACTCGATCAGCGGCTGCGCGCTGCGCCAGTTCGAGCAGTGGTCGCCGGAGACGCTGGCGAGCTTCCAGGCGCTGGCCGCGACCGGCTGCGTCGAGTTCCTGTGCGAGACCTCGATGCACTCGCTCAGCGCGCTCTTCGACCCCGAGGAGTTCCAGAGCCAGGTCGCCGAGCAGGCCGCGCGCGTCGAGCGCCTCTTCGGCGCGAAGCCGACGAGCTTCCGCAACACCGAGCTCGTGATCGACGAGCGCGTCGCGGCGCTGGTGGAGCAGCTCGGTTTCGACGTGCTGCTGGGCGAGGGCGCCGATGCGCTGCTCGCGGGCCGCAGCACGCACGCCGTCTGGAGGCCCGAGGGCTGCCGGAGGCTCAAGCTCCTGCTGCGCGACTACGAGCTCTCCGACGACATCGCCTTCCGCTTCTCCAACCGCAGCTGGGACGAGTGGCCGCTCCCGGCCGAGCGCTTCGCGCGCTGGGTGCACGAGCTCGCCCCGGGCGAGGACGTGGTCGGCCTGTTCATGGACTACGAAACCTTCGGCGAGCACCAGTGGGCCGACACGGGCATCTTCCGCTTCATGGAGCGCCTGCCCGAGGAGCTGCTCGCCAGCCCCGATCTGCGCTTCGCCACGCCGCGCGAGGCCGCCGCGGAGCGCGAAGTCGCGGGGCGACTTGCGATCCCGCGCCCGGTATCGTGGGCGGACGCGGAGCGCGATCTCTCCGCCTGGCTGGGCAACCCGATGCAGCGCGCCGCGAACGAGGCGCTTTGGTCCCTGGCACCGGACATCCGAAGGATGGCTGCGTCGGAACCCGAACTCCACCGGCGCTGGCAGCAGCTCACGACCTCCGATCACCTCTACTACATGTGCACGAAGTGGTTCTCCGACGGCGACGTCCACAAGTACTTCAGCCCCTATCCGACGCCGCACGACGCCTTCATCACCTTCATGAACGTGATCGACGATCTCGCGCGCCGCATCGAGAGCGCGGACCGCAAGCCCGCCAGCCGCTCGCGCGCGCGGAGGAGCCGTGGCTGAGATGCACGCGCCCTACACGCTGTTCGAGGTCAGCTGGGAAGTCTGCAACAAGGTCGGCGGGATCCACACCGTGGTCTCGACCAAGGCCAAGACGCTGGTCGCGAAGCTGGGCGACGACTACGTCTGCATCGGGCCCTGGCTGCTGAGCGGCGGGGCGAGCGCGCCCTCCTTCGAGGAGGAGAGCGGCTTCGAGGACTTCTGCGAGCGCTGCCGCGCGCTGGGCGTGCCCGTGCGCGTCGGGCGCTGGAAGATCCCCGGCCGCCCGCGCACGCTGCTGGTCGAGTTCTCGGGCCTGTACGCGAGGAAGGACGCGATCCTGGCCGGCCTGTGGGAGCGCTTCCAGGTCGACTCGCTCACCGGCGAGTGGGACTACATCGAGCCGGTGCTCTTCGGCCACGCGGCCGGGCTGGTGATCGAGCAGTGGCACGAGGAGCGCGTCGCGCCGCGCCGCGGCTCGGCCGTGGCGCAGTTCCACGAGTGGATGACCAGCGCGGGCCTCTTGTACCTGAAGGAGAAGGTGCCGGCCGTCGGCACGGTCTTCACCACGCACGCGACGATGCTCGGACGCTCGATCTCCTCGGGCGGCAAGTCGCCGGCCGAGGGACTGGCCGGCCGCACGCCGGAGGAGGCGGCCGAGGCGCAGAACGTCAAGGCCAAGCACTCGATGGAGGGTGTCAGCGCGCGCGAGGCCGACGTGTTCACCACCGTCAGCAGCGTCACGGCCGACGAGGCCGAGCTCTTCTTCCACCGCCGCGCGGCGCCGCTGCTGCCCAACGGCATCGACCTCGACGTGATCGACGAGATCGCCGGCAGCGCCGGCGCGAGCGAGGCCGAGACGCGCCTGCGCGATCTCGCGCGGCGCTTCCTCGGCGAGGACACGAGCGACGCGGCGCTCCTGTGCATCGCCGGGCGCTACGAGTTCCACAACAAGGGCATCGACCTCCTGCTCGACGCGCTGGCGCAGCTGGAGACGCGGCCGGGGCGCAAGGTCGTGCTCTTCGTGCTCGTTCCCGCCGGGAACTCCGGCGTGCGCAGCGAGCTGCTCGAACGCCTCGATCAGCCGCTGGAGTCGATCCGCGGCCCGATCGGCATCGCCACGCACCACCTCTTCGACGGCGAGCGCGATCCGGTGCAGCAGCACGCGAAGACGCTGGGCTTCGACAACCGCCTCGGCGCGCGCGTGAAGATCGTGCAGGTGCCGGTCTACCTGCACGCGCAGGACGGTTTCCTCGACCTGCCCTACGAGGCCGTGCTGCGCGCGATGGAGCTGACGGTCTTCCCGTCGTTCTACGAGCCCTGGGGCTACACGCCCGAGGAGAGCCTGGCCGTCGGCGTGCCGACCGTGACCACCGACTGCGCCGGGTTCGGGCGCTGGGCGCGCGACGCGAAGCTCGGGCCCGAGGACGGCGTCTGGCTCCTGCCGCGCGTCGGCGTCGAGTACGCCGCGGCCGCGCGCGATCTCGCCGGCAAGCTCGAGACCGCGCTGGCCGAGCGGCGCGAGCGCGACGAGCGCGTGCGCATCTGCCGGCGCACGGCGCGCATGACCTCGTGGTCGGACCTGATCGCGCGCTACGAAGAGGCCTTCTCGCTCGCGCGCACCACCGCGCACGCGCGCACCGGCGGGCTGGCGGCGACCGCCTTCCGTCCGCGCATCCAGGTGCCGGCCAACCCGGCGCCGCGCGGCGCGCGCCCGCACCTGGTGCGCTTCGACGTCGCGACCTCGCTGCCGCCCGCGCTGGCCGGGCTGGAGCGGCTGGCGCAGAACCTGTGGTGGAGCTGGGATCCCGAGGCGGTGGAGCTCTTCCGCGAGCTCTTCCCGCTCAAATGGGACCTCTCGCGCCACAACCCGGTGCTGTTCCTGCGCCAGATCTACCCCGAGGACGTGCAGGCCAAGGCCGCCGATCCGGCCTATGTCCAGCGCCTCGAGCGCGTGCTGGCGCGCTTCGACGAGTACGTGCGCACGGCCGCGAGCGAGGTCGAGCTCGCGGGCGGCGCGCGCATCTCGACGCGCCATCCGGTGGGGTACTTCTCGGCCGAGTTCGGCGTGCACGAGTCGCTGCGCATCTACTCGGGCGGCCTGGGCATCCTCGCCGGCGACCACCTCAAGTCGGCCAGCGACCTCAACCTGCCGCTGGTGGGCGTGGGGCTGTTCTACCGCTTCGGCTACTTCCAGCAGAAGGTCACGGCGAGCGGCGAGCAGCTGCACGTCGAGGTCGAGAACGACACGCGCAACCTGCCGGTCGAGCCCGTGCTCGACGAGGACGGACGCACGCTCGAGATCCGGCTGCAGATGCCCAGCTCGGAGCTCGTGCTGCGCGCCTGGCGCGTCGCGGTCGGGCGCGTGACGCTCTACCTGCTCGACAGCAACGTCCCCGAGAACCGGCCCGAGGACCAGGACATCACGCGCTCGCTCTACGGCGGGGACCAGGAGAACCGGCTGCGCCAGGAGATCGTGCTCGGCCGCGGCGGCAAGCGCCTGCTCGCGCGCCTGGGCATCTACCCGACCGTCTTCCACATCAACGAGGGGCACGCGGCCTTCCTGGCCGTCGAGCGCCTCTCGCGTCTGGTGCGCGAGTTCGGCCTCTCCTTCGAGGAGGCGCGCGTGCTGGTGCGCTCGACCACGGTCTTCACCACGCACACGCCGGTGCCCGCCGGACACGACCGCTTCCCCGAGGACCTGATGCGGCGCTACTTCTCCGACGCGCCGAGCTGGGTGGGCGTGCCCTGGGAGCGCTTCTACGCGCTGGGCCAGACCGAGGACGACAAGAGCGCGTTCAACATGACCTACCTGGCGCTGAACTTCGCCTCGTGGGTCAACGGCGTGAGCAAGCTGCACGGCGAGGTCAGCCGCAAGCTGCTGCACCCGTTCTGGCCGCGCCACCTGGAGAACGAGGTGCCCGTGCACTCGGTCACCAACGGCGTGCACCTGGCGAGCTGGGTCGACCCGGCGCTGCGCGCGCTCTTCGGCGTGCGCGAGCGGCCGATCACGCCGCAGGACTACCAGCGCGGCGCCGCCGCACTCGACGAGCGCGCCTTCTGGGAGGTCAAGTGCGCCGCCAAGCGGCGCATGGTCGCGCACCTCTCGGGCCTCCTGCGGCGCACCTTCGTCGAGCGGCACGACAGCCCCTCGCTGCTCAACCGCACGCTCTCCGGCCTGGAGTCCGGCGATCCGGCCGGGGTGCTCTGGATCGGCTTCGCGCGGCGATTCGCGCCGTACAAGCGCGCCAGCCTGCTCTTCCGCAACCTCGAGCGCCTGCGCAGGCTCTTCGAGCAGTCCGAGCGGCCGCTGCGCATCGTCTTCGCCGGCAAGGCGCACCCCGCGGACAAGCTGGGCCAGGAGATCCTCAAGCAGGTCGTCGCGCTGACGCGCCGCGAGGAGTTCCTCGGCCGCATCTTCTTCGTCGAGGAGTACGACATCGACCTCGCGCGCGCGCTCGTGCAGGGCGTCGACGTCTGGCTCAACAACCCGATCCGGCCGCTGGAGGCCAGCGGCACCTCGGGCATGAAGGTCGCGGCCAACGGCGGCCTCAACCTCTCGATCCCCGACGGCTGGTGGATCGAGGCCGCGGACGGCCGCAACGGCTGGTCGATCGGCGGCGGCAACGTCTACCCGGACCAGGCGCTGCAGGACGAGCTCGACGGCGAGAACCTCTACCGGCTGCTGGAGGAGGAGGTGCTGCCGCTCTTCCACCGCCGCGAGGACGGCCTGCCGCGCGAGTGGATCGCGCGCGCGCGCCACTCGCTCGCCACGATCCCGCCGCAGTTCAACACCGACCGCATGGTGGGCGAGTACCGCGACCGCGCCTACGCGCCGCTGGCCGCGAACTACGTCGCGCTGACCGCCGAGCGCTTCGCGCGCGTGCACTCGATCGCGGCGCGCCACACGCGCGTGCGCAAGGGCTTCGGCGACGTCAAGGTGCGCTCGGCGCACATGGCGGGGATGGGCGAGGTGCGCGTGGGCGACACCGTCTCGGCGCGCGTGGAGCTCGAGCTCGGCACGCTGCACGAGAACGACCTGCTGGTCGAGCTGGTGCTCGGGCACAAGAACGGCGAGGGCGAGATGCTCAACCCGGTCTTCGTGCCGCTCGCACCGGTCGGACGCGAGGGCGCGGCGCTGCGCGTCTTCGAGGGCGGCCACCGCATGGAGCGCTCGGGCTCGTTCGCCTACGGCATCCGCGTGCGGCCGCGCGCGCTGGGCCCGCAGGACCTGGCGCTGGCGGACCTGATGCTCTGGGCCTGAGGCTCCGGGCCTGGGGCGGCCCGGCACGCGAAAGGAATTCCCCTCCGGACAGCGGACGGGAAAGGGGAGTTGTCGCCGGCCGCGGCCGGGCGGACGGGGACTCAAGTGGACGGAGCGGCGGCTCCGATGGACGCGCTTCCGCGCGCAGTCCTCGCGCGCGGTTCCCCCAGTCTCCCGAACCAGGAGTTCGTCCCCAGTGTCTTCCACAGCAGTACGCCTCGCCGGGCGCACGACGGCCTTCCAGCGCCTCGCGCCGCTCTCCCTCTCCACGCTCTTCGCGTTGTTCGCCGGCTGCAGCGCCGGCTCGAGCTCCGGCACGGTCGACGGCCTCTCGGTCGCCGGTCAGGTGACGGTGGTCACGGTCGGCGGGAGCGGCGGCGGCTCCGTGGTCTCGGGCTCGAGCGCGGACACCAGCGGCTTCTCCGCGAGCTGCGACTACTTCACCGACACGTCCAACGCGCACGTGTACGACGCCTCGCTCGAGGCGGTCACGCAGGTCAACTTCATCCTGTGCCTGATGGCGCAGACGAGCTACGCGGACCTGGTCAACTTCGGCCCGTACCTCGCGCTGGTCAACGAGTCCAAGTGCAAGAACGGCAGCGACAACAGCTCGACCGGCTCGGACGAGGGCGAGTCCTCCGGCGCGAACGCCGGCGCGCCGAACCTGTGGACGGTCGAATCCTCGCGCAGCAGCAACGGCGCCGACGAGATCGTGCGCATCTGGCTGCCGAGCGAGGGCGACCATGGCGTCGAGCAGTCGATCCAGGTCAAGATCACGATCAGCGAGGGCGTCTCGGCCGAGAACCCCTTCGGCGTGTTCGACCTCAACTTCGCGGGCTACGGGCCGGGCGGCTCGATCGATTCGCCCGACATGTTCGGCAACCTGCACACGCTCGACGTCGCCAGCGGGTTCCTGGGCTTCAGCTTCTACCAGCAGCAGGGCGACCCGAACGTCGCGCAGCAGCCCGACCACCACGCCGAGATCATCCAGGCGAACGTCAACATGTTCGCCGACCAGACCCAGGGCGTGGCCTACATCCGCCGCACCTACCGCGAGAACTACAGCGGCGACTCCGGCACGCAGGTCGAGGAGTACAAGCTGGCCTTCGACCTCGCCGAGGTGCTGCGCCAGAAGGACAGCGACCCGTCGGTGTGCCTCTCGCGCACGACCTTCGACACGCGCACGTGGCGCTACAACCTGTACTACGCCGACGGCCTGGACGCGGGCGGCCGCGTCGAGCTCAACTCGGGCTTCGGCTTCCGCACGGCGGGCGGCGAGTTCGGCTGGATGGGCTACTACGGCATGTGGGTCCCCAACGGCGTGACCGTCGCCAACGGCGACACCGTGACGCGCGAGAGCTTCGGCGGCGGCACGCCCACGAGCTACACCGTCGTCAAGGCGCCCGGCAAGCTGATCCGCAACACGCGCCAGACGCTGGCGCTCGACCAGATCGTCGGCCTGAACTTCAGCTGGTACCACGACGACGATCCGATGGACAACCAGCCGGGCCAGCAGTTCCGCGTGCAGTACACGGGCACGCTCTGGCAGGAGGTCGCCTCCTGGAACCAGGGCACCAACTCGTGGGACGACCTCGGCTCGCCGGTCACGATCGACACGGCTGCCGTCGGCTTCATGGGCATGTACTGCGAGAGCCTCGGCGGTCCCTCGACCTTCCTCGACGGCGACACCTCGATCACGTACTACCAGCGCGAGTTCGTCAACGGCGCCGACTCGCTCTTCGACTCGGGCTCGCAGATCGATCTCTACGGCTACTTCAACTGCCTCGACGCGGGCATCACCGGTGCCGAGGCCGACATCGGCGACATCTTCCTGCCCGGCTCGAACGACGTGAACACGCCGTACCACTACGTGTTCAGCAAGTCGGACCTGACGCTGTACCTGGACGTCAACGGCGACGGCTCGGTGCTCACGCCGGCCGGCCTGGCCGACGGCGAGACGATCAGCAGCGGCCCGAACACGTGGGGCATGCAGTCGGGCTCGATGGTGACGTCGACCGGCAGCCTGAGCAGCGCCTGGGACACCTGGAACCAGGACGTCTTCTACACGTACGAGACCGGCCCCAACAGCTGGAACCAGTACGCGGCGCTCGTCGACGGTGCGGGCGACTTCGTCGCCTTCGATCCGCCGATCCAGTTCACCTACACGCACGAGACCGCCAACGACGCCAACGACGATCCGACCTTCGACGGCCAGCACTTCCAGTTCGGCTACGGCGGCCCGGGCAACCTCTGGGGCATCCCCAGCGAGCAGGTCGACACCGACGGCGACGGCAACCCCGACCGCTTCTACCCGCAGTTCTCGCTGCTCGACGGCGTGCTCGTCGGCCCGACCGGCACCGAGTACGTCGTGCGCGCGATCGACTCCGAGCTCACGCTCGCGCTCGATCCGGGCAACTGCGGCGCGCTGGACCTCGGCGGGGCGGGCATCCTGACGCTGCCGACCTCGGCCGACTACACGATGCCGGACAACGGCACGCAGCCGACGGTCACCGACCCGCCGGCGGTGATCGAGGGCACGGTGCAGACGGGCGGCTGAGCCCGCACGCCACCGGTCCCGGATACCGACGCCGGGGGTCGTGCCGAGCGCACGGCCCCCGGCCTGCATTTCCCCGGCCGTCGACCGCAGCCCCGCTCTCTGCTAGCGTGGGAATCACGGTCACGATCCCGCGCGATCGCCGTAGCCGCATCGAGACTCGTCGCCCAGACCCGCGTTCCGAACCGCGTCCCGACCCCGGGGCGCGCGCTGCCGTCGCGTTCACGCGCGAGCTGCGCGAACGGTTGCGCCAGCGCGATCGCGCGGCGCTCGAGCTCTTCTACGAGACCTTCTTCGATCGCGTGTACGGGTACGTGAGGCGCATGCTGGGAGACGAGCAACAGGCCGAGGACGTGACGCAGGAGGTGTTCCTGCACGTCCAGCGCGCGATCGACGGCTACGATCCCGCGCGCGAGCTGGCGCCCTGGGTCTTCACCATCGCGACCAACAAGGTGCGCGACCACTGGCGCTCGCGGCGCCGCACCGACGCGCTCGACGCGGCCAGCCTGGACGAGGAGGAATCGCGCCTGGAGCCCTCCGCCCGCGAGGCCGGCCCGCTGCCGCAGCTCGAAGCGGCCGAGCAGAGCCGCCTCCTCGCGGCGGCGATCGAGGAGCTGCCCGAGAGCCTGCGCTCGACGCTGGTGCTGCGCGTGCACGAGGGCCTCTCCTTCGAGGAGATCGGCCAGCTGCTCGCGCGCAACGAGACCGCCGTGCGCAAGCGCTACTCGCGCGCGCTGGAGGAGCTGCGCGAGCGGCTTGCGCGCTACGCGACCGGCATCGCCGGGGGAGGGGCCGCATGAGCAGTCCTGCGCCCGAACGCGATCTGGAGTCGCGCCTGGAGTCCCTCGCGCGCCCGGCCGCGCGGCCGGAGTTCCGCTCCACGCTGCGGGAGCGCTTCCTCGCCGGCGCCGCCGCCGCTCCGCCGGTCGACGTGCTGCCCGAGGACCATCCGGTGGCGCGACGTTCGGGCGCGCCTTCGCGACGCAAGGTCTGGATCGCGCTCGCGGCGGCGGCCGGCGTGGTCGCGATGCTCTATCTGTTCAAGCCCGCGCCGCTGGTCTGGCACGTGCTCCCCGGCTCGACGGCGACCACGGTGCGCGTCGACGGCGAGCGCCTGCGCCTGGACGATGCCGAGGCGCTCGGCCGCGCGCTCAACGATGCGCACTCGGTGCTCGCCGAGGACGGCGAGTTGCGCCTGGCGCGCGCCGACCAGTACGCCGTCGAGATCGCGCGCGGCGCGCGCGTCTCGTTCAGCCTCTCGGGCAACACGGGCGGCACCGATCCGTTCTCGCTCGAGCTCGAGGGCGCCGCGCTGCGCGTGGTCACGGGCCCGGGTTTCCCCGGACACGTGCTCGCGCTGCGCAGCGGCGACGCGATCGTGCACGTCACGGGCACGGCCTTCGCCTTCGACAATTGCACGGGCGGTGCGTGCGTGTGCGGCCTGCACGGGCGCATCGAGGTCCTGCGCAAGGGCGGGAAGCCCACGACCCTCGACGGCGGCAAGCAGTGCTGGGTGCCGACGGACGGCGGCGAGCTCACGTGGGGCGAGGTGCACGCGGCGCACATTACGCCCGTGCAAGAGCTCGCGCGCGTCGTCGAGACCCAGTGGAAGCGCTGATCTCCTTGCCCCTCACTCCGCATTGACCGCGGAATCGAGGTCGAGTAGAAGATCTGCCCCGCTTTTTTTCCCGACGCCCCCTGCCCCCATGAGCACCCTCCTCACCCTCCTCGTCTCCGCACCTGCCCTCCTCGCCGACGCCACGCAGGCTCCGGCTGCGGCTCCCGCCCCGGTCGAGCCCAAGTGGACCGGCTCCGTCGCCCTCGGCGCGTCGTACTCCGACGGCAACACCAGCCGTCGCACCGCGTCGGCCACGGCCGATGCCGAGTACCGCCGCGAGAAGGACCGCACCACGCTGGGCTTCCTCTGGAACTACGCCGAGGAGCAGGCCGGGATCACCGACCGCAAGACGCAGGGGCGCGCGAAGTACGACTACTTCTTCTCCAAGAAGATGTACGGCCTGGTGCAGGCCAGCGCGGAGAACGACTTCCAGTCCTCGCTCGACCTGCGCTACACGATCGGCGCCGGCCTGGGCTACCAGTTCGAGGACACGGAGAGCTGGAAGCTCTCGGGCGAACTCGGTCTGGCCTACGTCAACGAGAACTTCGCCGGCACGACCGACGACACCGACTACCTCGCGGCGCGCGGCGCCTACAAGTGGGACTGGAAGCCCAACGCGAAGTACGCGCTCGGCCAGGTGGGCGAAATCTTCCCGAGCCTGGAGCGCGGCGAGGACGTCAACGCCCGCATCGACACCAAGGGCCGCATGAACCTGACCGACAAGATGTTCGCGCAGCTGGAGTGGCTCTACCAGTGGGACAACACGCCCGCCGCCGGCAAGAAGCGCGTCGACAACCTCGTGATCCTCGGCCTGGGCTGGAGCTTCTGAGCCGAACCGGGAGCGGTCCCCGAGACGGCGGGCCCGTGCGAGCTCCTCGCGCGGGCCCGTTTGCATTTGCGAACGGAGCGTAGGGCGCGGACGATCCGGGCCGCATGGGCGAAGACCGCGGCCGCGAACGACCGACCCTCGCGCAGGCCGCGCGCGCCTGGCACGGCATCGGCTGGCGCAGCTTTGGCGGGCCCGCGGGCCAGATCGCCGAACTGCACCGCGTCGTGGTCGAGGAGCGGCGCTGGATGAGCGAGGAGCGCTTCCTGCACGCGCTCAACGTGTGCATGCTCCTGCCCGGGCCCGAGGCCCAGCAGCTCGCGACGTACTGCGGCTGGCACCTGCACGGGCTGCGCGGCGGCCTGGTCTCCGGGGGCCTCTTCATCCTGCCGGGCTTCGCGGTGATGCTGCTGCTCTCCGCGCTGTACGCCAGCGGCTCGGGCGTTCCGCTGCTCGCCGCGCTCTTCCAGGGACTGCAGGCCGCGGTCGTGGTGCTGGTCGTGCAGGCGCTCGTGCGCATCGGGCGCCGCGCGCTGCGACGGCCGTGGACCTGGGGCGTGGCCTCGCTCTCGTTCCTCGCCTGCGCGTTCACGCACGCGCCCTACCCGCTCGTGCTGCTGGGAGCCGCGCTGGTCGGCGTCGTGTTCTCCGCGCCCGCCCGCGCCACCAGCGCCGAGCTCCGCTCGGGAGCGAACGCGCCGGACGGCGCGCCCGCCCGGCCGCGCACGCTGCTCGTGCTCGCCGCCGGATGCGCGCTCTGGCTCGCGCCGCTCGCGCTGATCGCGGGCTTCGCGCCGCGCGCCGGCGTGTGGGTCGACGAGGCCGGCTTCTTCGCGCAGACGGCGCTGATCACGTTCGGCGGAGCGTACGCGGTGCTCTCGCACGTCGCGGCGCGCGCCGTGCACGGCTTCGGCTGGCTGAGCGAGGCGCAGATGCTGGCCGGGCTCTCGCTGGCCGAGACCACGCCCGGTCCGCTGATCCTGGTGCTCGAGTTCGTCGGCTTCCTCGCTGCCTACCAGGCACCCGGCGGGCTCGCGCCCCTGCTCGCGGGCACGCTCGGCGCGCTGCTCGTCAGCTGGATGACCTTCGCGCCCTCGTTCCTGCTCGTGTTCCTGTGCGCGCCGCACGTCGAGCGTCTGCGCACGAACCGTTGGCTGGCGGGCGCGCTGGCCGGCATCACGCCGGCCGTGGCCGGGGTGATCGCGCAGCTCTCGCTGTGGTTCACGCTGCGCACGCTCTTCGCGCGCGTCGGCGAGCGCTCCTTCGGCGTGCTGCACGTCGCGCTGCCGGAGGCGGTCAGCGTGCGCTGGGTGCCCGTCGCGCTCGTCGTCGCCAGTGCGCTGGCCCTGTTCCGGCTGCGGCTCGGGCTGGGCTGGATCCTCGCCGGCGCGGCGCTCGCAGGCCTCGCTGCGTGCCTCCTGGGGCTCAGCGCCTGAGGCGCGCGAGCCGCTGGCGCAGCTCGTCCCGCTCGAAGGCCGGCGCGGAGCAGCGCCCCGCGCTGCAGACGAAGGCGGCCGGCTTGTCGAGCTCCGGGTACGGCACGTCGTCGCGCGGGAGCGCGCCCTCGCTCGCGTCGTACCACTCGACGCGGCGGTAGGGCAGCGCCAGCGCGAGCGCGGCGAGCTGCAGCTCGCGCGCGGCGGGATCGCGCTTGGAGCCGACGATCGCGACGTGCGCGGGCTCGCTCCCCAGCTCCTCGGCCGCGAGCAGCACGCCCGCCGGCAGTCCGCGCAGCGCCACGGCCTCGCTCGAGAGCCAGCGCAGGGCGCGCTCGGCGCGCTGGCGGTGGCGCGCGTCGCCGCTGTGCTGGAAGAGCGCGTTCTCCAGGCGGCACAGCGCGATGTTCTCGTCGCGCTGCGGCGGAGCGGGCGGCAGGCCGGGCGCGCTCGCATCGCGCGCGGCGGAGACGTAGCCCGCCTGCGCCGCGTCGCCGGCGAAGTGCGCGGCGAGGAAGTCCGAGGCCTCCAGCGCGCGCGCGAGCCAGACCCGCTCCGCGCTGGACTCGTACAGCGCGAGGAAGGCCTGCGCCATGCTCAGCGTGTCCGCGAGGAAGGGGCCGGCCGCGTCGTGCTCGTCGTGGCGGAAGCCGCCCGCGGGAAGGCCGCGCCGCTCGAGCATGCGCGCGGCCGCGCGGCGCGCGGCGTCGAGGTACTGCACCTCGCCCGTCGCGTCGAAGAGCGTGCACAGCGCGCGGATGGCCCAGCCGTTCTCGCGCGCGTAGACGTGGCGATCGACGCGC
>JBGASC010000007.1:0-139699 GCA_044229935.1 Planctomycetota bacterium | reverse complement strand
GCACCGTGCGCAACCTCGCACGCCTGCGCCGCCGCGGCGACGAGCGGCGCGCCGCGCGCGAGCTCCAGGGTGCGCGCTCCGAGCGCGTCGACGACCCGGAGCTCGCGTTCGAACGCCTCGCACTGCAGGAAGCGCTGCTCGGCGCGGTGCGCGAGCTCTGCGAGCCGTACCGCACGGCCGTGCTCTTGCGCTGGTTCGAGGAGCTCGAGCCCGAGGAGATCGCGCGCCGCACCTACACGCCGGTGAGAACCGTGCACACGCGGCTGCACCGCGCGCTCGCGCTCCTGCGCGAGGAACTCGACCGTCGTTCGCAAGGCGACCGCTCGCGCTGGCTGGCGGCGTGGCTGCCGCTGGTGCACCCGCCGCGCCTTCCTATTCCCTGGGCGCTCGCCATGCAGGCCAAGATCAAGGTCGTCATCGCTGCAATCTCCGTCATCGCCGCGGCCTCGCTGTGGATCGCGCTGCGGCCCATCCACCGCGGCGGACCGGAGGTCGCGACGCCGATCGCTCCGGAGAAGCTCGCGCTCGCGTCCGAACGCGAGAACGCCGGGGCGGACAGGCCGAGCGGCATCGGAGTGGATCGCGCGGCACTCGACACCACGCCGCTGGGGGCCGTCGCCGGGGCCGCGCACACGAGCGGTTTGAGCGTGCGTTCTTCGGTCGGCCTCGAGCTCCGGTTCCTCGAGTGGCAGACGCCGCTCGGCGACTGGGTGCGCCGCGATTTGACGCAGGGCCGCTGCGAGACGGGGGAGATGACGCTTCCCTGCCGCGTGCGCGCGCCGGGGCACGTGCCGGTCCAGGCCAAGGACGGCGACGAACTCATGCTCGAGCCGGACGAGTTGCTGATTCTCGAAGGCCACGACCTGCGCTCGTACACGAGTTCGATCCGGTTCGAGGACCCGTACCACGAACTCGGCGAGCCGATGACTCCGGATCTCGAGCGCGCAGCGTGCAGCGGCTACCTCTCCGCGGATCGGTGGGCGATGGCCGTCAGCCATGATCTCGTGCACGAAGCGCTGTTCGACGGCGTGGCCTCGGCCATCGTGATCTGGCGCGACCAGCATCGCGCGGACGTTCATCTCCATCCGGTGGCCGGGGCGCGCGGGAAGTGGACGATTCCGTTCGAAGGACGGCCAGAATGCGCGCCGCTCACGATCCGTGTTCAGCGTCCAACAGGCGAGGCAGCGGGTCGTGTCGTGCTGAAGGTCGAGCAGCCGCATGAAGGGGCGGGTGACGCGAAGCGTCTCCTGTTCGACTGGGGCAGCGTCGACATCCAGCCGAAGGAGAACCTCTGGGCCGACGACGCGCACGTGGAGCCGACGAGCGACGAGCACACCTACGACGCACTCCCGCGCGGGGAGAACCTGCTGATCTTCGCGCGCGACGAGACGAGCGGCGCGTATGGCCGGCTCGTGTTCGAGCACGACGGTTCGCCGCGCACGATCGAGCTGAGGCCCGCGTTCGAGCTCGTCGCTCGACTGGTCTCCGCGGCGGACGGGGCACCGATCACCCAGGCTCGGCTGCTCTGGAGGTTCCCGGAGGGGAAGGACCAGGTCTACGGCTGGCACTGCTCGAGCGGTCGGATCCTCCACGGTAACGACGGCATCTACCGTCGACTTCTTCCCGAGGAGGCCCTCTTGCGCCTCGAGGAACCACTCGATGTCCCGCCTGCGATCACGTTGCACGTCGATGCTCCCGGCTTCGAGGATCTCGAGCAGCACCTTCTGAGCGGCAGCGGGCACTTCCTCGACTGTGGCGAGCTTCGATTGACCCCCAAGCGCGCACAGCTCGTTCTCGCTCCGGGCCATGGACTCGGGCCGGAGGCCATCGAGTGGGGCGGTCTCCGCGTCTCGGAGATGCCTGCGATCGAGTGGAGTGTTCGCAGCGGATTGCCGGGCGCTGATGGATCGCTTGGGATCTACCTCGACGATGCCGAGAGCCCGGCGCAGATGCCGTCGAGCTACCGTGCGACGAGCTGGATCGCACCCGGGACCTCGAAGTCACCGTGGCCCGCCGAAGCTTCACGCTGGCTCGTGCTTCGCGTTCTGCGGCCGGCCGTCGATCAGCGCTATGGAGACTGGCTCTTCGAACGCCATGCGGATGGGCGTTTTGTTGCCGTACCGCGCGAGGAGCGCGAGATCGTCCTCGAGTGCGGCGCGCTGCCACTGCAGGATGACCGTGCCGCCAGCTGGCAACTCGGATGGACGTGGAGTGGCCAATGGGGTTCGCTCGGAGGTGTGCCCGCGCACGTCGGTCGAGTCGAGCGCAGGCGCGTGACGATTCCCGCGGGCGGCGCGTCGATCTACTGGTCCGCGAAGGGCCCGCCGCCGGGCGTGCTCGGCGCGCCGAACGACGTGGGCGGCAGCATTCCGGTCGAGCGGATCCGCGGCAGGCTCGTGCTGAGATAGCCCGTCGTCCGAGCGCCTCGACCGCGGTCGTCTCGTTGCGCAGCGGAGCTCCTCTCCGGACGCCGTGGCCGCCGTCGGGGTGGCGGGCGCGTGCTGATTCACGCTGCACGCACGCGGCGCTTCGCGCGCCCCGGCTTCAGCGCACCTCGAGCTCGTACCCCGCCGCGCGAACGCGTTCGCGTTCCTCGTCGAGGTCGGCGCGCGTCAGCGGGTTCTGCTCGAGCCAGCCCTCGGGGAAGGTCAGCGCGTAGCCGTTCTTGCGCGTGCGCAGCGCGAGCGGCGGCGCGGGCTGCGCGCCGCGGCCGCGGTTGAGCAGCACCGCCAGTCGCAGCAGCAGCACCAGGCGCAGCGCGGTGCGCCGCAGCGGATCGGGGAGCTCCTCGATCGGCTCGAGCTCGAGCTTGCGCCGGTGGCCGTGGATCAGCGCGGCGAGCAGCTCCTGGTCCTGGCGCGAGAAGCCCGGCATGTCGGAGTGCGCCACGATGTACGCGCCGTGTTTGTGGTAGCCCTGGTGCGCGATCGAGAGGCCGATCTCGTGCAGGCGCGCGGCCCAGGAGAGGAAGCTCGCGGCGCTCCCGCGCTCGAGCTCCCACTCCGCGCCGCACTGCGCGAGCAGGTCGAGCGCGGTGCGCTGCACGCGGCCGGACTGCACGAGGTCGGCGGCGTAGCGCTCGCCCATGCGGCGGATGGTCTGCTCGCGCAGGTCCTCGTGGCGGATGCGGCCGAGCAGGTCCCACAGCACGCCCTCGCGCAGCGCGCCGAGCGAGCCGTGCATGCGCTCGATGCCCAGGCCCTCGAAGAGCGCGATCAGGATCGCCAGGCCGCCGGGCAGCACGTCGCGGCGGTCCTCGGCGAGTCCCTGGATGTCGAGCTTGTCGGCGCGGCCGGCCTCGATCAGCTCCTTCCTCAGCTTCTTGAGGCCCTTCTCGCTGATGCCCTCGCCGTTCCAGTCGTTCCGGTCGAGCACCTCCTCGATCGAGAGGATCGTGCCCGAGGCGCCGATCGCCTCGCTCCAGCCCAGCGCGCGGTAGTGGCGCTCGAGCGAGCGCACCTCCAGGCGCGCGGCCAGCACGGCGCGCTCGAAGCGCTCCTTGTCGATCTCGCCGCGCGGGAAGAAGCGCAGCGACCAGTTGACGCAGCCCATGTGCAGGCTGTCGGCCTGGATCGGCTCGAAGCGCTCGCCCAGGATGCACTCGGTCGAGCCGCCGCCGATGTCGACCACCAGGCGCCGGTCGGGGCCCTCGGAGAGATCGTGCGCGACGCCCAGGTAGATCAGGCGCGCCTCCTCCTGGCCCGAGATGATCTCGATCCCGTGGCCGAGCACGGCGCTGGCCTTCTCGAGGAAGGCGCCCGAGTTGCGCGCGACGCGCAGCGCGCGCTCGTGCCGACCGCGCGCGCGCTGCCCTGCGGCATGCCGCGCACGCGCTCGCCGAAGCGCGCCAGGCAGGCGAGGGCGCGCGCCTGCGAGTCCTCGTCGAGGCGCTTCTTCTCGTTCAGGCCCGCGCCCAGCTGCACGCGCTCGCGCAGGCGGTCGAGGATCGAGAGCTGGTCGCCGACGACGCGCGCGACCACCATGTGGAAGCTGTTCGATCCGAGGTCGATCGCGGCGACGCTCTCGAACGGCGGTGCGGACGGGCTCACGCTGCCGTCTTACGCTCGCGGCGTGCGCGCTGCAACGGGTCAGAGTGCGTCGGGGAAGACCCACGCCGCGCGCACGGCCTCGACGACCTCGCGCTTGATCGTGCGCGGGTCGAGGCGGCTCTCGCCCAGGAGTTGGTTGTGCTCGGCGAAGAACTCGAGCCCGACGCCGCCGAACCACAGCTCGGGCGCGGGCGAGTCGGTCGGCTGCGCGCGCCAGGCGGCCGCGTCGGTCTCGCGCGTGCCCTCGAGCGCGTTCAGGCGCGCGGCGAGCGCGGCGAGATCGGGCCGCGGCGGGGGAGTCGGCTCCTGGAACTCGAACCAGGAGCTCGTGTCGATCACGAGGCGGCAGCGCGTGCCCGACGCGCCACGCTCGAGCACCAGCGCGCGGTCCCGAGGGCTCGTGCCGAAGAGCGCATGCCGGCCGGCCGAGGCGGCGCGCTCGCCGGTCCAGACGGCGAGCTCCAGGTGCGCGAGGTCGTCCTTGGCGCAGGCCGCGAGCGCGGCGATGTCGGCGCGCAGGCGCCCGAGCGCGGGCTTCCACAGCGCGGCGAACTCCTCGAGTCCGTCGTCGAGGAGCTGCGGCAGGCGCTCGAGCAGCGCGCGCACCAGGAGCTCGTGCTTGGCGGCCCCGCTCGCGCCGCGCCAGAGCTCCTCCCAGGGCGAGCCCGGCTCGGCGAGGGCCGTGATCGTGCGGTCGAGCGCGAAGGCGCGCTCGCCGGGGAAGCGGAACAGATCGCCGGCCGCGGCCGCCTCGAGCAGCGCCTCTGCGCGCGGCAGCGCCTCGTCCGGTCGCGCGAGGACGAACAGCGCCAGCACGCCGTCGGTGTCGAAGTGGTTGTTCGCGAGCGCCGTGCAGCCGCGCGCGAGCTCGGCCTGGCGCGCCTCGGACAGGCGCGCGAAGTTCAGCGCGATGCCGGTCGAGAGCGCGTGGCGCAGCTCCGCCGGCGTGCGGTTGCCGGGCCAGTGCGAGAGGTTCAAGCCCGGAGCGTCCCAGGCGCCGTCGACGCTGAGCACGGGCGCGTCGGGGCGCGCGTCGAGGATCCGCAGCGGAAGATCGCGGACGCGCATCAGCCCTGCGTCTTGATGCCCTTCTCGAGCTTGGCGAGGTTGTTCTTGGAGTCGCGCAGCGCGATCTGGTAGGCCTCCTTGTCGGCCTGGGCGAGGCCCTTCTTCTCCAGCAGCGCGGCCGCGCGCTCGGCCGCCTTCTGGTAGAGCGACTTGGCGCGCTCGAGGTCGCGGTCGAGGTAGTAGTGCAGTATGACCGCGGTGTCGTTGAGGTAGTTCGGGTTGCCCGGTTCGAGCTCGAGCGCCTTCTCGTACTCCTGGAAGGCGGTCTCGAAGTACTGCACGGCGAGCTTCTGCTCGGTCTCGCCCGGGTTCGTGCGCCGCAGCCCGTCGCCCGCATCACGCCAGAAGAGCGCGGCGTTGTTCCAGTAGCGCGAGGTCTTCGGCTCGGCGAGCGCCTGCACCTCGGAGAGCTGCGCCGCCTCGACGTTGGACTGCTTCTCGGCCGCCTTGCCCACGAGCGAGTCGAGGATGGCGAGGTAGCGGTCCTTGTTCTGCAGCACGGTCGAGACCATGTCGTCGCGGTTCTCCTTGTAGTGGCGCGACATCGCGGCGACCGCGCCGTCGAAGTTCTGGCGCGAGTAGCGGCACACGCCGATGAAGAACCAGGCGTTGGTGTACTGCGGCCACTTCTTGACCGCGCCCGCGAAGGCCTCCTCGGCCTTGTCGAACTGCTTCTGGTCCAGGCGCGCCCAGCCCAGCCACCACAGGATCGTCGCGTCGCCGGCGTTCTCGGCGCCCCAGCTCTCGACGAAGGTCTTCTCCGCGAGCTCGATCGCCCCCAGGAAGATCTCGGCGAACTCCTTGTCGAAGCTCGCGGCGATGCCGCGGTAGAGCTCGTCGATCTTCGCGACGTTGGGGTCGTAGCCCAGCGCGCGGCCGTAGGCCTTGCCCGCGGCCACCTTGTCCTTGGCCCAGCAGGCGAGGTCGCCCAGCTGCTTCTGCGCCTGCGCGCGCTGCGCGCGGTCGGCCGGCGTGCTGCAGCCCGAGAGCAGCGCGTCGGTCGCCTCGAAAGCCGCGCGCGCGGCCTGCATGTGCGCCGCGGCCTTGTCCTTCTGCGCCTCGTCGCTGGCGACCGTGACGTACTGCGAGAAGGCGATCTGGCCGAGCATCAGGTGCGCGGGAACGTCCTTGGGCTCGACCGCGCAGGCCTTCTCCGCCGCGGCGCGCGCCGTGTCGAGCTCCTGCGCGTACCAGGCCGACTCGGCCAGCGCCAGCCAGGCGTCGGGGTAGCTCTTCTCGTCGGCCTGCGTGCACTTCTTCAGGTAGGTGCACGCGTCCCCGAAGTTCATGCCGATGATCGCGCCGCCCGCGTTCTGCGCCAGGCGGTCCTTGGCGGTGAACCAGAAGCCCATGCCGTAGAGGTAGTCGATTGCCGGGCCCTTCTCGGTCTTGGCGAGCTTGTCGATCGCGTCGAGCGCGTCGTTGATGCGGCCCATCTGCATCCAGCAGCGCAGCACCCACTGGTGCGTCGCGAGCGCACCGCTGGCGAGCTGGTCGGCGCGCTCGAAGAGCGGCAGCGCCTCGTTCGCCTTGTTCTGCGCCAGGAGCGCGCGGCCCTGCTGCACGAGCGATTCGGGTGTCTCCTGCGCGAGCGCGCCAGCGGGCGGCCGGGCGAGCGCGAACGCGGGAGCGGGAGCGAGGCCGAGCAACACGAGGGAGAGGGAGAGCTTCATGGTTCGGATCGGTCTCAGCGGTTGGTGCAGGGTGCGGCCCAGCGGGTCTGTTCGGTGATGCGCGGGTCGAGCTCGCCGGCGAGCGCCTTGCGGCAGGTCTCGAGGTAGCCGCGCGCGCCGAAGACGTCCTCGCGCGGATCCAGGCCCATGCCGCGGCAGCGCTCGAACGAGGCGCGCGCCGCGGCCGCGTCGCCGCGCAGCGTCAGCTGCAGCACGCCCAGGTTCTGCCAGGCGTCGCCCAGCGCGGAGACGAGCTCCTCCTCGGCGCGCCGGCGCTGCTGCGCCGTCTCCGCGTCGAGGCCGGGCTCGCCCGCGGCGCTCGCCAGCGCAGGGCGCGCCGCCTCGCCCAGCTCGAGCGCGTGGCGCAGGCGGCGCTCGGCCTCGTCGGCGTCGCGCTGCAGGTAGTAGACCAGGATCAGCGCGCAGTCGTTCTGCAGGCGCACGTCCTCGGGAGCGAGCGCGGCGGCGTCGCGGTAGGCGTTCCAGCTGCGCTCCATCAGCTCGCGTGCGCGCGCCAGCGTCGCCTCCGCGTCGGCGCTGCCGCGCGCGCAGGCGGCACGGCCCTGGCGCTCGAGCGCGTAGGCGACATCGCGCAGGAAGAAGCCCGCGTTGTTGGCCCAGTCGGGGTTGTCCGGCGCGCGCTGGTGCAGGAGCTCGAAGAGCTCGCCGGCGTGCTGCAGGCTGGAGAGCGCCTCGGGCTTGTCCGGGTCGGCGTCCTTGGCCCAGCGCTGGGCGATGCGCTCGAGCGCGCCGAGCGCGCCGGGCAGCCCGGACGGCAGCTCGCGCGCCAGCGTGCCGGGCGCGAGCTCCTCGGCCGAGCGCAGCGCGCGCTCGGCGGGCTCGAGCGCGTTGGCCGCGAGCAGGCTCCAGGCCAGGCCGACGCGGCAGGCGGCCTCGTACTCCGCGCAGGCGGACTCGATGTTCGCGTCGAGAGAGCGCGCGCGCGCGAAGAGCGCTTCGGCAGCCTCGAACTCGGCGCGGCCGTCGCGCTCCGCGCGCACGAGCTCGCAACCGGTTTCGTAGTGCTGCACGGCCGGGTACCACGCACCCAGCGCGACCTGGGGATGCTGCGCGGCGAAGGCCGCGTAGTCGGCGAGCAGCCGCTCCCGACCGCCGAGCGCGAGCGCCAGCCGCGCAAAGCGCGCGTGCAGCTCGGCGTCGGCCGGCGCGAGGCGCAGCGCGCGCGCGGTCGCGTCCGCGGCGCGGCCGGGGAGCTCGTAGGCCTCGAGCAGCGCGGTCAGCTCGCGCCAGGTCCACAGGTCCTCGGGCGCGAAGCCGAGGTACTCCTCGAGCGCGCGGCGCGCCCTCTCGGCCGGCTCGCGCAGGCTCTCGGGATCGTTGCCGCCTTGCTCCAGCGCGTGGAGCTCCTGCACGCTCGCGACCGCGCGCGCGAGCTCCGCCAGCCCGTCGGCGCGCGCGGCGCTGCGCGCCACGGCCTCGTCGGCGTACTCGCGCGCAGGCACGATCGCTCCCACCCAGGCCGCGGCCTGGCTGGCGGCGGTCCAGTCCTCCGCCCCGCGGGTCGCGCGCGCGGCGCGCAGCCCGTCCTCGAGCGCGGCCTGCACCAGCTCGCGGCCATCGGGGCCCTGTTCGCGGCCGACCGCCAGGCGCGCGCGCGCGCCAGCGAGATCAGGCGCGGGCTCTCGGGCGAGGTGCGCGCACAGCGGTCGAGCATCGCCAGCGCGCGCGCCGCGTCGCCGCGTCGAGCACGCGCGCGGCCTCCTCGATCTCGCGCGGGCCGAGCAGCTCGACCAGCAGGTCGCGCGCGCGGGCCCACTCGGCCTGGGCCAGGGCCTCTTGCGCGGCGGTGCGCACCTCCTCCTCGCGCGGGCTGGCGACGGGCGCGAGCACGGGCTGCTGGGGGACCAGGGCCGCGAGCAGGCTGGCGCGGTCGACCGGCTGGGTGGCCTCGGGGAACCACTGGGCGAGCAGATCGTGCGCCCCCTGCTCGATCTCCCGCGCGCGCATCTGCGGGCTCTGGCAGGCGCCCGCGAGCAGAGCTGCACAGGCCGAAGCCGAGGAGGGAGGTGGGACGCGGCATCGCTCGCGGGACGGTGGGCGGGGGATTGTAGCCAGGGGCGGGGGAGACGCGAGGCGAGATACCCGGAGCGCGAAGACCGGTCACGCCAGGGGAAGTTCCGCGCGCGCGGGGCGTCCGTGCTGCGCTCGCGCCGGCCCGGCCTGCCTGCTAGCCTCCTCCGACGCCCATGTTCCACGCGCTGCGCCCTCGACTCCTTCCCTGGCTCGCGATCCTCGCGGCGCTCCTCGCGCTCCCCGGCTGCGACAACCCCGCCTGCGTCTTCGGATCGGGCTGCTTTGGAAACGGCGCCAACGGCGCCCTGGGCTCCAAGCCGGCCAGCGTGCCATCCAACAACGAGTGGGTCAGTCTCGACTCGCCCAAGGTCGACCGCTTCGCGCCGACGGGCTCGGCCGCCGTCGACTCGCGGACGCCGATCGTGATCGTCTTCACGGAGTCGATGGCGCCCAGCGGCATCAACAGCGCCTTCCAGCTGCAGCAGCTGAGCGGTGTCCCCGCTCCCTTCACCACGGCGCTGATCGGGGACGGGCGCGTGCTCGTGCTGCTGCCCGTGGCGCCGCTGACCGCCGGCGAGCAGTACACGCTCAGCTACAACGCCAACGCGAACGTGCAGGACCGCAACGGCCAGCCGCTGGTCATCCCGACGCAGACCGAGCTGACCAGCTTCACGGTCGCGGAGACCAACTCGACCACGCCCAAGCTGGTGACCACCTGGCCGCTCGACAGCGCGCTCAACCAGAACGCCAAGGGCGAGCTCCTGGCCTTCTTCGATCGCCCGCTGGATGCGACCACGGTCGACACGCAGTCCTTCCACGTGCTGATCGACGGCGTGGTGCCCTCTCCCAACCCCGCGCCCAGCGCGCTGACCTTGACCGGCGGTCTGCAGACCGACACGCGCGTCTACCGCTGGCGCTGGCTCGATGCGAGCGGGGTGCCGCTCTCGATCGGCCTGGACAAGCCGGTCAGCTTCGAGCTCTCGCCCAGCGGCCACGTGATCGAGGACGCCGGCGGCCATGCGGTCCCGCACAGCACGACCGACTACCGCACGGCGGCGTTCGGTTCGCCGACGGCGATCGCGATCACCTCCGAGCCCAGCGACGCGATCGGCATCGACTCGATCAGCGGTCCGGCCAACCTCGCGGTGCACGTGACGCTCTCCGGCGCGCAGGCGGGCGACCTGCTGGGGATCTTCGTCTTCGGGACCGATCCGACCGTCCTGCAGTCGCCGCCGCTGATCTCGCTGGGGCGCAGCGTGGCGCTGACGGCGCCCTTCACGGACTTCACGCTGACCGCGCAGGAGCTCGATCTCCTGGCGACCAGCTCGCCGGTCAAGGGCCGCTTCGCCGACGGGATCGTGAACTTCGCCTTCCAGCTGCGGCGCAGCAACCTGACCAGCCCGATCACGCTGCTGGACACGGACGCGAGCACCAGCGGCGTGCAGGCGGCCGTGCTCGACACGGTCGCGCCGACGCTGACCGGGCTCTCGACCGCCGGGACGACGCTGAGCAGCCTCTCGTCGGACATGCGCGACCTGGTCGTCGTCGGTCGTGCCAGCGAGACCATCCGCGCCGCGACCGTGACCACCGCGCTGGGGGACAACCTCGGCGGCGGGACGGCGGCGCCCGCGGTCAGCGGCAGCCACTCGAGCGGGCTCTTCGTGGCCCAGCCCGTGCCCCTGGGCCTGATCGATCCGGTCCAGCTTCCGCTCGACTTCCAGGTGACGATCTACGACCGCGCGCTCAACCACGTCGGGCCGCTGAGCTCGAGCTTCCGCCAGGTCGGCGCGTGCGGCCCGGGCAACACGAGCTTCAGCCAGATCGCCGTGCACGTGTTCGACGCCGCCTCGCTCGCGCCGATCGTCGGTGCGCACGTGCACACGCACGAGGACCTCGGCGGGTTGCTGCTCTCGGTCGCCGACTTCGACACCGACGCCAACGGCGACATCCTGATCGAGGCCGGGCTCCTGGGCGAGACGGTGCTGACCGTCGACGCCGCCGATCAGGGCTACGAGCTGTTCACCTTCGACGGCGTCAGCGTCGATCGCGTCGACGTCCGCTCGCGGCCCGGACGTGCAGGCCAACGCGACCGTCGAGGGCACGATCACCGCGTCCAACGCGCAGATCGCGCTCTGCACCGGCACGGTCGCCGACTCGCGCGAGCCCGAGCCGAGCCCGCTCTTCGAGCCCGTGCAGGGCTGCGGCTTCCAGTCCAACGTGCAGCGCTTCGATGCCCGTACGATCCGGTCGCCATCGCCCGCGCCGCATCGGCGCGCGATGTCGGCCTTCGGGACGTTGCCGCCCGCCAGCCTGCTGCTCTACACGCCGCTGACCTTCCTCAAGGCCGCCACGCTGCAGATCCCGATGCCGCCCGCCAAGCGGAGCGCGGCGGCCCGGGAGCAGGATCTGGCCTACGTCGCGCTGCTCGACGAGGCCAGCCTGTCGTCGGAGGAACGTGCCATCGACGCCCGCGCAGATCCTGACGACGACTTTCTACGCTGCGCTGCTGGGCGACCCGCTGGTCAGCATCGAAGGGCTCTCCCCGGGCATCCGCGGCTCGGTCAAGGTCGGCACGGGGCTGGCGTTCCCCGACGGGCTGCCGGCCGGGAGCTTCACGGTGCGCGCCGCGTACCCGGGCTCGGTCGACGGCATCCAGGACGACGCCAACGACGCGCTGGGCGCTACGTGCAGAGCGGCTCCATCGAGAATACCGTAACGTTCCACCTGCGCATGCAGGTCACGGACATCGACGGCAACACCGCCGGCGTGCGACCGCGCTTCTCCGCCGGCACCGTCACGGTCGATCCGCCCGCGCCGCCGGCGCTGGGAGCGATCCCGATCGACCTCGACGTCGGCGGGCTCTCCTACGACGTGTCCTTCACCGACGTGCTGCCGGACTCGGCCGGCCAGCCCGGCCTGTATCGCGTGGTCGTGACCGACTCGGCCGGCAAGCGCTGGGTGGTCTGGCGCACCGACCGGCCCGACGCCTCCGGCAGCGAGGCGATCGTGCACCTGCCCTTCGTCGCGGCGGGCACGACGTTCCCGCTGGCGGCCGGCGACCTGCACTGCCAGATCTCGGCCTTCGCCTGGCCGACCTTCGACGCACTGGCCGAACTTCCTGTGGACCGACGTCGAGCGCGAGTACGAGCTGTTCGCCTTCTCGACTTCGCTGACGGTCACGCCGCCCTGATGCTTTCTTCCGGGCGGCGCTCTCTAGAATCCGCCGCGGCCACGCCGCGTTCGATCAGAGGGGATGATCGCTGGACCGTTCGCGCGGGCCCCATCCGGAGGATCACCACCGTGTCCGCGCGCCACCACCTGTCGCTTCTCTCGCTCGTCTGCCTCGCCGCCGCCTGCAACCGGATGCCCGTGCATCACGGCGTCGACGTGGAGTCGCCGAAGTCGAGCTCGCTCGAGCAGCGCAGCCCGATCGACGTCGCGGTCGCGCCGATCACGGACAACTCGGGCAACACGGCCCTGCCGCGCGCCGAGTTGCGCACGGCGTTCCAGGGCGCGCTGGTCAAGCGCCGCTACAGCCCGCTGGCCCTGGAGATGGTCGACAAGAAGGTCGTCAACGCCAGCTACCGGCCGGGCTCGCTCGAGGAGCAGGCCGTCTTCAGCCTGACCGTCGAGCGCTGGGACACGCACCTGTGGGACACGCGCAACGTGATCGAGGTCACGCTGCTCGCGCGCATGCTCGACCCGAACAACCCGGCGGGCGAGCTCTGGTCGGGCCGGCTGGAGAAGCGCTTCGACTTCACGGACGTGCACGAGCGCTTCACCACGACGGCGGCGCTGACGCGCTACGCCTGCGAGACGGTCGCGGCCGAGCTCCTGGCGGCGATGCCCGTGCGCGAGCCCAAGCCGGGCGCGGCCAAGCCCTGACGATCGGGCGTCGCGGGTCCTGAGGGCTCCGGACCGGGCCTTCGACCGCCCTGCGAGCTTGTCGCGGGGCGGGTGCGGCCGTAGACTGCTCGCCCTCGGTGCGGCCCAGGGCCCATCGAACCGGTCCCGTGCGGGGCCGGCGCACCCGGTCGGAGGGGCCTTGCCTTCGGACCGCGGCAAGTCCATCGACCCGCCATGCTCAAGGAGATCCCATGGCCATTGCCCCGACGAAGAAGACCGAAGTCATCCAGAAGTTCGCCCAGAAGAAGGGCGACAACGGTTCCCCCGAGGTCCAGGTCGCGCTGCTGACGGAGAACATCAACAGCCTGACGCAGCACCTCAAGACCCACCGCAAGGACTACACCTCGCGCCGGGGCCTGCTGGTCATGGTCGGACGCCGCAGCAAGCTCCTGAAGTACCTGCGCAACGTCCATCCCGAGCGCTACCAGACGCTCATCGACAAGCTCGGACTGCGCCGCTGAGGCCGTGCAGACCAGCCGTCGATCGCCCGCGAGGGCGGCCGGAGAGCGGGACCTCGCCGTCGCGAGGTCCCGCCGTCTTTTTTCCCGGCCCCTCCCGCGACAGAATGTCCGCCAGTGAATCACGACGAATCAACAGCAACAGAGAAGCAGAGAGATCTTTGATCCGATGAAGTTCAATCACGTTCGAGTCGAGCGCCAGATCGGCGGCAAGCTGATCGCGCTCGAGACGGGCATCGTTGCCCGCCAGGCGCACGGCGCCGTCATCTGCACGCTCGGAGAGACGATGGCCTTCGCCGCCGCCGTCGCCGGGAACGCCAAGGAAGACCAGGACTTCTTCCCGCTCACGGTCGACTACCGCGAGAAGACCGAGGCCGCGGGCAAGATCCCCGGCGGCTTCTTCAAGCGCGAGGGTCGTCCGACCACCAAGGAGATCCTGACCATGCGCCTGATCGACCGCGCGATCCGGCCCATGTTCCCCGACGGCTTCTACAACGAAGTCCAGGTCATGTCGCACGCGCTCTGCTACGACGGCGTCAACAACTCCGACGTCGTGGCGATGATCGCGGCCTTCGCGGCCGTGCGCATCTCCGGCATGCCGACCGACGCCACGCTCGGCGCGGTTCGCATCGGCATGGTCGACGGCCAGCTGCTCGCCTTCCCGACCGACGACCAGCGCCGCGGCGAGTCGCGCCTGGACCTGGTCGTCGCCGGCCACAAGGAGGGCATCTGCATGGTCGAGTGCTCGGCGCAGGAAGTGCCCGAGGAGAACATGCTCGAGGCGCTCGAGATGGCGCAGAACGTCATCCACCAGATCGTCGAGATGGTGGAGGAGCTGCAGGCCAAGGCCGGCAAGCCGCCGATGGCCTGGAACGCGCCGGTGCGCGACGAGAGCCTGTGGGCCTCGGTCAAGCAGTTCGCCGCGCCGCTGGAGGCGGCCGTCTTCACCTCCGGCAAGCACGAGCGCTACGCCGCGATCGATGCGATCAAGAAGGAGTGCATCGAGAAGCTCACCGCCGGGATCCTCGACGAGGAGGAGAAGTCCGAGCGCACGAAGAAGGTCAAGGCCTCCTTCGACGAGCTGATCACGCAGGTCGAGCGCGAGATGATCCTGCAGGGTCGCCGCCTCGACGGCCGCAAGCTCGACGAGGTGCGCGAGATCGACATCCAGCCCAACTTCGTCCCGCGCCAGCACGGCTCCGTGCTCTTCACGCGCGGCGAGACGCAGGCGCTGGTCTCCTGCACGCTCGGCACGCCCGACGACGAGCAGATCATCGACGGCCTGGAGGAGGAGTACAAAAAGAACTTCTACCTCCACTACAACTTCCCGCCCTACTCGGTCGGCGAGACGCGCCGCCTGGGCGGCCCGGGCCGGCGCGAGATCGGCCACGGCATGCTGGCCGAGCGCGCGCTCGCGGCGGTCGTGCCGCCCAAGCTCTCGTTCCCGTACACGATCCGCATCGTCTCGGACATCACCGAGTCGAACGGCTCGTCCTCGATGGCCTCGGTCTGCGGCGGCTGCCTCTCGATGATGCTCGCCGGCGTCCCGCTCAGCCAGCCGATCGCCGGCGTGGCGATGGGCCTGATCACCGACGGCAAGCGCAGCGTGGTGCTGACCGACATCCAGGGCTCCGAGGACCACCACGGCGACATGGACTTCAAGGTCGCCGGCAGCGGCGTGGGCATCACCGCGCTGCAGATGGACCTCAAGGTCAAGGGCGTCAGCCGCGAGCTGATGCAGAAGGCCCTCGGCCAGGCGCGCGACGCGCGCAAGTTCGTGCTGCGCAAGATGCTCGACGTCGTCCCGCGCCCCAAGCGCGAGATCAGCGAGTACGCGCCGCGCATGGAGGCGCTGCAGATCCCCGGCGAGAAGATCGGCTTCCTGATCGGGCCCGCCGGCAAGAACATCAAGGCGATGCAGGAGCAGTACAAGGTCCGCATCTCGGTCGTCGACGACACCGGCAACATCCAGGTCTTCGGCAGCGACTCGAAGCTGGTGCAGGCCTGCGCCGCGGCGATCCAGGCCATGTGCGAGACGCCCAAGATCGGCGCCCGCTACAAGGGCACGGTCAAGAGCGTGCGCGACTTCGGCGCCTTCATCGAGATCCTGCCCGGCGTCGAGGGCCTCTGCCACATCTCCGAGCTCGCCGAGGGCTACGTGGAGAAGGTCGGCGACGTGGTCAACCTCGGCGACGTGATCGACGTGGTCGTGATCAACGTCGACGACCGCGGCAAGATCAAGCTCAGCCACAAGCAGGCCCTCGAGGCCGCAGCTCCCTGAGCGAGCTTCATCGGCCGGGCCACGCGCGCCGGCGAGACGCGAGCCGGGTCCCACGGGCCCGGCTCGCTCGTTGACGCCGGAGCTCTGCGTCCTTCGACGCAGCGCGCCTGCGCCCGCCGGAGAAGTTTCTTCCGCCTTTCGTCCCCCGTGTGCCGGCGAGGTTGCGTTCTCGAGCCCGTGACCTGCGATCTTCGCCTCCGAGCATCACGTTCGGCCCGCGCGCGAGCCGATGAGCGCTCGCGCAAGCGCTGCGTCGGCAGGCTCGGGCGCGCACAGCGCCAGGGCGGCCTACAAAGAGTCGAAAACGCGCCACGGTCGATGACGCCTTTGCTACAACCGAATCGGACCCTGTCGAGAATGCGGCAGGTGCCTGCGGGTCGGCGGAGCTTCGGCGCTCCGCGACCTGCGCATGCAGCCCTTCGTGGTCCGGCCAGGGACCGACGATGAAGTAACGAGCCCCGCCATGCGAATCCCGACAGGTGCGATCATGAAGAAGCTGACCTGGCCTGGTCCTCGTTCCAGCGCTGCTGCTTCCCTTCGCCAGGCCAGCCCGGCGCACGCCGCGGCGCGGCGATCGCCAGGCTCGACACGCCGCCGGCAGCGGGCTGGGTCGTCGATCGCGCCGACAACATCTGCGGCCTCGACGACGCCAAGATGCTCTCGAAGCCGGCCAAGGTCGATTACGACGCGCTGCTCAAGGCGACCCCGCAGTGGAAGAAGATCCGCGACAACAAGATCGACCCCAACTCGCCCGAGGATCCAACTGCGCCAGGAAGCCGCCAACAAGGTGCGCGACGCCTGCGACAAGATCCGCGCCCAGGACGGCTACTGCTCGGTCTGGAAGACGATCAAGCACACCGACGGCCGTGCCGTCGCGGACATCACCGACCTGGTCAAGGCCCAGCTCTAGTGATGCACGGGCGCAGCGACGCCCCAATGCGCACCCCGCACGATCCGCGCCCCACGATGTCCTCGACCGCAGCGCGGTCCCGATTCTCTCTCGCGCTGGTCGCCGCGCTCTGCGCCGGCCTTCCGTTCGCCGCGTGCCGCGGCCCGCAGCCGGTCGAGGCGCCCCCCGAGAAGGAGAAGTCGGCCGAGCAGCTGACGCTGGACAAGTTCCAGTCGCTGATCTCGCAGGGCGCGCTCAAGCCGGTCAAGGCGATGGAAGACGACGCCTTCGCCGGCGCCAAGCCCGACATGGACGAAGACGTCTTCGCCCAGGCCGTCGCGCGCCTGGAGGCGGAGCGCGCCGCGCGCCACGCCGCGGATGGCAAGGAGCACAAGCCCGCCGACACGCCGCCGACGGAGACCGCGCCGACTCCCGCTCCGGCCCCCGCGCCCGCTGCCGCGCCGGACATGGCGACCGCCTTCCCGGAGAACCCGTACCTGGTCTTCGGCAAGCGCATCCAGGTCTACCCCGAGAGCGGGCTGATCATGAAGCCCTACCCGCTCAAGGTCGGGACGGGCACGCTGGTCGCGAAGCTCCTGACCGACTACGGCAACTTCCCGCTCTACGACCCCAAGGCCGGGCCGCAGACCTCGGACAAGGTGCGCATCGACCTGCAGCCCAACATGGACGTGGAGCTGATGGCGGACCTGCGCGCGCCGATGACGACCGACGGCGCGCAGGTGCACCTGGCCGACTGGCTGATCATCACCGCCGGCTTCGAGCGACTGCGCGAGGTGCAGAGCTTCCTCGACATCTTCGCGGCCGGCGTGCCGCAGATCGAGATCGAGGCCAAGATCGTCGAGGTCTCGACCACCGACACGCTCGACGTGGGCGTCAAGCCGATCGACACGACCACGCCGATCTTCGGCTTCCCCGACCACACCTTCGTCAACCAGTTCAACTTCAACCTGCCCAACACGGCGAACTTCAACAACGGCGACGCGCTGCTGCAGCTGGGCGCGGTGCAGGACGGGATGCACTTCAACGCGATCCTCGAGATGCTCGCGACGTACCAGAACGTCTCGATCAACTCGCGCCCGAAGATCGCCGTGCGCGAGGGAGCGCGCGCCGAGATCGTCAACACGCTCAAGCTGCCCTTCTACTCCGTCGGCAGCATCGGGCCGGACGGCAAGGTCGCGGCCGGCCTCGCCTTCGAGGAGGTCGGCGTCAAGCTCTACGTGATCCCGCGCGTCGTCGGCACGCGCACGGTCGCGCTCAACATCGACGTCGAGGCCTCGCAGGAGTCCGGCAGCGCGACGACGTTCACGCTGCAGAACGGCCAGACGATCTCCAACCCGATCATCGCCAAGCGCGGCGCGAAGACGGTGGTCTACCTCGAGCCCGGCCAGGCCGTGATCCTCGGCGGCCTGATCGCCGAGCGGATGGCCGAGAACGTCAGCAAGGTCCCGATCCTGGGCGACATCCCGCTGCTGGGGAACCTGTTCCGCTCGACGTACAAGAAGAAGGAGCTCACGAACGTGCTCTTCTTCATCCGCCCGCGCATCCTGCAGGGCAGCGACCTGCACCGCGAATTCTAGGAGCCCGGGAAGAGCGCCACCCAGGCGCCGTCCCACCTCGGACCTCATGCGCCTGCGACCGACCTCAGCCCGACGCGAACGCCGCGGAGCCGCCCTGCTGCTCGCGGTGCTGATCCTGATCGTGCTCGCGGCGATCGTGTTCCAGATCCACGTCGCCACCAGCACCGAGGCGCGCGTCGGCCGCAACGACATCGGCCTGACGACGATGGAGAAGGTGATCGAGTCGGCGCTGCTGCAGGAGTACGACAAGCTCAAGACCGACGGCGAGGCCGCGGATCAGGGCTCGGGCGCGGCCGGCGGCGGCGGCGCTCCGGCCGGCGGCGGCCTGCCGGGCGCGGGCGGCTCCGGAGCGGGCGGTGCGGGCGGCGCAGCGGGCGGCGGGGCCCAGGACCAGGCCTGCGACTCGCACCGCGACGAGTGGGGGCAGCCGCAGCGCACCGAGATCAACGACATCCGCCTGCGCATCTTCGTGCAGGACGAGGACAGCAAGGTCAACGTGCTCTCGATGCTGACCACCGACGAGAAGGAGTCCAAGGCGGCCTTCGAGCGCGTCGTGCGCGTGCTCGACAAGTGCCGCGAGGGCACCACCGCCGACATCGACACGCGCCTGGCCGAGGACCTCGCCAAGGCGATGCTCGAGTACATGACCAAGGGCAAGAAGGCCGAGGTCCCGCGCGCGACGCTGATCTCGGACGATCCGGCCAACCAGGACCTCAAGCTGCCGCGCTCGCTGCGCGAGTTCGCGATCCTGAAGCCGTTCGAGCCCAACATGTTCCGCGACTTCCGCGACGAGCACGGCGTGCGCGTGCACTCGATCGAGAGCTTCCTGACCGTCTGGTCCTCGCTCGAGACCGCCGGCGACAAGCCGCCCCCGCCCAACGCCAACGGCGCGGGAAGTTCGTCCGCGAGCGGTTCGAAGAGCGGCGGGGCGGGCTCGAATGCCGCCAACGGCGGAGCGAACTCGGGCAACGGCGCGAACAGCGGCAACGCGGCCAATTCCGGCGGCTCGAAGTCGGGCGGCAACTCGGGCCAGCCCTCGTCGGGCAACTCCGGCGGCAGCGCCGCGTCGGGCGGCAGCGGCGGGAGCACCGCGGGCGGCAGCACCGCCGGCGGCTCGGGCAGCGGAGCCAGCGGCGGCGGTGCCGCGAGCGGCGGCTCGTCCGGTTCGGGCTCGAGCGTCGACACCGGCGGCTGGCAGGTCAACCTCAACACCGCGCCGCCCGCCGTGCTCAAGGCCCTCTTCGACGACCGCGACGTCGACCAGCGCTTCTGGGATCGCGTGATCGAGTACCGCAACCAGGAGGAGGAGAAGAAGAAGGACGAGGGCCAGGACTCGTCGAGCACCGACGAGCAGAACACGAAGGTCTACGACGAGTACGGCCAGGAGATCATCGAGCACAAGATCTTCGAGAGCCTGGAGGAGCTCGACGAGGTCGAGGGCTTCAAGGACCTCGCCGCCGACGTGCAGAACCGCATCAAGTCGATGCTGACCGTGCAGTCGCGCGTCTTCTCGGTCTTCGTCGTCGCGCGGCGCGGCACGGCGGCCGAGGACACCGCCGCCATGGCCACCGATCCCAAGGAGATCCGCCTGGCCGAGGAGAAGGGCGACAGCCTGACCCGCGTCGTGCGTTCGGTCGTCTGGCGCCACAAGGTCCAGGACGACATGGTCGTGACCCCGCTGATCCGCTGGGAGACGCTCGACAGCGTTCCCTACGAGGTCCTCGACCTGCCCGAAGACGATCGCTGAGGCCCGGCCCGTCCGCGCGCCGCGGGCCCTGCCCTGCGCTCGTTTTCTGCTTGTTCGCCGTGGGGAGGCGCGCAAGAATCCCCGGCTCCCGACGCTCCGCGCGTCGATTCCCCCCGCCCTCCTTCCCGGTTCTCGTTCCCGACGAAACATGCCCTCCTTGAGCGTCTTTGGTGCCCAGTGGGGCGACGAAGGAAAGGGCAAGCTGATCGACCTCCTGGCGCGCGATGCCGACGTGGTCGTCCGCTACCAGGGCGGCGCGAACGCCGGGCACACGGTCGTCGTCGGCGGCGAGAAGTACGTGCTGCACCTGATCCCCTCGGGGATCCTGCACCGCGAGAAGGTCAACGTGATCGCCAACGGCGTCGCGGTCGACCCGCTCAAGTTCCTCGAGGAGGTCGAGGGCCTGCGCGCGCGCGGCATCCCGGTCGACGGCAACGGGCTCAAGCTCTCCGCCTCGGCGCACGTGATCTTCGAGCACCACCGCCTGATCGACCAGCTCTCCGAGCGCTGGCGCGGCGAGGGCCGCATCGGCACGACCGGCCGCGGCATCGGCCCGTGCTACGCCGACAAGGCCGCGCGCACCGGCCTGCGCGTCGGCGACCTGCTCGACAACGCCTACTGCCGCACGCGCCTGCGCGCCGCGCTGGCCGAGAAGAACGCGCTGATCGAGAAGGTGCACGGCGAGCGCCCGCTCGACCTCGACGGGCAGCTCGACCGCTACACGGCGCTGGCCGAACGCCTGCGCCCCTTCGTGTGCGACACCGGCTCGCTCGTGCGCAACGCCTACAAGCGCGGCCAGCGCATCCTCTTCGAGGGCGCGCAGGGCGCGATGCTCGACATCGACGGCGGCACGTACCCGTTCGTCACCTCCTCGAACACCGGCGCCAACGGCATCGCCGCCGGCGCGCTCTTCCCCGCGCGCCAGGTCGAACGCGTGATCGGCATCGCCAAGGCCTACTGCACGCGCGTCGGCGAGGGCCCCTTCCCGACCGAGCAGGACAACCCGACCGGCGAGCGCATCCGCAAGCAGGGCAACGAGTACGGCTCGACCACGGGCCGGCCGCGGCGCTGCGGCTGGTTCGACGCGGTCGCCGTGCGCTACGCGCTCGAGGTCTCCGGCGCCAACGCCTGGATCATGACCAACCTCGACGTGCTCTCGGGCTTCGAGCGCATCGACGTCGCGACGCGCTACCGCATCGGCGGCGTCGAGCGCGCCGACTGGCCGGCCGAGCTGCCGCGACTGGAAGCGGTCGCGCCGGTCTACCGCTCGTTCCCGGGCTGGAACGAGGACATCACGGCGGTGCGGCGCTACGCCGACCTGCCGCTGCGCGCGCGCGAGTACGTCGAGGCGCTCGAGCGCGAGGTCGGCACGCCGATCCAGATGCTCTCCGTCGGTCCGGAGCGCGACCAGGTGATCCCGCGCGCTCCCTGAGGCCCATGGCGAAGTCGCGCATCGTTCGGCCTGACTTCGGCGGCGCCTTCCCGGCGCACATCGCGATCATCATGGACGGCAACGGGCGCTGGGCCGAGAAGCGCGGCATGCGCCGCATCTTCGGCCACCGCGAGGGCATCGCCTCGGTGCGCGCGATCGTCACCGAGTGCGCGCGCCTGGGCGTCGGCAGCCTGACGCTGTACGCCTTCTCGGCCGAGAACTGGAAGCGCCCGGCGCTCGAGGTGCGCACGCTGATGCAGCTGTTGCGCCTGTTCCTGGTCAAGGAGCGCGCCACGCTGATGGAGAACGACGTGCGCCTCAGCGCGATCGGGCGCCTGGAGGACCTGCCGCGCGCCGCGCTGGCCGAGCTGCGCCGCACCGAGGAGGAGACGCGCGCCAACCGCGGCATGCGCCTGCGCCTGGCGCTCTCCTACGGCAGCCGCAACGAGATCGCCGACGCGCTCAAGAAGGCCGTCGCCGATGCACAGGCGGGCCGCATCGCGCCCGAGGACGTCGACGAGGAGACGCTGCGGCGCTACCTCTACGACCCGCAGACGCCCGACCCCGACCTGGTCATCCGCACGGCGGGGGAGATGCGCCTCTCGAACTTCCTGCTCTGGCAGGCGAGCTACGCCGAGCTGTACGTCTCGCCCGTGTGCTGGCCCGACTTCCGCGCGGCCGAGCTGCACGAGGCGCTGCGCGCCTACGCCTGCCGCAAGCGCAAGTTCGGCGGCCTGGATGCCCCGCAACCGGCGGCCAGCGCGCCGCGCTCGCGGCGCGGCGCCTGAGCGACGATGGGCTCGCCGGCTGCGGCCAAGATCCTGCGGCGCACGCTCTCGGGCGGTGCGCTCTCGTTGTCGCTGGCCGGCCTCCTGTGGTGGAACGAGCACAGCAGCGCCGACCTCGTGCTGCTCGTCTGCGTCGCGCTGGTGCTCGCCTTCGCGGTGCGCGAGCTCGCGCGCATGGGACGCGTCGCCGAGCTGCGGCTCTTCTGGCCGCTCGCGCTGGCCGGCGTCGCGGTCGTCGGCCTCGCCTTCGCCGCGCGCGCGGGGCGACTGGCGGCCGAGGAGGTGCACGATGCGCGCGGCATCGCCGTCCCCGAGGTGCTCGCGAGCGTGCACGTCGCGAGCTACGGAGGCGAAGCGCTGCTGGCGCTGCTCGTCGCCGCGAGCGTGTGGGCGTTCGGCACGGCCCTCGGGCGCGCGCGCGAGCTGGCGACGCTCGCCGGGTTCGGCCTGGCTCTGTTCCTCCTGCACGTTCCGCTGACCAGCGGTGCGCGCCTGGTCCCCGCGCTCGCTCTCGCGGGCCTGCTGCTGCTCGCCTCGCTGCCGGCGGTGCTGGCGGCCCGGCGTTGGCGCGAGCTCGGCGCCGTCGCCGTGCTCGCGCTCTGGCTCGTCCCGCCGCTGCCCTTCCTCGCCAGCATCTCGGCGCACTACGGCACGCGCGGCCTGGTCGCGCTGCTCCTGATCTCGAAGATCGGCGACACCGGCGGCTACTACGGCGGGCAGGCCTTCGGGAAGCGCCACCCGTTCCCCGGGATCAGCCCGGGCAAGACCGAGTGGGGCTGCGTGTGCTCGCTCGCTTCGGCGCTGCTGCTCGCGCTCGTGCTGCACCTCACGCACGTGCTGCCCGCGGGTCCCCACGGCGTGCTCGGCGCGCTGGCCGTCGGAGCCAGCCTCAACCTGGCCGCGCAGTCGGGCGATCTCTTCGAGAGCTGGATCAAGCGCCGCGCCGGCGTGAAGGACTCCTCGACCGTCCTCGGACCCTCGGGCGGACTGCTCGACCAGCTCGACAGCTTCCTCTTCACGATCCCGCTCGCAGCCGCGACCTGGCCGTTCCTGCTGCCCGGCGCGACGTAGGATGTCGGCGCCGTCGTTGACAGCCCCGCCTCGCCCGCGGATCCTTTGCTTCGAACCCCAGCCCGAGCCCACGGTTTGACCGAGATCACCATCCCGCTGCGATCGCACGACGAGGCCATCCTGGTCCTCGGTCCCTACGACCGCTACGCGAAGCTGCTGCGGCAGGACCTGGAGATCGAGATCTTCACGCGGCGCGGCAACCTGCGCCTCAAGGGCAGCGACGAGGGCGTGCAGGAGGCGCGCCGGCGCATCGAGCACCTGCTCGGCAAGAGCCGCAAGGGTCGCGAGCTCGAGAGCTCCGACATCGAGTCGATCCTGCTCGGCACGCAGCCGCCGAGCACGACGCCCGTGCACCCGCAGGCGCGCAGCGCGGCCAGCGCGCGGCCGGCGAACGCGCGCAGCGGCGCGACGCCCTACTACCGCTTCGCGCGCGCGGGCGCCGAGCGCGCCGACGAGGCCGCCGGCGAGGCGCCGATGCACGTGCGCGCCAACTCGGGCGCGAGCGCGCGCGGACTGCGCGTCAGCGCGGTCGAACCGCGCAGCGAGAACCAGCGCCGCTACCTCGAGCTGATCGAGAAGAACGCGCTCGTCTTCGGCGTCGGGCCGGGCGGCACGGGCAAGACCTACCTCGCGGTCGCGGCCGCGGTGCGCGCGCTGCGCAGCGGCCAGTGCCGGCGGCTGGTGGTCACGCGACCGGTGGTCGAAGCCGGCGAGCGCCTGGGCTTCCTGCCCGGCGACCTGCAGGCCAAGCTCAACCCCTACGTGCGCCCGATCTACGACGCGCTCTACGATCTGGTCGACTTCGAGGAGGTCGCGCGCCTGGAGGAGCGCGGCATCCTCGAGATCGCGCCGCTGGCGTACATGCGCGGCCGCACGCTGAGCCACGCCTTCGCGATCCTCGACGAGGCGCAGAACACCACCATCGCGCAGATGAAGATGTTCCTGACGCGCCTGGGCGAGGGCTCGCGCATGATCGTCACCGGCGATCCGAGCCAGAACGACCTCGAGCGCGAGCAGAAGAGCGGCCTGGTCGACGCGACGCTGCGCCTGCGCGGCTGGCAGGACATCGGCATCGTCGAGTTCGGGCCGCAGGACATCGTGCGCCACCCGCTGGTCGAGCAGATCGTGCGCGCCTACGAGGCGCCCGCGCGCGAGCGGCGCGAGCACGACCGGCCGTGAAGCGCGCGGCGTCGGGCCTCGTGCGGATCACGCGCCGCACGCGGCGGCGCCTGGCCCCCGCGGAGCTCCTGCGACGTGCCGCGCGCGCGGCGCTCGCGCACGGCGCGCGGCCCGCGCTCGAGCTCAGCCTGGTGCTGGTCGACGACGCCGAGCTGTGCCTCCTGCACGAGCGCTTCCTGGGCGACCCCGCGCCGACGGACGTGATCGGCTTCGATCTCTCCGACGCGCACTCGCAGCTGGGCGAGGTCTTCGTCAGCGTCGAGTGCGCCGAGCGCGTCGCGCGCCGCCGCGGCCTCGACCCCGCGCGCGAGCTTGCGCTCTACGTCGTGCACGGCTGCCTGCACCTGTGCGGCCACGACGACCACGATCCGGCCGAGCGCCGGCGCATGCGCGACGCCGAGCGCCGCGTGCTCGCGCAGCTGGGCTTCGCCGCGGGTCGCGCGCGGCGCGCTCAGGGACCGCGCACCCGGTAGACGCCCAGCGCGGCGTTCTCGAAGAGCGGCTCGAACAGCGGCGAACCCGCGGCCGGGCGTTCGGCGGCGTGCAGCAGCGGGCCCTCCGCCGCCGCGGCGCGCTCGCGCACCACGACCAGCGGTCGCGCGCTTCCGACGAGCTTGCGCGCGCGCTCGAGGTTGGCGGCCGAGGGACGCTGCAGGCAGCGCCCCGCGAGCGTCGCGCGCTGCGCGATGGCGTCGGAGGCCGCAGCCGGCGCGCTCGCGCTCGCGCCGCCGTCGGCCTCGCTCGCAAGAGTGCGCGCGCGGTACTTCTCGGTCTCGTAGAAGACCTCGCGCTCGGCGTGCACGCTGTGCAGGAACTGCGGCAGCTCGACCAGCAGCACGGCGTCCGCCGGCAGGTTGCGGCGCATCCAGTCCTGCCCCGCACGGTGCTCGCGGTCGAGGGCGGTGGGGGTGAAGCGCTGCGCGGCGCGCTGCTGGAGCAGCGCGGCGGTGGTGCGCTCCGCGGCGAAGATCACGAGCAGCGCGGCCGCGACCTGCAGCCAGCGCGTGCGCCGCACGATCCAGGCACCCGCCAGGCAGGCCAGCGCGAGCTGGCCGTTGTAGGCGAAGAACAGCTGCGAGAAGCCCGGCGCGCGCACGAGGAGCGTCGCGCCCAGGCCGGCGAGTCCCAGGCAGGCGAGCAGGCGCTCGAGCGCGCTCCAGCGCGGCTCGCGCTCGCACATGCGGCCGATGCAACCGACCAGCGCGAGGCCGAGGTAGCCGACCGCGAACAGCGCGCAGGCCAGCACGAACACCCAGGTGCCCGGGCCGTGCGCCGCGACGAGCGCGGTGCTGAGCGGCGTCTCGCGCACGGTCGCGAGCGGCGCGACGCGCAGCATGGCCGAGGCATAGTCGTCGGGACCGCCGACCAGCCAGAGCGTGTAGGGCAGCGCGCCGGCGGCGAGCAGCGCCCAGCCGGCGAGCGCGCGACGTGGCACGCGCCGCGTGCGCGCGAGTTCCCAGAGGCACGCCAGCCCCAGGCCGGCGAGCACGACCGGCATCGAGCTGCCCTTCGTCCCCGACTCGAGCGCGCCGAGCGCGAGCAGCACGAGCGCCAGCACCGGCCGCGCGCGTGCGCCGCTCGACCACTCGTGCAGGGCGATCACGATCCCCGCCAGCAGCGCGAGGGCCAGGCTGGACGACGGGCTGGAGTGCACGCCGAAGCTGAGGAAGGAGTGGGTGTGCAACTCGAGCCCGCACCATCCGCCGATCAGCCCGAGCAGGTCCTCGTGCAGCAGCACCAGCAGCGCCGCGGCGAAGCCGGCCGCGCGGCTCCCCAGGCAGCGCTCGCCCAGCGCGAGCAGTCCGAAGGCGAGCAGCAGCGGGAAGAGCGCGTTGCCGAGACAGTAGGCCGTGCTCCACACCGCCAGACCGGTGACCTGGCTCGCGCCGGCCGCGCAGGCGTACGAGAACACGTGGTAGCGCAGCGGCTCGCCCGCCAGGCGCGGATCACACAGCGGCCAGTGGTGCAGCAGCTCGGCCGTGTTGCCCGCGTGGAAGGGCGGGTCCGATTCCGGCTGCGGGCCCCAGGGATCCGGCGCGAAGCCCAGGTTGCGCACGACGACGAGCGCGCACAGGCCGACGAGGAGCCCGAACGTCGCCGGCGACACGGCCGGCAGCCGCGCGCTGCGCACCCGGCGCAGGGCGAGGAGCGGCAGCACGAGCAGCGGCAGCCAGGGGTAGAGCTCCGCGCACCCCAGCACGCGCGAGCCCAGGAAGAGCGCGATCTGCAGGCCCTGGCCCAGCATCCAGGCGCCGAAGAACGTCGTGAGCGCGCCGCCCTCGAACACGCCCAGCGCCGCGCGCAGGATCCAGCCCGGGACGAGCACGTGCGCGAGCAGGAAGCCCGCGTAGCGCGCGCATGCGCCAGCCTCGGCCCCGTCGGCGCTCGCCGAGGCGAACAGGCTCGCGGCGACGAGGGCGACCAGGCCGAGCGCGCTCGCGGCGTTCGTCGTGCGCTTCGGCGACTCCACGCGTGCGGAGTATAGCGCCCGCCGTGCGACGCTCGCGCGCACGCGGTGTGCAGGCGCTGCACGCGCGCTCCGCTGCGCGCGCGAGAGCGAGAGACACGTCGCGCGAGCGCGTGCATCGCCGAGCTCGACGACGCATCGACGCCCGCGCGCGCCGTCCCACGATTGCAACGCGCGCGACGAACTCGCGCGCGCAACGCACGTGCACGCTTGCAACGCGCGCGCGAATCGGGCATGCATGATGCTGGCACGCGACGTCGCGCACACGCCGACGACGCACGCCGGAGAAACTCGACGACGATGTTCGCCGCCCAGGCGCCCAAGTCCAGCCTCGACGACGGCCGTGACCCAGCCGCAGCCGCGTCACGCCCGGCCTCGCGTCGGCGCGCCGCTCGGCCGCTCGCCTCCGCGCGCAGCGCCAGCGCCGCGAGCGCCGTGCTGCTGCCCGCCCCGCGCGTGCGCCGTCCGGGGTCCCCGCGCGATCGGACGCCGCGGGCGAGCACGATCGAGGAGCTCTGGCGTGCCTACGCGCGGCGTTCCTCGGACCAGAACCGCAACCGCCTGGTCGAGCACTACCAGCCGCTGGTGAGCGAGATGGTGCGGCGCTTTGCCGCGCGCCTGCCGCGCAACGTCGACCGCGGCGATCTCGACACGGCGGGCAACTTCGGCCTGATGGCCGCGATCGAGGGCTTCGACCGCTCGCGCGGCGTGCGCTTCGAGGCCTACTGCGAGCTGCGCGTGCGCGGCGCGCTGCTCGACGAGCTGCGCAACCAGGACTGGCTCTCGCGGCCCTTCCGCGCGCGACTGGAGCAGTTGCGGCGCGTGCAGGAGGACCTGCGCTCGCGCCTCTCGCGCGAGCCCGCGGACGACGAGGTGGCGCAGGCGCTGGGCCTGGAGAGCGACGAGTACGCCGCGATCTACGGGCTCGCCGCCGGCTTCGCCCTGCCGGTCTTCTCGGGCACGGCCGATGAACCGGGCGAGGACGCCGCCGTCGGCCTGGAGATCGTCGCCGACCCCGACTCCGAGGCCTCGCGCGAGCGCCTGGGCAGCGACGACCTCTACCGCCTGGTCGCGCAGCGCCTCTCGGTGCAGGAGTACCAGATCGTCTACCTGCGCTACTGGGAGGACCTCTCGCTGCGCGAGATCGGCGAGGTGCTGCACCTCTCCGAGTCGCGCGTGTGCAAGATCCACACGCGCCTGCTCGAGCGCCTCAAGGAGCGCCTCTCGACCTCGCTCAGCGGCTGAGCGCGGTCCGCGCGCGCCAGCGCGGTCCTGACGAGACAAAAGAACGAGAGCATGAGGCGCGACCCCATGCTCTCGTTGGTTCCGGTCGGGCACCCGGAGATGAAGCGGGTGCCGACAGCTGCCGTGCGACGCTAGAGCATCGCACTCCCCATGGCAGCCAACGTGCGTCCCGAAGGACGCGACGACCGGAAGACGCCAGGCGCGGACCCGTCCCCACAAGCCCGCGAACGGCGCATCTCCTCCTCGGCGCATGCGCGACCTCGTCCCCACAAGGGCGCGCACACGTCTCCTCCCGCGATACGACCGCCGGTTCCCCAACCCGCGGCCGCACACGGATCCTGCGAACGAGCGCAGGAAGCTCTCTGCCAGGTCACCCCTGCTCGGATGATCCACGTCCCCGCCGCGCGTCGCCGCGCGCCGGAGCTGTAGGGGCGAACGCCGCACGAGCTGGACGCGACCCTCTGGAGGTCGAGTGCGCATGCGGGTGTTGCCTCCCGCTCGCTGCACTCCGGTCGCATCCTGCTTCGTTCCATTCCGTTCCTTGGGTGGGGCGTTCGCGTGGTGGAACCGCGGTTCGCCGGGGATGGACCGTCGACGCAGGCGCGGCCTGCGTCACTCGATGCACCCGAGGCGGAAACGGGTTCCGGGGTGCCCCTCGGATGACGTCCGGGATCGGATCGACGTTCGGCAGCTCGGCTGCCCTCGTGCGAGGGCCCGTGGCTTTGCGTCCCAGCCTCTCGACTGGTTTGCCTTGTCGCGTCAGCGTTGGAGCGAGACAGTATAGCTACGAAGTCGCATTGAGGCCAGCCCGACGGCCGAAAAATCGCGTGCGCACGGGCTTTTTCGGGAAGCCGGGAAAGCGTTTCCCGAGAGCGCGGGCCGAGCCGCGCTCAGCGCTCGTCGTCGTCCGCGCCGAGCGTGTATCCGGCGGCGCGCAGCGCGCGCTGCGTCGAGGCGTCGCGCTCGCGCGGCACGCCCGTGTGGCGCTCGAGCGGACGCAGCGCGAGGAACTGCTCGCGCCGCTCGCGCAGGCTGCGCACGCGCTCGGGCTGGCTCGAGGCGAGGTCGTGCAGCTCGCCCGGATCGGCGCGCTCGTCGAAGAGCTGCGCGTTCCCCAGGCCCGGCACGAGCAGGCGCCAGCGTCCGTCGGTGACCGCGTACCACTCGCGACCGAAGGCCGCCGAACCCAGCTGCTGCAGCGCGACGCGTCCAGCCGGCCGCTCGCGCGCGAGCAGCGAGAGGCCGCCGTTCTCGACCGGCGCGAGACCGAGCGCGTCGAGCACGGTCGGCCAGAGGTCGAGGTAGCTGACGACCTCCGTCTCGCGGCGACCGGTCGCGACGGGGCCGGCGGCTCCGCGCCCGGCATGCGGCGGACGCACGAGGAACGGCACGCGCAGGAGCTCGCGCTGCAGCGTCTCGCCGTGGCAGAACCACCAGTCGTGCTCGCCGAGCGACTCGCCGTGGTCGGCCGTCACCACGAGCAGCGCGTCGTCGAGGAGGCCGCCGCGCAGCCCGTCGAGCAGCCGGCCGAGCTCGGCGTCGAAGTGGTGGATCTCGGCGTCGTAGCGATCGACGTAGGCGCCGGGCTGTCGCAGGCCCTCGAGCAGCTGGTAGTCGGGGATCTGGCCCGCGCCGCTGTGGTCGCGGCCCGCGGGGAGCTCGCGCTCGCCCGCGTGGTCGCGCACGAAGCGGCGCTGATCCGCCTCGGGCGCGCAGTAGGGGCCGTGCGGATCCTGGTAGTGGACCCAGAGGAAGAAGCGGGCGTCGCTCGGGTCCTGCGTGGCCAGCCAGCGCAGCGCCGCGTCCGTCGTGCGCACGGCGTCGCGCTCGCGCACGAGGCGGTTGTGTTCGCTCGAGTCGAGCTCGTCGTCGTAGTGCTCGAAGCCCTGCGGCACGCCGATGTCGCCCAGCTCGGCCGGCGGTCGCACGAGCACGCTGCTGGAGACCACCGCCGCGGTGGCGAGCCCCGCGTCGCGCAGGTGCTCGGCCAGCGTCTCGACGCTCGCCGGCATGCGCTTGCCGTTGGCACGCGCGTCCGTGCCGATCTCGTCGGGCGGCCGGCCCGCGAGCAGCGCCGAGAGCGAGGGCCCGGTCAGCGGCGCCGCGGACCAGGCGTTCTCGTAGAGCACGCTCTCGCGCGCGAGCGCGTCCAGGCACGGGCTGGTCGCGCGCTCGTAGCCGTAGCAGCCGAGGTGGTCGGCGCGCAACGTGTCACAGGTGATCAGGATCACGCGCCGGGCTGCGCTGGTGCGCGCCGGCTCCGCGGGCGCACCGCCCGCGTGCACATCCGGACGCGAGCAAGCCCACGAACCCGCCAACGCGAGTGCGCACGCGGCCAGACGCAGCGGTGAAGGCGCGGGCATGGGGAAGGGGGACCTGCCTGGGAGCCCCGCCGTCCCTCCCTACCCCGCTCGCCGCGCTCGACTACCTCAGCCGGAAGTCGGAGAGCTGGATCAGCTCACGCGCGGGCGCCGGCGCGTCGGGCGGGTGCACGGTCAGGAGCAGGTAGTGCAGCGCCTCGGGGAAGGCCTTGAGGAACAGGTTGGCGTTGCCCGGATCGTTCTCGAAGCTCGCCACCACGCGGCCCTGGTACGAGCGGATGTCGGCCAGCGCGTCGTCCTTGAAGGCGCGGTCGTTCATCTCGAACGAGGGCTTGAGGTGCAGCACGCAGCGCCCGCGCCAGAACGGGAAGCCGCGCGCCTGCAGCGCGCGCACCGTGCCGAGCTCCATGCCGCCGACGTGCCGGCCGGTGAGGTAGTAGACCAGCGCGCCGCGCTCGTGGCAGGCCTCGACGAACTCGGGCGCGCCGGGCACGGGCTCGTCGATCTCGACGTAGGCGTCGGTGAAGAAGCGCTCGCTCCAGAACCGGCGCAAGAGCGCGAGCGTCTCCTCGTCGCGGAAGCCGAAGCGGCGCAGGTCCTCGTGCACGTTCCAGCCCATGTCGCGTGGCTGCATGCGCGCGAAGGCGTCGACGAGACCAGGGCGCGCGCCGTGCTCCTTGACGAACTCCTCGAGGATGCGCCAGTTGCGCGGCGCGGTGCTGAAGAGCGTCGAGTCGAGATCGAACACGCACAGCGGCAGCGCGCCCTCGGCGAGCGAGCTCTCGATGCGTGTGAAGACGTCGCGAAGGCGCGGGGAACCCATCGCGCGGAGGATAGCATCCGTGCCTGCGGCGCGGCTCGCTCGCGAGCGCGAGCTTCCGCGGCGTGCTCGCGGGCGCCGCGCGCGGCACTTGCTATCGTGTCGCGCCGATGTCCCCCTGGCTCTCGAAATCCCTGCCGATCCTGATCCTGCTCGTCGCGGTGCTGGTCGTGCTGCGGCGGCTGCCGCGCGTCGATCTGGGCCACAGCGACGCCTTCCGCCGCCGGCGCGTGTGGAACTGGATCCCGCTGGGCCTGTGCTACGCCTTCCTCTACTTCGGCCGCTACAACCTCGCGGCGATCGTCGACCTGCTCGACAAGCAAAAGCTCCTGACCAAGGAGCAGTTCGGCGAGATCGACGGCTGGGGTTCGGCGGTCTACGGCATCGCCTTCCTGCTCAACGGCCCGCTGACCGACCGCTGGGGCGGGCGCGTGACGATCCTGATCGCGACCGGCGGCGCGGCCGCAGCCAACGTCGGCATGGCGCTGGCGTTGCACTTCGCGACGAGCGGCCAGCTCTCGAGCGCGGGCCTGCAGCAGGCCTTCCTCGTGCTCAACATCGTCAACATGTACTTCCAGTCCTTCGGCGCCGTCTCGATCGTCAAGGTCAACGCGCACTGGTTCCACGTGCGCGAGCGCGGCGTGCTGGGCGGGCTGTTCGGCATCCTGATCTCGCTCGGGCTGTACTTCGCCTACGACTGGTCGCTGATGCTGGCGCAGGGCTGGGGTTTCGTCGCGGCGTTCGCCGTGCCGGCCGCGGTGCTCGCCGTGTGCTTCGGCGTCGCCTGGCGCGTGATCCGCGACTCGCCGCAGGGCGCGGGCTTCGCGGACTTCGACACCGGCGATGCGACCAGCGGCGAGCGCACGAGCCTGGGCCTCGCCGCGGTCGCGCAGCGCATGCTGACCAACCGCGTGATCCTGATCCTGATCGCGGTCGAGTTCTGCAGCGGCTTCCTGCGCCAGGGCGTGATGAAGTGGTTCCGCTCGTTCGCGGGCGCGGTCGGGCAGAAGGACTCGTTCGTCTACCAGAACTGGGGCATGCTCCTGTGCGTCGCGGGCATCTTCGGCGGCGTGTTCGCCGGCGCGATCTCCGACCATGTGTTCGGCTCGCGCCGCGGACCGGTCGCGAGCGTGCTCTACGGCGGCCTGCTCGTCGGCGCGATCCTCGCGGCGGTGACGCTGGGAGGGCCGCTCTTGGGCTGGTCGATGGTGCTGATGTCGCTCTGCGTGATCGGCGTGCACGGCATGCTCTCGGGCACGGCCTCGGCGGACTTCGGCGGCACGAAGAACGCGGGGTTGGTGACGGGCATCATCGACGGGTTCGTGTACCTGGGCACGGCGACGCAGGCGTTCCTGTTCGCGCGGATCCTGCCCAAGGGTGAGGAGGCGAAGGATCCCGCGCACTGGATCCAGTGGCCCGGCGCGATGGTTCCGGTGGCGGTGGTCGGGCTCGGGCTGTGCCTGCTCGTGTGGAACGCGCGGCCGAAACCGGGCGGCGGGGGGCACTGAGCGCGTCGTTCGCGGTCGCTCGAGCGCGCGGCGATCAGCGCGCGACGCTCTGCCGCACCGCCCGATGCACCGCGATCACGCCGTCGAGGATCGACGGGAACTGCTCCAGCACGACCATGTTCGGTCCGTCGCTCGGCGCGTGATCGGGATCGGGGTGCACCTCGAAGAACAGCCCGTCGACCTCGCCCGTCGCGACCGCGGCGCGCGCGAGGCCCGGCACCTGCCTTCGGTCGCCGCCGGTGCGATCGCCGAGCGCGCCGGGCTGCTGCACCGAGTGCGTCGCGTCGAACACGACCGGGTGTCCGGTCGCGCTCAGGTGCTCGAAGCCGGTCATGTCGACGACCAGGCGTCCGTAGCCGAACGTCACGCCGCGCTCGGTGACCATCACGTTGGGGTTCCCCGCGCGCGTGATCTTCTGCGCGACGTTCTTCATGTCCCAGGGCGCGAGGAACTGGCCCTTCTTGACGTTGACGGTCTTGCCCGTCGCTGCCGCCGCGAGCAGGAGGTCCGTCTGGCGGCAGAGAAACGCCGGGATCTGCAGCACGTCGACGAGCTCCGCCGCGCGCGCGCACTGCTCGCTCGCGTGCACGTCGGTCAGGACCGGCACGTGGAAGCGCTCGCGCACCTCGGCCAGCCACTCGAGCGCCTCCATCCCCGGCCCGCGCACGGCGCTGGAGCTGGAGCGGTTGGCCTTGTCGAAGCTCGACTTGAAGATCAGCGGGATCCCGCGCGCGGCGCAGATCTCGGCCAGGCGTCCGGCGACGGAGAGCGCGAGCTCGCGCGTCTCGAGCACGCACGGGCCGGCGATCAGGAACAGCTCGCCGCCGCCCAGCGTCTGGCCGGCGACGGTCACGGTCGGGCGTCGGGTGCTCATGCGGCCCTCAGGGTACGAGGAGCGTGAAGGGCTGCGCCAGCACCTCGAGCTCGAGCGGCGTCTCGCCCGCGAAATCGCCGTCGACCTGGAAGGCGACCGGCTCGTCGGCGTGCACGCGCAGCCTGCGCGCGCGCTGCAGCTCGCAGCGCGGGGAGGGGAAGCCGCGCGTGAAGGCGCGCAGGGCGTGCGCGAGCAGGCCCAGGCGGCTGCAGGAGCGGAAGAGGTAGACCTCGAACAGGCCGTCGTCGAGCCGGCGCTGGCCGCGCAGCACCGGATGGCCGCCGTAGTGGATCACGTTGCTGAAGAGCACGAAGCCGTAGCGCTCCTCGAGCACGCGACCGTCGAGCTCGACCGCCAGGTGCGGCTCGCGGTAGTCGCGGAAGGCACGCGCGGCGGCGCGCACCCAGGACCACTTGGTGATCGGGCCGCGCCGCACGCGCTCGAGTTCGCGCGTGACCATGCCGTCGAGGCCGACGCCGGTGACGAGGAACGAGAGCGCGCGGCCGTTGACCCGCGCGACGTCGAGGCGCTGGAGCCTGCCCTCGCGCAGGACGCGCAAGGCGCCAGCCGCCTCGCGCGGGAGGCGCAGATCGAGGCCCATCACGTTGGCCGTGCCCATCGGCACGATCAGGAGCGGCAGCTCGTGCCGCGCGAGGCCCTGCAGCACCTCGCTGACCGTGCCGTCGCCGCCGACGACGACCAGGCGCTCGAGCTCGGGCCCGATGCGCGCGGCGCGCTCACGCGCGTCGCCCTTCTTCGTCGTCGCGCAGAGCTCGACCGTGGCGCCCTCGCGCTCGAGCAGCGCCGCCAGCTCGCGCGCCGCGCGCTCGGCGCGCCCGCGCCCGGCGATCGGGTTGACCAGGATCAGGACGCGCTGGAACGGGAGCGGCGGCATGCGGGGCGCAGAGGATAGCTCTTGCGCGAGGCCGCGCGCAGCGTTCGAGTGTGCGCCTCTCATGCGCGACACGCTGGTGGTCTTCGGCGGCGGCGGATTCCTCGGCACGCACGTGCGGCGCGAGGCCGCGCGGCACGCGCTGCAACTGGTCGCACCCGGCCGCGACGCGCCGCTCGGAGAGCTGCGCGCGCTCTCACCGCGCGCGATCGTCTGCTGCAGCGCCCTCTCGAGCCTGGCCGACTGCAAGGCCGATCCCGCGCGCGCGCACGAGGTCAACGCCGAGCTCCCGCGGCGCCTCGCGCGCCTCGGCGCGCGCGTGCGAGGCGCTTGGTGCACGTCTCGACCGATCTGGTCTTCGACGGCGGCCTGCTCGCCGGGCGCGCGCTACTCCGAGGGCGACGCGCCCGCGCCGCTCTCGGTCTATGGCCGCACGAAGCATCTCGGCGAGCAGCACGTGCTGCGCGAGGACCCGAGCGCGCTCGTCGTGCGCCTCGCGCTCACCGGCGATTCCTTCGGGCGCGGCAAGGGCGCCGAGGACTCGCTCTACGCCGCGATCGCGCGCGGCGAGGAGCCGGTCTGCTTCGAGGACGAGTGGCGCACGCCGATCGACGTCGCCGAGGCGGCGCGCGCGCTGGTCCTGCTCGCGCTCCTGCGCGAACCGCACGGCGTGCTGCACCTGGGCGGCGAGGAGCGCCTCTCGCGCTGGGAGATCGGCGGGCGCGCCTGCACCGCGCGGGGCTCTCGGCCGCGCACCTGCGCCGCGGCACGCGCGAGGAGGCGGGCCTCGCGAGCGAGCGGCCGGCGGACGTCAGCCTGGACTCGTCGCGCGCGCGCGAGCTCGGCTTGTGAGGTAGGATCGCGCGCGATGAAGCTCGCCCTGGCCGCCTCTGTCCTGTTCCTCGCCGGTTGCGCCTCGACCCATCGGGACCAGCGCACGTACGAGATCCGCGCCGAGGTGTACGAGATGCCCGTGGAGCTCGCGCGCGAGCTCTCCGGGATCCCGGAGTTCGGCGCGTGCGCGCGCCCGGCGAGCACGCTCGAGCGCGTGCGCGCGGCGCAGGGCTCGCACCCGGAGATCGAGCGCGGCGATCGCCCGGCGATCCGTGTGCGCACGGGGGTCTCCGCCGGCCTCTCGACGCAGACGGAGAGCACGTTCGTGCAGGATTACACGATCGACGCTCACGGAGAGAGCCAGCCCGTCAAGAAGACGATCCGCGAGGGGACCGAGCTCGACTTCCGCCCGCAGGCGCGCGAGGCCGGCCTCGAGCTGGAGTGCCACGTCAAGCAGAGCCGCCTGAAACAGCCTGTGCGCGTGGTGCCGCTGCGACTCTCCAACGGCGAGACGAAACCGGTCCAGCTGACGGAGCTCGAATCGCAGGAGATCACGAAGACCCTCGCGCTCGCCGAGGGCGAGTGCGCCGCGGTCCTCCTGCCCGGCGCGAAACCCGAGCTCGCCACGCTCGTCTGCGTCACCGTCACGCCCGCGACAGAGCATCCTTGACGCTCGCGGGCCGCGCCGTTGAAGTGGCCGGCCCCCATGGAACTCTCGACGCGCTTCACGCCCCAGGAATTCGAGAAGTCGATCTACCAGCAGTGGATCGCCAGCGGCGGCTTCACGCCCGGCACGCCGCGCGCGGGCGAGAAGAGCTTCACGATCATGATCCCGCCGCCCAACGTCACGGGCGTGCTGCACATGGGGCACGCGCTCAACGGCGCGATCCAGGACATCGTGATCCGCCAGCGGCGCATGAACGGCTTCGTCGCGCTGTGGCTGCCGGGCACCGACCACGCCGGCATCGCGACGCAGGCCGTGGTCGAGCGCAAGCTCTACGAGGAGCAGAAGCTGACGCGCAAGGACCTCGGGCGCGAGGCCTTCCTGGCCAAGGTCTGGGCCTGGAAGGAGGAGCACGGCAACTACATCCTCGAGCAGTACCGCCGGCTGGGCGCCTCCTGCGACTGGACGCGCACGCAGTTCACGATGGATCCCAACCTCTCGCGCGCGGTGCGCGAGAGCTTCGTGCGCTTGTGGGAGAAGGGGCTGATCTACCGCGGCGCGCGCCTGGTCAACTGGGACTGCGTGCTCGAGACCGCCGTCAGCGACGACGAGATCGAGTACGTGCAGCGCAAGGACAAGCTCTACCAGATCCGCTACCCGGTGAAGGGCCGCGCGGGCGAGTTCGTCACGGTCGCGACGACGCGGCCCGAGACGATGCTGGGCGACACCGGCGTCGTCGTGCACCCTTCCGACGAGCGCTACACGCACCTGCACGGCGCGACGCTGGTCGTGCCGTTCGTGGAGCGCGAGATCCCGCTCGTGCTCGACGAGACGGTCGAGAAGGACTTCGGCACGGGCGCGGTCAAGGTCACGCCCGGCCACGATCCGGCCGACTACGAGCGCGGCGCGCGCTTCCACCTGCCGATCGTCAACCTCTACGACAAGAAGGGCGTGCTCAACGAGAACGGCGGACCCTTCCGCGGCCTGGCGCGCGAGAAGGCGCGCGACGCGGTGGTGAAGGAACTCGAGAAGCTCGAGCTGCTCGGCAAGGTCGAGGACTACACGCACAACGTGGCGCTCTCCGACCGCTCCAAGAGCGTGATCGAGACGCTCGTCAGCGAGCAGTGGTTCGTGAAGATGGAGCCGCTGGCGAAGCCCGCGATCGCGGCGGTCAAGAGCGGCGCGCTGAAGTTCCGCCCCGAGCGCTGGTCGAAGGTCTACCTCGACTGGCTCGAGAACGTGCGCGACTGGTGCATCAGCCGCCAGCTGTGGTGGGGGCACCAGATCCCGGTCTGGTACGACGAGGACGGCGTGCCGGTCGCCTCGCGCACCGATCTCGCGATCGGTTCTGCGCACCCGCAGACGGGCAAGCCGATCGTGCGCCAGGACGAGGACGTGCTCGACACCTGGGCCAGCTCCTGGCTGTGGCCCTTCGCGACGCTGGGCTGGCCCGACGTCACGCCCGACCTCGCGCGCTTCTACCCGACGCAGTTCCTCTCGACCGCGCGCGAGATCATCTACCTGTGGGTCGCGCGCATGGTGATGGCCGGGTACGAGTTCATGGACCATCTGCCGATGGACCAGCGCTGCCCCTTCGAGGTCTGCAACGTGCACGCGACCGTGCTCGACGCCAAGGGCAAGCGCATGTCGAAGTCGGCCGGCAACGGCATCGACCCGATCGAGATGATCGAGAAGTACGGCGCCGACGCCGTGCGCTACTCGCTCGTGCTGCTCACCAAGGAGGGCCAGGACGTCAAGCTCTCGCCCGACCGCTTCGAGCAGGGCTACCGCTTCGGCAACAAGGTCTGGAACGCGACGCGCTTCGTGCTGCTCAACCTCGAGGGCACGCGCAGCGACGGCAGCTCGCGTTCGGCGGCGCGCCTGGAGGACCGCTGGATCCTCTCGCGCCTGAAGGCCACGCGCGACGCGGTCACGCAGTGCTTCGAGGAGTACCGCTTCAACGACGCGGCGCTGGCGCTCTACCGCTTCGTCTGGAACGACTTCTGCGACTGGTACGTCGAGCTGGTCAAGCCGCGCATGCTCGACAAGAGCGACCCGAGCTCGCCCGCCGCGCGCGGCACGCTCGCGCGCGTGATCGCCGACGCGCTGGCGATGCTGCACCCGTTCACGCCGTTCATGACCGAGGTGCTCTGGAAGGCGCTGCACGAGACGCTCGGCGCGCCCTGCGGGCTCCTGATGAACGCGCGCTGGCCGGACGGCGCGGGCCTGGTCGTCGACGAGGGCGCCGAACGCGAGATGCAGGTGATCATGGACGCGGTCGGCGCCGTGCGGCAGATCCGCAACCTGACCACGCTGGGCGACCGCACGCCGCTGCAGGCCGTGATCCGCGCGCCGCGCGAGGCCGAGCGCTCCGTCCTGGTGACGCACGAGGCGACGCTGCGCGCGCTGGCCTTCATCGAGGTGCGCGAGATCGGCCCCGCGCCCGCGCAGCCGCCGCACTCATCCTGCGGCATCGCCGGCGGCGTCGAGATCTTCGTGCCGCTGCCCGACTCGGTCGACCGCGCCAAGCTGAAGGACGTGCTCGAGAAGCGCGTCGCCAAGGTCAAGGGCGGCATGGCCGCGCTGACCGCCAAGCTCTCGAACGCGGCCTTCGTCGAGCGCGCCGATCCCGAGGTCGTCGCCGAGGAGAAGGCGCGCTTCGCCGAGATGCAGCTGGAGCTGACGCTGCTCGAGCGCAACGTCGCGGGCTTCTGAACCGCGCGCCCGTCCTGCACCAAGGTCCAATGGCGCGTCCCGCGCCGTGCGTGGAGGATTCGTTCCGGAGAGGTCTCCTCGCAGCGATGCCGCTCGATGCGCGTCCCGAGCGGGCCTTCCGTCCACCCCAGGAACGAGGAGTACCATCCAGATGAGCGGGAATCAGCAGATCGGCCTGCGGGCCTTGGCGTGTGTCGCGGGCCTCGCGACGCTCGGCGGCGGAGCCTTCGCCCAGGGCTTGATGTCGACGCAGGGCGTGATCGTCGCGACCGATGGGGACGCGGTTCCCGACGCGAACGGCACGCCGATCCCGAACTTCTCGTTCGGCGGCTCGGGCGCGCTGGGCGACAACTGCGTGCTCGACCAGACCGGCAGGGTTCTCTTCCGCGGCCGCTTCGTCGACAGCACGACGCCGCTGAACACCTGGGACGACCGCGCCTACTTCTACGGCTCGACGCGCGCGAACCTGAAGCTGGTCGTGCGCGGCGCGGACCAGGCCCCGGGCATGGCGCCCGGCGTGCTGCTGCGCACCACGAGCGGGCTGAGCTCGGCGCTGACCTCGAACCCGCGCCTGAGCCCCGACGGACGGCTGTTCTGGGGCGCGTCGCTCTACGACGGCGGCGTCAACATCGTGCCCGCCAACGACGAGGCGCTCTTCGGCGGCCCCTTCGGCAGCCAGACCCTGCTCGTGCAGCAGAACGACCTCGCGCCCGGCACGGGCGGCGCGCTGTACGCGCAGGCCTTCTCCTCGCCCAGCCAGCAGACGACCGGCATCAACCGCGAGGGCCGGATCTACTTCCAGGGTTCGCTGGTCAACGGCACGGGCGTGCCCCCGGTCAACACCACCTCGGGCACCAACAACCAGGTCGGGATCTGGTCGGGCATGCCCGGCTCGCTCGAGCTGGTCGCGCGCAAGTCCGATCCGGTCTCGGGGCTGGCCGGTGCGGTCGCGATCGACACGTCGGCGACGATCGGCAGCGTGATGCAGATGAACGGCTCGGGCCAGCTCCTCTACGAGGTCGTCCTCTCGACCACGCAGGGCGCTCCGGCCGCGACCGCGACGAACGACCGCGCGCTGATGGTGCACACCCCCGGCCTGGGCAGCACCAGGCTCGTGCGCGAGGGCGACCTCGTCCCAGGCCCCTCGGGCGCGAGCTTCAACGCGATCACCGGCGACGCCTGGGCGCCGAGCATCGGCGGCAACAGCTGGACGCGCAACGGCCAGGTCTTCTTCGCGAGCGACCTGCGCGGCGGGGACGTGGTCGGCACCACCAACGACCGTGCCCTGTTCCTGGGCGGCGTCGGCACGCTGGCGATGGTCGGGCGCAAGGGCGACGCCGCGCCGGGCACCAACGCCGCGTTCTCGAACTGGAACTCGAGCAACCTGCTGCTCAACGCCAGCGGCCAGGTCTGCCTGCAGGGGATCCTGACCGGCGGCACCTCGACGACGGCCAACGACACCGGCATCTGGGCCGGCAATCCGGCCGCGCTGACGCTGGTGCTGCGCGAGGGCGACGCGCTTCCCGGCACCGGCGGGAGCATCGCCGGCAGCCTCAACGGCACGGGGCTGTACTACAACGACCGCGGCCAGGCGCTCTTCAACGTGACGCTCAGCGGCGGCACGGTCACGGGCAGCTCGCTCTGGTCCTGGGATCCGGTGCTGGGCCTGCGTCCGGTCGTGCTCAACGGCGACCAGGTCGAGGTGCAGCCGGGCGTGTTCAAGACGGTGAACGGATTCGGCGGGGTGTCCTTCAACAACAGCGACGGCTCCTCGCTGCACTTCGGCCACGACGGCCGCATCGGCCAGCGCATCGGCTTCACGGACGGCACCAGCGCGATCATGATCCTCGCGCTGCCCTCGGGCGTGGCCAACGCCTTCTGCTTCGGCGACGGGACGCAGTTCACGCCTTGCCCGTGCGCCAACAACGGCAGCCTCGGCCGCGGCTGCGAAAACTCGGCCTCGACCGGCGGTGCCAGGCTCGCCGCCAGCGGCACGATCAGCCCCGACACGCTCGTTCTGAGCGCGACCGACGAGCTGCCGCACGCGCTGAGCATCTTCCTGCAGGGGGACGATCGCGTCGCGGTCGCCTTCGGCGACGGCGTGCGCTGCGCCGGCGGCAACCTGCACCGCCTGTTCGTCAAGAGCGCGGTCGGCGGCAGCGTGACCGGCCCGGACTTCGGCGCGGGCGACCCGAGCCTGACGGCGCGTTCGGCCGCGCTCGGTGATCCGATCGCCGCGGGCGACGTGCGCTACTACCAGGTCTACTACCGCGACCCGAGCGCGACGTTCTGCAGCGCGCCGCAGGGCAACACCTGGAACGTCGGCAACGCGATCGAGGTCTTCTGGCAGTAGTCGCGATCCAGGACGCGAACCCGGACCGAGCAGGCCGGGAGAGCCAGGCTCTCCCGGCCTCGCTCGTTCGGGGCCGGCTCCCGGGCTGCGCCATTGGGCCCGGGCCGCGCATCGGGGATACTGGGAGCGTGCTCGCGCGCATCCTCTGCTTCGTTCTCGCGCTGCTCGGCTGCGCCGCGGAGGCGCGCGCCGGCACGGCGAAGGCGCAGGATCCCGCGCGCGGTCCCGAGGCCTACCACGCCAAGATGTGGACGATCGCCAGCGGGCTGCCGCAGGGATCGGTCAACGATCTCGTGCAGACCGGCGACGGCGCGCTGTGGGTCGCGACCTTCGGCGGCCTGCTGCGCTTCGACGGCATCGAGTTCCGCGTCTACGACCTCGACACGCTGCCGGGGCTGCCGTCCAACCGCATCACTGCGCTGACGCAGGACGGCCAGGGCGGCGTGTGGCTGACGGCGCAGAGCGGGCACCTCGTGCACGTGCGCGACGAGCGCGTGCTCGAGTGCTTCGCGCTGCCCGACGCGGGCGAGGAGCCGCTCGCGCTGGCGCGCCACCCGCAGGGATCGTTGTGGGTGCACTGCTCGTCCGGTGCGCTCTACCGCTGCGGCGACGGACAGTGGCTGCGCGTGCTGCCTCCCTCGCGAGCCGGGCAGTACGAGGGCGTGTGCGTGACCAGCGACGGCACGCTCGCCGCGGTCGCGGGCGACGAGGTCGTGCGCTGCTCCGGAGACGGACAGGTGCTCGCCCGCCTGCGCGCACCGGCCCTGGTGCTGTCGCTCGCGCCGGCGATCGACCACGGCCTGTGGGTCGGGCTCGCCAACGGGGTCGCGCGCGAGCGCGACGGCGCGCTCGTGCGCGAGTCGATCGGCATGCCCGCGGGGCTCGGCGTGCGCGCGCTGATCGACGAGGGCGGCGGGGGACTCTGGCTTGGGACCAACCGCGGTCCGGTGCACGTCGCGCGTCCCGGCGAGCCCTCGCGCGGCGCGGTCGTCGAGTCGGAGGAGGAGCTGCCGTCGGGGCTCGACGTGCGCGCGCTGCTGCGCGACCGCGAGGGCAACCTGTGGATGGGCTCGAACGGGCTCGGGCTCCTGCGCCTGCGGCCGCACCGGCTGGAGAGCTTCGGCCCCGTGCCCACGCGGCTCAACGTCTGCGCGGTGGCCGAGGACGGCGAGGGCGGGGCGTGGGTCGCGAGCGACAACCGCGGCCTGTTCCACGTCGTCGACGGGCAGTGGGACGTGAAGCGGGTCGAGCTGCCGCAGGTCGGCGGCAAGCCCGGCGGCGCGCAGGCGCTGCTGCACGACCGCGGCGGCCGCGTCTGGCTGGGATCGGGCGTGCACCTCCTGCGCTGCGAGAACACGCCCGACGCGCCCTTCGAGGTGCTGCTCCCCGAGCGCACCTTCGTGCCGCGCGTCGGTCCGATGGTCGAGTGCACGAGCGGCGACGTCTGGATCGCGTCGGTCGCGGGGCTGCTCGTGCGCGTCGGGCGCGAGGACCGCGTCGTGCAGGAGCTCGACACGCACGTGCCGATCGCGTCGCTCGCGCTCGCGCCCGACCAGAGCCTGTGGATCGGCGGCGAGGACGTGCTGCTGCACCTGGAGGGCGAGACGCTGACGCGCTTCGGTCCCGAGAGCGGGCTGCCGCGCGGCACGATCCGCGACGTGCTGGCGGAGAAGGACGGCAGCGTCTGGATCGCGAGCTACGGCGGCGGCCTGGGCTGGATGTGGCGCGGCCGAGCCGGGCGCATCTCGCGCGCGCAGGGCCTGCCGGACAACGCGCTCTCGCGCATCCTCGAGGACGATCGACAGCGCCTGTGGCTGCTCTCGAACCTGGGGCTGGTCGTGATCCCGCGCAGCGACCTGCGCGCGCTGGTCGACGGGCGCCGCGCGCGCCTGGATCCGGTCGTGCTCGGTCCGGAGTCCGGCATGCCCGAGGCGAACTTCGGCCAGCCCGCGGGGATGCGCGACCTGCTCGGGCACCTGTGGTTCGGCACGATCGCGGGTGTGATCCGCATCGATCCGCAGGACTTCCCCTTCAACCGCACCGTGCCGATCTCGCGCATCGAGCGCGTGGTCGCCGACGAGCACGAGCTCGCGCTGGGCACGCCGACGATCGTGCCCGCGGGCACGCGGCGCGTCGAGCTGGGCTTCACCGCCTTCGCGCTGACCGCGCCCGAGCGCGTGCACTTCCGCTATCGCCTCGAGGGCTACGACGAGGTCTGGAACTCGGCCGGCTCCGAGCGGCGCGTCTCGTACACCGCGCTCGCGCCCGGCGACTACACCTTCGCCGTCGAGGCGCGCAACGAGGACGGCGTGTGGAGCTCGCAGCCGGTCGAGCTGCGCCTGCACCTGGTCGCGAGCTGGTGGCAGACCTGGACCTTCCGCGTGCTGGCCGCGCTCGGCGCGGCGACGCTGCTCTACCTGGCCTACCGCTACCGCATCGGCCTGATCCACCAGCGCGCCGCGGCGCTGCTCGCGCTGAGCGAGGACCGCGCGCGCGCCGAGCAGCGCGAGTCGCGCCTGCGCGAGGAGCTGGCGCACGCCGGGCGCGTCGCGACGGCCGGCGAGCTCGCCACCTCGCTCGCGCACGAGGTCAACCAGCCGCTCGCGGCGATCGTCACCAACGCGCAGGCGGGGCGGCGCTTCCTGGCGCGCGAGAGCCTCGACCGCGCCAACCTGGACGAGATCCTCGGCGACATCGCGCAGCAGGGGCAGCGCGCCTCCGAGGTGATCCGGCGCCTGCGCGAGTTCCTGCGCAAGCACGCCGCGGAGCGCGAGCCGATCGACCTCAGCCAGGTCGTGCGCGACACGCTCCCGCTCCTGCGGCGCGAGATCCAGGATCACGGCGTCGAGGTCGAGCTCGCGCTGGCCGAGGACCTGCCCGCGGTGCTGGCCGATCCGGTGCAGCTGCAGCAGGTCGTGGTCAACCTGGTCAAGAACGCCTGCGAGGCCCTGGACGCCGTGCCCGCGCCGCGGCGTGTCGCGATCCACACCAGGCGCTACGATGGGCGCGTGTGGATGGAGATCCGTGACAACGGCCCGGGCCTCGCGCCCGAAGTGGCCGGCCGACTGTTCCAGCCCTATGTCACGACCAAGTCGAGCGGCATGGGCCTGGGCCTGGCGATCTGCCGCTCGATCGTCGAGTCGCACGGCGGGCGCATGAGCGCCGATTCCGCGCCCGGCGGCGGGCTGCGTCTGCTGGTCGACCTGCCGGCCTGTGTGCCGGGCGAGGAGCGCGCGTGAACTCCGCCGGCCGCGTGTTCCTGGTCGACGACGACGAGGCGCTGCGCCGCGCGACCACGCGCCTGCTCGACGCGCACGGGCTCGAGGTGCACGGCTTCGCCAACGCCGAGCAGTTCCTCGAGCGCTACCTGCCCGAGCAGGCCGGCTGCCTGCTGCTCGACCTGCGCCTGCCGGGCCAGAGCGGCCTCGAGCTGCAGCGCGAGCTCGCCGCGCGCGGGGCCGAGCTGCCGATCGTGTTCCTGACCGGGCACGCCGACGTGCCGACCAGCGTGCACGCGATGAAGGGCGGGGCGATCGACTTCCTGGAGAAGCCCGTGCGCGAGGAGGACCTGATCGCGGCCCTCACGCGCGCGCTGGAACGCGACCGCATGCGCCGGCGCGAGCGCAGCGAGGTGGCCAGGGTCGAGCAGCGCTTCGCGCTGTTGACGGCGCGCGAGCGCGAGGTCTTCGCGCACATCGTCGCGGGGCATCTCAACAAGCAGGCGGCCTTCGCGCTCGGCATCGCGGAGCGCACGGTCAAGCTGCACCGCTCGCGCGTGCTGGAGAAGATGGGCGCGACCTCGGTGGCGGACCTCGTGCGCATGGCCGAGCAGCTCGAGAGCGGACGGCGCGCGAGCTGAGCTCGCGCGGCTGCCCGAAGGGGCAGTGGCCGCGACGCCGCGCATCGGTCAGGATTCTCCCTGCAGGCTGGCGCAGCGCGTGACCCTGCAGGCCCCCCCGATGAACCCCAGGAACGACAGCCTGTCCAGGCCCGCGGTGTTCATCGTCGACGACGATCCGACCGTCTGCCGTGCGCTGGCGCGCCTGCTGCGCTCGGCCGGGCACCTGGTCGAGACCTTCGGCTCGGCGCAGGCCTTCCTCGCGCGCGACCCGCTGCCCGAGCACGGCACGCTGATCCTGGACGTGTGCATGCCGGGCACGAGCGGGCCGGAACTGCAGGCCGAGCTGTGCGCGCGGGGCTCCGGCCTCTCGATCCACTTCATGTCGGCGCTCGACGATGCGCACGTGCGCGACCACGTCCTGGCGGCCGGAGCGCGTTCGTGGTTCACCAAGCCGATCGACGGCGAGGCGCTGCTGGCCCTGCTCGAGCACCGTCTCGAGGCCGGCGGCGCGGCCTGAGCCCGCGCGGAAGTGCGCGCGTCTGCCCGAAGGTGCAATAGCCCTCGCGCGGCGTTCCGCGGAGGATGCGGGTGTGGGTGGCCCTCCGCCACCGCGAAGTTTGCGCGCAGCGGGACGGCCCGGTCGCGTCAGGGAACGAGCAGACGGAACCAAGGAAAGAGCGTCATGAGCAACACTCAGTGGAAGAAGAGCGTGGTCCTGCTGACGGGCGCGGCCTGCATGGCTGCGAGCGCCAGCGCGCAGAGCCTGGTGACCACCTCGGTCAACATCATCGCAGCCGACGGCATGGTCGCGCCCGGAACGGGCGGCGCCACCTTCGGCGGCTCGGGCAACTTCGACACGCCGAACCTCGACGCGAGCGGCGCGGTCTTCTTCCGCGGGCGCCTGATCGGCACCGGCGTCGTCACGACCAACGAGCGCGGCGTGTTCTACGGCGCGAGCAACGCGGGCCTGAACCTGGTGATCCGCGGCGGCGACCCGGCCCCGACGCTGAGCGGCATCACGCTCAACACGGCCTCGGCCCAGGGCATCGGCGGCACGGTGCGCCTCTCCTCGAACGGCCGGACCTTCTTCGGCAGCTCGATGTCGGGCACCGGCGTGGTGACGACCAACGACACCGCGCTCTTCGGCGGACTGCCGGGCAGCCTGGTGATGTTCGTGCGCGAGGGCGACCTCGCCCCCAGCGGCGGTTCGACGATGAGCTCGGGCTTCAACTCGCCCAGCTCGCAGCCGACCGGCCTGAACAGCAGCGGGCGCGTGCTCTTCCAGACCGCGCTGACCGGCGGCGACGTCAGCGGCACGACCAACAACTCGGCCTGGATCACGGGCACGCCCGGCGCGCTCGAGTGGGTGCAGCGCAAGGGAGACACGGTGCTCGGCGGCGCAGTGGTCAGCGCGCTGGGCTTCATCAGCCAGATGAACGCCTCGGGCCAGGTGCTGCACGACGAGACGCTCTCGCAGACGCTGGGCTCGACGCCCGCGACGCCCGCGAACGACAAGGTGCTCTTCGTCTGGACGCCGGGCCTGGGCAACCAGGCCATCGTGCGCGAGGGCGACGTCGCGCCCGACACGGGCGGCGCGACCTTCAACGTCGCCAGCAACTCCTGGTCGGTCAACGTCGGCGCGTGCTCGTTCAACCGCGACGGCCAGGCGCTGATCCAGGCCACGCTGCAGGGCGGCAACGTCACCGGACCGGACGACGACACGGGCTACTTCGTCTGCAGCACGAGCGGCGTCAAGCTCGCCGTGCGCGAGGGCGACGCGGCGCCGGGCACGGACGCGTTCCTGAACACGATGCACAGCTCGCTCCAGTTCATCAACAACAGCGGCCGCATCGCCTTCGAGTCGGCGCTGATCGGCGGCACGTCGACCACCGCGAACGACACGGGCATCTGGGCCGGCGCGCCCGGCGCGCTCGAACTCGTGGTGCGCGAGGGCGATCCCTGCCCGGGCCTGCCCGGCGAGTTCTTCGGCTCCACGATGGGCCTGTTCATGATGTACAACGACGCGGGCCAGGTCTTCTTCACCAACTCGCCCACGGGCGGCGGCGGCACGAGCGCCTACTACGGCTGGACGCCGGGCGTGGGCCTGACGCTGATCGCGCGCATCGCCACCGACCTGGTCGAGGTGACGCCGGGCGTCTTCAAGACGCTGCAGAGCCTCAGCTCGACGCAGTTCAACAACGGCGACGACAGCCCGCAGGTCTTCGGTCCCGACGGCACGCTGGCGATGAAGCTCGGCTTCACCGACGGCACCGGCGCGGTCGCGACCGTCAAGCTGCCCTCGGCCCCGTACGGCTACTACTGCGATCCGGGCCAGAACGGCGCGCTCTCCTGCCCGTGCTCGAACCCGCCCGCGAGCCTCGGCCGCGGCTGCGAGAACAGCGACACCACCGGCGGCGCGAAGATCGTCGCCAGCGGCTCGCCCTCGCTCGCGAACGACACGCTGGTCTTCACCACCTCCGGCGAGCGCGCGGTCTCGACCAGCATCGTCCTGACCGGCACGAGCAAGACGAACGGCTCGGTCTTCGGCCAGGGCGTGCGCTGCGTCGGCGGCTCGCTCAAGCGCTTGTACGTCAAGGTCGCCTCGGCCGGCAGCATCAGCGTCCCCGGCGGCGGCGATCCCTCGATCTCGGCCAGCCACGCGGCGCACTTCGACACCGTCAACGCCGGCGATCACCGCTACTACATGGTGTACTACCGCGACCCGATCGTGCTCGGCACGTGCGGCGCGACGTCCACGTTCAACGGCACGAACGCGCTGGACGTGACCTGGGCTCCCTGATCGTCGACTCTCTCCCTCACTCTCTTCGTGTAGGTTCCTGTTGACGGGGGCGGGGCGCGGCAAGGCGCCCCGCCTTCTCGTTCACGGACTGCGCAGCGTGCCTCGCGTCGCCGCTGCGCTCTACTTCGTGCGCGTCTCTCCGCGCCACTCGCCGTCCAGGCGCCCGGGCTCGGGCACGAGGTCGATCTCGAAGCTGAAGCCCTTCTGCGTCGTGCGGCAGGGGATCGAGACCGAGAGGTGCGCCACGCGCTTCTGGTCGCGCTCGCCGATCTCCAGGCGCGCCTCCTTGAGCGGACCGAACTCCAGCGGCAGGCGCAGCGCGCGCAGCGGCACGCCGTGCAGGTCGGAGACGATCAGGTGGTCGAAGCCGATGTCGATCTTGAGGCGCTCCTCGAGCGGAGCTCCCTCGGGCGGCGTGCGACCCAGGCGCTTCTCGGGATCCTCGGTCGAGAGGAAGCGCGGCAGGCCCTTGGCGCGGAACGAGACCAGGTACACGCCCGAGGCGAGCTCGGGTTCGACGAGCGGCACGCTGGTGGCGAGGAAGCCCAGCTGGATCGGGCCCTCCTGGGCGCACAGGCGCTCGAAGGTGCCGGGATCGATCGCGTGCAGCTGGTGCACCGGGCACCAGACGATCTCCTCGTGCCGCCGGATCACCGCGTAGCCTGCGGGCACGGGCTGGTCGGCGAGCGCCAGGAGCGGCGCGCTCTCCCACAGCTCGAGCCCGGTGGCCGCCGCCGGCTCGTAGACCACCGCGACATCGTCCTCGCGCGGCCGCAGGGCGTCGATCAGCTGCTCGGCGAGGATCGCGCGCGCCGCATCGACGCCGGCGCGCGGCGTGCGCACGCAGCGGAAGCCGAGCGCATCGGTGGCCGTGCGCGGACCGACGGCGCGGCGCGTCGTCGCGCGGCACATCAGGTTGCCGTTCTGGAACGAGCCGCCGACGACGACCTTCTCGACTTCGTCGAAGGCCGCGATCGCGTTGACCTGGCGCACCTTGCTGCCGTAGCCGAACTCGAAGAGCTTGCCCTCGTAGCCGGCGTAGGGCGTGTACGGGCTCTGCGTCCACTCCCAGACGTTGCCGGCCAGATCGCACAGGCCCTGCTTGCTCGCGCCGGCGGGGAAGCTGCCGACGAGGTAGGGTCCGCCCTTCTTCTTCAGGAGCAGCGTCGCCGCGAACTTGTCGTTGTCCCAGGCGTCGCCCCAGGGGTACTTGCGGTCGGTGTCGCCGCGCACGGCGCGCTGGTACTCCTCCTCCAGCGGCAGGCGCAGCCCGGCCCAGCGCGCGTAGCGCGCGGCCATCGCGTGGTCGACGAACACGACCGGTCGTCGCTCGTCGCCGGCGGGGATCTCGCAGGCCTGGCCCTGCCAGTTGGCGTCCCACCACTGGCGCGGGTCGAAGCTCGCCGGCTCGGGCAGCGGCAGGCCCTGCGTGCCGGCCTCGGCGCGCGCGCGGTCCTGCTCGCGCTGGAACTCCTCGGCGCCGGTGCGGATCGCGCGCTCGCCCCAGCTCTGCGGCGGCTTGGAGTTCGTCGCGCGCACGAAGGCGAGGTACTGCTCGTTGGTGACCTCCGTCGGCATTGCGTAGAAGCTCTCGACCAGCACCTCGTGCTGCGGCGTCTCGGCCGAGAGCGCACCGGCGTAGTTCTGCGAGTTGGGGTCGATCGAGAGCAGGCGCTTGAGCTCGTCCTGCGTGATGCCGATGCGCGTGCGCCCGCCGGGCACGAGCACGAGGCCGGGCGGGGCGTCAGCGAGCGTGCTCGCCGGGGCCGCGCCCAGCGCGCCGACCAGGATCGCGGCCAGGGCCTGCATGCTGCCTCAAGCTTCGACTGCGAGGCCGGCTGCCTTCAAGTCCAGCGCCGGCTGGCGGATCCAGCGCTCGCCCTCGCTCTCGAGCAGCCCGAGGAAGGGATCGAGCACGTCCGGATCGAAGGCGCGCCCGCGCTGCTCGGCGAAGAACTGCTGCATCTTCCCCAGCGGCCAGACGTCCTTGTACGAGCGCTTGGTCGCGAGCGAGTCGAAGACCTCGACCACACACAGGATGCGGCTCTCGAGAGCGATCTCCTCGCGCGCCAGACGCCGCGGATAGCCCGTGCCGTCCCACTTCTCGTGGTGCTCCGCCACGAAGCGGCGCACCTCCTCGAGCTGCGCGTGGTGGCCGAGCTTCTTCGCGCCCAGCAGCGGATGGCGCTGCACGGCCTTGTACTCCTCCTCCGTCAGCGGCCCGTTCTTGGTCAGGAAGGAGAGGTCCTCGAGGTAGATCTTGCCGTAGTCGTGCGCGATCGCCGCCAGCTCCAGGCGCTCGGTGCGATCGCGCGGGAGATCGAGCTTCTCGGCCAGGAAGCGGCAGTACTTGCGCGTGCGCGAACCGTGGCCCGCGGTGTACGGGTCGACGCGCTCGATCGTGTTGGCGACCATGGCCGAGAGGATCTCGATCAGGTCGGCGAAGACGAGGTTGGGCCGCTCGATCTCGCGCTCCTGCAGCGCGCGGTGCAGGAAGGCCGAGAGCAGGATCGGGTCGACGGGCTTCTGGATGTAGTCCAGCGCGCCGGCCTTGATCGCGGAGACCGCGCCCTCGATGCGCGGATAGCCCGTCATCAGCAGGATGATCGCGCGCGGCTGCAGCTCGCGCGCCGCGGCCAGCACCAGCGAGCCCTCGGCGAAGCCGTCGAAGACGACGTCGGTGACGACCGCGTCGAAGCGGATCGTCTTGAGCAGGTCGATCCCTGCCTGCGGGTGGCGCGCCAGCGTGGTCTGGAAGCCCTGCAGCTCGAGCACGGCTGCGAGCAGCTCGAGCGTGCGCGCGTCGTCATCGACGAGCAGGACGGAGGGGCGAGCTTCGGTCATGGTGGGGACTCGGGGCCGTGCCAGGCGTGCGCGATCTTGCCAGCGCGCTTGGTACAGTGGAAGCCCATGATGCAGGACTCCCGCGAACGGCGCTTCCGGCTCGGTGACGACGTGCGCGGCCAGCGCCTGGACCAGGTGCTCGTGGCGCAGATGCCCGGCTGGTCGCGCACGCGCCTGCAGGAGCTGATCAAGGACGGCCACGTGCGCCTCGGTGGCGCGACGATCCACAAGCCCGGCTTCCTGCTCGAGGCGGGCGGCGAGGTCGAGATCGATCTGCCGCCCGAGCAGGGCAGCGAGCTGCCGCCCGGCCTGGAGCCGCGCATCCTCTTCGAGGACGAGCACCTGATCGCGCTGGAGAAGCCGGCCGGCCTCCTGAGCCACGCCAACGCCGGCGGGCGCGAGGGCGGCGTGGCCGAGTGGGCCGCGCGGCGCTGGGGCGAGCTGCCCAGCCTGGACGAGGAGGAGCGCGCCGGCCTGGCGCACCGCCTCGACCGCGACACCAGCGGCGTGCTGCTGCTCGCGCGCACGCGCGAGGCGCTCGAGGGCCTCAAGCTCGCCTTCCAGGAGCGGCGCGTGCAGAAGACCTACCTCGCGCTGGTGCAGGGCACGACGCGCTTCGACACCGAGTGGATCGAGGGCTGGATCGGCCGCGACGACCGTTCGCGCGACCGCATCCGCGTGCTGCCCGAGGGCCAGGGCAAGTTCGCCTCGACCTACTACGAGACGCGCGAGCGCTTCCGGGACTTCGCCTTCCTCGCGGTCTTCCCCAAGACCGGCCGCATGCACCAGGTGCGCGTGCACCTCGCCTCGATCGGGCATCCGCTGCTGGGCGATCCGGTCTACCGGCCGCAGCGGAAGCACCTGACCCCGCTGCCGCCCGAGGCGCCGCAGATGGCGCGCCACGCGCTGCACGCCTTCGCGCTCGACCTCGTGCACCCGATCGGCGGCGCGGCGCTGCACTTCGAGTCGCCGCTGCCCGCGGACATGCAGAACGTGCTCGACTGGCTGCGGGCGAACCGGCCGGAGTAGGGGAGCGGAGCGCGCCGCGCGAGCGCGCGCCTCACTCCACGCGCAGCGTCAGCTTGCGCTCGGGCTGCCCGGTCAGCGTCACCGGCTTCGAGCCCTTCTTGCCGTCGGGCGTCTGCGCCGAGACCTTGTACTTGCCCGGCGGCAGCGGGCCGATGCGCGCGGTGCCGAAGTCGACGCCGTTCTTCGAGAACATGTCCATGATCTCGGCCAGGCCGTACATGCCCGCCACCTCGCGTCCGGCCTCGTCGACGACGCTGACGGGCGCCTGCACGCTCTGGCCCGAGCTGTCGACGATCTGCACGAGCAGCGTCGTGCCGCCCTGCAGCACGAGCTTGACGCTCTTCGTCTCGCCCTCGCCGACCTTGACGCGCGCTCCCTCGGCGCTGGCGCGCACGTCCATGCGCGAGCTGAAGCTGTACTCGCCCGGCGCGAGCCCGCCGTAGTGCGCCAGCCCGCCCTCGTCGGTGGCGACCATCGTGAAGCGGTCGAGCAGGTTGCCGCCCGCGTCGCGCACGAAGATCGCGGCCTTGGGGATCGGATGGTCGTCCTCGCCGACGACCGTGACGTCGACCTTGCCCGGCTTGCGCAGCCGGAAGTCGACGTCGCGCAGCCAGTCGCCCTCGCTGACCTTGATGTCGGAGCGGATCTCGCGTCCGTGCGCGGCCTCGCTGCCGAAGATGCCGCCCATCTGCATGCCGCCCGCGGAGAGCACGTAGTCGCCCGGGCGCAGCGCCTGGATGTCGTAGCGCCCGTCGCCGTCGGTCTGCGCCTCGATGAAGGCGCCGCCCCACATCGTGCCGCCGACGAGCGCGGCGCGCGGGTGCATCGAGACGCGCTCGCCCTTGGCCGGGTTGCCCTCGGGATCGAGCACCTTGCCCGAGACGCGGCCGGTCGGCATCTCGAGCACCATCTCGAAGCGCTTCTCCTTGGGGACCTCGCGCAGGAACTCGACCGTGTTCTGCTGGCCCATGCCGCCGGTGATGCGCTGCACGGAGACCGAGTAGCGTCCGGGCTCGTCCAGGCGCACCTCGAAGGCGCCCTGCGCGTCGACGCTGACGTTCTTCATCTTCGCGAGCACGTCCTTGCCCTCGTGCACGAAGCTGACCAGCGCGCCGGTGTAGGGCTGGCCGGCGTGCACCACGCGGCCGACGACCTGCACCGGGTCGGCCGGCGGCGCGCCGAGCACGACGTGCGTGTCCTCGCCATCGCGCACGTTGGCGGAGGCCGTCTTCATGCTGCTCAGGAACTCCGCGCCGGAGTCGCTGCCGGCCTTGCCGAGCGCCTTCGAGGCGAAGGCGACCACCTGGTAGGTGCCGGGTTCCAGGTGCTCGAAGCGGAAGCGGCCCTCCCCGTCGGAGCTGCTCGCGCGCTGGTCGTAGCGCGCGAGCTCCGTCGCCTGCACGAGCATGCCCGCGACCGGCTTGCCCGACTCGTCGAAGACCTCGCCGCTGATCGAGCCGCCCGCGCGCAGCTGCAGCACGACGTCCTTGGTCTCGGCGCCGCCGACCAGCTCCAGCGCGACGGGCAGGCTGCGCGCCTGGTCGCGCGCGCTGGCGACGAGCGAGACGTGCCCGGGGCGCAGGCCTTCGAGCACGAACGCGCCGCCCTCGCCGCTCTGCGTCTCCGGATCGGGCGGCGCGCCGCTCATCTGGCGCTGCCAGTTCGGCCCGCCGGCGTCGATGCGGACGTCCGCGCCGGAGACGGCCGAGCCGTCGGCCGCGACCACGCGGCCGCTGACGCTGCTCGACTTCGCCAGCACGATCTCGAGCGCCGGCGCGTCGGGCGCGAGCGGCAGCGTCAGGCTGCGCGCCTCGCTCGGCGCGAAGTGCTCGGCGCTGATCCAGAGCTTCCAGTTGCCCTCGCTCAGCCCGCCGACGTCGAAGCTCCCCGCGGGCTCGTCGATGGCGCGCTCCTCCGAGTCCTGGCCCAGCGCGGCCAGCATGCCCTTGCCCTCGTGCTGCAGGCGCACGCGGAACTTCGCCACGGGCTGCGCGGCCTCGTCGACCACGCGGCCGCGCACGTGCGCGCCCTCGCGCAGCACGAGCGCGACGTCGAGCGTGCCGGGCGTGATGCCGTCGACGCGCGCGCTCTGCTGCTCGTCCTTCGCGGCGCCCGGGACCGGCGCGTGCGCGCGCAGCGTGAACGGCCCCTTGCCCAGGCCGCCGATGTGGAAGCGCCCCTCGGCGTCGCTCTTCGACCTGCCCTCCGCGCCCTCGAGCGCGTTGAAGGCGCCCATCCCGCCGACCTGCGAGAGGTCGAAGCTCGCGCGCACCTCGACGCCGGCGGCGGGCGAGCCGTCGGACCAGCGCAGCGTGCCGCCGACCGCCTGCCCCTCGCGCAGCACGAGCACGAGACCCTCGGTGACGCGGCCCGCGGGCAGCTCGAGGTCGGTCTTGGGGCTGGAGAGGAAGTTGTCGGCCTCCGCGCGCAGCTTGAGCGCGCCGGCGGGCACGTGCGGCAGCTCGAAGCTGCCGTCCGCGCCGCTCTTCGCCGAGCGCACCTCGCGGTCGTCGACGCCGAACCAGTCGCCCTCGCTCGAGGCGAGCACACGCGCATCCGCGCACGGCTGGCCGTCGGGCTTCTTCACCACGCCGCGCAGCGTGCCGCCGGGCTCGAGCGAGAGCGCGAGCTCGCGCGTCTCTCCCGCGCGCAGGCCCGTGATCGGCTTCTCGACGAAGGCGAACGCATCCGACTCGATCTGCAGCTTCCAGGTCTCCGCGAGCGGCACGGCGCGGAACTCGACGCCCGCGCCGTCGAGGCGCTGGCGCCGGCGCGCGGCGCGGTCGGGGTTCATCATCATCGCGCCGCGCAGCGCAGGGTTGAGTTCGACGCGCAGGTCCTCCAGCACGGCGAGCGGGCTGCCCTCGGGCAGCGTCAGCGTGGCCTTGACCCTCGCGCCGACGCTGGCGAGCAGCAGCGGCTCGCGTCCGCGCGTGAGGTCGACCTCCTGCGTGCGCTCGAGGTACAGGAAGCGCCCCTGCAGCGCGAGGAACGCGCGCCTGGAGCCCTCGGGCAGCGCGAGCTCGAAGCGCCCGTCGTTCGCGACGATCGCGCGCGCGAGGATGCGCTGGCCCGTGTCGGACGTGTCGGCCGGCTTGGCGCTGCCGCTCTTGCCCTCGGGATCGTCCTCGTGCTTCGCACCGGAGCTGCGACGCTGCTCGCCCTCGAGCAGGCGCACGAGCTCGCGATAGGGGGCGCGCTCGGCGAGCGCGTAGACGGTCAGCGTGCCCTTCTCGTCGATCGCGGGCGGCAGGCGCACGCTGCCCTTCAACGTTCCCGACGCGCTGGCCGGCGCTGCGGGCGCGGCCAGGGCGCGCTCGGTCGCGGCCTGCGCCTCGCCGGGCACGCTACCCTCGAGCTCGGTCGGCGGGGCGACGGGCTTGTCGGCACCTGCGGCCTCGGCCTCGGTCTTGCTCGCGTCGGGGCGGACCGACGAGCTCGTGCGCGTGGTGGACCACCACAGTCCGACACCGAGGCCGACGAGGATGACGATCGACAGGAAGATCAGGGAGAAGCGCTTCATGGTCGTGAGGGGGGCTCGGACGACGGGCGGCGGATTGTCCCATCCGAGCGCGCGAGTTCGCTGCCTTCGCCGGGGAATGACGTTTCTTCTACGAATCCCCGCGCGCCTCAGCGCGGCGCGAGCGCGCCGGTCGCCGGATCGAAGCTCCAGGCGGGCAGCGCCGGGAACGCGCGCAAGAGCCCCGCGTCGCGCGCGCCGAGCTCGCGCGCGAAGACCAGCTCCGCGCCCGGACGCGGCGGCGCGAGGGGGAAGAGGCGACGCGCGCGCGGATCGTCCAGGCGCACGAAGACGATCCCGCGCGTGATCCCGGCCGCGCGCGCCGCGCGTGCGGGGGCGTCGCGCAGCGCGAGCTCCTCGCGCGCGAGCGTCGCGTGCTGCACGAGCAGCCAGGCGCTGCCGGCGAGCATCAGGGCGACGAGCGCGTGCGCCGCGCGCGCGCCCGCGGCGCGCTCGACCACCTCCAGGCCGGCCGTGCCCAGCAGCACCAGCGCGGGCAGCGCCTCGACCAGGTAGACCGGGCCGCACCAGGGGATGCCCTGGAACGGATGGAGCGCGTACAGCGCGAACAGCGCGAGCGGCAGCGCGAGGAGCAGCCAGCGCCGCGGCGCGCGCGGGCCGAAGCTCCAGCCGGCGACGCACAGGAAGAGGCCCGGCGCGATCCCGTGCACCCACACGCTGAGCCGGCCGAGGTTGAAGGCCGCGATCGAGAGCGCGGTGGGGCCGTCGACCGCGCCCCAGATCGAGTTCTCGGCCTTGTTGAAGCGGCCGTAGGCGGTCTGGAGCGCGTCCCCGGTCAGCACGCGGTCGACGTGCAGGAAGAACAGCGCCGCCGGCAGCGCCGCGAGCAGCGCGCCGGCGACGATCGCCCAGCTCCCGCGCGGACGCTCGCGCACGAGCAGCACGACGAGCGGCAGCGCGACCGCGAGCGCGGTCACCGGCCGCGCCGCGAAGGCCAGCGAGAGCGCCGCGCCGGCGAGCGCCGCCAGCCCCAGCGCGCGAGCGCGCCGCGCGGCGCACGCGTCGAGCGCTCCCAGCGCGCACACCACGCCCAGCAGCGTCAGCGGCAGCGAGGTCCCGTGCGAGAGCGCCAGCGCCTCGACGCCGAGGAACGCGGGCGAGAGCGCGAAGAGCCAGGCCGCCAGCGTGGGCCGCGAAAGCCCGAAGCGCCGCGCGAGCAGCCACACCAGCCACACGCTGCACGCGGCGAGCAGGCGCGGCAGGAGCAGCGGCCAGCCGACGAGCACGCCGGGTGCGAGCACGAGCGAGTGGCCGGGCGGGTACTTCGAGAAGATGCGCCCCGCGTCGATCTGCGTCTGCGGCGCGGGGAAGAACTCGGCCAGGGAGCCCGCCTCGTGCACGAGCTCGCCGCGCGCGAAGAGCCCGGCCTGCACGAGGTAGGCCTGCTCGTCGTTGGTCAGCGGCGGCGCGTCCGCGGGCAGCGGCAGCACCAGCGAGGGCAGCGCGAAGGCCGCCAGCGCGGCGAGCCAGACCAGCCCGGCCCGCGTGCGCTCGCGCGGCGGCGTGAAGGCCGGCGCGGCGCCTCGGCGCGAGGCGAGGAGCAGCACCAGCGCCAGCGCGCACGCACCCAGGCCCAGGCCGCGCAGGAGGTCGCCGGCGTCGAGGTAGCGCGGCGCGCTGAAGCCCTCGCGCGTCGCGACGAAGCGCGCCACCCACGGATCGAGCGCGAGCACGACTGCCGCCGCGCCCGCGACGCAGGTGCCTATGGCCGCGCGCGCCTGCAGCCGCGCCGCGAGCGCGCGCGCGAGCGCGACGCCGGCCAGCGCGCCGAGCACGAGCGCGAGGCCCGCAGCGAGCAGCAGCCAGCGATCGAAGCGTGCGACGAAGTCCGCCGGCGCGAGCGGCTCGCCGAGCCAGCGCGCCGGCGTGCCGGCGAAGCTCCAGTGCAGCCGCAGCGCCGCGCCCTCGCCCGCGGGTCGCAGATCGAGGGCGGCCAGACCCAGGCCGAGCGTCCCCAGCCCCAGCACCGCGAGCACGCGCGCGGCGCTCCCACGGCGGGGGATCTCTCCGGGCGGGCGGTCGTGCATGCGAACGCGCAGCCTAGCCGACGCGCTCCCCGGCTCCACGCGTTTGCCGGCCTCCGGGCCAGCACCTACAATCCTCCGCCGCCGCGCGCGCGGCGAGCGCCCCGATGAGCGAACGGACGAGCGAGCGGCAGGAGCGTGCCGCGGAAGGGCCGGGCCTCAGGGCCTGGGCCGAAGGCGTCCATGCCCACGCCTGCGAGCGCACGCCGGAGCGCAAGCCGCGCTTCGAGACGACCTCCGGGATCGAGCTCGCGCCGCTCTACGGCGGGGCGGGCGACGGCGGCTTCCCCGGCCAGTATCCCTACACGCGCGGCATCCGGCCGAGCATGTACCGCGGCCAGCTCTGGACGATGCGCCAGTACGCCGGCTTCTCCAGCGCGCGCGAGACCAACCGGCGCTTCCACCAGCTGCTCGAGAGCGGGCAGACCGGCCTCTCGGTCGCCTTCGACCTGCCCACGCAGATCGGCTACGACTCCGACCACGTGCTCGCGCGCGACGAGGTCGGCCTGGTCGGCGTGCCGGTCAACAGCCTGCGCGACCTCGAGCGCCTCTTCGAGCGCATCCCGCTCGGCGAGGTCTCGACCTCGATGACGATCAACGCCACGGCGCCCGTGCTGCTCGCGCTGTACTGCGCGCTCGCGACCCGGCAGGGCGTCGAGCTCGCCAAGCTGCGCGGCACGGTGCAGAACGACATCCTCAAGGAGTACGCCGCGCGCGGGAACTACCGCTTCCCGGCCGCTCCCTCGATGCGCCTGGTGACCGACCTGATGGGCTTCTGCGCCGAGCGCGTGCCGCAGTGGAACACGATCTCGATCTCGGGCTACCACATCCGCGAGGCGGGCTCGACCGCGGTGCAGGAGCTCGCCTTCACGCTCGCCAACGGCCGCGCCTACGTGCAGGCGGCGCTGGCGGCGGGGCTCTCGATCGACGAGTTCGGCCCGCGCCTCTCGTTCTTCTTCAACGCGCACAACAACCTCTTCGAGGAGGTCGCCAAGTTCCGCGCCGCGCGCCGCATGTGGGCGCGCATCATGCGCCAGGAGTTCGGCGCGAAGGACGAGAAGAGCTGGATGCTGCGCTTCCACACGCAGACGGCCGGCTCGATGCTGACCAGCCAGCAGCCCGACAACAACGTCGTGCGCGTGACGATCCAGGCCCTGGCCGCCGTGCTGGGCGGCACGCAGTCGCTGCACACCAACGGCCGCGACGAGGCGCTCGCGCTGCCGACCGCGGAGAGCGCGCGCCTGGCGCTGCGCACGCAGCAGGTGCTGGCGCACGAGTCGGGCGTCGCGGACGTGATCGATCCGCTCGGCGGCGCGCCCTACGTCGAGGAGCTCACCGACGCGATCGAGGCGCGCGCCCTCGAGCTGATGGCCGAGATCGAGCGCCGCGGCGGCGCCGTCCAGGCGATCGAGGCCGGCTTCGTGCAGCGCGAGATCCTCAAGAGCGCGCTCGCCTGGCAGCGCGGCGTCGAGTCGGGCGCGCAGGTCGTCGTCGGCGTCAACCGCCACCAGGTCGACGAGCCGCCGCCGCGCGTCTTCAAGCCCTCCGAGGGCTCGCGCGCCGAGGTGCTGGCCGACCTCGCCGCCGTGCGCGCCGCGCGCGATCCCGCGCGCGTGGAGGGCGCCCTGCGCGCCGTCTCCGAGGCCGCGCGCACGACCCGCACCAACCTGATGCACCCGATCCTGGAGGCCGTCTCATGCTACGCGACGCTGGGCGAGATCTGCTCGACGCTGGAGACCGTGTTCGGACGCTACCAACCCCCGGAGGTGCTGTGAGCCCGGTGCCGCTGGTGCTGCGCGGCGTCGTCAAGAGCCTGCACCACGTCGCGATCGCCGTGCACAGCCTCGAGGAGGCGCGCAAGGTCTACGAGACCGCGCTCGGCATGCAGGCGCTGCCGGTCGAGTTCGTTCCCGGCCAGAAGGTCAACGTGCTCGTGCTCTTCGCCGGCTCGCAGCGCGTCGAACTGGTCGAGCCCGTCGGCGAGGACTCGCCGATCACGGGCTTCCTGAAGAAGCGCGGCCCGGGGATCCACCACCTCGCCTGGCGCGTCGACGACTGCGCGCAGGCGATCCAGAGCCTGAAGGCCGCCGGCTTGCAGCTGATCGACGCGACGCCGCAGCCGGGCTCGCACGGCACGAAGGTCGCGTTCGTGCATCCCAAGTCGACCGGCGGCGTGCTGCTCGAGCTGGTCGAGGATCCGAACGTGCACTGAGCGAGTCGCGCGATGAGCAAGCCTGAACCCCGCTGCCCCCAGTGTCGCGACGCGATGGAAGAGGGCTTCGTGCTCGAGCTCGCCGACAACAACCGCAAGGGCGTGGCGCAGTGGATCGAGGGCGAGCCCGAGAAGAGCTTCTGGACCGGCTTGAACCTCAAGGAGCGCAAGAGCTTTCCGATCGTGGCCTACCGCTGCCCGCGCTGCGGCCTGCTGCAGGACTACGCGCTCTCCTGATCGACCCGGATCGCACGCGTTCTCCCACCTCGACCATGGCGCACACACAGCCCACCGAACCCAGGCCCGCACCGAACCCCGCACCGATGACGACCCCCGCCCACGAATCGCCGCTCGACCGCCTGCACCGCATGCGCGAGCTCTCCGAGCAGGGCGGCGGCCCCGAGCGCATCGCCGCGCAGCACAAGAAGGGCAAGCTGACCGCGCGCGAGCGCATCGACTTCCTCGTCGACGAGGGCTCCTTCGTCGAGCTCGACCGCTTCGTCACGCACCGCTGCGTCGACTTCGGCATGCAGGAGCAGCAGATCCTCGGCGACGGCGTCGTCACCGGGCACGCGCTGATCGACGGCCGGCCGGTCTACCTCTTCAGCCAGGACTTCACCGTCTTCGGCGGCTCGCTGGGGGAGATGCACGCCAGCAAGATCTGCAAGGTGATGGACATGGCGCTCAAGGTCGGCGTGCCCGTGATCGGGCTCAACGACTCGGGCGGCGCGCGCATCCAGGAGGGCATCGACTCGCTGGCGGGCTACGCCGAGATCTTCTGGCGCAACACGCGCGCCTCGGGCGTCGTGCCGCAGATCAGCGCGATCCTCGGCCCCTGCGCGGGCGGCGCGGTCTACTCGCCGGCGATCACCGACTTCATCTGCATGGTCGAGGGCACCTCGTACATGCACATCACCGGTCCCGACGTGGTCAAGTCGGTCACGCACGAGGAGGTCACCAGCGAGGACCTCGGCGGCGCGCAGGTGCACGCGGCGCGCTCGGGCGTCGCGCACTTCGTCAGCCCCAGCGACAAGAGCTGCATGCTGCTCCTGCGCCGGCTGATGAGCTTCCTCCCGCTCAACAACGCCGAGGATCCGCCCGTCGTCGCGTGCACGGACCCCGCCGACCGCTGCGATCCGGAGCTCGACACGCTCGTGCCGGCCGATCCGCAGAAGCCCTACGACATGCACCGCGTGATCGAGCGCGTCGTCGACGCCGGATCCTGGCTCGAGGTGCAGCCCGACCACGCGCAGAACCTGCTGATCGGCTTCGCGCGCCTGGGCGGCCGCGTCGCCGGCATCATCGCGAACCAGCCTTCGGTGCTCGCCGGCTGCCTCGACATCGACGCGAGCATCAAGGGCGCGCGCTTCATCCGCTTCTGCGACGCGTTCAACATCCCGCTGGTGACCTTCGAGGACGTGCCCGGCTTCCTGCCCGGCACCGCGCAGGAGTACGGCGGCATCATCCGCCACGGCGCGAAGATGCTGTATGCGTACTGCGAGGCGACCGTGCCCAAGGTCGTCGTGATCACGCGCAAGGGCTACGGCGGCGCCTTCGACGTGATGTCGAGCAAGGCGATCCGCGGCGACCTCAACCTGGCCTGGCCCGGCGCGATGGTGGCCGTGATGGGCGCCGCGGGCGCGGCGAAGATCATCCACAAGCGCGAGCTCGACAAGTCGCCCGATCCCAAGGCGCTCGAGGCGCAGAAGACGGCGGAGTACGAGGAGAAGTTCAGCAACCCGTATCGCGCCGCCGCGCGCGGCTCGATCGATGACGTGATCGAGGCGAGTCGCACGCGCCCGATGTTGATCCGCGCGCTGGAGCTGTTGAAGACCAAGCACGAGGACAAGCCGGTCAGGAAGCACGGGAACATCCCCTTGTGATGCATCCTCCTTTCGCTCGCGGCGGACCGGCCAGGGAACTCCTCTGCCCGAATTCGCAGGGGCATGCGGCGCGCCGCGGCGAGAGAGGAGCGTTGTGGCGGCGACTCGTTGGGTTCCGTCGCGCCGCACCTCTCTCCGTGTGGTTCCTGGCAGCAGTCCTGCCTTTCGAACTGATCGCTTGCAGGACCACATCGGACGCCGGGATCGCGCCCGATCAGGATGCAGGCGACGGACGCTACCGGGCGCTCGCCGATTCGATTCTCTCCCAGTGCACGCTGGCGCGGGGTGTGCTGGTAATGACTGCAGCGCAGAGCGCTGGACTTGAACCCACCCAGCACCTGGACGGCGAGTGGGGAAACGGCGCGCAGAGAATCGTCGCGCACGCATGGTTCGCTGGCGACACGCTCACTGTGCTTCTGAGCACATGGGGCAAGTGGATCGGCCCTCACATTGCCCTCCGCATGGAGACCATTGATGGCGTCCCGTCGAAGCTGCTGTCGGCGGGGGTGCGGCACCTGCGGCAACACAGGCGGCCCGAGGATGCTGCCACCCACTGCATCTGCGGTGGCGTCGTGGAGGTGATCCAAGTCGGGGCCCGCGAGACGAGCGAGAGACAGCTCGGACTTCGACTCGACCTGAGCACCCGTGAAGATGGCGCCGACGTCGGGCTTCACGCACCGTCGGCGGGGCGCGACATTGGCACAATTCGGGGACAGGTCCTAGTGCCTCTTCCTTCGATTCATCGCTGAGCAAACTGTGCTTCGACCCCGCGCGCGCGGCGAAGATCATTCACGAGCGCGAGCTCGACAAGGCGCCCGATCCCAAGGCGCTCGAGGCGCAGAAGACGGCGGAGTACGAGGAGAAGTTCAGCAATCCCTACCGCGCCGCGGCGCGCGGGTCGCTGGATGACGTGGTCGAGGCGAGCAAGACGCGCCCGATGCTGATCCGCGCGCTGGAGCTGTTGAAGACCAAGCACGAGGACAAGCCGGTGCGCAAGCACGGGAACATTCCGCTGTAGGGCGCGGCCTTACGCACGCGGCCGTCGGTCTGCATCGACCTCGTCGCCCTCGCGGCTCGAACTCGCTCGAGGTCACGCGCAGCGCACGCTCCACGCGCAAGAAATCCATCCCGCGCTCCTCACCGCCGCGCGTCCGGCGCGTACTCCACGGCCCGAGGCCGCTGCCAGCGCGGCCGCACTTCGGAGCCGAAGCCCCATGCCGGAAGCACCCCAGCGCATCCTGGTCGTCGAGGACGAAGCGGACGTCGCGTCGCTCTTGCAGGCGCGCCTGGAGGCCCAGGGCTTCGAGGTGCTGATCGAGAACGAGGGCCGGCGCGCGGTCGAGATCGCGGAGGACTTCCGGCCCGACCTCGTCATCCTCGACCTGATGCTGCTCGACACCGACGGCTACCGCGTCAGCGAAGGGCTGCGGCGCAGCTTGTCCTCGTGCATGCTGCCGATCCTGATGCTGACCGCGCGCGCGGAGTCGATCGACAAGCTGCGCGGCTACGGCGCGGGCGCGGATGCGTACCTGACCAAGCCCTACGAGGCCGTCGAACTGCTCTCGACCGTGCGCAGGCTGCTCTCCGATGCCCGTCGCGATTGAGCCGCGCCGTCCGCTCGGCCTGCGCGGGCGACTGGGCCTGGCGGGCCTGGTGCTGCTGACGCTCCTGATCGGCGCGATCGACTACTGGAGCGGCCCGGAGATCATGGTCACGATCGTCTACCTCGTGCCGATCGGGCTCGGCGCGTGGTACTTCGGGCGCGCTGCGGGCATCGCGCTCTCGATCCTGAGCGCGGCGGCCTGGCTGCTGGCCGACCTGTACGGCGGCCGCGCCTACCCCAGCCCGATCATCCCGCCCTGGAACGCGGCCGTGAGCCTGGCGCTGTTCCTGATCATCGCCGCCGCGATCTCGGCGCGCCGGCGCACCGAGCAGCGCCTGCTCGAGCTGATGGAGGTGCGCTCGCGCTTCACGGCGATGATCTCGCACGAGCTGCGCACGCCGCTCTCGTGCATCAAGGAGGGCATCGACATCGTCGCCGACGGCAGCTCGGGTCCGCTGACGCCGGCGCAGAGCCTGCACCTGGCGACCGCCAAGCGCAACGTCGACCGGCTGGCGCGCCTGCTCGACCAGGTGCTGACGCACAAGCAGCTCGAATCGGGCCGCATCCAGGCCAAGCCGCGGCGCGTCGAGATCGACGTGCTCGTGGCGCAGGTCCACGAGGCCTTCGAGCTCTCCGCGCGGCGCAAGGGGGTCCAGCTCGTGGCCGAGCTCGGCGCGGGCACGCTCGCGCTGGAGCTCGACCCCGATCTGGTCTGTCAGGTGCTCGCGAACCTCGTCGGCAACGCGCTCAAGTTCGCGCCGCGGGGACGCATCACGCTGCGCACCGAGCGCCTCGCCGACGAGGTGTGCATCCGTGTCGAGGACGAGGGCCCGGGCATCGCGGCCGAGGACATCCCGCAGCTCTTCCAGCACTACACGCGCCTGGCGAACGGCGCAGCGCGCACCGAGGGCACCGGGCTGGGCCTCGCGATCGCGCGCGAGATCGTCGAGCTGCACCGCGGGCGCATCTGGGTCGAGTCCGAGCGCGGGAAGGGCGCGCGTTTCTGCTTCACGTTGCCGTGCGTGCACCTCGGCAACAGGTCGGTTGCTGCTTCGTCGATCTCCGTTCCCGCCTAGACGCTGCTCTTCCTCGCGCGACAAAGGCGATCGGCCCCCGCGACGACGTGCGCCGCGAGGGCCGAGGCTCGCAAATCCGGCTCGGGCCGTGCCGAGCCGCCGCGGAGAGCGGCACGGAGCGGGGAACCCGGTTGCCGGTTCGGACTAGCGCATCAGGCTGGCGGCCCAGCCCTCGGCCTCGTCGATGTCGGCGAAGAAGTACTGTCCGCTCGTGAGCCGCGGCAGCACCGTCGCGTCGATCAGGTCACGGATTCCGCCGAGCACGCTCGGCGCGATCGCGACCAGGTCCGCGATCGAGCGTACGTCCGCCGGCAGCACGCTGTCCGGGGAGCTGCACTCGAGGACGTGATCGATGAACGCCTGCTTGAAGTCGGCGACGATGTCCTGGCTCGTGTGGTGCACGTGGCCGAAGAGCCGCGAGCCCGTGAACAGCGGCGAGCGCAGCAGCGAGGAGAGGTTGGCCGAGAGCTCGGGATCGGCGTGCGCGAAGCTCGCCGCGAGACCCAGCGTCCACTGCACCGTCGCGACCTGACCGGCGAGGGTCTGGAGTCCCGAGAGGCTGCCGGCCTCGTTGATCCTGGGGATCAGCGCGTGCTGCACGAGGACCGGGGTGAGGGCTTCCAGCAGGGCCGCGCACTTGTCCTGCAGCCAGTAGAGATCCGCACCGGCTCCGCCGAGGAACTGCGTGATGTGAAGGTAGCCTTCACCGGGACCGCCGGCGGTATTCGGGTAGGCCTTGAGCTTGACCAGCTGGTCGCCGTCGAGGTCGCTCAGCACGGAGCTGTGCGACTTGAGGGCGTTCGGCACCTCGATGCTCGCGCGGAAGGTGCCTCCGGTCTGGGGCTGGAACGAGATCAGCCCGAGCTTCGCCGCCAGGCGGAACGGATCCGTGCCGTCGACCGCGAGGAACACGCCTGCCGGCGTGCGATACGCCCAGCCCACGAACGTCGTCTCCGACGTCGGGACGAGGATCGGCGTGCCCACCGGTTGCAGCGGCACCTGCAGGCGGCCCTGCGCGTCGATCCACTCGCCGGTCTGGATCCACACGTTGAGGGTCGGGTCCGTCGTCGACGGCAGGCTCAGGCCTGCGCTCGACCAGGCTGCGCTGCACAGCGCGGCGAACTGCTCGGCCGCCGTGCCCGCGGTCTGGACGCAGAGCGGCGTCAGTCCCTCCAGCGTGAGCGAGACGCTGAGGTTCGCGTCGTCGCGCGCCTGCTGCAGGACCTGGTGGACGTACAGCAGGTGCTCGTTCAGGGCCGAGCCGAGGAGCTCGCGGCCCTCGGAGAGCACGCGCAGGATGCGGTTGGCCAGGAGGCCCGTGGCGCCTGGATTGACGAGCGCGACCGCGGACGAGTTCATTCCTGCCAGGTGGCCGATGGGGCCCAGCGTGCCGATGTAGTGCTGCCCGACGGTCTCTCGGGTCCAGTGCGTGCTCACGAGGAGCTGCAGGGCTTGGAGCCAGGTCTGGACTGGCCCGCTGCGGAGGAAGGTGTGGCGCGGTTCGGCCTCGAGCGTCGGGCGCATCGCCGCCAGGGCACTGGCCGCCGCAGCGGCATCGCCGCGGTGGACGGCGTCGAGTGCCACCTCGGCGTACGTCTCGAACGGCAGGCGCACCTGTTCCATGTGGTCCTGCTCCTCTCCCGCGAAGTACCAGAGGATGATGTCGCGCAGGTCCTGGATGTCCGAGCGCACCGCGCTGATCTCGGCGTGCGCGCTGGCGATCGCGGCCAGAATCTCCTCCCGCGTGTGGTCGAGGTTGGCCGAGAGCTGCCCGAGCGCGGAGAGGATCTGCTCGGTCGACTGGCGCAGCTGGTCTCCCAGCAGCCCGACCTGTTCCTGCATCCCCGTGACGGATCCCGCGAGCGTCTCGAGGTCACTGCCCAGCCCGAGCAGCTGCTCCTCGAGCTGCGATCCTGCGAAGTCCATGACATCGCCCAACGACTGCGAGAGCTGGTTGTAGTTGGCGAACCCCGGGATCGCGCTCAGGTCGCACAGCTCCTCCTGCACGATCAGCTTGTACAGGCAGTTGCACGCGTACGGGTTGTCCTGGCAGAAGTCGACCACGTCCTGGAGCGCGCTGCCGATCGCGTCCGTGCCCTGCGCGAGGAGGTCCATGCCGTCCTCGATCGCATCGCCGGCCCAGTCGACGCCGTCGCTGGCCCAGTCGCCGATGTCGCCGAAGTCGAAGGCCGCGATGTGCGTGAGCGCGCCCTGGCCGTTCGAGGGCAGCTGCGGTGTGAACAGCGCGAACGACGTTGCGGCGATGGCCACGTTGCTCGTCGTGCTCAGGAGCCGCGTGGCGACCTCGCCCTGGTCGGTGCGCGCGAGCAGCAGTTGCGAGGCCGCGGTGACGGCGAAGAGCTCCTCGCGCCGTGCCGCCACGTCCTGCAGCGTCGCACTGCCGGCCACGTAGCCGTGGGTGGTCGCGTTGAGCGCCTGCACGCGCTGCGCGATCTGGCCGGCCTCGTAGTCGAACAGACCCTTCTGCGAACCGAGCGAGGTCTGCAGCAGGTTCGCGCCCAGCGGACCGAATCGACCGGCGGGCAGCAGCACGTCGACGAAGGCGCTCTCGGCGTGCACGGCATCCTGGAGCGTGCTCGCCGCGTTCGCGGCGCCGAGGTCCTTGAGCACCGCGAGCAGGTTGCCGCGCTCCGCGCTGGTGCCCGGCGACTCCGCGATCTCGCGCGCGAGCTCGTAGACGAACTCGCGGTAGAAGTCGGACTCCTCGGCGGGACCGACGGGGCCGATGTTCACGTAGTTGAGGAAGCGCTCGCGCGCGGCACGCGTGTCCGCCATGCCGATGCGCGCGGCGACGTTGGCGAGCAGCGTCGAATTTGCGGGCGCGCCGTCGAGGAGCTTGCGCGCCACCTCGTGCATGGCGGTCGTGCCGCGCAGGACCTCGAGCAGCACGACCGAGGCGACGCCCTTCGACTCCTCCGCGCTCAGCGCCGGTTGCGGGGAGACCGGGGACGAGGACCCGCCGCCGCCGGCACCGCAGGCCGCGGGCCAGCAGCCCAGGCCGCAGAGCAGCAGGACCGACAGCGGTCGCAGGGGCGTGGGCGCGGAGCGCCGCGAGGAGCTGGCAGTGGAGATCGCGGGGCCGGGCCGCGCGGCCGGAATCGAGGGAAGGAGCGGGAGGGGACGCGGGATCATGGCAGTTGCCTCGGGCAGGGGGTGAACCGCGCCGTGCGCGACGTGCGCCGGCTGCGGGACCCTCCAGGCGCACGCCGGCGGCGGCCGGCATCACGCAAAGTGCGGAATCCGCTGCAGGGCGGCGCCGATCCGGCCCGGCTCGCCGTGATAGGATCGCGGCTCGTGGTCGATCCCGAACCCGAACCGGGTCCGCACGCTCGCTCGGAAGCCACCGCCTGTCTGCGCCGCGCGCTCGACGGTGATCCAGAGGCCCAGGCGCGCCTGCACGAGCTGCTGCACGGCGAGTTGAAGCGCCGCGCCGCCGCGTTGATGCGCAACGAGCGCGCCGGCCACACGCTCCAGCCCACGGCCCTGGTGCACGAGGCCTGGATGCGGATGTTCCACACCAGCCAGATCGACCCGCAGAGCCAGTCGCAGTTCCTGGCCCTCGCGTCGCGGGTGATGCGCCACGTGCTCGTGGACCACGCCAAGCGCCGCCGCTCGCGGCCCGAGGGACACGCGAGCGCCTCCGCCGAATCCGATCGCGGCGAGTTCGGGAACCCGGCCTCGCATCCGGACCGCGACTGGCTGCTCGATCTCGACGAGAAGCTCACGCGCCTGGCGGACCAGAAGCCGCGGCTCGCGCGCATCGTCGAGCTGCACTACTTCGGCGGGCTCACGCTCACCCAGGTCGCCAGCGTCCTGGGGGTCTCCGATCCGACGGTCGATCGGGACTGGACCTTTGCGCGCGCCTGGCTGACGGTGCAGTTGAAGGGCTACTCGGCCTGAGCGGGAGACGGGGAGAACGAGCCTCCGATCGACGCACATGGACGAATCCCTGACGCTGGCCGAGACCCTCTTCCACCAGCTCTGCGCGCTGGAGCCCGCGCAGCGCAATGCGCGGCTCGACGAGATCGGCAGCACGCAGCCCTCGCTCGCCGCGGCGCTCTCGGCCTTGCTGCGGGCCGCCGGCGAGCCGGACACGCGCCTGGACCGCCCGGCCCGCGACCTGCTGCTCGACACCTCCGGCGCCGCAGCGAATCGGGCGAACCACGCGGAGGCGGTTCCGCTCGCGGAGCTCGACGGCAGCGTTCCGCCATCCCGGCGCTACCAGAGCCTGGGCGAGGTCGGGCGCGGGGGAATGGGGCGGGTCGAGTTGGTCTTCGACCGGGTCCTGGAGCGCACGATCGCGCGCAAGGTGCTGCGGGCCGGCTTGCCCGTCTCCCCGGCGAGCGCCGTCCTGGACTCCGAGTCGGCGCAGCGCTTCCTGCGCGAGGCGCGCGTGCTCGCCGAGCTCGATCACCCCGGCATCCCGCCGATCCACGACTTCGGAGTCGACGCGGAGGGCTGGCCCTTCTTCACGATGAAGCTGATCCAGGTCGCCGGGGCCCCGCAGGACTCCGCGACCCCGGCGGACGCTGCGGAGAGGCTCGGCGAGCGCCGCACGCTCGAGGATGTCCTCGCGGCTCCTGCGGACGATGCGACGGGCACGGGCCAGCGCCGCGCGATCGAGATCCTCGTGCGCGTCTGCGACGCGGTCGCCTACGCCCACGCTCGCGGCGTGATCCACCGCGATCTCAAGCCCGCCAACGTGATGGTCGGCGGCTTCGGCGAGGTGTACGTGCTCGACTGGGGCATCGCGCACCTGAGCGGAGGCGAGCCCAAGGCCGCGCACGACGAATCCCGCGCAGGCACGAAGCGAACGGACTCGCAGCCCGGGCCTGCGAGCACGAAGCTGACCCTCGCCGGCGACCTGCTCGGCACGCCGGGGTACATGGCACCGGAACAGGCGCTCGGCGGAGCCGTCGACGCGCGCGCCGACGTGTTCGCGCTCGGAGCGATCCTGTATCGGATCCTGGCCGGGATCGCGCCCTATCACGACGTGCTCGATGCCGGCGCGGAGGATCGCGTCGCCGCGTTCCTCGCTGCCACGAAGGCTGGGCCCTGCACGAGCGCGCGCCAACTCGCGCCCAGCGCACCGGCCGAACTGCTGGCGGTGTGCGAGAAGGCGATGGCCCTCGAGCCCGACCAGCGCTACGAGACCGTCCAGGCGCTGCGTGAGGACCTGCAGGCCTACCTGGACCTGCGCGAGAGCCCGACGTGGGAGCTCTCCTGGGCGGCTCGCATGGTCAAGTCCGTGCGGCGACGGCCGGCGAGAGCGACGGGTGCGATCGCTGGCCTCGTCGTTCTCACCATCGTCGTCGTCTCGACTGCAATCCTGCTCTCGGCGCACGAGGAGCAACTACTGGCAGTCGAGGGGCGACGAATCGCCGAACAGACTCTTCGGGTGGTCCAGGCTCGCGATCAGTTGCAGAGCTTCGCGGAACGAGAGGTGCTTGGGACCTTCGCGGTCTTCTCCAGAGCCACCGAGCAACTCGAGCGCCGCAGGACCACCCAGCATGACCCTGCGGGCAAGCTCCTCCGGGAGCGGCGGTACGGAGCTACTGCATCAGATCTTCTCCAGTGGCTCGCCGCACTCGGCGTCGATCTGTCGAATCCCGCGAACAACGAGCTCTCGATTGCTGCGGTTCGGGTAGGTACCGACCGTACGGAACGACTCGTCCAGAGTGGGCTGTACATGTTCGCTGAGCAACTCCTTGGGTGTGGTGTCGCGGTGGCTGCATACGTGATTCAACACCCGGAAGTCCAGGTAGAGAATCGCGCGGAGTGGGCCGCGCTCGCCTCCCGAAACCCAGTCCTTCTTCGAGCCGCTCAGAACCTGGAGCCGCTACTCGAGCTGCTGGGGGGGCAGGAGCGCGGGATCGCCACTTATCGAGCCATGATCCGGTGGGGTCTCAACAACCGCGACGAGTTGGGGGGCGCACTTGACTCGCTGGACTCCTACTCGATGCCGGAGCTCGAGTTCCTGACCTACGCGTTGACGGAGGTTCGGCCTTCCTTGGAGGTGCTTCCGCTTCTGGATGTCGCGGTGGCCCGCGACCCCTCTTCATTCTGGCTTCGCGCCCGGGAGCTCGTGATTCGCACGCAGGCGCGCTGGTCGCAGCTTGACGCCGAGCAGGTCCGCGGTGTCCTTGAGGTTGCGCTGCGCCACGGAGAAGCCGCACTCGCACTCTGGCCAGAGTCCACAGTCGTGCCGCTCAACATGGCGATGGCTTTCGACAGACTGGACCAGCTCGACGACGCGGAGCGTGTCCTGCGGGCTCTCCTGATGCGTGCGCCGGACTACGCCGATGCCTGGATCAACTTGGGTGGAGTCCTGGCGAAAGGCAAGCGCTGGGAAGAGGCGCTCTCGGCCCTGAGCAAGGGGACTGAAGTCGAGCCGAACGATGTTGCGAACTGGATGGCCAAGGGACTCGTCGCCGACAGCTGTCTCACATCGGTGGAGGAAAGCAATCCCCTGTTCGAGCGTGCAGTCGACACCTCGATGGAAGCTTGGCGCAAGGTGCATGAGCTGGATCCTCGCGAGTGGCAGGCGTACCTCTACCTCGGGGCGGCCTACATGGCAGTCAGCCGGTTCGACGAGGCCATCGCGGAGTACGACGCGGGCATGCCCCTGCACCCGAAGGACCGCGACCTGCGGAACTTCAAGGCGGAGGCCCTGTTCGGCGCCACGCGCGTGCGCGAGGCTCTCGAACTCGAGCTCGAGGTGTTGAAGGACTGGCCCAAGGATCCGTCCGCGCGCGACAACTTCGAACTGTGGCTGCCCTCGATCACGGATCCTGCCGAACGCGCCGCGCTCGCGGCGCGCTTGCCGCCTCGCTGAGATTCGTCCGCGGACGACCGCGGCGCTACTGCTGCAGCAGCCACGTCTTCCCGAACGGATCCGCCATCGTCAGCGCGCGGCCGACCGCGATCACGCCCGAGTGCAGCGGCGTCTTGCGCGTGCCGACGACCTCGATCGCGTCGGGCACGGCGGGCTGGTCGATCAGCGTCGGCACGCCGCCCGCGCCGATCGAGTACAGCGCGACGCCGTTGCAGATGCGGTCGACCATCAGCTCGGGCACGCGCGTGCCGGTCAGATCGGCGGCCGCGATCTGCGCGACGGAGGCGCCGCACAGGCCCGGGAGCAGCGTCTCGTTCTGCAGCTGCAGGCTCGGCGCGCCGGCCGGGCGCGCGAAGCACTGCACGCGGTAGTCCGCGCTGCCTGCCTGGCCGGCGAGGTAGAGCAGCGGCGCGCCGGTGGGCGAGTAGCGCTCGACCAGCGCGCACTGGTAGGCGTTGACGAGCGTGTGCTGCGTCGCCGGGAGCGCGAGCCAGGTGTCGTTGCCCGCCGCCTCGAACTGCAGGATCTGCGCCGAGAACATCTCGGCCACGGCGATCTCGCGCCGGCCATTCAGGTCGAAGTCGCTCACGAGGGGATTGCCGAGCGCTCCGGGGATCGCGAGGTTCAGCACCAGGTTCATCTGGTCGCCCGGTGCCGACTCGAAGACCTTGAGCGAGGTCACCCCGCAGGAGAGATCGTTGTCGCTCGTGATCAGCTCCTGCACTCCGTCGCCGTCGCTGTCGGCGAGGAAGGCCGTGAAGTCGACCACGTTGCCCTGCTTGGGCGCGCTCCACACCTCGTGATCGGGGAAACCGCCGGGCGAGCTCGCCTCGCGGCGCACGAACTCGTGGTGGCAGAGGCCGAGGGCGCGCTCGTAGAAGAGATCCGTGAGCCCGTCGCCGTCGACGTCGCCCATCGCGAGCAGGCCGCCATCCTGGAGCGGGAAGGAGTGGACGCGCGTGAAATGGCCGCTGCCGTCGTCCTCGTGGACGTGGACCTGCTGGACTCCGCCGGGGCCCCCGCTGGAGACGTAGCGCACGACGATCTCCTGGCGTCCGTCATGGTCGGCGTCGCCGACGAGCATGTTCGACCAGAAGTCGTCCTGGTGCGCGATCTGCTGCGTCGGCTGGAACGATCCGCCGGGCGAGTTGCCCGCGCCGGAGGCGGACGGCGGCATCGCAACGCCGAGCGCGTGCAGCGGGGGAGGGAACGTGAGCGGGCTCGCGGAGGCGGAGGCGGAGCCGAGCTCGAGCGAGCAGGCGAGGAGGAACGACATCGAGGAGACTCCTTGCTGGAGACCGGATCGAGCCAGGTCGTTCGGACTCCACGCTAGCGCGGATCCGCGCGGGCGTCGAGCCACACGCGCCGTGCCTGCCTGGAGCGCTCGACCGGGCGGGTGCACAATGGGGCGCGTGCCGCCAGAACCCCGTCCGGACCTGCACGCGCGCGCACTGCGCCGCCGCGAGCTGCTCGAACTCGCCGCCGCCGCGGGCGCGGGTGTGCTGCTCGCCGGCTGTCGGGCGCGCGAAGGAGCCGAAGCGATGCCCGCCGAAACGAACCCCGCCGCCGCGCGTTCCGCCCGCATGCCCGCGATCTTCCTCGCGCACGGCGCGCCGATGCTGCTCGACGACCCGCTCTGGACGCACGAGCTCGCCGGGTGGGCGCGCGCGCTGCCGCGGCCGCGCTCGATCCTGATGGTCTCGGCGCACTGGGAGGAGCGGCCCGCGACGCTCTCGGCCACGCGCACCGTTCCGCTCGTCTACGACTTCTACGGCTTCGACGAGAAGTACTACCGCGTGCAGTACCCCTCGCCCGGAGCACCCGAGCTCGCGGCCCGCGTGAAGGCCGCGTGCTCCGACGCGCGCATCGCCACGGCCTCGTCCGAGCGCGGGCTCGACCACGGCGCCTGGGTGCCGCTCGTGCCGATGTACCCGCAGGCCGACATCCCCGTGCTGCAGCTCTCGCTGCCCTCGCTCGAGCCGCGCGAGCTGTTCGCGCTCGGGCGCGCGCTGGCGCCGCTGCGCGACGAGGGCGTGCTGATCGTCGGGAGCGGCTTCCTGACGCACAACCTGCGCGCGATGGATCCGCGTCCCGCTGCGCCGACGCCGGGCTGGGCGGCCGATTTCGACGCCTGGACCGCGGAGGCGCTGGCTCGGCGCGACGTCGAGGGCCTGCTCGAGTACCGCGAGCGCGCACCCGGCGTGCGCCAGTCGCTGCCGACGCACGAGCACTTCGTGCCGCTCTTCGTCGCGCTGGGCGCCGCGGAGGCCGCCGAACGCCCGAGCTTCCCGATCGAGGGCTGGATCTTCGGCTCGCTGACCAAGCGCTCGGTGCAATTCGGGTGAGCACGAGCCGCGCGCTCGCTACGATCGCGCGTCCACAACGGAGGAGAACCGCATGAAGATCGCCATCCTGGGCACGGGCAATGTCGGCAGCGCGCTGGCGCGCGTCTGGACGCGCAAGGGGCACGAGGTCGTCTTCGGCACGCGCGAGCCGTCCAGCGTGAAGGTGCAGGACCTCGTCACGAACCTCGGCAAGCGCGCGCGCGCCGACACGCCCGAGCGCGCGGCGCAGTCCTGCGAGGTGGTCGTGCTCGCGACGCCCTGGGCCGCCGCGCGCGAGACGCTGCAGGGCTGCGGCAAGCTCGCCGGCAAGCTGCTCGTCGATTGCACCAACCCGCTCGCGCCCGATCTCTCGGGCCTGACGCTGGGCGGCACGAACTCGGGCGGCGAGGAGGTCGCGAAGTGGTCCGGCGCGGCCGTGTTCAAGGCCTTCAACTCGACCGGCGCCGAGAACATGCAGAGCGCGCAGGACTTCGCGCACAAGCCGGCGATGTTCTTCTGCGGCAACGACGATGCGTGGCGCTCGACGCTGACGAAGCTGATCGAGGACGCGGGCTTCGAGCCGGTGGACGCCGGACGCCTGACCAGCGCGCGCTGGCTCGAACCGCTGGCGATGCTCTGGATCCACACGGCCTACGCGGGCGGACAAGGCCCGGCCTTCGCGTTCGCGCTGGCCCGCCGCGGCAAGTGATCGTGCCGTCATGAAGGCGTGCGCGGAACGCGCGCGCCCGCGGCGAGGTTGATCGGGCTGGGGCTCTTGTGCATACCCACAAGGTGGGTTGTGATGGGGCTCCCCGCCCTCCGATACCGCTCTCGGCTCCGCACTGGCAGGCGGACGCCGACATCGAGACGAGCTCCATGCACCGCACCTTCGTCCGCGCCCTGCGCGCGTGTCCTCCGTTCGTCACCGCCCTCGCCCTGGCCGCGTTCGCCGGCCGCAGCGCCGCGCAGAGCGGCGACCACCTCGTGCACCTGGGCCAGGACGCGCCCGGCACGGTCAGCGTCACGCTGCAGGGGCTGGTCTACCACCTGACCTTCACGGGCGACGAGACGCTCGACTACCAGATCAACCTCGCCGACCACCCGGTCACGCGCGGCATCCTGCGCGTGTACGAGGCCTCGAGCGCGAGCTGGCCGATCCACGACGGCGGCGCGGGCTGGATGCTCGCGAACGGCATCGTCGGCGCGCCGCAGCACCTCGCGCAGTACACCACGCTGACCGGCCACTCGCACACGAGCGACTCGGTCGTGATGGACTTCGCCGACAACGTCGACGGCGGCTCGCACCACCGGCGCTACACGTTCACGCTGCGCGGCAAGTCGCTCGTGATCCACGTGCAGGACCTCGACGGCCTCACGAGCTACCTCTCGAACTTCTGCGGCCTGCTCGGCGGGCCGACGCTCGACATGGAGAGCCCGGAGTACCTGCCGATCCAGGGCGCGCTGGCGACGCCGATCGTCAGCTTCCTCAACGGCTCGCAGCGCTGGTTCTACGGCGAGGTGCTCGACCTGCCGGCGAGCCACGCGGCCGACTACTTCCTCGACATGGATCCGATCCCCAGCGGAGCGACCTCGGTGATGGCGAGCATGCACACGTTCAACGGCTACAAGCGCCAGTCGAACGGTCGCATCTGCGCGCCGCTGGACGACACGATCTCGATCACGATCTCGACACGCCTGCGCGACGTGCTGGCGACGCCGACGCAGCCCGTCTCGCCCTACCGCGAGCTGCTCGAGAGCCGCATGATGCTGGCGCTGCCCAACTCGCACTGGGCCGACTACACGGCGCTGTGGAACGCCTTCGAGAGCTGGGGCCTCGACGACATCGCCGGCTACTTCTTCCACTGGTCGGCCAGCAGCCCGGACACGCAGGCCGGCGAGCAGCTCGGCCCCGACTGGTACCCCGCGATCGACGCGGTCAACTTCTCGAGCATGGCGCACGCCGGCACGGCCAAGGGCTACCTGCTCGGCGGCTACATGGCGTTCAACATCATGCCGCCTACGGCGCCGCCGGGCGTGTGGGACCCCGCCGAGATCGCGCGCACCGACACCTTCGCGAACAAGCTCTCGGTGCAGTACGGCCTGCCGATGCTGGCGACGACGGCGAGCCAGGTGCACGCTTCGCGCGAGTGCAACCTCGCCAGCCAGATCTACGGCCTGAACATGGCCTACCTCGACATCCAGACCTACGCCAGCCCGTCCAAGGGCGCCGACGGCGACCACCTCGACCAGGTCGCGGGCTCGCGTCTGGCGAGCACGCTGCAGCGCGCGCTCTACGAGCAGAAGCGCTGGATGCGGCGCATGTCCGACACCTACCACGGGCCGCTGGTGGGCGAGGGCTCGATCGCGACGCGCGACTCGAACATGGAGTGGCTCTGGGCCGGCTACTGCGACAGCGTGCAGCGCGTGATCAACACCGACCGCGGCATCCACGCCAGCGAGATGCCCGCCGGCGACCCGGCTTCGCCCACGCTCTGGCCGGTGATCCCCGAGTTCGAGCTGCGCGTGATGCAGCACCTGCAGGTCAACCACGGCAACGGCTTTCCCGACCGCTTCTTCAGCCGCTCGGACGGCGCCGGCTTCGTCAACATGACGACCGGGCAGCCGCTCTACCCGATGAACGAGGCGATGCTCGACCGCTACCGCGTGTACGAGATCACCTACGGCAAGTCGAGCTACATCCAGTGCAACGGCGTGTTCGACGGCGTGGGCAACTACACGCGCATCGCGGACGTTCTCAAGGAGTACTACCTGATGAACGAGCTGCAGCGCCGCTACCTGGAGTCGGGGATCCGCGGCATCGACTACTTCGACGGCAGCGCGTACAAGACCGTCGAGCAGATGCTCGGCGCGAGCGGCTCGACGACGCCCCTGCGCGATCCGCGCCTGCACCTGCGCTACGCCAACGGCCTCGAGGTCTACCTCAACCACAAGAACACGCCCTGGAGCGTGACGATCGCCGGCACGAGCTACACGATCCCCGAGGACGGCTTCGTCGCCGTGCAGCCGGGCACGGGCTTCGTCGCCTTCTCGGCCGCCGCGCCCGGAACCGGCGGCGCGCGCATCGACTACTGCAACGCGCCCGGACGCTACGAGTTCTTCGACGGGCGCGGCGCGGTCAACGCCTACGGCGGCGTCGACACCGGCGGCCTCAAGCTCCTGCGCGTGCGCAACCTGGTGCACGCGGTCACCGTCTGGGAGACGACCAGCGGCGCGCTGCAGACGAGCACGGGCACGCCGCCCGCGCTGCTCAACGTGACGGTCACGCCCGCGAACCTCGCGCTGCAGCACGGCGAGCGCCGCGCGGTGCACGCGATCGCCAACTACGCCGGCGGGATCTGGCGGGACGTGACCATGCTGGTCGACTGGAGCTCGTCCAACGCCAGCGTCGTCGCGGTCAACGACGGCGCGGCGCTGACCGCGTTCAACGGCGGCAGCGCGCAGATCAGCTGCACGAGCTTCGGCGGCGCGCCGGTGGTGCCGGCGACGGTGGTGGTGCAGTAGGGGAGCCCGGTTCGGACGCGGCGCGCCGGCCGGGTAGACTGCGCGCGCCGTGAAGCCCCGGCTGTGGATCCCGCTCGCGCTGCTCGCCCTCGCCGCACTGGTGCTCGTCCTGCGCCCGCGCCGCGCGGAGCTCGAGCCCGTGCAGAGCGCGCCGGCCGCCCCGGGCGAGCTCGCAGGCGCGCACGCGGAGCTCGAGTCGTCGGCGACCTCCGCAGCGCGCAGCGACGCCGGTGCGGAACGTCCTTCCGCAGCGCAGGCGCCGCTCGAACGCAGGCTGCGCGTGATCGACCGACCGAGCGGGAAGCCCCTGCCCGATGCGGTCCTCTCCCGTCTGCGCACGGCGAAGCCCGACCCGTCGCATCCCGACGAGCGCCGGCTGTGGAGCCTGCGGCCGATGACGGACAACTACCCGGACCTCGCCGTGCTCGGCGAGGAGGCGTGCGCGCGCTCCGATGCCGAGGGCTTCGTCGATGCGGCGGCGCTCGGCGAGGGGAGGTTCCTCGCGCGGCACGCGGGCTACGCGACGCAGTTCGTCAACCTCAAGTCCGCAGGGCTGGGCGAAGCCTCCGAGGATCGCTGCATCGAGCTCCTGCCCTGTGTCGCGCTCAACGTTCGCGTCACGACGGGCCACGAGAAGCCCGTGCCCGGCGTGCACGTCAAGCTCGTGCGCAGCCGGAGCGAGCGCTGGGACGTGGACGAGGACGACCGCGCGCTGCGCACCACGCACCCCGGCCTCGACCAGGAGCCGATGCTGCTCGGTTCGCCGTCGGGCATGGCCGGACCGAGCGACGAGAACGGCAGGCTGCGCGTCGAGGGCGTGCCGTGCGCGATCACCTGGGCGCTCTACGCCAGCGCAGGCGCGCGCGGCGGAGTGCCGCGCCTCGACACCCCCTGCGGTCGGGATGTCGACGTGGCGTTCGAGGCCGCGGGCACCGGCACGATCCGAGGCAGGCTCGTGACGGAGAGCGGTGTCCCCGTCGCCGAGGGCAGCGTCTGGGCCACGACGCGCGGGGAGCTCGCGTTCGCCTCGGCGCATGCGTCGGCGGACGGACGCTTCGAGTTCCAGGAGCTCGTCGCCGGGACGGTCCGGCTCAAGTTCGACGGACTGGAGATCGATGCGCGCGAGGTGGAGCTCGCGCCCGGCGAGGTGCGCGACCTGGGCACGATCGCCTGTCCCGATCTCGTCACGCTCGCGGGCGAGGTGCTCGTCTGTCCCGCGCTGCCGCGCGAATCGATCAAGCTGCTGCTCGCCGGCTCCAGGGGCGCCTCGCGTCGCCTCGTGGCGCTCGAGGGCGACGGCCGTTTCCGCACGCAGGTGCGCAAGGGCGATCTGCGCGTCGCCGCCATCCAGATGGCGAACGGCCGCTGGCAGATCCTGTGCGAGCAGGCGGTGACGGAGTACGAGGGCATCGTGCTCGACGCGCGCACCGCCTGCGCGACGCTGCATCTTGGATGCGAGGGACTGGCGGACGGTACCCAGGTGAAGGCGCGGCTGCTCACCCGCACGGGACCGCTGCCGTTCGATCCGCGGAACGTACCCGTGCACCCGTTCGAGATCGGCACGTTCAGGGTCGATCACGGCTCGCTGTCGATCGTGACCGCGGCCCGCGGCGAGTTCGAGCTGTACCTCACGGCCGGCGGCGATCTGGGCGCGTGGATCGCCGAGCTCCGCATCGAACGCGGACAGGACCTCGATCTCGGCCGTGTCGCGTTCGGGCGCGCGACGCTCGACGTGCGCTGCAGCGCGGAGCTGCTCGCGAACTCCGTGGCGCACGACTCGCAGTCGATCCCGGCCGCCAGCGCCGCAGGCGCGAGCGAGGTCAGCCTCCTGCCCGGGCGCTGGACGCTCGGCTCGGCGGGCCAGGGTTGTCTCGAGCCGCGCACGCTCGAGCTGCAGGCCGGCGAGCGACGCGCGGTCGAGGTGGACTCGCGCCGCGCGAGCTCGATCCACGGCGCGCTGGTGCACGGCGGCTCGCCCGCGAGCGGGGCGATCGTCAGGCTCTACGAGCTGCGCCGGCGCATGGACTCGCGCGAGCTCGCGACCGACGAGCGCGGCGCGTTCGCCTTCGACGGGCTCGGCGAGGGGACCTACCACCTCGTCGTCGGCCCGATCGGCGAGTCGCTCGAGCGCGTGCTCGAAGTCGGCTGCGGCGAGGACGTGTCGCTGGTCCTCGACGTCGACGGCAGCACGGTTCCGGTGCGCTTCGTGCGCGACGGTGTCGAGCTCCCGATCGCGCGCGCCGTCGCCGTCGATCTGGATCCGGGCAGTCCGAGCTTCGGCTGCGCGCGGGCGGCGACGCGCGACGGCGAAGGCCGCTGGGCGCTGCGGCTGACCGGCAAGCGCGTCCTGCTGCGCGCCTTCGAGAGCTGGCGCTGGCCGCAGGGCTGGGCCTGGATCGGATCGGTCGACGAGCTGCGCGCGACGGGCACGGTCGAACTCGCGGGCGGCCGGCTCGAGATCGAGCTCGACCAGCCGCCGGTCTTCACCGAGGTGCCGCGCGTGCTGCTCGCGCAGAGCGCGGATGGCCTCGATCTCGCGAGCCTGAGCACGGATCCGCTGGTCACTGAGGATTGCGGTGGCGGGAGGACCTGCGCGGTCTGCGTTCCGCCGGGCGTGCAGCTCGTCGCCGTCGGGCGTCTGGCGCAAGGGCACGAGAGCGCGAAACGCGTCGTGATGCCGGCCTCGGGCCGCGCGACGCTCGCCTGGCCTTGAGATCGCGGCTCGCAGCGTGGATCCCCGCGCGAGCGATCGGGTATCCTCGCCCCCCGCATGTTCCAGCGCATCCTGATCGCCAACCGCGGCGAGATCGCCCTGCGCGTGATCCGCACCGCGCGCGAGATGGGCATCCAGACCGTCGCGGTCTACTCCGACTTCGACTCGCGCGCCCTGCACACGCGCATGGCGCACGTCGCGGTGCCGCTGGGCGGCAACCTGCCCTCGGAGACCTACCTCGTCGCGGAGAAGATCCTCGCGGCGGCCAAGGCGACCGGTGCCGAGGCGATCCACCCGGGCTACGGCTTCCTCTCCGAGAACGCCAGGTTCGCGCGCGCGGTGCGCGACGCGGGCCTGGTCTGGATCGGCCCGCCGCCCGAGGCGATCGAGGCGATGGGCGACAAGATCCGTGCGCGCCGCCGCATGCAGGCCGCGGGCGTGCCGGTCGTGCCGGGCCTGACCGATCCGGTCTCCGAGGTGTCGGCGGCGCTCGCCGCGGCGAAGGAGATCGGCTACCCGATCGCGATCAAGGCCTCCGCCGGCGGCGGCGGCAAGGGCATCCGCATCGTGCGCGATCCCGCGGGCATGGAGAGCGCGCTGCGCACGGCCTCGAGCGAGGCGAAGAGCTCCTTCGGCGACGGCAGCGTCTACCTCGAGCGCTACCTCGACAAGCCGCGCCACATCGAGGTGCAGCTGCTCTTCGACACGCACGGCAACGGCGTGCACTACGGCGTGCGCGAGTGCTCGATCCAGCGCCGGCACCAGAAGCTGCTCGAGGAGTGCCCCTCGGTCGTGATCGACGCGAAGACGCGCGACGCGATGGGCGAGGTCGCGCTCAAGGCCGGCCGCGCGGTCGGCTACCAGAACGCGGGCACGGTAGAGTTCCTCTGGTCCAACGGCCAGTTCTTCTTCCTCGAGATGAACACGCGCCTGCAGGTCGAGCACCCGGTGACCGAGATGGTCACGGGCACCGACCTCGTGCGCGAGCAGCTGCGCATCGCGGCCGGCGAGACGCTCGGCTACGGACAGGAGAGCGTGCGCTGGAACGGCTGGGCGATCGAGGTGCGCCTCAACGCCGAGGACGTCTTCCACAACTTCCTGCCCTCGACCGGCACGATCCGCAACCTGCGCATGCCCGGCGGTCCCTTCGTGCGCCTGGACCTGGGGATGTACCGCAACATGGAGGTCGGCCTGAACTACGACCCGATGCTGGCCAAGCTGATCGTCTGGGCGCCCGACCGTGCGCAGGCGATCGCGCGCATGCGCCGCGCGCTGCAGGAGCTCAACGTCGGCGGCGTGCGCACCAGCGCGCCGGCGGCGCTGGCGGTGCTCGAGGACGAGCGCTTCCAGAAGGGCGACTTCGACACGCACTTCCTCGAGAAGCTCGACCTCTCGCGCCAGCACGGCGAGAACGACGCGCTGGTCGCGGCCGTCGCGGCGCTGTGGCGGCACAAGCAGGCACAGCGCAAGGCGCTCGCGCCGCAGGCGGGCAACCGCGAGGCCTGGAAGGAGCGCCACCGCCGCGCGCTGAGCCAGCACACGCAGCGCGCCGCGCGGCGCGAAGGAGGCGCGTCGTGAAGTACTTCGCCACCGTCAACGGCCGCGCGCACGAGGTCGAGCTCGTCGAGCGCCACGGCAAGCTCGAGGCGCGCGTCGACGGCAAGCCGCTGGCCCTCGCCTGCGAGGAGGTCGACGACCTGGGGCAGCTGATCGTCTTTTCCGGCGGCCAGAGCCACGCGATCTCGATCGAGGGCAGCGAGGAGCGCGTCGCGGTCACGCTGGCGGGCTACTTCTACGACATCGGCCTGGAGGACGAGCGCGAGCGCGCCGCGCACGCCGCCGAGCGCGCCTCCGGCAAGTCGGGCGGCGTGGTCAACGCGGTGATGCCCGGCGTGGTGGTCGAGCTGCTCGTCGCGAAGGGGCAGGCGGTGGAGAAGGGGCAGCCGCTCTTGATCCTCTCGGCGATGAAGATGCAGAACGAGATCGCCGCGCCGCAGGCCGGCGTCGTCAAGGAGATCCACGTCGCCGCCGGACAGGCCGTCAGCGCCGGAGCGAAGCTCGCGACGCTGACGGCGACGGAGGGCTGAGCGGGGGAGGCGCGCGGCGCGTCGCGAGGTCCGCGAGGTTCAGCTCGCGCCGACCGGCACGCGCGGCTCGATTGCGGGCGTCTCCCGCTTGACCAGCCCGCCGCGCGGCGCGCAGATCTCGCTCAGGCTCTCGGCCAGCGTGTCGGCCTCGATCCCGCCGCGCTCGTGCGTGGCCCAGGCGCGCACGAGGTCGTTGATCGAGAGGATGCCGACGAGCTTGTCCGCGCGGTCGAGCACCGGCAGGCGCCGCACGCGCGCCTTCTTCATCGCCCTCGCCGCGTCCGCGAGCGTGTCGCTGGCGCGGCAGCTGGCGACCTTCTTCGTCATCGCGGTCTCGACGACGAGCTCGTGCAGCGCACAGCCGCGCGTCCAGGCCGCCATGCACAGGTCGCGGTCGGTGACCATGCCGACGAGCTTCGCTTCCGCGTCGACCACGGGCACCACGCCGCAGTCGTGCTCCCACATCACGCGTGCCACGCTGTCGAGCGGGTCCCGGCTGGTACACGTGCGGGGCTTCTGCGACATCCACTGTTCGACCGTCTGCATCGGGAACGTCTCCTGCCGCGGCTCGCGCTTGCTCGAAAGGCGCGTCGCACGTCGGGAGCTGCGGCAAGAGGGTCGGCGGCGCGTCGTGCGCGAGCATAGAGGCCCGCGCCGCGAAGCGTGCGCCCGCCGCAGTGGGAAGCGGGCGGCCGCACTGTGGGCAGCACCCTGCGCAGTTCAGCCGCCCGGTGCCGCGCAGCAGGGGTAGACTGGACCAGCCATGCGCTCCCTCCGCTCCGTCGCTGCCGTCCTGTTCTCCGCCACGCTGCTCGCGCTGCCCGCGCGCGCGACCTGGTCGATCGTGGTCGTCAACACGCGCACGGGCGAGGTCGCGGTCGCCAGCGCGACCTGCCTGGACGGCTTCAACCTGCAGCAGTTCCTGCCGGTGGTCGTGCCCGGCGTCGGCGCGGCCGCCGCGCAGTCGGTGATCGACAACACGGGCAACAACCGCCGGCGCATCTTCGAGGAGCTGCAGGACGGCGCCGACCCGCAGGCGATCCTCGCGCGCCTGGCTGCGCACGACAACCAGCACCAGAAGCGCCAGTACGGGATCGTCGACCTCTCGCACTTCCCGCTCAGCTTCACCGGCACGCAGTGCGCCGACGCGAAGTACAGCATCGCCGGCGTGTCGGACGACCTGCGCTACGCGATCCAGGGCAACATCCTCGCGGGCATCCTGCCCGTCTACGAGGCCGAGAACGCGCTGCTCTCGACGCCGGGCGACCTCTCGCAGAAGCTGCTCGCCGCGATGGAGGCCGCGCGCGCGGCCGGCGGCGACGGGCGCTGCTCGTGCAGCGAGTTCGCACCGACGAGCTGCGGCGCGCCGCCGCCGAACTTCGTCTATTCGTCGTACACCTCGTTCTTCATCGTCTCGCGCATGGGCGACACGCTCGGCGGCTGCGACGGGCTCAACGGCTGCGCCACCGGCGACTACTACCTCGACCTCAACGTGGTCAGCGGCCCGGGCGGCCCCGACCCGGTGCTGTTCCTGGAGTCGAGCTACGCCGGCTGGCGCGCGTCGATGCACGGCGTCGCCGACGGCGTGCAGAGCGTCGTGCGCGCGAGCGCCCAGTCGCTGCCCGCCGACGGCGCGACGCGCGCGAGCGTCGACGTCGAGCTGCGCGACATCGAGGGCGGCGCCGTGACGCTGCCCGCGACGCTGGCGCTGGAGCTCGACGGCGCGAGCCCCGACGTGACGCTCGGCAGCGTGCAGCCGCTGGGCAACGCGCGCTTCCGCTTCGTCGTCGGCGCGGGCCTCGCGAGCGGCACGGCGCGCGTGCGCCTGGTCGCGCAGCACGGCACGCGCCGCGTGCGCCTGTGGCCCGATCTCGTGCTCGCGCTCGAACCGCCGCATTCCTTCGCCTGCGGCTACGAACAGCTCTCCGCGGCGCAGGGCGCGGCGGTGCCGCTGGTGGCGAACTTCGGCGCGCAGCACGCCGGCGCGCCGTACCTGATGCTCGCCAGCGCCTCGGGCACGCAGCCGGGCACGCCCTTCGGAGGGACGCAGGTGCCGCTCAACGCCGACGCGCTCTTCTGGAGCAGCGTCAACGGCGCCAACGGGCCGCGCTTCGTGCACACCGCCGGCGTGCTCGGCCCGAACGGACGCGCGCAGGGAACGTGGGTGGTGCCGGCGCTGGCGCAGCTGGGCGCGGTCGGGCAGCACGTCGACTTCGCCGCGCTGAAGCTGGCCAGCCCCTCGGGTGCCGCGTTCGCGAGCAACACCGACGGGCTGACGATCGTGCCCTGAGCGCTACTTCGGGACCGGCGCAGCCGGCGTCACGGCGAGCTTCTCGAAGCTGAGCATGCCCTGCATGCCGGGCATGTCGAGCGTGACGCGCTCGGGGAACCACAGCTCGTCCTTCTTCTGCCAGCGGATCGTGCTCTTGGTCACCGGCGCCGCGCGCGGCGTGACCTCGATGCGCTCGGGCACGAAGCGGCCGGGCGCGGCCTCGCAGTAGCCCATGTTCATCGTCGCCGGGCCGAGCTCGATCGTGCGCGGCAGCGCGCTGTCGCGCGCGAGGTGCAGCACGATCTTCTGTCCCGGCCGGGAGCCGCTGACCGTCACGACGTGCTCGTCGGGCGTCTCCTCGGCCGTGAGCACGCTGGCGCCCTTGCGCAGGAGCGTGGGATCGGAGAGCGGCAGGCTGCCGAAGCAGCCCGCGAGCGTGACCTCCATGCGCCGGCGCATCGGTTCGAGCGCGCTCTTGGTGTACTCGTCGACCTCGCCGCAGTCGAGCACCAGCGGCCCTTCGAGCTTGCCGCTGCGCGTGTCGAGCGTGCCGCGCATGCGCATCTTCTCCAGCGCCGCGACGAGCTTGCTGCCGTTCTCGTCGGGGTGCAGCACGAGCTGCGACCGCATCGAGGCGAGCAGGGGATCGAGGATGTCGGTGCGCGCCTCGAAGGAGACGTGCGCACCGGCCTCGGGCCAGCGGTAGAGCTTCTGCTCCGCCTGGTGGATCCAGGCCTCGCCCTCCTGGGGCGTCGAGGCGGAGAGCAGGGTCGTCAGTACGGGCACGAGCAGGGCGCGCAGCATGCAGAGGCTCCTCTGGGGAGCGCTCTTCGGCCGCCGCCTCGTCGCGACTGGAACCGGAAGGAGTTTCAGCCGCCCAGCTTGGCGCGGCACTTGGCCTCGGTCTCGGCCAGTTTCTTCGCACCCTCCGCGTCGCCGAGCTTCGTGGCGAGCTCCGACGCGAGACGCGCGCTGGCAGCCCCGCGCGACCAGCGCTCGCCGGCGACGCACAGGTTGGCCATCAGGCCGAGCTCCTCGAGCTCGTCGCCGAAGAGGCCGAGGTCGTGGTTCAACAGGCGCGCCTGGCTGAGCGCGGTCAGCGCGTCGTCCATGCCGCCCTGCGCCTGCAGCGCGCGTCCGAGCGCGTCGTAGCCCATCGCCGTGCCCCACCAGTCGCCCAGCGCGCTCGCGCGCTCGATGCACTCGCGGCCCTTGGTCGCGGCGCCGGCGAAGTCCTTCTTCTCGAGCAGGTCCATCGAGGCCTTGAAGACCTTCTGGCCGTCGCGGAACTGGCGCTTCTGTGCGTCGTTCCAGCCCACGAAGGAGCTGGCGTAGTCGAGCAGGATCGGATGGCCGCTCGCGAGCACGGCGCATTCCGCGCCGAAGAGCGCGCGCTGCTGCTGCTCCTTGACCTTGGGCGCGTCGGGCTTCTCGCCCTTCTCCATCGCGGCTAGGCTGCCCTCGAGATCGCGGTCGATCGTCGGCAGCACGAGGCCGGGGTTGGACTTCCACAACGCGACCAGCGCGTCCTTGTCCTTCTTGGCGGCGAGCTCGACGAACTGCTTGCGCACCTCCTTGGCGTCGACGGCGGGAGCGGGCGCGGGCGCGGCGGTGGCGAGGACGAGGAGGAACGAGAGCAGCATGGGCGTCTTCTGGGGTGTGGGAGGGAGGATCGGGGGCGCGTAGGATAGCGCGCCCCGCGCATGGAACGAGCCTTCGCACGCCTCCTGGACTGGATCGCGATCCCCTCCGTCACCGGAAACGAGGGCGACTACGGTGACGCGCTGGCGCGCGAGCTCGCCGCGCTCGGCCTCGCCGTCGAGCGCCAGGAGCTCTCGCCCGGCCGCTTCAACGTGCTGGCGCGCGCCGGCGCGCCCGAGCTCGTCTTCTGCACGCACCTGGACACCGTGCCGCCCTTCTTCGGGCCGCGCGCGGAGGGCGAGTGGATCCACGGCCGCGGCGCGTGCGACGCCAAGGGCCAGGCGCTGGCGATGCTCGAGGCCGCGCGCACGCTGCTCGCGCGCGGCGAGCGGCGCTTCGGGCTGCTCTTCACCGCGGGCGAGGAGACCGACAGCGCCGGCGCCGCGCTGGCCAACGCGCGCCTGGCCGAGCCCTGGCACCCGCGCCACGTGCTCGTCGGCGAGCCGACCGACAACCGCTTCGTGCGCGCCGGCAAGGGCACGTTCAAGGGCAAGCTCGTCGCGCGCGGCGTCGCCGGCCACAGCTCGCAGAACGTCGGGCCGAGCGCCCTGCACGAGCTCGTGCACTGCGCGCACCGCCTGCTCGAGGAGCGCTGGGGCGAGCACCGGTGCTCGGGCCGGGCACGCTCAACATCGGCACGATGCGCGGCGGCGTCGCGGCCAACGTCGTCGCCGAGGAGGCCGAGGCGGACGTGATGATCCGCACCGTCGAGCCGATCGAGCTCGTGCGCGCGCGCCTGGAGCGCAACCTCGGGCCGCACGTGCGCATCGCCGAGAACTCCAAGGGCTACGCGCCGGTCGAGTTCGAGGTGCCCGCCGGCGAGGAGGGCATCACGATCGCCTTCGGCACCGACGTGCCGCACATGCCGCGCTGGGGCCGGCCGCTGCTCTACGGGCCCGGCTCGATCCTCGACGCGCACACCGACCACGAGAAGGTCCGCACACGCGACCTCGAGATCGCCGCGGCGCGCCACGTGCGCACGGCCGAGGAGCTGCTGGCGAGGAGCGGAACATGAATCGATGCAGCGGGACACAGCTGCTCGACGCGCTCGAGCGCGGCGAGGTGCGCGTCGCCGAGCGCGGGAGCGACGGTTCGTGGACGATCCACGCCTGGGTCAAGGAGGAGATCCTCGCGCTCTTCCGCTCGAGCGCGATCGTGCCGCAGGGCCTCGAGACGCGCGAGCCGGCCGCGGGCGAGGCGAGCGCGTTCCGCGACAAGAGCGCCTTCCCGATCCGGCGCTGGAACGAGGCGGACGGCGTGCGCGTCGTCCCCGGCGGTTCCTCGGTGCGCCGCGGCGCCTACCTCGCGCCCGGCGTCGTGTGCATGCCTCCGATGTACGTCAACGTCGGCGCGCACGTCGGCGCGGGCACGATGATCGACAGCCACGCGCTGGTCGGCTCGTGCGCGCAGATCGGCGCGAAGGTGCACCTCTCCGCCGCCGCGCAGATCGGCGGCGTGCTCGAGCCCGCCAACGCGCGGCCGGTGATCGTCGAGGACGAGTGCTTCGTCGGCGGCAACACGGGCCTCTACGAGGGCGTGCTCGTGCGCACGGGCGCCGTGATCGCGGCGGGCGTCGTGCTCACCGCGAGCACGCCGGTGTTCGATCTGGTGAACCAGCGCGAATTGCGCGGCACGCGCGAGGCGCCGCTGGAGATCCCCGAGCGCGCGGTGGTGGTGCCCGGGACGCGGCCGGTCAGCACCGCGTGGGGCGCGAACCTGGGCCTGCACGCCGCCTGCGCCCTGATCGTCAAGTACCGCGACGCGAAGACCGACCGCGCGACGGCGCTGGAGAGCGCGCTGCGCGAGGGGCTCGCGGGCGGCTGAGTTCACCAGATCGTCGGAACTGCGTAGCGGGTGAAGGCCCGGTCCGCCGAGACGATTCCGAGGCGTTCCGCCTGCGCCTGCGCGATCAGGGTGCGATCGAATGGATCCCCGTGATGAGCGGGCAACTCGAGCATCGCGTAGACGTGCTGCGGCAGCAGCGGGAGCTGTCGCATCCCGCTCTGCACGAGCCGCGACTCGAGGTACTCGTCGAGAGGCAGAGGCAGCTTGAGTTTGCCTTTCGAGAGCTTCAGCCCGATCTCCCAGGTCCCGACGATGCTCCAGTGCAGTTCGTTGGTGTTGTCCTCGAGGACCTTGCGTGCCTTGGGGGAGAGGCGCTCCGGTTCACCGAGCCACCAGAGCAGCACGTGCGTGTCGAGAAGCACTCTCACGGAAGCTTGCTGTCGTAGAAGGAGTCGATGACGTCCTGCGGCGTCTCGTCGAAGTCCTCCGCGATCCAGATCTTCCCCGCATCCATTCCCGCCACGTCCTTGCGAGAGCGGGTAGCGATCGGCACGAGCCGCGCGCACGGGTGACCGTCGCGGGCGATGATGATCTCCTCGCCGGCCTCGGCCCGCTCCACGAGCTTCGAGAAGTTCGTCTTGGCCTCGTGGATGTTCACCTGGCGCTTGGAGGGGCGATGACCCGGCCGAGCGCGGGACTTGGGCTTGCGGACCATGAAGGCAGTATGGACTAGGGGCTGGACTAAGGCAATCGACCGGCAGGCCCCTGGACCTGGAGCAAGTCCGCTCAGGGGTGCTCGACCACGATCTTGCGGTCGAGCGCGACCTCCGCGAGCTGCTGCACGAAGCCGTCGGGCCAGCGCACCTCGAGCGCGCACGTCGCCGCGCTCGGCAAGCCGAAGTGCGCCGTGGTCGAGCTCGCCGCCTGGTAGCTGCAGCCCGAGAAGATCCAACGCGTCTGTCTCGCGCTCCCCGCGCTCAGCGTCAGCTTCGCCCCGAGCCCGCGGCGGTTCTTCGACGCCGGCCGCGCGTCGCGCAGCGCGACCTCGAGCCAGTGTCCCGCGCTCGCGTCGTTGCGCAGGACGCGCAGCCTGCCGTCGAGCTCGCCGACGATGATGTCGACGTCGCCGTCGCCGTCGAGGTCGCCGAAGACCGCGCTGCGGTCGCAGTGCTCCTCGGCCAGCCACGCGCCCGCGCTCTCGGCGCCGACGCGTTCGAAGCGCGCGCCGCGGCGCTCGAAGAGCAGCGGAACCTGCCGGAAGGTCGAGTTCATCGTCGCCGGCGTCGCCTGCGGGTAGACGTGGCCGTTGAACACGATCACGTCCTCGTCGCCATCGCGGTCGAGGTCGGCGAACCAGGTCGACCAGCCGACGAAGGGCCGGCTGACCGCGCCGAGGTTGTACGCTCGCGTCGCGTCCTCGAAGCCGGAGCCCTTGGCGAGCGAGACGAAGAGCGTGTTCGTGTCGTCGGAGAAGTTGGTGGTGAACAGGTCCGGCCGCCCGTCGCCGTTGACGTCGCCGACCGCGATGCCCATCGTCGCCTGCGCGGCGCCATCGGCGTTGACCGCGACGCCGGAGGCGAGGCCGATCTCCTCGAAGCGCAGGCCGCCGAGGTTCTTGAAGAGGAACTTCGGCGTCGAGTCGTTGCCGACGAACACGTCCTGCCGGCCGTCGCCGTCGAAGTCGAGGATCAGCGCGCCCAGGCCCAGGCCCGGCTTGACCTTGCGGATGCCCGAGCTCTCGCTCGCGTCGCGGAAGCGTCCGTCGCCGAGGTTCTCGTAGAGCAGGTCCGGCTCGGGCGTCTGCGAGAGCGGCCCGCCGAAGACCTCGACGCCGTTGAAGCGCTCCTTCGCGGGCGGATGCCGCGGGTCGAAGACGAGGTAGTCCGCGACGTACAGATCGAGGTCGCCGTCGCCGTCGAGATCGCCGAAGCTCGCGCCCGTGCTCCAGTACCGGTCGCCCAGCCCCGCGGCATCGGTGACCTCGACGAAGGACTTGTGGCCCGTGTTGCGCAGGAGCGCGTCCTTGCCGAAGCAGGCGATGTACAGGTCGTCGAAGCCGTCGCCGTCGAAATCGCCGACCGCGACGCCCTCGCCCCAGCGGTGGAAGTCCAGGCCGGCCTCCTTCGTCACGTCGCGGAAGCGCAGGTTGCCGAGGTTCTCGTACAGGCGCGCGCCCGGCCCGTTCTCGGGCGCGTCGAGATACGCGCCGTTGGGCACGAAGAGGTCCTCGTCGCCGTCGTTGTCGTAGTCGATCAGCGCCAGGCCGCCGCCCTTGACCTCGAGGATCTGCGTCGGCGGGAAGCGACCCGAGGTCAGCACGAGATCGAGGCCGCTCGACGCGCTGACGTCGGTGAAGTGGATGCCCGGCCCGCTCGGCGCGGACGGCGCGGGTTTCGCCGTCGACGTCGTGCCGCCCGCGTGCTCCGCCAGGCGGCGCTCGACGTCGGCGAGCTTCGCGCGCGGCTCGGGGAGCTGCGGCAGGAGCTCGACCGACTCCGCCAGCGCCTGGCGCGCCGCCGGGAGGTCGCCCACGCGCACGCAGGCATCGCCCAGGCGCGCGAGGTAGCGGCCGAGATCGCTCTTCGCGTCCGCCGCGTCGCGCGCGTCGGCCAGGCGCGGCCGCGTGCGCGCGATGGCGCGCTCGAAGTGCGCGCGCGCGTCGGCCTCGCGCGCCTCCTCGAGCTCGACCAGGCCGAGTCCGAAGAGCGCCTCGGCCTTCTCCGGCTCGACCGCGAGGTAGGTCTCGAAGGCCTCGCGCGCCTTGGCCACCTCGCCGCGGTCGAGCGCGCTCATGCCGCGGTAGTACTGGTTGGCGAGGTAGCCCGGCTCGAGCGCGGCGCAGCGGTCGAAGTGCGCCAGCGCCTCCGTGCCGCGACGCTCCTCGTGGAAGGAGAGGCCGAGCAGGAACTCGGCCTGCGCGACGCGCGCGGCGGAGCCCTTCTCGCGCAGGTAGCGCTCGACCTCGGCGCGCGCCGCGTCGAATTGGCGCGCCTGGATCGCGCGGTGCGCGGCGTTGAGCGCGGCGTCGAGCTTCTGCTCGACGGCGGGCGGGGCGGGGCGCGGGGTCGACGGAGGCCCCGCGTGTCCCGCACCCGCGGGCGAACCTGGCGGTGCGGAGGGCGCAGGAGGTGCGCAGCCCAGCGCGGTCGCGAGCGCTGCACAGAGGAGTCGACGGAACCTCACGGCCGCAGATCCTAGCTCGCGCGGAACTCCGGCGATGCTCCCCGGTTGCTCTCCGCGATGCGCGCGGACGACAGCCTCGAGCCGTTCCAACCGGAGGCGGACGATCCATGGGATCGTGAGCACGCGGTGCACCTCGCGCTCCGCACGGGCTTCGGAGCCACGCCCGAGGAGGTGCAGCAGCTGCTCGACCTCGGGCCCGAGGCGGCCGTCGAGGCGCGCGTCCGCTGCGCGGGAGAGGACCCGGAGCTCGACCGGACCGGGCCGCGGCTGGGGGAGCCGCTCTACGAGTACGCGCCCGACGAGGAAGGTGGCGCCGCGCGCGTCCACGACGCGCGTGCATGGTGGATCTGGCGCATGTGCGCCGCGCAGCATCCGCTCGTCGAACGCCTGACGCTCTTCTGGCACGCGCACTTCGCCTGTCAGGAGAGCGACGAACTCTCGCTGGCCCTGCTGCTGCAACAGAACGAGCTCCTGCGCCGGCTCGGATCGGGACGCTTCCGCGAGCTCCTGGTTGCGATCGCGCGCGATCCGGCGATGCTGGTCTTCCTCGACGGCCGGCGCAACGTGCGCGAGAGCCCCAACGAGAACTGGGCGCGCGAGCTGATGGAGCTCTTCACGCTCGGGCTCGATCGCTACACGCAGCACGACGTGCGGGAGATCGCGCGCGCGTTCACCGGCTGGGGCCTCGGCGTCGGGCGCAACCCCCAGTTCGAGTTCCATCCGCAGCACCACGACGAGGGCGAGAAGCGCGTCCTCGGTCGCCTTGTCCGGGGCCGGTCCGGCACCGCCGGCATCGAGGAGGGCGACGAGATCCTCGCCGCGCTCCTGCAGGAGCCCTGCTCGGCCGAGTTCCTCGCGCGCAAGCTGCTGCGCTGGTTCGTCGAGGACGATCCGTCGCCCGAGCTGTGCGCGGCCGCGGGTGCGCGCTTGCGCGACGTCGATGGGGTACTCGGCGAGTTCCTGGGCGTGCTCCTGCGTTCGCGGGCCTTCCACGCGCGTCGGCGACACGCCTCGCTCTTCAAGACGCCGGCGAGCTTCGTCGTCTCCGCGGTGCGCGGGCTGGGCGTCCAGAACCCGCAGCTCCTCCCGCTCGGCGACCGGATGCGCGAGCTGGGCATGGACCTCTTCCATCCGCCCTCGGTCGCGGGCTGGGAGCTCGGCGAGGCGTGGATCCACGCCGGATCGGTGCTGCTGCGCGCGCGCTTCGCCGAGGAGCTGGCGCAGCTGCCGCACAGCGGGCGCGAGGTGTCCGGCTCGCCGGCGATCGATCTCGACGCGCTGGCCGCGGGCGCGCGCGGTTCCGTGGAGCTCGTCCGCGGGCTCGCGCGCCGGCTCATCGCGCACGCCTTGCCCGAGCCGCGCCTGCGCTCGCTCGCGCGGCGCGTGGACGGCCTGGCGAGCCGCGAGCCCCACGCTCGCACGCGGGCGGCGATCCGCCTCGTGCTCTCGGCGCCGGAGTTCGCCCTGGAGTAGGAGGCACGGACATGTGGACACGCAGGGGATTCCTGGGCCTGGGCGCGTGGAGCACGATGGCGCTGTGTCTGGCGCGCGAGGCGCGCACGCGCGCACGCGGGCCGCTCGTGCTGCTGCGGCTCAGCGGCGGCAACGACGGCTTGAACACGCTCGTGCCGTTCGCGGACGAGCAGTACCGGCGCCTGCGACCCGACCTCGCGCTGCGCGAGCGCGAGGTGCTCCGCCTCGACGAGCAGCTCGGGCTGCACCCGTCGCTGGTCCGGCTGCGGGCCGCCTTCGAGCAGGGCCGGCTCGGCTGCGTGCAGGGCGTCGGCCAGCCCGTCGCGAACCTCTCGCACTTCCAGAGCCGCGCGATCTGGGACGCGGGTTCGGAGCGCGGCTCGAGCATGCCGGATGGCTGGCTCGGCCGGCACTACGAGCTGCTGCGCCGCGACGATCCGCTGCGCGCCTCGCCGATCGCGCTGCTGGCGCTGGGGAGCGACTCGCTGCCGCTCGCCCTGCGCTCGCGGCACAGCGCCTGGCCCGCGATCCCGCGGCTGGAGAGCTGGGTCGCGATCGCGCCGGAGCCCGAGACGGATGCAGAGTGCGCGACGACGGAGGGCTCGCGCGCGGCGCTGGTGCGCGACTGCCTGCGCGGCGCGCGCGAGGCGCGCGAGCTGCTCGCGCGTGCGGCAGGACGCAGGCCGCTGGCCGCGTATCCCGACGAGCCGCTCGCCGCCGCGCTGAAGAGCGTGGCCGACCTCGTCGCGGCCGAGCTGCCCTGCGGCGCAGTCTGGGTCGAGCTCGACGGCTTCGACACGCACACGCGGCAGCTCGCGGCGCAGGCGCGCATGCTCGCCGCGGTCGACGGCGCGCTGGGCGCGTTTCTCGAGGACGTCGCGCAGCTGCGACGCCTCGACGACGTGCTCGTCCTGGCCTTCAGCGAGTTCGGGCGCCGCGCGGCGCAGAGCGGGCTGGGCGCGGACGCCGGAACGGACCACGGCACGGCCGGGCCGGTGTTCCTCCTCGGCGGACGCGTTCGCGCGGGGATTCACGGCGTGCGGCCCGATCTGGGCGATCTGGACGGCGATGGCAACCTGAAGTGCGCGGTCGATTTCCGGCGCGTGTACGCCAGCGTGCTCGAAGGCTGGCTCGGCGGGGACTCCGAGCGCGTGCTCGGCGGCCGCTGGGAGCCGCTCGAGATCCTGCGAGGCTGACCGCGTGCGACACGTCTGCGCCTGCCTGCTCCTCTGCGTCGCGTGCGCCAGTGCGCCGCGCCACGCGGCGCTCGACGCGGTGGGCGGCGCTGCCTGCGCGCCGTCCGGCGGCGACGCACGCGCGGACGCACAGCTCGAGCTTCCGCCGGTGCCGCCGCTCGCGGCACCCGACCCGGCACTGGCGCCCGCGGGCGGACGGCTCGAGCGCGATGCCGCCGTCGCCGACCGGTTCACCTCGGCGCAGCAGTTCGTGGAGTACGAGTTCGACGCGCAGCGCGGCGAGCTCTCGCTCTTCAGCCTGGAGACCTGGGGCTACGCGTTCGGCTGGCATTCGCGCGCGCGCATCGCCGTGCTCGACGAGCAGGGCCGTTCGTTCGACGCGCACCCGTGCGAAGGCGGCATGGCCTCGTTCGACTTCCTCGCCTTCGTCGCGCCGCACGACGGCCGCTTCCGCTACCGCATCGAGCTCGAGCAAGGCTGGTTCCGCTACCGGCTCGCGCGCCGCAGCACCTACCGCGCGCACCTGCGCGGCGCGGTCGAGGAGATCGGCAGCGCGTCGCGCGTCGCGGGCTACCTCGCCTCCGGGGAGGACGAGCTCGCCTACCGCCTCGCCGTCGCCGCGCACCAGCGCATCGACCTCAAGCTCCTGCACGCCGAGGTGCAGGGGCGCTCGGAGCAGCGCGGACGGGGCGCGAACGTGCTGCACCCCAGCTTCGACCTCGCGCTCGATCCCGCGCCGGCGCACGAGGTGCCGGGCGCGTACGTGGTCCTCGCGCCGGGCGAGGAGCGCAGCGTCGTCGTCCACGTTCGCACCCGCGCGCCCGGCGGCGGAGGACGCTTCGAGCTCCTCGTGCAGCGCGATCCGCTCGTCTGCGCGGTGTCGGGCGTCGTCGTCGACCGCGAGGATCGGCCGCTGGCGGGCGTCGATCTGGAGTTCCTGCGCGGCGTCGATCGCGATCGCACCGGGATCGCGCGCACGGACGCGGACGGCCGCTACGCCTGCGAGCTCCCGCCCGGTCCGTACCGCGTGCGCCTGGGACACTGGGGCCGGCGCGGTCCGCACGGTGCGGATTGCACGGTGTCGGAAGCGTGCACGCGGAACTTCGTCTGGCTCGACGAGCCGGTCACGGCGGCGGATGCGGAGGAGCTGCGGGTGCCGTGAGGGCCGAGGGCGCGCTCAGTACAGCTTCGGCGCCCCGTTGATCACGGTCAGGGCCTCTTCGCAGTTGAAGCCGACCAGCTGCGCGTACTCGCGGATCGACTGGAACCGCGGCGGCGCGAACTCGGCGGCGCGCTTCAGCCCCTGCTCGCGCGAGAAATGACCCTCGCGGATCATGTTCGAGATCATCACCTCGTCCTCGGCCCAGCCCGCGATCGTCTGGTAGATGTAGTTGTACCAGGCCGCCGAGCCGTCGCCGATGCGCCAGGTGCTCTTCGTGTCGGTCGCGACCTCCCAGTCGTACTCGCGCCGGATCGTGCCGACCACTTCCTCCTCGGTCCACGGGAGATAGTGGAACAAGTACAGGAAGTCGTCCTTCTGCACGAACGTCGCGTAGTAGGCCCACAACGTGTCGATCAGCGACTCGTTGAAGTAGCTCGGGTTCTTGACGTAGTTCTTGAAGTAGTACCAGAGCAGCTGCATCTCGTTCCGGAACGAGAGGCCGGTCAGCGTCATGCCGTGGTCGTCCTCGAGGATGCCGCACAAACCCGTCTTGTAGGGCGTGTCCTCGATCATGTTGCCGGTCGAGAAGACGACGAGCTTGATGCCGGTCTCCTTCCGCAGCTGGCGCGCGTAGTGGTAGAACTGCTTGTCGCCCGCGGTGAAGAGCGTGACCATGCCGAGCTCGGGACGCTTGAGCCAGGCCTCGATGTTCTTGCGGATGAAGCGGCGCTTCTGCTGGATGTTCGCCGAGCGGATGATGTGCTCGACGCCGAGCTTGCCGCACAGGCGCGCCTGGTTGCGGCGCGCGAGGTCGGTCACCATGCCCCAGTCGTAGGTGAAGGCGACCGGGTTCATGCCCAGCACCTTCTTGAAGTAGTGCAGGCCGTAGCACGAATCGCGGCCGCCGGAGAAGGCCACGATCACGTCGGGGCTGCCGTCCTTCGAGCGGTAGGGCTCGACCGCGGCGGCCAGCGCGTCGGCGCCCTTGGGCGTGATCTTGCGCCAGCGCCGGCAGTAGGTGCAGACGCCCTCGGCGTCGAAGCGCATGAACGGGTAGCTCTCGGGCAGGATGCACTTCGTGCAGCGGCGCAGGTTGCCGGCCGTCTTGGTGTGGTCGACGATGCCGACGTCCTTGAGGCGCTTGTGCATCTCGACCTTCACCGGCGGCTCGTTCGGACCCGGCACGCAGGCGAACTCCTGCAGCGCGAGGTCGCGCAGCGAGACGAGCACGGCGCGGCCGGCGCGCACCTGGCGGATCTCGACGCGTCCCACGCTGGCGGCGAGGCCGGCGTGCTCGGCCAGCGACTGCAGGATGAAGCGCTCGGAGGCGAAGGCGAGGAAGGTGCGGCGCTCGTTGACCAGGAAGAAGAGCGAGCCGGTGTTGGTCGCCAGCAGCAGGTCGTCGAGGTCGTCGAAGAGGATCCCCGTCGAGGCCGCGCCGTAGATCTCGCGGAAGGTGCGCTGCACGCCGGCGACGATGTCGCCCGTCTCGTCGCGGAAGCGCCGGATCAGGTTGACCAGCACCTCGGTGTCGACCTCGGAGGTGCGGCGCAGGTCCGGATAGCGCCGCCACAGCTCGGCGTCGTTGACGATGATGCCGTTGTGCACCGCGACCGTGCCGCGCGCGACGACGGGCTGGTTGTTGTCGGAGTTCGACTGGAATCCGTTGGTCACCAGGCGCGTGTGGCCGGTCCAGGCCAGGCCGACGGGCGCGTTCGTCTGGCAGTTCGCGTGGTAGCGCTCGAGCGCGCGCTGCGAGAGCTCGTGGTACTTGCGGCTCTCCAGGAAGGCCTCGACCGAGCCGGCCTGCTTGAGCACGTCGATGGTCTCGCCGTTGAAGGAGACCAGCCCGGCGGCCTCGCTGCCGCGCGTCTGCGAGAAACGGTAGAGCTTGTCGATCACCTGCCCCGCGAAGGTCGAGGTGATGGACGTGTCCTTGCCGAAGACGACACCGAAGATTCCGCACATGCTGGTGGGGGCGCGAGCCGCGTCATTGTAGTCGGGTGCCCGGCCGCGTTCGCGTGGACGGGTCGTCCACCGCGCGGCGCAACGGGGGGGAGATCGGGCGCGTGGGCACGCTCTGGATGTCGAGCGCGGCCGCCTGCAGCAGGAGCTGCACGCCCAGGATGATCGGCATGGCGGCGGCCATCACGTCGCCGGCGGGCGCGACCTCGCCGGCGTGCTTGGCGCGCGCCAGCCAGTAGAGCGCGTAGCCGACGCCGAAGGCGAGCAGCGGCAGGCCGAGCAGGAGGTAGAGCGACACGGCCGAGAAGTCGTGCACGAAGTAGCGCCAGAAGATGCGCCGCAGGAAGCCCAGCAGGAGGCGCGGCGGGAAGCCCAGCAGCGTGCGCGTGACCGAGAGCGAGGAGTGCTCGTTGCCGTAGCGCGCCGGCGCCGCGATGTCCTGCACCACCGCGCGCTGGATGCCGAGCTCGATCAGGAAGCCGCTCTCGAAGAAGTAGCGCCTGGGCAGGCGCGCCAGCTCGAAGCGCTCGAGCACGCTCGTGCGCAGCGCGACGTAGCCGTTGGCCGGATCGAAGGCGTTCCAGTAGCCCGAGGCGAGCTTGACCAGGAAGGTCAGGCCCGCATTGCCCACGATGCGCACGGCCGGCATCTGCTTGAGCGAGGAGAGCGAGCTGTAGCGGTTGCACTTGGTGACGTCGGCCTGTCCCTCGAGCAGCGGCGCGAGCAGGCGCGGCAGGTGCACGGGGTCCATCTGGTCGTCGCCGTCCATCTTGACCACGATGTCGAGCTTCTGGCGCAGCGCCTCGCGGAAGCCGGTCTGCATCGCGCCGCCGACGCCCTGGTTCGTCTCGTGCACCAGCAGCGTCACGCGCGGATCGGCCAGGCGCTCGACCACGCCGCGCGTGCCGTCGGGGCTGGCGTCGACGACGACGATGATCGAGCGGATCTCGGGCGGGATCCCGCGGATCACCGCCTCGATGTGGCGCTCGACGCGGTAGGCGGGGATCACTACGCCGACGGTCACACCGCTGAGATCGAGCGCTTGCATCGTCACTGGGGCGGGGGGCGGACGGGGTGGCGAGGGGGGCTGCGGAGTCGATCGGACGGCTGGCGCGCCAGGTTGAGCGTGGCGGAAAGGATTTCCGCTGGCGCGCCCGACTGCAACCCAGGCCCGGGAAAAGTGCGTGCGCGGCTCAGCCCGCGAGCCGGAAGGCGGGCTCCTCCCCGGGCTTCATCCAGGGCTGGCGGCCGATGCCGAACAGGGCCAGGATCGCGGGCGCGATCTCGGTCACGGGGATCACCTCGCGCGGGGCCTCGATGCGCGCACTCTTGCAGTAGGCGAGCAGCCAGCCCGAGTCCTTGTGGTGCGAGGTCGACTGGTCGTTGGTCGGGTGCTCGCGCAGGTGCCGGGAGAGCGGCACGCGCAGCGCGGGCTGCGCGGCGTGGCGGATCGAGAGCTCCTCGCCCGGTTCCGCGCGGCGCGGCATCTCCAGCTCGAGGAAGAGCTGCGCTCCGCGGCGCTGCACGCGGAAGAGCGGTTCGCCCGCGTGCACCTCCAGGCCCGCGAGCAGTCCTGCCGCGGCCTGGGCGCGCGCCTCGTCGGCGAGGTTGAGCGTCAGGTCCGGGTTCATCTGGTGCAGCACCGTGTAGTCGGCGAGGCCGAGCGCGTCGAAGAGCTCGCGCTCGCGCACCAGGCGCACGACCGGGTTGTGGATCTCGCCGCGGCCCGGGTCGAAGGGCCGCACGCCCAGTGCCGTGCCGACCAGCACCACGGTGCGTTCGTCGGCGAGCTCGAGGAGGCGGCCGAGCTTCTCGTCGGTGTAGACGAAGGCCTTCTCGATCCAGTGCGCGAAGCGCCGCTCGTAGCGCGCGCGCTCGGCGCTGCTGGCGAAGAAGCGCCGGTCGGTGGGCGAGAGCTCGTCGCTGAAGCGCTCGGGCTCGGCCGCGCGCCAGTAGCGGTGCTGCATGTACGCGACGTGGTTCAGGTGCACGCTGGCGTAGGCCGGCCGGTGCGCGGGGTAGAGCGCCTCGAAGGCGTCCCAGGTCAAGTACGAGTGCAGCATCGCGCGCTCGGGATGCGCCGCGGGGCCGAGCACGAGCTCGCTGGGCATCTGGCGCAGCGTGCGCCAGATGCTGTGCGCGCGCACGCCGCTCGCGCGCGTGCGCAGGAGCAGCTTGAGCGCCGTGGCGGCCTTGGGCCCGAAGCTCTCGGAGTAGTTGCGCGCGCTGAACACGCAGAACTCCTGCAGCGCGCGCGCCTCGCGCGGGAAGCAGTCGGGCCGGTCGGCCAGCGACTCGGGCACGTAGTAGCGCGCCGCGCCGGAGCTGCGCGGCGGGTAGCTCATCAGCGAGCCGAGCACGCCGGTCGAGAGCCCGTGCGCGTCGAGCACGTCCCAGACGCAGCGGCCCTGGATCGAGCGCGTGTCCTGCCCGAAGCCGACGATGCCGTGCTCCTCTGGCGCGAGGCCCGTGTAGACCGAGGGCCACACGATCCAGGGCGAGATGTCGCGCCAGGCCTTGCTGCGGCCGGCGTCCCAGCCGGGAATGCGCGTGCGCAGGAATTTCCCGCCGGCGAGGCAGCGCTCGAAGTTCGGCAGCTTGCCCTCGGCGACGAAGCGCTCGAGAAAGTGCTTCTCGGCCTCGTTGACCTCGAAAAAGAGGACCGAGACGGGCGGGCGGGGGCGTGGTGCTCATCGTGAAGTCGTTCCCAGTCGGCGCGTGCAGGCGAAGTGTAGCTCCTCTCGCCTCTGCCGGGCGCAGCCCGGCGCTGCCCGGCACGCCCGCATACCATGAGGGCGAGAGAGTCTTCCCATGACCAGACCCGTGGACCCCGCGGGCTCGAACACCTCGCACTCGCGCGGGGACCAGGACCCGCCCCGACTGCAGCTCTGTCCGCGCCTGCGGCGTCTCCTGGCGCTGCGCGAGGACGAGCTCGTGCGCCTGGTCGGCGAGGAGGCGCAGGCTCTCGCCGAGGTCGAGGAGCGCCTGGAGGCTGCGCGGCGCGCCCTGCGCTCCGCCCGGACCCGCGAGCAGAAGGCGCGCGCCCGGCGCGAGCTCGAGAGCCGCTGGCAGGAGTGGTTCACCCCGCGGACCGCCGGCGTCTACATCGATCATCCGCGTTGGGGCAAGCCCTCGATCGCGGCGCGCTTCCCGCACCAGACGGTCTTCTCCGTGCTGATCTGGAGCGAGGCGGCGACCTCCGCGATCGCCGCGGCCGGCATCCAGGTCCACGCGCGAGCGGGCGACGTCGCGCTGGCCCTGGCGACGCGCGCGAGCCTCACCTCGCTCTCCGGCAGCGGCATCTGGGGACGCGTTCGCCTCGCGCGAGCCTGGCGCCCCTCGATGAAGGCCGTCGTGCCGGATGCCGGGATCGACGTGGCCCAGACCACGCCGCCGCCTTCGACCGCCGCCGACGGGACCTACCAGGGCGACGGGATCGTGCTCGGCTTCGTCGACGCGTGGTTCGATCTGCACCATCCCGACTTCTGCAGCGCCGCGCTGAGCTCGCGCGTGCTCCGCTACTGGGACCAGCTCCTGCCTCCGGGAACCAGCGGTTCGCCGTTGCCGTCCCCGATCCCGTCGGGTTCCGCGCCGCTCGGGCTGGAGTTCCTGCAGGGCGACGTCGACCTGGAGCTCAAGAGCGCGAGCCTGGGCTCTCCCTACGCGGTGATCCCGTGCATCCCCGAGGCGACCGTCGACGCGAGCCTGGGGGCAGACCTGGGGCACGGCACGCAAGTGGCCGGCGCAGCTGCGGGCAACGCGCACGCGCTGGACTCGGGAGGCACCTCGGCTCCGGACGATGCGGGCTCCACGCCCAGCCCCGGGCCGGGGGTCGCCCCTCGTGCGGACCTCGTGTTCGTGCGCACGCTGACCGTGAGCGGCTCGCGCGCGCTGTGCGACGAGGCCTGGGTGCTCGCAGGCGTCTCCTACGCGTTCGAGACGGCCGGCGCCGCTGGCCAGCCCTGTGCGGTCGACCTCAGCCTGAACGACAACCTCGGCGCCCACGACGGATCGAGCCTGGGCGAGGTCTTCCTCGATCAGCTGCTGCAGGTCGCCGGGCGCGCGCTGACGGTCTCCGCCGGCAACGAGAACGGCACGGGATCGCACGCGCAGGGACTGGTCTCGCCGGGGACGGTGAGCGTCGAGCTCGAGCTCGCCGTGGCCGCGGACCTCGATCGTTCGGATGCGGTCGAGATCTGGTACTCGGGCTCGGACGAGTTCGAGGTCGAGCTGTGGTACGACCCTCCGCCGTCGCCGACCTCGCCGCCGCCGGCGACGGTCGTGCTGCTTCCGCTCACGGCGCTGCACGGCACGAACTCGGCCAGCTGGACCGGCGTCCACCTCGTCGTCGAGCACCAGACGCGTGCGGAGAACGGCGACAACTGCATCTGGGTCCAGCTCGAGCTCGACCCGGGAGCCGTGATCCCCGCCGGCACGTACACCTTCGCGCTGACGCCGGTGGCCGTGGTCGACGGCCGTTTCGACGCCTGGATCGACCGCAACAACTCCAACCGCAGCTGGGCCACGTTCCTGGCGGAGGACTCGTGCACCCTCGCTCCGCCGGCGACCGCGCGCAGCGCGATCATCGTCGGTGCGCACGAGAAGGGCAGCTTCCCGAACGTGCTCGCGACGGAGAGCGGCCGCGGAGCGACGCGCGACGGCCGGCAGAAGCCCGACCTCGCCGCCGCCGGCGTCCGTGTGTGGGTTCCCAGCGCCAGCGATCGCCGTTCGCGCCCCGTGAACGACTACGTCAACGCCAGCGGAACGAGCATCGCCGCGCCGATCGCCGCGGGTGCGTGCGCGCTGCTCTTCCAGCACGGACGCGAGTCGGCGATGTGCGCCGATCTGGGACAGATCCTGGTCGACCTCGCGCGCAGCGTCACGCAGCCGCCACCGCTGGGCGAGCTGGCACTGCCGGACGCGGGCTGGGGCTGGGGCAGCCTCTACCTCGGGCCAACTGCTGCGGCGGCCAAGGTCGAGGTCGACGTGTGGACGCGCAACGACGGCACCGACGGCGGGGACGAGCCCTTCCCCAGGCCCGTGTTCTGGGAGTCGCCCGACATCGAGCTGCTCACGACCACGGGCGCGCCTGCCGACCGGGCCGAGTACCGCGCGGGCGAGCGCTTCTCGAACCTCGTGCGCGTCACCGTGCGCAACCGCGGGAGCTCGATCGCGCGCAACACGCAGGTCTACCTGTACTGGGCCGATCCGGCGACGGACATCCCGTTCCCGGCGGAGTGGCGCAGCAGCGGGATCTACTCCGGCGCGTCGCCGGACTATCCGCTGGCGTCGAACTGCATCGTCGTTCCCTCGCTGCCACCGGGGAGCAGCAAGCAGGTCACGTTCGCCTGGCGCGCGCCGATGCCGGGCTCGGGGCTGCGCGGCGACGACCACTTCTGCCTGCTGGCGCGCGTCGAGAACGAGCTGGATCCCTCGATCCTGGGCAGCGGCGGATTCGCCAGCATCGTGGCCTCGAACAACCTGGCGCTGCACAACGTGCACGTCAGCGACGGATCGAGCGGGCTGGAGCGGATCCGGCCCTGGCGCGAGTCGCGCTTCTGGATCCGCTCCAGCGGCAGGTCGGTCGACCTGATCGTGTCGTGCGAAGGGCTGCGAACGCCCGCGGAGCTCTGCGTGCCGACCTCGATCCTGCCCTGGGGCGACCCGCGACTCCTCGAGCTCACGGGCGGAAGACGCCCGCTGCACCCGGACTCGCGCCGGGATCCGCTGCGCGCGCTCAGGCGCAAGCTCGACCCCGAGGTGGCCTTCGACCTGGCGCGCGTGCAGGGCACGCCGCGGCTCCTGCTCGAGCGTGGCATGGCCTGCATCACCCTGCCCGCGGACCGCGACGTGCGGCTGCACTCGCTGCGCCTGGCTCCCGGAGCTCGCGTGCGCGCGTGCGTGCGTGCGCGCGCCGAGGACCTCTCGCAGCGCGCGCGGATCCGCATCGGGCAGGTGACCGACGGTCGTCGCACGGGAGGCCTCAGCGTTGAACTGCGCCCTTGAACGCCTCGTGCTGCTGCCGCTGCTCTCGCTGCTGCCCGGGCTGGCCGCGCCGCGCGGCGAGGTGCGCGCCCTGGAGCTGGGCGGGCGCATCGAGGGCCGGCTCGAGGCGAGCGCGCCCGCGGCGCGCGCGCAGGAGCGCTTCCGGATCGTGCTCGAACGGCGCTGCCAGCTGACGCTGCGCGCCGAGTCGCTCGACTTCCGCGTCGACCTGCGCCTCGATCCGCGCTCGGCGAAGCCGGCGGCGCGGCGCCTGCACGCGCCCTACAGCGACGCCTGGCTCGCGCTCGAGGCCGGGCCCGGCGAACTCCAGATCGTGCTCGGCTCCGCAGACGGGCGGGGCGGCGAATTCGTGCTGCGCGCCGAGGCCGGTACGGCGGTCGATCCCGGTCCCGAGGAGTGGGCTCGGGCGAGCGCGAGCTTCTGCGAGCAGGCGGCCGAGCGCGCCGCGCTGCGCGACGAACGCGCGCGCGCGCTGCGCTTGTTGTCCGACGGCTTCCAGTTCGCCTACGGGCTCGACGACCGCGAACGCGCGCGGCGCCTCGTCCTGCGCGAGATCGCGCTGGCCGAGGCCGTCGCGGACGAGCTCGCGACGCTGCGCGCGCACGCGCACCGTGCGGCGCTGGACCAGGCGGACGGGCTGCGCGCGCAAGCGTGCGCAGCGCTGGACGAGGTGCGCCTCGCGCTCGACCGGCTCGAGCAGTCCGTCGACCGGGAGCTCCGCGCGGTGCAGGTCGCGGCGACCGCGCTTGGCCTCGCGCAGCGAGCGCTGATCGGGAGCGTGCAGGTCGATCCGGCGGACGGTTCGCCCTGCGCTGCCAGGCGCGCCGAGCTCGCGCGGCTGGGCTTCTTCGTGCTCGACAAGCTGGGCGACGAGGTCGACAGCGTGCAGGATCCACGGCGTGCGCACGAGCTGCTCGAGCGCCTGCTCGCGGAGGCGCGTGCGACCGGCGATGCGGGCCTGGAATGCCTCGCGCTCGCCCGCGTCGCGACGTTGCGCGGCCGGATCGGGGACCTCGCCGGCGCGCGGCGCGCGGCGGACCGCGCGATCGAGCTGGCCGCCAGGCTGCCGCGCGATCCGCTGCACCTGGCGAGCGCGCTGGTCGCCCGGGCCGAGCTGCTCGCGGTGGCCGGCGGCGATCCGGCCGCGGCCTGCGAGGACGCGCAGCGCGCCCTGGAGAGCGGCCCCGCGCAGCCGCTGCGGCGCGCGGCCCTGGCCGCGCTGGCGCGTGCGGAGATCGCTGCCGGCCGCTTCGAGTCCCTGGGCGGGACGCTGGCGGAACTCGAGGCCGCGCTGCAGGGCTCCGCTCCGGCCGCGGCCGGGCTGGAGCTGTGCTTCCTGCGCGCCGCCTCGTGCGAGGCCGTGGGCGACCTCGCCGGTGCCGGGCGCGAGCTCGACGCGGCCCGCGCGCAGGCGGCGGGCGACGCGGGCTCGGCCGCGCGCGTGCAGATCGAGCTGCAGCGCGGGCTGCTCTGGCTGCGCTCGGGAGACGCGCTCGCTGCTCGCCGCACGCTCGAGTCCCTGCGCGAACCGTGCAGCCGCCTGCACCTGCCCTGGCTGGAGGCGCGTGTGCTGCGCGCGCTGGGGGAGAGCGCGGACGAACTGGGCGACGTGGACGCCGCGCGAGCCGAGTACGCCCAGGCGCAGCGCATCTCCGCGTCTGCCGGCGACCGGCTCGGCGGCCTGATCGCGCAGGCGGCGCTCGCCTGGACCGCCTACCGCTGCAGCGAGCTCGATGCGGCCTCGTCGATCCTGGCCGAGGTCGAGCCGGCGCTGGAAGAGGCGCAGGTGTGGTGGGCCGCCGCCGACGCGCAGGACACCGCTGCGCGCATCGCGCTCGCGCGCGGGGATCGCGTCGACCTCGCGCGACGGCTGCGGCGCGCCGACGAACTGCTGCTCGCGTTCGCGAGCCCGGGGCTCGAGCGGCTCGAGCGCGCCGGCGTGCGCTCGCGCTTCGCGGGCTGGAGCGATCTCGAGACGGAGGCGCTCGCGCTGGAGCTGGCCGATCGCTCCGGCGACTTCGCCCGTCGCTTCGACGCGGGCTGGAAGCGCGTCTCGAGCTGGAAGGGCAGGATCCTGCTCGACGGCCTGGAGGCGCGTCGGTCCGCGACGGATCCCGCCGGCGTGCCGCAGCTCGGCGGCGGCGAGCTGTGCATCGACTACGTGGGCGGAATCGACCGGATGTACGCGCTGGTCGCGGGGCCAGGGCTGCGCGAGCTCGTGCCCTTGGGGCCGCGGCGGGAGATCGAGGCGCGCGTGCGCGCCTTCGTCGAACGGCTCGCGTCCCGCCAGACACGCCTTGGCCCGCGGGAGTTCGCCGACGCGGGCCGCGCGCTCTACGCCGACCTGCTCGCGCCGATCGAGGCGCGCCTGGGTCGCCTTCCCGAGCGGCTCTACGTCGTTCCCAGCCCGGAGCTCTCGATCCTGCCCTTCGACTGCCTGGTGCTGCCGCCGCGCGCGGGCGCGGAGCCCGCGCGCAGCTTCGGCGAGCTCACCTGCGTGCTCGACCGACACGAGGTCGTTGCGGTGCCCTCGGCCGCGGTGCTGGCCCACCTGCAGGCGCACCCCGCGCGCGTGCGCCCGGCCCACATGCTGCTGATGGCCGATGCGGACTACCGCGGCGACTGCGTCCAGGGCCTCGCCGCGCGGCAAGGTGCCGGACCACTCCGGCTGACGCACTCGCGCGGCGAGGCCGCGACCATCGCGACGGATCTGCTCCTGCGCGACACGCGCCTGGATGCGACGGCCAAGCTCGACTGCCTGCAGAAGCTGCAGCTCCCCGACGCCTGCGTGCGGACCGAGGCGCTCGACCTGTTCCTCGGCGCCGAGGCACGCCGCGCGCAGCTGGAGCGCGGTCTGGCGCAGTACACCGAGCTGCACTTCGCCGTCCACGGAGCCGTCGATGCGGACGATCCGCGCCGCAGCGGCCTCTACCTCGCCTGCCAGGCGCCGGGAGAGGGGCTGTGGAGCGCGCAGGACGTGCTGCAGTGCGAGCTCGACGCACGCCTGGTGGTTCTCTCGGCCTGCGCGACCGCCGACGGACCGATCCTGCGCGGCGAGGGCGTGCAGTCGCTCGCCAACGCCTTCCTCGAATCGGGGGCGCACGCGGTGATCGCGACGGGCTGGCAGATCGACGACCTGCTCGCCTCGAACCTGATGCAGCGCATGTACGCCGGCCTGCTCGGACGCGGGCTGCAGCCGGTCCAGGCCCTGCGCCAGGCGCGCCTCGAGATCGGGCGCTCCACCGCGCGCGGCTCGAGCGCGATCGGCTCGGATCCCGAGCCCGACGCCGCGAACCCGCACTTCTGGGGTGCGTGGTTCCTCATCGGCGCCTGCGATCCCTGAGGCCGCGCGTGCGGCGAGCGCGGGCTACTGCAGCGGGATCGCGTCGTCGATGCTGGCGGGAGCGAGGAAGACCCGGCGACCGAGCTCCTTCGTCCCGTTGGAGTAGGTGATCTGCACGCCGACGATCAGGCTGAGCGGCGGGTTGTAGGGGCCGGTGAGCTGCGACGTGGCCCAGTGCCCGCCCGAGACGTTGGTGTCGTCGAGGATGCGGTTGGCGGGATCGAAGACGTTGCTGGCGTTGCTGGAGTCCGTCGTGAAGATCTCCACGGAGGTCGCCGGCGTGGCGTAGGCGTAGTCGAAGGCGACGTCGTAGTGGGCGACGTGGTTGTTCTTGTCGAACGTGCCCGCGATGATCAGGTTCGAAAGCGTGCTGCCGTCGCCCGTCGTCACCACGCTGGGCGGAGGAGTCGGCATCGTCCCGATGCTGCGCGGGGCCTTGACGATGTTGCGGAACACCCCGCGGACGAGCGTGAACACGCGCCGGGTCGTGCCGGACTTCGTGTGCAGGTAGACCACGCGCGCGGCGAGCGTGTACGCGCCCGAGGTGCCGTCCCAGTCGGCCTCGACCGGACCGCTCCTCCAGGTCGGCGAGGGCCAGGTGCAGACGTGGAACGGGCGGCACTGCTTGTCGAGCACCTCCTGCGCGGTGAGCTCGCCGGGGCTGCCGAAGAACTGGATCGAGACGACGGAGAACGCCTCGCCGGCGCCGCCGCTGGTCCTCCAGGTCCCGCCCAGCCGCATGCGCGCGACGGGGCGTTCGATCGCGAGGTTCGCGATCGGCCTGCGCTCGAGGAACAGCCCGCGTCCCTCGAGGGTGGTCACGATGCTGTCGTCCCTGTCCAGGTTCGCGTCCGGGCAGCTGTCCGTCGCCGGGTGCTCGGACGGAGCGTGCGCGGGATCCGTGCAGCACGTGCAGCACCCGGGCAGTGCCAGTCCGAGAGCGAGCAGGAGGAGGAGAACGAGGGCGAGACGCGTGTGCATGAGCAGGCTCCGCGGCGGGAAGCGCGGTCGGGGGGGATGGGCTGCGCGGCTCGAAGCCGAGTCCGCACGAGGCCATCCTATCCGCAAGTTCCGCGGCCAGCGGTTCAGGATCGGGTCGCGTGCTCGACGCGGACCCGCGCGCTGCCTACCTTGGCGCGAGCGTCACGACGATGGATTCCGATCCGCCGAGCGAGCCCTCGCCCTCCTCCCGCGCGTGGGCGCGCCTGGGCCTCGCCCTGCTGCTCTTCGTCGCCGCATGGCTGCGCCTGAGCGGCCTCGAGCACGGGTTGCCGCAGACGACCGAGCCCGACGGGCTGGTCTTCGCCGCGCAGACCGAGCTGATCCGCAGCGGGGCCGAGCACCCCGAGCGCGAGCTCCTCTGGGGCTTCTATCCGCAGCTGGTCGCGCGCCTCGCGTCGCTGCTGCCCGCGCCCGCCGTGCCGCCCGAGAGCGAGCCGCTCGCGCGCCTGGCGGCCGCGGCACACGACTTCTTCGCGCCGCGCCTGGTGGTCGCGCTGCTCTCGCTGCTGAGCGTGCCGGCGAGCTTCGCGCTGGCGCGGCGCTTCCTGGCGCCGGGCTGGTCGCTCGCGGTTTCGGCGCTGGTCGCCTCGAGCACGCTGACCCTGTGGTTCGCGCAGCAGGCGCGCCCGCACGCGGCGGCGGCGGCGCTGGCGCTGGTCGCGCTGGTCGCGGCGCTGCGCGTGGCGGAGGAAGGGCGCTGGATCGACGTGCTGCTCGCCGGCGTCGCGGCTGCGCTGGCGCTCGGCGCGCTGCAGTTCGGCGTGTTCGTGCTGCCGCCGATCCTGCTGGCGATCCTGCTCGTGCGGGAGCGGGGCTGGGCCTGGCGTGTGGCGGCGGCGCTGGTCGTGCTCGCGCACGCGGCGCTGGGCGTGCTGGCCTTCTATCCCTTCCTCTTCGCCGAGGGCACGCCCGGAGGCAGCCACGGTGTCGCGGGCGGCGAGCTCGAGCTGAGCGGCCACCGCATCTACCTCGAGCTCTTCAACGGCGCCGGCCTCTCCGAGCTGATCGAGTCCTTCAGCGCCTACGACCCGTGGATCGCGCTCGCCTCGCTCGCGGGCGGCTGTGTGCTCGCCGCGAGATGGCTGCGCGGCGCGCGAGCGGACCGGGAGCGGCGCCGCGCGCTCGCGATCGTGCTCGCCTACGCGCTGCCCTTCGCGCTGACGCTGGCGCTGTACCAGCGCACCTACCAGCGCTTCGCGATCCCGCTCGTGCCCTTCCTCGCGCTGGCCGCGGTCGCCGGCGCGGCCTGCCTCGCGCGCACGCGGCCGCGCCTGGCGCTGCTCGCCGGCCTCGCGCTGGTGCTGCCCCAGCTCGGGCTCGGCGCGCGCCTCGCGACGCTGCGCGCGCGGCCGGACACGGTGGCCGAGGCCTCGCGCTGGATCGAGACGCACCTGATGCCGGGCGTCGAGCGCGTGCTGTTCCTGCCGACCTTCGAGCTGCCGCTGCCCGGGGACGCGGCGTCGCTCGAGGCCAACGCGCGGATGCTCGACACGCGCGGGCGGCCCTGGTGGCGCTGGCAGGACGCGCTGCCCGCCGCGCAGCGCGCGGCCGCGGGCTGGACGCTCTACGCGATGCCGCTGCAGCCGAGCGCGCAGAAGCTGCTCGCCGCCGATCCGGTGCGCTACCTCGACGCGCTGGCGGCGGACTGGTTCGTGGTCGAGGTCTACCGCGAGCAGCGCAAGCCGCTCCTGCTCGATCCGATCCACCCCGCGCTCCCCGCGGTGGCGACGCGCGTGGCGCGCTTCGCGCCCGAGGCGCCGGATTTCGGCGACGACCTGCCGCTCTCCTGGGCCGACGACGAGTACCCGCGCAAGGAGTGCTGGGCGCTGCGCCTGCTGTGCGCCGAGCGCCTCGGCCCGGTGCTCGAGATCTGGCGCGCGGGGCCTTCGCGCTAGAGCACGAGGCCGGTGCGCCTCTGCACGAACGCGCGCAGCACGAACACGCCCAGGAACATCGAGTTCGCGGTCGAGATCGCCGCGCCGGCCAGGCCCAGGTGCGGGATCAGGAGCGCGTTGCCGACGACGTTGATCAGCACCGTGAGCACCATGTAGAGCGTGTGCGTGCCCGGATGCCCGGCCATCAGCAGCGTCTGCGCGAAGGGGATGTACCCCGCGCTGAGCACGATGCCCAGGATCAGCCAGCGGAAGGGCACGAGGCTCTCGGCGAAGCCCGGCTTGTCGGTCAGGATCGGCAGCACCCAGGGGAAGACCAGCACCGCGATCGCGCCGGCCGCCGCCATGCCGGCGTAGGTGCGCCACTTGCCGCGCTGGATCGTCGCGTGCAGCGCTTCGAGCCGGTGCGCCGCGAGCTCGCGCGCGAGGATCGGGTTGTAGAGGTTCTGCAGCACGACCAGCAGCTGGTAGACGCCCTCGGCGATCATCGCCGCGATCGTGTACACGCCGACCTGCGCGTCGCTCAGGAACCAGCCGATCATCAGCACGTCGACGCGCGCGTTGAGCTCGAGCAGCACGCCGCTGCCGACGCTCTTGAGGCCGTAGTCCAGGTGCCGGCGCACCCAGCCGCGCCACGCGCCCAGCAGCGGACCGTGGAGCTGGATCCAGACCTCGAGCGCCAGCACGAGGAAGAGCACGCCCTCGGCCAGGCTGAACACGCCCGCGAGGCGGTTGGCCTGCACGCGCTCGCGGTCGAAGAGCGCGAAGCCCAGCAGCGCGACCAGGATCAGCACGTAGCGCAGCGCCTGGAAGACGGCGAAGGCGCGCATGCGCGAGAGACCGTTGACGGTGGCCAGGAGCACCTTGTTGATCGCGAAGAAGAACAGACCCGGCGTCGCGGCCGCGATGCCCTCGGCCGTGCCGGGGCTCTCGAGCCAGCCCGCGATCGGAACGCGCGCGAACCAGAACAGGATCGTGGTCAGCGCGGAGAGCGCCAGCGTGGGCACCAGGCAGCCGACGACGATCTCGCGCACGCGGGCGCGGTCGTGCGCGTGCGGCGCGACCTCCTTGAGCGCCGAGCGGTCGAGGCCGCCGACGGCCGCCTGCGAGAAGAAGATGTACGCCGCCAGCGCCTGGTTGAACACGCCCAGCGCCGACTCGTCGTACAGGCGCGCGATCAGCACGTTGAGCGCGATCCCGGAGACGCCCAGCACCGCGAGGCTGCCGATGTTCCACAGGAGCGCCGCCTGGAAGCGGCGCGGGTGCGCGTCGTCGGCGTCGCTCATGGGCTCCGTCCCGCGGGGATCATCGCCGCGGCAGCATGGAGAGAGCGCGCGCCGCTTGCAATCGCGCGCTGCTCATCCGGGCACGCGGCGCAGCTCGGCCGCGCGCAGCAGGTAGCGAGCGGCGAACAGGCGCAGCATCGGCCGGCCGCCCGCATCGGCCTCGGGGAAGAGCACGAAGACCTCGTTCTCGCCGGCCTCGAGCTCGAGCTTGATCGCCCGGCCCGGCCGGTACTCGCCTGTTGCTCCGTCGGCGTAGAACACGCAGCCGATCACGTCCTTGGGTGCGCGGATCGACAGGCGCAGCAGCGCGCGCCCGCGCCCGCCGAGCTCGAAGGGCGGGAGGCGCAGCATGTCCAGTGCGGTGCTGCCCTCGACCTCCAGGCCTCCGGGCGTCGGCTGCAGCGCGAGACGACCCTGCACCAGCGCCGGCGGATCGTCGCGCCGCGGATCGTACGCGCCGAGCACCTCGGTCGAAGCCGCGAAGAGCTCGCGCAGGCGCTGCTGTTCCGCGCGGCGCTCCGCGTGTCCGGTGTCGATCTCGCCGAAGGCGCGCGCGATCTCCGCGCGCCAGTGCTCGGCGCGCGGCGCGAAGGGCGCGGCGAAGCGGCCGGCCGTGCCCGGAGCGCCGCGCTGGACGCGGCCGAGGAAGTCGTCGAAGCCGAGCGTGTTGCCGGCGACGACCAGCGCGCTCGCGCACACCAGCGGCAGCGCGCCCAGGCGTCCGCCGGCGCGCAGCCCCAGCCACGCGGCGGAGAGCAGCGGGAAGGGCAAGAGCACCGCGTAGTAGTGCGGCACGCTGGGCAGGCGCGACTGCGCCAGGAAGAGCAGCAGCCCGACCTCGAGCAGCGCACCGAGCACGAGCAGCTTCTCGAAGACCGGCACGTCCTCGCCGCTGCGGCAGCGTCGCACGATGCCGGGCGCGCGCAGCCAGACGAGGAACACGGAGGCCGCCGTCCAGGCCGCGAAGAACCCGGACAGCACGCGCACGCCGACGGCGCGCGCACCGCTCGCGCCGCTCTCGAGGATGCCGCCGCCGGTCCAGCACTCCAGCGCCGCGCGCGCGTGGCGCGCCAGCGCGGCGGACCAGCTCTCGCTCGCCGGCGCGGCGTGCGCGTGGACAGCCAGCGCCTCGCGCACGTCGTCGAAGCCGCTCGAGACGAGGAACCACAGGTAGGGCGCGAGCAGGAGCAGCGAGGCCAGGATCGCCAGCAGCAGCGCGCGCCGCTCGATCCTCACGCGCACGAGCCAGGTCCAGGCGAGCACGCACGGCAGCACCGCGAAGGCGCTGATGTGGAAGCCGCACAGGATCGTGCCGACCGCGAACGCGCCGACCAGCGCCCAGCGCCGCGGGCGCTCGGCCTGCAGCGCGAGCAGCAGCAAGAGCAGCGCGACGCTGGCCGGGATGAAGTCGGGGTTCCAGATCTTGCGCGAGAGCAGCACCGGCCCCGGCGCGCTGGCGAGCAGCGCCGTGCCCGCGAGCGCCGCGCTCGCGCCCAGCGCGCGCCACAACAGGCGCAGCACGCAGGCGAGGCCGGCGAGGTTCCACAGCACCACGAACCACACCAGCGTCGTCGGCTCGCGCGTCAGGCTCACCGGCAGCGCGAGCACGTAGAGCAGGAAGTTCGGCGGCGAGACCGCCATCGAGGTCAGGATGCCGTGCAGCGCCAGCGGCCCGTGCGCCGCGCGGTAGGGCTCGACCATCGTCATCAGCTCGTCGCCGGAGAACTCCATCCACTCCAGGCGCGTGACGCGCATCCACAGGCCCGGCACGAGCAGCAGCGCCGCCGCGAGCACGAGCCAGCGTGGGGAGGGAGGGCCGCGGGGGAGCACCGCGTTCATGTTCGGGAGCGGCTCAGCCGTGGAAGCGCGCGTCGGAGGCCGCCATGCGCCGCAGGCTCTCGGCCGGCGCGAAGCGTTCCTTGCCGCCGGGGCGCGCCTGCACGTCGGGCGCGGCGCCGATGCGCTCCAGGCGCGCGACGATCTCGCGCGGACCGAGCGTGTCGGCCCAGGCGAGCAGCCCGCCGCGGAAGGGCGGGAAGCCCATGCCGAAGACGGTCGCGAGGTCGAGCTCGCGCGGGCCGGCGACGACGCGCTCCTCGAGGGCGCGCGCGGCCTCGTTGAGCATCGCGAGCAGCGCGCGGTCGACGAGCTCGGCGTCGGAGAGCGCGAGGCGCGGCGCGCCCGCGGGCACGAAGCGCGCGAGATCGCCGGCGAGCACGGGCTTCTCGGGCTTCCCGCCGCCCGCCTCGCGCGCGGCGTGCACGTAGAAGCCCTGCCCGCTCTTCTTGCCCAGGCGCTTCTCGGAGAGCAGCGCGCCGAGCGCGGCGGCCGGCGTCATGCGCGCCCCGTACGCGGCGTGCAGCGCGGCCGCGGCGTGCGCCGCGATGTCCAGGCCGACCTCGTCGAGCAGCTCGAGCGGTCCCATCGGCAGGCCGAAGCCCGAGAGCGTCGCCTCCAGTCGCGCGGGCTCGATGCCGCCCTCGAACAGGCGCACGCACTCGTCGAGGTAGGGGCCGAGCAGGCGGTTGACCAGGAAGCCCGCGACGTCGCGCACGACCACCGGCGTCTTGCCCAGGTCGAGTGCGAGCGCGGCGCAGCGCGCGACGGTCTCGTCGGAGGTCTGCGCGCCGCGCACGATCTCGACCAGCGGCATCTTCTTGACCGGGTTGAAGAAGTGCAGGCCCGCGACGCGCTCGGGATGCGGCAGCCCCGCGGCGATCGCGTCGACCGAGAGCGAAGAGGTGTTCGTGGCCAGGATCGCGTCGGGTGCGAGGGACTTGGCGAGCTCGCCGAAGACCGCGCGCTTGACCTCGAGCTTCTCGGCCACGGCCTCGAGCACGAGCTCGCAGCGCGCGAAGCCGACCAGCGTGCGCGTGACGTCCAGGCGGTCGACGGCGCGCTCGGCCTCGTGCTTCTCGATGCGGCGGCGCTTGCGGCGCTCGGCCAGCCCGGTGCGGTGCTCGACCAGCGCGGTGTCGAGCGCCGCGGGCGCGATGTCGAACAGGCGCGTCCACACGCCGCGCTCGGCCGCCAGGGAGGCGATCGCGCGGCCCATCACGCCCGCGCCGAGCACGCCCAGGCTCTTCGCGCCGCGCGCGCTCGTGCCGTCGGCGCGCTGCTTCTGCTTCTTGGCCTCCTCGGAGAGGCGGAAGATGCGGATCAGGCTCTTGGCCACCGGGCCGACGGCGAGCTCGCACAGCGCCGCGTTCTCGGCGGCGAGCCCGTCCTCGAGCGCGGTGTGCGGCGCGCGCGCGACGATCTCCAGCGCCGCGAGCGGCGCGGGGTAGTGGCCGCGCGTCTTGGCCAGCACCTGCTTCCTCGCCTGGCCCGCGATCAGGCGCGTCGCGAGCGGGTTCTTGTCGACCGCCAGGCGCGCCAGCGTGCGCTCGTGGTGCTCGAGGCGCTCGCGCCCGAGCGCGATGTTGCAGGCGATGCGCACGAGGTCCTCGGGGTTGGTCGTGCGGTCGGCCAGACCGAGCTTGAGCGCCTCGCGCGGCGCGAGCAGCTTGCCGTTGAGGATCGCGTCGAGCGCGGCGGGCACGCCGATCTTGCGCGGCAGGCGCTGGCAGCCGCCCCAGCCGGGCAGGATCCCCAGCTGCACCTCGGGCAGGCCGATGCGCGTCTCCTTCGAGTTCGCCAGCACGATGAAGTCGCAGGCGAGCGCGAGCTCGCAGGCGCCGCCGGCCGCCGCGCCGCCGATCGCGGCGACGCTGTGGAAGCCGTGGCGCTCGCGCGAGAGGCGCGCGATGCGCTCGAAGAGCTTCTGGCCGACGTCGACCACGCGCGCGACCAGCGCCGGATCGGTCAGCGCGGCGAGCGCGTCGATGTCCGCGCCGGCGGCGAACTGGCGCGGGTTGCGCCCGGTGATCACCAGCCCGTGCACGTTCGCGTCGCGCTCGACCGACTCCAGCGCGCGGTCGAGGTCCGCGAGCAGCGGCAGGTCGAGCACGGCCAGCGTGCGGTGCGGCGGGTCGAGCGTCAGCAGCACCAGGCCGGGCTCGGGCCGCTCGGCGCGCACGCACGCTCCCGGCGGCGGCGCGTTGGCGGGCAGCGGCAATCCGGTGAGGTCGATCACGTCGCGATCCTCTCGAGCACGAACGCGCCGCCCTGTCCGCCGCCGATGCACAAGGTCGCCAGCGCGTAGCGCGCCTTGCGCACGGCGAGCTCGTGCGCCGCGGTCAGGAGCAGGCGCGAGCCGGTCGCGCCGACCGGGTGGCCGAGCGCGATCGCGCCGCCGTTGGGGTTGAGCTTGCCCGCATCGATGCGCCCGAGCGCGTTCTTGCGGCCGAGCTTCTCGCGCGCGAAGGCGTCGCTCTCGCTGGCGCGCACGCAGGCGAGCACCTGCGCGGCGAAGGCCTCGTTGAGCTCGATCACGTCGATCTGGTCGAGCGCGAGCCCGGCCTTGTCGAGCGCCTTGGCGCTGGCGTAGACCGGACCCAGGCCCATGCGCGCGGGATCGAGCCCGGCCCAGGCCCAGGAGACGACGCGCGCGAGCGGCGCGAGGCCCAGCTTCGCGGCGCGCTCCTCGGTGGTGACCAGCAGCGCGCACGCACCGTCGGTGATGCCGCAGGAGTTGCCGACGGTCACGCGCCCGTCGGGCTTCTCGAAGACCGGCTTGAGCTTGGCCAGCGCCTCGAGGGTCTGCTGCTCGCGGATCGAATCGTCGTGCTCGAGCGCCGCCTGTCCGCTGCGCGCGGCGAGCGGCAGCACGGGCACGATCTCGCGTGCGAAGCGTCCGACCTCGCGCGCGCTCTTCGCGCGCAGGTGGCTCTCGAGCGCGAAGCGGTCGGCCTCCTCGCGCGTGATCGAGAACTCGCGCGCCAGGATCTCGGCCGTCTTGCCCATGATCAGGCCCGGGATCGGATCCGTGAGCCCCTCGAGCAGCCCGATGCGCGGCTTGAGCATCGCCGGGCGGAAGTGCGTGATCGCCTTGACCTTCTCGGGTCCGCCCTTGGCCTTCGAGAGCTCCTCGAAGACGCCCGTCAGCTCCTCGCCGAAGAGCAGCGGGTAGCGGCTCATCACCTCGACGCCCAGCGCGAGCACCAGGCTCGCCTCGCCGGCCTTGATCGAGGTCAGCGCGCAGGCGACCGACTCCATCCCGCTGGCGCAATTGCGCGCGACGGTGCGGGCCGGCACGTGCTCGGGGACGTTGGCGCGCAGCGCGATCACGCGGCTGACGTTGGCCTGGTCGTGCGGCGGACCGGCGATGCCGGTGATCACCTCGTCGAGCGTCGCGGGGTCCAGGCCCGTGCGCGCGATCAGCTCGCGCGCGACCAGCGCGCCGAGGTGGCCCGCGTCCTCCTTGGCGAACGCGCCGCCCGCGCGCGCCCAGGGAGTGCGGATGCCGGCAGCGAGGACGAGAGGGGAACGATCGACCACGAGGCGTGGATGCTAGAGATCCGCCGAGGCCGATCACAAGCGCGCTGTGGCGGGATACGCACAGAGGACCGCGCGCGGGAACGGTTCCGGCGCGCGCTAGACTCGCGCACGTGAGCACGTCTGTGCACCGTCGATTCCGCCGCGGAGGTCTCCTGCTGCTGGGCCTCGCGCTCGTCGCCGCCTGCCGCAGCGCTCCGGCGCCGAGCGCGTCGGCCGCACCCGCGCCGCTGGAGCGGCGCGTCCGCGTGCGTCCCGTGCTGCTCGTCCCGCGCGACGTCGCGCCGCCCTCGCCCGAGCCGGCCGAGCTCCTGCTGCGCCAGCTCGCCTGGGCGCGGGAGCGCTATCGCGAGCTGCTCCTCGCGCGCGACAGCTTCGAGCTCGCGCCCGGCGGCGTGCTCCTGCTCGAGGGCGCGCGCAGCGTGGCGGAGTACGAGGCCTCGGCCGACGGCGGCGCCCAGGCGAGCCTGCTCGAGCTGTTCGCGCACGACGGCGTCGACCGCGCCTCGTGCGACTCGATCTACCTCGTGCTCTTCGTCGGCACCGGCCACTGGCCCGGCGGCGGCGCTCGGCCGATCAACGGCGGCGTGAACACCGGCGGCGGCATCGTCGTGCTCGCGGCCGACGACCTCGCCGCGCCCAACTTCCAGTCGACGCTGCAGCACGAGCTCGGCCACGCCTTCGGCCTGCCGCACGTCGACGTGTACGGCTACGACATGAGCTCGAACCCCTCGCTGATGTCGTACAACCCGGCGCACCACACGCGCGGCTTCGAGCCCAGCGCGACGCCGGGCGCGCTGATCCCCGAGGACCTGCGCGCGCTGCACGCCGCCTCGCGCGTGTTCCCGCGCTTCGCGGCGGGGCCGCTGCCGGCCGTGCCCGCGGGATACTCGCTCGCGCCGATGGTGTTCCTCGGGCCGATGACGCTCGCGGGCCAGGCGGACTACGCCGGCCCGGCGATCGGGACGTAAGCAGCGAGTTGGCCGGCGGGACGGGCTGGTTTCCCCGGGTATCCTCCTGCGATGCGCACGTGCTCCACGCCCCGGCCGGGATCCCTCCCCGCCGCCTTCCTCAGCCTCCTCCTGCTCGCTCTCGCCCTCGCTCCGAGCGCGCGAGCGGAGGATCCGCAACCGGTCAGCGAGGAGCGCGTGCGGGCCGCCTTCGCCGAGGCGCGCGCGGCGCTCGAGGCCGAATGCGGCGCGAAGATCGACCCGAGCCTCGCCCTGCGCTTCGTGACGGCGGCGGAGATCGGCCAGCGCATCGCCGAGGAGAACCTGCCGCTCGTGCGCCTGCGGCAGCCCGACGAGGAGAAGGCCAAGCTCGAAGCCAGGTCCCTGGGCGAGGCGATGGGCGCGATGATGTTCGCGAAGTTCTCCTGGGCCCCGCGCGAGTTCCTCGTCGCGTTGAAGACGCTCGAGACGAGCGCGAGCCAGCTGTCCGCGCCGGAGCTCTCCTCGGACGCCGCCCTGCGCGCGATCCTGGTGCACGAGCTCGTGCACGCCTGGGACGACTCGCGGCACGACTTCGCGGCGCTCGTCAGCCACTCCGACTCGATCGACGCGTCGAGCGCGATCAGCGCGGTGATCGAGGGACACGCGCAGTTCGTCACGCGCCGCGTCTGCCAGGCGCGCGGCTGGAGCACGGGCTTCGAGAACTTCACCGGCGTGATCGGGAAGATCCCCGATTCGTGCAAGCTGCTGGGCGAGGGGGTCCTGCTCACGCTGCGCCTGCAGGCCGCGAGCCTCGACTTCACCTACCGCGAGGGCGAGCGCTTCGTCGCCGCGCTCCACGCGGCCGGCGGCGCCGAGAGCGTCGAACGGGCGTTCCGCTCGCCGCCGCGAGACGGCGAGACGGTCCTGCACCCCGACTGGTTCCTGGACCCCGCGAAGCGCCCGGCGCAGCTGTACGACCCCGAGCCGGCGCTGGACCTCTTCGTGGCGCGCTTCCCGGCCAGCGTGTGGAGTTCGCAGCGGCAGAACATCCAGTCGAACCAGCTGCAGGTCGGCTTCGCGCTGCTGCCCAAGGAGGAGGCGCAGGCGCTGTGCTCCTCGATCCGCAGCGCGCGCAGCGTCGCGCTCTACCCGACGGCCAACCCCTCCGAGAAGATCGTCGTGACCACGGTGATGGAGTTCGGGAGCGACGTGGAGGCGCGCGCGTTCCTCGAGGCCTCCGACCGGCTCAGCAAGCTCAAGGACGAGCAGATGAAGACCGGCATCGTCCGCATCACCGGTTCCTCGACGAGCACGATCCAGGCCGAGGGCGCGAGCGGGCTGCTGCACACCAAGCAGATGAAGAACCGCGCGCTGGCCTTCGAGGTGAACTCGATCGACCTCGTGCGCGGCAAGGTCCTCGTCGAGACGCTCTTCAGCGGCGAGCCGATCTCGACCGCCGACCACGCCCAGCTCGCGGTCAACCTGCTCGCGGCGGTCAAGCTGCGCGAGGCGAAGTAGCCCGGCGCGCCTACTTCGGCCGCAGGTCGAGGAAGCGCTTCTCCTTGAGCTCGGTCTCCATGCCGAGCAGCTCGAGCATCTCCTTGGTCGTGTGGTACTCGATGCGGTTGGGCGCGACCTCGGTCGCGTCGAGGATCGCCTGGCGCACGTGCTTCTCGCTGTAGTTGCGGTCGACGCCGCCTGCTACGCGCCGACGTTGTGCACATGCAAGGCTGACAAGCTCCTCGGAGACCCCTACTAGGCCTAAGGCCCGCAACTTCGATCTAATCCACGCAAGGTGCACTATCCGCTGATGCGCGCCGAATCATGGCGGCGCCACGCTAATTGCGAGGTGCGATGATCACCTGGACGTCAAGTGACCTCTCAGCGGATGGGATGTCGCATTCGATGGCCGCTGGATTCGAGACCAAGCCTTCCGGGTCATAGACAAAGCAGATCAGTCGTCGACAGTCCGGGTGGGCCTTGTACCGCGTGACGTCGATGATGAGTTGATCGCCAAGATCTCTGATCGACATGTTCCTCCGCATCCGCTTTACCTCGATGACAATGCCCTCCTGCTTGAGGAGGAAGTCCATACGGGCGGAGGTTCCGCAGTAGCTCGGTGTCCACTCTTCAGGCCTGATGTCCTCGAAGTCGACCTTGAGAAGGCAGTGTAATAGGTCTTGTACATCGTACTCATCCGCAACATCGAGCGTCTGGCGGCCAGCGTGGCGCACTCGGAGTTGGCGAACCACACCATGAAATCGGGTGCAGATCCGCTCGATGCGGCCCAACACTGGCTCAGCCGAACCAGACGAATTCGACTCACCCCAGTACTCTACGATCTCGTTGATCATCGAGTCGAGGATAGCTTCCGCCCTCTTGAGACCCCTGGACAACGCGTCTCTAAACGCGGGACCGGGGTTTCCCATGTCGTACATGCTTGGCGTATAGCTGATGCTGGCGAACTCCTTCCGGTGCTCAGCCGAATCCTTGAATACATGCTGAATGAGCAGCTCGGTGTCGCGTCGCCACCTGATGAATTGCTGGTCGCTGCCGGAATAGCGGTGCAAGGACGTGATTGCATCGCGTTGCGCCTTGAGCTTGTCGATCGCCACATTCTTGTCCAAGAGTCTCTACTCCTATCGGTTCGCACCAGCCTACTTCGGCCGCAGGTCGAGGAAGCGCTTCTCCTTGAGCTCGGTCTCCATGCCGAGCAGCTCGAGCATCTCCTGGGTCGTGTGGTACTCGATCCGGTTCGGCGCGACCTCGGTGGCGTCGAGGATCGCCTGGCGCACGTGCTTCTCGCTGTAGTTGCGGTCGACGTTCTGCCTGATCGAGAGGCGCAGCACGAACTCGTCGAGCTCGTGCGGGTCGTCGTCGATCTTCTTCAGGACGACCTGCCACTCCTCGACCTCCTCGATGCCCGACACGACGGTGCCGATGTGCGCGAGATCGACCAGCGTGCCCTTGATCTTGGTCAGGTTGACGTCCTTCTGGTCGCTCGAGCGGCGCAGCTCGTTCGAGATGCGCGGCACGGTGCGGCCGCACCAGCGGCACGGCTCCCAGGTGATCCCGCCGACCGCGACGTCGCCGGTGCGGTAGCGGCACACGACCGTGCCGTGGCCGCCGAGCGGCGTGAAGACGAGCTCGCCCGTCTCGCCCTCGCCGAGCACCTGGCCGCTCTCGGGATCGACGACCTCGAACACGCCCAGGTCGGGGTAGACGTGGTAGCCGGGCGAGTCGGAGTACGCGGCGGGGCACTCGCTGAAGGCCATGCGCGCCTCGGTGAAGCCGTACGTGCCCGAGATCACGACGTCCTTCGCGCCGCAGCTCGCGAGCGCCTCGGCCATCTTCTGCTTCAAGCCCGGCGTGACCTTCTCCGCGCCGAGGATCACGAGCTGGACCGCGGACAGGTCGCAGCGCTTCTCGGACGCCTCGCGCAGCAGGTGGTACACGAAGCCCGGCACGCCGAGCATCACGGTCGGCTTCATGCGCTCGGCCATGCGCAGGTTGCCGGCCGTGCCCATCACCTTCCCGCCGCCGGTCGGCAGGATCAGCCGTCCCGTGCGGAAGCCCGCGAGGGTCACCTGCCAGAAGGCGAGGTGCGGCGCGAACGGGAACATGTTGAGGATGCGCGCCTGCTTGTCGTGGATCGCGTGCACGTCGAGCATGCGCGCGCCGATCTCGGCCATGCGCTCGAGGTCGTGCGGCGTGTAGGCGAAGCCGACGGGCTCGCTGGAGCGGCCGGTCGTGAACGTCAGGAAGTTCGGCGTGTACTGGTAGGCGAGCTCCTCCTTGGCCTTCGCGCCGCCGAAGAGCAGCTTGAGCTTGCGCCCCAGCGGCCAGTGCTGCTTCACGAGCTCGGGCGTGGGAATCAGCACGAAGTCGCGCTTGCGCTCGGGATCGATCTGCGCCTCGAGCAGGTCCTTCTTGGTCGTGAACGGCAGGCGCGCGAGGTCGCGCACCTCGCGGATGTCCGTGGGCTTGACGCCGGCCGCGTCGAACAGCTTCCGGTAGTGCGCCGAGAAGGGGTACAGCTCCTCGCGCACGTAGCGCTGCAACGCGCGGCGCTGCACGTCTTCGAGTTCGGCACGCGGGGCGCGCGAGAGATGCGTCCAGGGCGAGGCGGGCGGCACGCGCACAAGCTGCCACGCGCGCGGGGCGCATTGCAACGCGCCAGAGAGGGGCGTGCTCCCCCGGACCGGCGCGTCCTGCGCGCGCCGGGTACAATCCGGAGCTCGAAAGAGACCCCACGATGCTCGCGATCCTCCTCTGCCTAGGCTCCGTCCTCGTCCAGACTCCCCAGGCCGGCTCCAAGGTCACGTTGCGCGGCCTGGTCAAGGACGAGGCGGGCAAGCCGCTCGCCGTCCCGGCCACCGTGCGCGTGGCGATGCGCAAGGACGACGGCAGCTACCAGCAGCCCGAGGTGAAGAGCGCCGCCGACGGCAGCTGGTCGATGCAGCTCGACGACGGCTGGAAGGTGATCGAGCTGTGGGCGCGCGCGCGCGGGCGCGGGCAAGGGCACGCCTTCCTCGAGCGCCGCGTCGGCGACGGCGCGCCGCTGGAGCTGGTCGTGCCGGCCGGTTCCGTGCTGCGCGGCGTGGTGGTCGACAAGCTCTCGGGCCATCCGATCCAGGGCGCGCGCGTGTGGGCCGAGAACTGGCAGTGGGACGAGCTCTCCGACACGCCGATGACGCACGTCGACGACGAGGGCCGCTTCGAGCTGACCGGCCTGACCGAGATCAAGACGCTCGACAAGGACAACCAGCCGCTCGTGCGCTTCGACATCCACGCCGAGGGCGGCGACCACGCCGCGCTCAAGGCCGACGCCTGGACGCCGCTGCGCCAGGCCGACGGGACCTACCTCGCGCGGCTGGAGCTCGTGCCCAACAACTGCGTCGTGCAGGGTGTGGTCAACTTCGCCTCCAACGGCGACGCCTGCGAGGGCGCGCTGGTCGCGATCATCGACGACCTCGGGCAGTACCGCGTCACGACCACCAACGCGGGCGGCTCGTTCACGCTCGACCACATCGGCGCGGGCAAGGCGCTGATGTGGGCCTGGCCGATCGCGATGCGCCCGGGCGAGACCGCGCCGCTCGCCTTCGGACGCGACAGCTTCCTCGTCGCCGCCGGCCAGAACGCCGAGGTGCTCTGGCTCGAGCCCGTCGAGGGCACCGAGATCTCCGGCTCGTTCCAGCCCGAGCCGAACGCCAAGGAGCTGCACCCCAAGGTCGTCGTGCGCCGCGGCCTGGCGCGCGAGACGATGAACGTCTTCTTCGAGGAGAAGGAGATCGAGCTCGACGCCGAGAACCGCTTCCACGCGCGCAACCTGCTGCCGGGGCGCTACCAGATCGAGCTGCGCTTCGCCGGCGAGGCGCAGCCCCCCTTGTGCGATCCGCAGAAGCGCGAGGTCGACCTCGACATCGGCAAGAACCCCGCGCCGATCGACCTGCGCTGCGCGCGGCCCGTCAGCTTCGCCGGCAGCGTCGACGCGCCCGGCGTCGACCTGCGCTTCGCCTCGGTCGAGTACGCGCCCGAGGGCCAGGAGGGCTGGCAGTCGGTGCAGCTGGACGCGACGCAGCACTTCGCGGTCAACGGCTTGTGGCCGGCGCGCTGGCGCCTGCGGCTGCGCGCCCAGGGCTGGCCGGGTCCGGAGGTCTCCGTCGGTCCCGAGTCGCGGCGCGATCTCGTGCTCAAGCCCAAGAGCTGAACGCGCCAGATCGCGCACGGCGCGGGGTGCAGCGGCGCGTCCGGGAGCCTAGAGTGCGACTCGCCCCGGCCGCCGGTGAGCGGACCCTCAACCGGGGCCCGGCTTCCGGTCGACATCGGAGCGGATCCACTCGGCCCTCCCGGCACGGCCTCCCTCGACGTGACCCCCGACCTCTCCCGCACCGCCTACGCCCTGCGTCATCCCGGCCAGCACTCCGCGCACCGCCCGCGCACGGTGCTCGTTCTCGGCGGCGGCGGCATGCGCGGCATGGCGCACGTCGGCGTCCTGCGCGCGCTGCGCACGCTGGGCATCGAGTACGACGCGATCGTCGGCACGAGCATCGGCTCGCTGGTCGGCGCGATGGCCGCGGGCGGCTTCTCGATCGAGAAGATCGAGTCGCTCGTGGCCAAGGTGCAGAAGGAGGACTACTTCCGGCTCAACTTCCTGAAGTTCCTGCTCAAGGGCACGCGCACGCAGAGCATGTACCACGGCGAGACCTTCAAGGCGACGCTGAAGAAGATCCTGCCCGAGGTGCCCTTCGGCGCGATGAAGGTGCCCTTCTACTGCAACGCCGTGCGCCTGGAGACGGGCGGCTCGGTCTTCTGGGGCACGCCGGGCATGCAGGACATCGACATCGTCGACGCGGTCTACTCCTCGTGCGCGCTGCCGGGCGTCTTCGAGCCCTACGAGAAGGACGGCTACAGCTACATGGACGGCGGCATGGTCGACTCCGTGCCGCTGCGCTTCGCCAAGACGCTCAACCCCGACCTGATCATCGCGGTCGACCTCTCGCTCAAGGGCACCTTCAAGGCGCCCGACTACAAGAACCGCCTGCTCTCGACGCTCTACCGCACCTTCGAGATCGTCGAGGAGGTGCTGGTCGAGCAGTCGCTGCACATGCACGTCGACTGGAAGGTCGCGCTGATCCAGCCCAAGGTCAGCCACACCTCGCGCTTCGACTTCGACAAGGTCTCCGAGGTCGTCTCGGAGGGCGAGGCCGAGGCGCTGCGCGTGCTCACGTCGCACGCCGCGACGCGCGACCTCGTCAAGGAGGTCGTGGTCGATGGCCTCTCCTGCCCCGTGCGCCCGCGCGACTACGTCTCGATCCGCATCGACGCCGACCGCTGCATCGGCTGCGGCATGTGCGAGATGGTCTGCGAGACCGAGGCCTTCTGGGCCCACGGCGAGCGCGCGACGGTGAGGAAGCTCTCGAACTACGAGTGCACGCGCGACCACGCCTGCGCGCGCAACTGCCCGACGGACGCGATCAGCCTGGGGAATCTCTGAGCGGCGCGAGGCTCAGGGCTTCTCCACCTGCACGTCGAGCTGCTTCTCGGTCTCGCCGGGCCCGAGCGTGAAGGCGAGCCTGTTCCCGCCCGCCGCCACGAGCAGCGGGAAGGTCCGCAGTTCCCAATCGCCCTCGCCGAGCATGTCGATCGCGAAGTGTGCCTGCGCGTCGAGCTGCACCGTGCGCAGCGCGCTGGGGAAGTTCTCTCCCGCCTTGTGCACGCTGACCTGGAGGATGCCGGCGTAGCCCGTGAGCGGCCGCAGCGTGACCGAATCGAAGACGGTGCCGCGCACGCGCGTGCCGGGCAGCACGATGTCGCGCTCGAGATCCTGCTGCGGCATCGCGAGGGCGCCGAAGGAGAGGCGCGATTCAGGATTCGACTCGAGGCTGACGGAGGCCTGCCAGTCGGCGGCCTCGAGCGCGACGTCGAAGCGCGCGGAGGCGTCGAAGAGCTCCTCGCGGTAGGTCTTGGCCTCGCTGTGCAGGCGTGAGACGAGCGTGCGCTCGAGGTGCAGCGTGCCGCCGCTCTTCACGAGCTCGCCGTTCCCGGCGCGCACGTGGCCGCTCCAGCGTGGCGCTCCGCGCGGGCTGCCGACGTCGAGCTCGACGTCGTCGCCGTCGACGAGCGTCAGGTACCAGGTGCGCGCGGGCCAGGCGCCGTGGCGGTCGCTCGTCACCGTGGCGTAGAACCTGCCGGCGGGCAGCTCTTCGAGCGCGTAGCTCCCGTCGGCGGCGGTCTGCGTCGCGCAGCGCACGGCGAAGCTGCGCTCGCCGCCGCCCTCGATGCGCATCGGGATGCCCGCGAGCGGGGCTCCCTGCGTGTCGTAGACATGTCCGTGCAGGCGCGAGCTGCCGAAGGCGATGCGCACCGGGGGCGTCGGCTCCTCGTCGGTCACGCTGGCCCACGCTTCGCGCTGCGGTCCGCGGCCGACGCGCGCGCGCAGCACGTACTTGCCGGGAGAAAGCCGCGTGAAGCGGAACGAGCCGTCCTCCTGCGAACGCGCCCGAGCCAGCGGAACGGTGCCCGAGTCGGACTCGGGCACGAGCTCGACATCCGCCCCGGCGATGGGGAGCTGGTCCTCCTTGTACCGGCGCACGACGACGCCCTCGATCGTTCCGGGCGCGAGCTTCGCCGGGAAGACGTAGAGCGCAGCGGACGGCTGCGGGGGAGCCGGCGCGACGGGCCCGGCGAGTTCCTGGCGAGCGTCCGCCGGCGCTTCGGTCCGTTCGGGCACTTCGACTCGTTCCGGCGTGTGCGCGGACAGCGGAGGCGGTTCGAGCGCCGGCGCGAGCGGCTCTGCGTGCGGCCAGAGGATCCATCCCGCGAGTGCCGCGGCGCACGCACCGAGCGCGAGCTTGGTACCCGTTCCCATCGCGATGCCTCCCGTGATCCCGGCGATCGTGCTGCCAGCCGGCACCCCGTGCGCGAGCGGCGCGATGATCGCCAGCCACTCGCGTCCGTTCTCGCGTTCGAGCGTCTCGCGCAGGCGCGCCAGCGCGCGCTCCAGCCGCGTGCGCACGGTCGAGCTCGGCACGCGCATGCGCTCGGCGATCTCCTCGGCACTGCGCCCGTCGAAGAAGCGCTGCAGCACGATCGTGCGGTAGGGCTCCTCGAGCGCGAGGACGTGCTGCGCGAGCCGCTGCGCGAGCTCGGCGCGCTCCAGCACGTCGTCGTCGTGTGCACCGGGACGCGCTCGGCCCTGCTCGCGCCTCCCGCGGGCGCTCTCGCTGCGCTGGCGCTGGCGCACGAGGTTGCGCAGCACGCGCGCCAGCCACGAGCGCGCGTTCGTTTCGGCGCGCGGCGGATGACGCCAGGCCGCGACCAGCGCGTCCTGCGCGAGATCGTCGGCCGCCGACGGATCGCGCACCAGGCGCCGCGCGAGGGCGCGCACCCAGCCGGCGTCGGCGAGCAGCGTCTCGATCGGGAGCGTGCGCGGGTCGTGGCTCATCTCGCGGGTGCTGATGCACTCGCGAGCGCCATCGTCCCACGAACCCGGCGAAAAGTCCGCGGCCGCGCCGTCGCGCTCAGAGCATGAACCCCAGGTCCGGGTGCGCGAAGCGGCTGAGGTTGGGGAAGACCGTGGCCAGGTCGCCCGACTGCACGCCGAACCACTTGGCGATCGTGGCCGAGTACTCGTCGACGCTGGTCGTCGGCAGGATGCGGCCGCCGTCGATGTCGTCGGGGCCGTTCAGGCTCAGGTCGGGATAGGTGCCGTAGATGTCCTTGCCCGCGACGCTGCTGCCGAGGACCAGCTGCACGCCGCCCCAGCCGTGGTCGGAGCCGTGGCCGTTGGAGGTCAGCGTGCGGCCGAAGTCGGAGCCGGTGAAGGTCGTCACCAGGTCGTCCGTGCCGAGCTCGGTCATCGCTGCCTGGAAGGCGTTCAGGCACTGGCTCAGGTCGGCGAAGAGCTCGGGCTGGTCGACGTTCTGGTTGGTGTGCGTGTCGAAGCCGCCGATGCCGCAGAAGAAGACCTGGCGGCGCACGCCCAGCTGCGCGCGGATCTGGATCATGCGCGCGATCATCGCGAGCTGGCTGCCGAGGTAGCTGTCGGGGAAGATCGTGCTCAGCGCGGGAGCCCCGTCGAGCGCGCTCTCGAGCAGGTTGTCGATGTCGATCGCGCGCTTCTGCGTGTCGGCGAAGGTCTTCTCGAAGAGGTGCGGCGTCTGGCGGTTGAGCAGCTGCTGGAAGGCGAGGTAGCGCCGCTGTCCCTGCTGGCCCCAGAATCCCGTCAAGCCCTGCGGGCCGTAGGTGCCCAGGCTGTAGGGCGCGATGGTGGGGCCGACCTGCCAGGTGTTGGATCCGACCAGCGTGATGTTCATCGAGAGCGCGCTCGAGCCGTTGAGCGTGTGCAGCAGCTCGGCGGCGCGGCCGGCCCAGCCGAAGCCCTCGACCGAGTCGGGCAGCGAGGTCATCCACTGGAACTGCTGGTCGTTGTGCGAGAACAGCTGCGGCGGCTTGGGCACCGTGTCGTTCTGGAACTGGGCCTTGTTCATCGGGTAGCTGAGCGAGCCGACGTTGGCGATCACGGCCAGCTTGCCGGCCTGGAAGAGCGACTGCAGCTGCGGGCAGGAGGGATGCAGGCCGTACTGCGATCCGTCGCTGGTGTTGGGCGTGATCGCGAGCAGCTGGTTCTGCGGGATCGCCAGGCCCTGGCGCGTGGCGGCGTAGGCGTTGTAGTGCGTCGCGTCGCGCGGCACGAGCAGGTTGAACGAGTCGTTGCCGCCGAAGAGGAACACGCACACGAGCGCCTTGTAGTCGCTGCCGCCGCCCTGCGCCGCGGCCGCGGAGACCAGGCCGAGGTTGGCCAGCGCGTGCAGGCCGGCGAAGCCGGCGAGCCCGCAGGCGCCCTGGCGCAGGAGCTCGCGTCGCGAAAGTCCGTTCCGATGCGGGTGCGAATGCCGGGTCATGCTCTCCTCCGTCCTCACTTCTGCACGCTGAACTCGGGGCTGGTCACGATCAGGTAGAGCGCCTCGAGCACGCGCTGACGGCGGCCCGTGGAGCTCGTGGCGTCGGTGTCCTCGACCATCGACACGACGATGTCCTTCATCTCCTGCGACATCTGCCCGCTCATCAGGAGCTGGTTCAGGCGCTCGACCAGCGCGGGCGGATCGAGGGCCAGGGCGATCTCGCTGTCCAGGTGCAGGAGCTCGGTGTCGGGCTGCGGGTTCGAGACGCCCGCGTAGCCCTCGAAGACGCACTCCCAGAAGCGGTTGGTGCCGGTGGTGATGCGCTGCTCGGTGGTGATCTGGAACTCGGGCGCCACGAGATCGGCCTGCTGCACCTCGCCCGGCGGCTGGTAGTCGGGGCGGAAGAAGTTGAAGACCGAGCCCGCGCGCAGCGGCGCCTGTCCGAAGTCGTCGTCGGGGTACCAGTAGCGCAAGAGGCCGCCCGGCGGCGAGGCGTGGAACGCGCGCCACAGCGCGGTCACGGAGAGCAGCGGCTCGCGCAGCTTGCCGAAGCTCTCGGGGTGGTCGGTCGGTCCGCTGACGGCCTCGGGATCGGTCAGGATCGCCTTGGCCACGGCGAACAGGTTGCCGCGCACGCCGCTGCCGTCGTCGGCGAAGGCGGCCGCGACGCGCGCGACGTAGGCCGGCGACGGGTTGCTCGTGACCAGGCGCTGGATCAGCTGCTTGCCGAGGAACGGGCCGACGTTGGGGTGCGCGAAGACGAGGTCGAGCGCGAACGTGAGGTCGGCCTGCGCCGTCTGCGACGCGGGCGAGACGACGCCGTCGAGCAGCGTCTTCGGCGCGGTCTCGTGGTAGCCCTCCCAGGCCTCCATCGGCAGGTAGTTCTGGTCCGGCCACTCCCAGCTGTCGGCGTTGGCGTAGTTCCAGCCGGTGAAGACCTGCGCGAAGCCCTCGACCACGGACTGGTCGTAGGTCGGGATCGGCTGCGAGCTGCCGTCCAGCTGCGGCGTGCCGTCGGCGTCGAGCTTGACCAGGCCGATCGAGAACAGCTGCAGCACCTCGCGCGCGTAGTTCTCGTCGGGGCGGATGTTGTTGGCGAGGTCGGCCTTCTGGTTCTTGAGCATGCTCAGGTAGCGGCCCATCACCGGGCTCTTCGTCACGTCCTCGAGCAGCGTGCGGTAGTTGCCCAGCGCGTCGCGGGCGAGCGTGTCGTAGTACTCGGCCATGCCGATCGGATCCCCGGCGAGCGTGCCGGCGACGTCCGAGACGACGAAGATCTCGCTGAGCGCGAAGGCCATGCGCTGGCGCAGCTGGTCCTTCCTCGTGAGCGCGATCTTCCACCACTGGTCCAGGCGCTGGTTCTGGTAGACGTCCTGGTTGCTCGCGGCCATCGAGGAGAGCGTCGGGCGCTCGAGCGAGACCGGGTAGGCCTTCTGCTCGTCGAACCAGGCGGTGTAGCCGATCACCGAGAGGCGCTGGATCTCCTGCTCGGTCGGGCCGAAGGTCGCGCGCGTCAGGAAGCGCGAGGCCTGCTGCGTGCTCGCCGGCGGGTCCGGTCCGGGCACCAGCGATTCGCCCGAGCCGCCGCCCGAGCAGGCCGCGATCACGAGCAGCCAGCCACCCGTCCAACCGGTACGCGCGGCCCGTCGGGCCGCCTCGCAGCGCCTGCGATCCATGCTCTCCTCCTCGACTCCTCCGTGCTCGCCGCGCCTCGCGCGCGACGCCGCCTGCCGTCCGTGTCCATCGGAAACGCGCTGGCGGATTCTTGAATTCGCAAGGCCCGTTCCAGCCCGCGCCGCGCGCGCGGCGGGCCTGCGACTCGAGTCGCGAGCGTGCGCTTTCGCTAAGCTCCCGCCTCATGCCGCACGTTCCGGCCACCGTCCAGCTCCTGCGCCCGCGCGACGACGGATCCGTCATGCCCGCGCCGCGGGCGCGCGCCGTGCTGCGCGCGCACGTCGACGCCGGACCGGTGCTCGCCGGGAGGCGCTCGCTGCCGCAGACGCTCGATCTCGCGCTGGAGCTCCTGCGCGCGCGCTTCGCGCGCATGCTGCTGCTCGGAGCGCTGGCCTGGATCCCGGTGCGCGCGCTGCAGCCCTTCGTCGGCCAGCAGCGCTGGTTCGGCCGCATGGACACGGACGTGCTGCTCGGCCAGACCCTGGGCTCGCTGGCCAGCATGGGCGGAACCGCGCTGGCCCAGTGCTTCGGCGCGGCGCTGCTCGCGCGCGTGGTGCACGCCGAGCTCGAGGGCCGCGAGCTCGCGCTGGGCGAGGCGCTGCGCTTCGTGCTGGCGCGGCTGCACATCGTGATTGCGATCGCGGTGGTCACGGCCGCTGCCTCGGTGGCCGGCTTCTGCGCCTGCGTCGTTCCCTGGGTGCTGGTGGCCTGGAAGTTCTCGCTCGCGCCGTACGTCTGCGTGATCGAGGACCGCGGCCTGGGCGCGAGCCTGTCGCGCAGCCTCCTCCTGACCACGCGCGGCTTCTGGCGCTGGGTGCTGCTGGCCTCGAGCTCGCTGCTGATCGGGTTGCCCTTCACGGGCATCTCGGCGCTGGCCGACTACCCGCAGGTGCGCGCGCGCGCGCTGGGCTGGAGCGGGCTCTCCAGCGGCACGTACGACCTGCTGCTCGTGCTGGTCAGCGCGCTGCTGCTCGGCGCGGCGACGGCGCTGCACGCAGCGATCTTCACGATCTACTACGCCGACGCGCGCGTGCGGCGCGAGGGATCGGACCTCGAGCCGCAGCTCGCGGCCCTGCGCGCGGGCGCAGGTCCGGAGGTGCGCGCGTGAGCCTGGCCGAGCTGCAGGCGGCGCACGGCGCGAGCGCCGAGGACGTCCAGCGCGCGCTGCAGGGCGTGTTCGGCCGCGGCGAGTTCGGCCCGCAGTCGGAGAGCTGGTTCACGCGCCTCCTGCACCGCCTGCGCGACTGGCTGCGCGAGCTGTTCGACATCGGCGGGCCGCACGTCGACACGGCGCTCTCGATCGTGCTCTACGCGCTGCTCGCGCTCGCGATCGGCTGGCTGGTCTGGCTCGTGCTGCGCTCGATCCTCTCCGCGCGGCGCGCCCGCGCGCAGGCCGCGGCCGAGCGCCCGCCGCCGCCCGAGACGCTCGAAGCGAAGCTGGCGCGCCTGCTGGCCGAGGCGCGCACGGCCGAAGCGGCGGGCGAGCACCTGCGCGCGCTGCGCCTGTACTTCTGGGCGCTGGTGGTCGGGCTCTCGCAGCGCGGCGATCTGGGCTGGCGCGACGCGTGGACCGCGCGCGAGATGCTCGAACACGGCCGCGCCGACGCCGCGCTGCGCGCGCGCCTGGCGCCGCTGGTGCAGGAGATCGACCGCAAGAGCTTCGGCGGCGAGCCGGCAGGCGTCGCGGACAGCGCGCGCATGGCCGAGACCTGCCGCTCGATCCTGGGGGGGCGCTGAACATGGCCGCGCGGCGCTTCGAGGCCTGGACCTCGCTCGTCCTGCTGCTGCTCGTGGTCGCGCTGGCGCTGCTCGCGCAGACCTTCACCAGCGCGCCCAACCAGCTCGCGAAGAGCGTCGCCAGCACGGACGACGACGGCCGACGCGCGCTGCTGCTCGTGCTGCAGGAGCTCGGCCTGCATCCGGCGGGCTGGGTGCGCGCGCCCGGCAGCCTGCCGCGCGGCGAGCACCTCGTCTGGCTGCCGCAGGCGCCCACGCCCTGGCACGCGCACGACGAGGAGGCGGGCACGAGCGCTTCGAAGGACAAGCCCGCGGCGCCGCGCGGCACCACGCTCGCGAGCCACGGCCTGGGCCACTACCGGCGCTTCGTCGAGGAGGGCGGGACGATCGTCTGCGCCCTCGATGCGGAACTGCGCACCTTCCTGGAGACCGAACTCGGCCTGGAGGGCCTCTCCGACGTCGCGCTGCTGCCGCGCGGCGACGACGCTCCGGTGCGCGTGCGGCTGGGCTCGGGCGAGGAGCTCGAGCTCGAGCTCGCGAGCGACCAGGCCTTCCGGCCGCTGGGCGCGGACTCGCCCGGGCGCGAGCTGTGGGTCGCGCGCTGCGGACCCGACAACGCGCCGCGCGAGCTGCCGCTGGCGATCGCGCTGCCGCTGGGCGCCGGGCGCGTGGTCGTGCTGGCCGACGATTCGTTCGTGCGCAACGACGCGCTCCAGAAGCGCCAGAACGCGCTGGCCGCGGTGCGCCTCTGCGAGGAGCTCGGGCGCGAGGGCGAGGTGCTCTTCGACGAGTACGCGCTGGGCGTGTGGGAGCCCGAGAGCGCGCTCGGGCTCTCGTTCTCGCCGCGCATCGCGCTCTTCAGCCTGCACGCACTCGCGCTGCTCGCGCTCTTCGTCTGGAGCCGAGCCGTGTCGCGTGCCTTCCCGCGCGATCCGCTGCCGCTCGACGCGGTCTCGCCGCTGGAGCGCGCGCGGGCGCAGGCGCGCCTGTGGCGCGCGGCGGGAAGGAGCTCCGCGCCGCTCGCGGCGCGCGCACGCGGCGCTTCCGCGCCGCGCCGCGCCGTCCGCGGTTGACACGAGCGCCCCCGGACCCGGATGCTCTGCGCATGGAGAGTCCCCAGAGCCCGAACGCCCGCGAGCTCGCGCTGCGCGTCCGCGAGGAGGCCGCGCGCGTCGTCGTCGGCCTCGAGAGCGAGATCGAGCACTGCCTGATCGCGCTGCTCGCCGGCGGCCACGTGCTGCTCGAGGGCCCGCCCGGCGTGGCCAAGACGCTGCTGGTGCGCACGCTCTCGCGCGCGCTCGGCGGCAGCTTCGGCCGCGTGCAGTTCACGCCCGACCTGATGCCGGCCGACCTGACCGGCACGAGCATCTGGCGCCCGAACGAGGGCGGCTTCCGCTTCCAGCCCGGCCCGATCTTCGCGAACTTCCTGCTCTGCGACGAGATCAACCGCGCGCCGGCGAAGACGCAGTCCGCGCTGCTCGAGGCGATGCAGGAGTCCGCGGTCACCGCCGACGGCACGCGCCATCCGCTGCCGCAGCCCTACTGCGTCTTCGCCACGCAGAACCCGATCGAGCACGAGGGGACCTACCCGCTGCCCGAGGCGCAGCTGGACCGCTTCCTGTTCAAGATCGTGGTCGACTATCCCGCCGCGGAGGTCGAGGCGCGCCTGCTCGACGCCGCGCACCGCCGCGCGCAGACGGCGACGCCCGAGGAGCTCGGCGTCGTCGCGGTCAGCTCGCCGCAGGAGATCCTCGCGCTGCGCGAGCGCGTGCTCGCGGTGACGGTGCGCGAGGACCTGCCGGCCTACGTGGTGCGCCTCCTGCGCGCGACGCGCAGCGACGCCTCGTTCCTGCTCGGCGGCAGCCCGCGCGCCGGCGTGATGCTGATCGCCGCGGCCAAGGCCAAGGCGCTGCTCGACGGCCGCGAGTTCGTCACGCCCGACGATCTGAAGAGCGTGTTCCTGCCCGCGCTGCGCCACCGCGTGGTGCTCGACCCGGCCGAGGAGCTCGAGGGCGGCACGAGCGACGACGCCCTGAAGCGCATCCTCGACGCGGTCGAGGTGCCGCGCTGAGCGCGCGAGGATGATCCCGACCGCGCGACTGTCCTGGTTCGTCGCGGCGGCGCTCGCCGTCGCGGCCTGGGGCGCCTTCGACGCGCGCGGCCGCATGCTCGCGCTCTGCCTGGACGCGCTGATCGCGGGTCTCGCCTGGATCGATTTCGCGCGCACGCCGCGTCCGCGCACGCTCTCCCTCGAGCGCACGCTGCCCGCGCGCGCCGGCCTCGGCCTGGACTTCGCGCGCACGATCCGCGTCGTGCCGACGCCGGCCGCGGCCGGACTCGTGCTCGAGCTCGACGAGGAGTTCGGCGCGGACCTCGTCGTGCGCGCCGTGACGCGCCTGGTCCCCGGCTCGCGCGCCGACGCGCCCGAGCTCGGCGCCGGGCTGCCGCGCAACCTCGCCGCGCCGCGCGCGGACGATCCCAGCGGCGGGCCGGACGCGGCGCTCGTGCCCGCCAGCGGGCCGATCGACCTCGTGCGCGTCTACCGCTCGGGCCTGCGCGGCGTGCACCGCGTCGGCGACGTGCGCGCGCGGCTCTCGAGCCCGTGGAAGCTGTGGTGGCGCCAGGAGCGCCTCGCCGGCGGGCAGGAGATCGAGATCGAGCCGCCGCTGACGGGGCTCTCGCGCACGCTGCAGCTGGCGGAGAGCGAGCGCTGGCGTGATCCGGGCGTGCGCAAGCTGCGCCGCCGCGGCGGCCTCTCCGAGTTCGAGTCGCTGCGCGAGCACGTGCCCGGCGACGACATGCGCCTGGTCGACTGGAAGGCCTTCGCCAAGCGCGGCCGCCCGATCGTGCGGCAGTACCAGGAGGAGCGCGGGCAGGAGCTGATCCTCGTCTTCGACGCGGGCAGGCGCATGGCCGCGACCAGCGCGAGCGACGCGCCCGCGGGCAGCCGCGGCGTCCAGACGCTGCGCGGCTGGACCAAGCTCGACCACGCGCTCGACGCCGGCCTGCAGATCGCCGCCGTCGCGCTGCGCCAGGGCGATCGCGTCGGCGCGCTGGCCTTCCGCGAGCGCGTCCTGCGCTGGATCCCGCCGATGCGCAGCTCGGCGCAGCTCGAGCGCCTGCGCGGCGCGCTCTTCGACCTCGAGGCGTCGAGCGACGAGTCCGATCTCGAGCGCGCGCTGCGCGAGCTCGCGCTGCGCCACCGCCGGCGCGCCTACGTGTTGATCCTCTCGGACGTCGCCGATCCGCTCAGCCTCCAGACGCAGCAGCGCGCGCTGCGTGCCGCCTCGCGGAGGCACAAGGTGCTCTTCGTCGCGCTCGACGATCCGTCGCTGCGCCTGGTGGCGCGCGGGAAGATCGCGGAGGAGGACGCGCTCGTGCGCGCCGCTGCGGGGGAGCTGGTCGAGGAGCGCGAGGCGAGCCTGCGCGCGCTGCGCACGAGCGGCGTGCGCGTGCTCGACGCGCTGCCGGCCGAGGCTGCGGCCCCGCTGCTCGCGGCGTGGCTGGCGTTGCGGCGCGGGGGCTAGCTCGGCGGCTGCTTAGGCGTCTCGCCCGCGCGAGCTGCGCGCCCTCCGAACCCGATCCACGCCACCAGGAACACCGCGCTCGCGATCGCCGTCGCCATCCGCGGTCCGATCGGCGCGTGCGGGCTGACGAAGGCCTCGATCGTGCCGGCGACGAACAGCATCGGGAACACCGGCGCGAGCAGCCGCCACGCGCGCTGCGATTCCAGCGTCAGCGCGTGGCGCCGTGTCCACGGCCCCGGCGCGATCCAGGCACGCACGAGCACGAGCCCGGCCGCGCCCGCGAGCAGGATCGCCTGGATCTCGAGCGTGCCGTGGCACCAGAGGATGCTCGAGATCGCGCCGCCCTGGCCCCAGTGCATCGCGACCGCGGTGTAGGTCCCGAGCATCAACCCGTTGACCGCGAGCAGCATCAGCAAGAGCGGCGGCACCAGGCCCGCGGCGAAGGAGAGCAGTCCGACGCCCATGTTGTGCGCCATGATCCAGCCCGCGGTCTGGGGCGACTCGCCCAGTCCGAAGGTGAAGTTGCCGCGGAAGGGCTGGCCCTGCGCCGTCGATTCGAGCTGGCCGATCTCGTGGTCGACCGCGGCGGGCGACATCAGCGAGTAGGCGAGCTCCAGATCGCGGTGCACCAGCCAGCCCGAGAGGAGCGCGAGGCCGTAGACGAGCAGGAAGGAGCCGAGCACGAGCTTCCACTCCGCGCGCACGGTGCGCGGCACCTCGACCAGGTAGAGCTCGCGCGCGCGGCGCAGGAACGAGCCCGTGCGCGAGCGGGCGCGGTAGAGCGCGTGCGCGGCGAGCAGCACGGCCTGCGCGCGCTCGAGGCCCGCGGGGTCCTGGCCATCGGTGGTCGCCTCCGCGACCAGCGTCGAGACGCGCCGGTACAGGAGCGGGAAGCGCGCGAGCTCGGCTTCGCTCAGCGCGCGAGCGCCGCCGGAGCGCAGTCGTCGCACGAGCTCCTCGAGTTCAACGAGCGCCGCCTGGGGCGCGGCGCCGGGCGTGCGCTGCATGCGGCGCATTGTGCCGCGCGCCGCGCACGGGTGTCCACGCCGCGCTTGCGATGCGGGGCGCGCTCGCGGATCATGCGGGCGTGGCGGTCTGGATCACGCACACCACCGAGGGCATCGGCCTGCGCCAGGAGCTCGCCGGCGCGGGCAGCCGCATGCTGGCGGCGCTGATCGACCTCTCGCTGCTGCTGCTGATGCTCTTCGCGGCGCTGCTGGCGCTGATGCTCGGCACCTCGCTCGACCCGCTCGGCGCCGGGGATTTCGTGCTCGGCCTGGTCGTCGGCGGCTGGCTGCTGCTGCTCGTCGGCTACTTCACGTTCTTCGAGCTGGCCTGGAACGGGCAGACGCCGGGCAAGCGCGCGCTCGGCCTGGCCGTGCGCAGCCTCGATGGGGGGCCGGCCAGCGCGCTGCAGTCGCTGCTGCGCAACGCCTTCGTGCCGATCGATCTCTTCCTCGACGTGCCGCTGCCGCTGGGCTTCCTGCTCGTGGCCGCGCTGCCGCTCTCGCAGCGCCTGGGCGATCTCGCCGCCGGCACGATGGTCGTGCGCCTCGCGCGCGGCGGACGCGCGTTCGAGCCCGAGCCCTGGCCGGACGAGCGCTGGTCGAAGCTCGAACGCCGCGTGCTGCCGCTCGCGCCCGCGCTCGCGGCGCGCTTCACGCGCGCGGACCAGGCCTTCCTGCGCCGGCTGCTGGCGCGCGCCGAGCCGCTCTCGAGCACGGACCTGGAGTTCCAGGCGCGGCGCCGGCTCTACCTCGCCAGCGCGCGCGAGATGTGCGCGCGCATCGGCGTCGAGCGCTTCGACGACGCGCGCGTGGTGCTGCGCGAGCTGTACCTGTTCCTGCGCGAGACGAGCGCCGCCGCGCCGGCCGAGGCTCAGCGCACCTTCAAGAGCGGCAGGTAGTAGCGGTAGTAGACCTCCAGCGAGAGCACGCACATCGCGCTGGTGTAGCTCTTGTCGTCGGCCGCGTCCTTGGCGTAGCGCGCGTAGGGCTCGATCGGTTCCCACGAGCCGTCGCGGTTCTGCGCGGGCAGCAGCGTGCGCTTCATCGCCTCGTTCCAGCGCGTCCAGCCCGCGCCGCCGGCGCGGAACATGGCCAGCGTGCCGTAGTACCAGAAGTACAGGTTGCCGGTGCCGCGCGCGATGAAGTCCTCCTCGCTGCTGAAGCGGTAGCCCGCCGGCGCGCGCGAGAGCACGTACTCGCGCGCCGCGGCGTAGTCGGCACCGGCCAGGTCCTCGCCGAGCAGCGAGAGCGCGAACATCGCCGCGGGCGTCGAGGCCGGCAGCGTCGCGAACGTCGAGGAGAGGCGCGCGGGATCGTGGTTGTAGCGCCAGCTGCCGAGCTCCTCGTCGCGCGCGGCGAGCAGGAAGCGTCTGGCCGCGTCGAAGGCGGCGTCGGGCACGCGGATCCCCGAGAGCCGCGCCGACTCGAGCGCCATCACCTGCCAGGCGCTGATCGCCGTGCGCGGCCAGCGGTCGAAGACGTGCCCGTCGGGGAAGTAGTAGCTCCAGCCGCCGGAGAGGCGCGGATCGCTCTGCGTGTTCTGCTCGGCCAGGATGTGGCCCACGGCGCGCTCCAGCGCGGCGCGCACGCGCGCGTCGCCGGTCATCGCGAGGTCCTCGGCCAGCGCGTAGGTCGCGATGCCGTGGCTGTAGGCGTCGGAGCGGCCGAAGTGCGCGCTCTCCTCGTCCTGCAGCGCGAGCAGCGCGTCGACCGCACGCGCGACGGTGCCGGAGTGGCGCGTCCCCGAGCTCTGCGTGTGCCCGGCGCCGAGGAAGGCGAGCAGGCACAGGCCGGTCTTGCCGACCGCGACCTGTCCGTACTTGGAATCGAAGCCCTCCAGGCGACCCCAGGCCCCGTCGCGGCGCTGGATGCGCGCGAGGTAGTCGAGGCCGCGCGCGACCGCCTCCTCGGTGTGCTCGTCGCCGCCGTGGAGCTGCAGCGCGCGCGCCTTCTGCTCGCCGCTGCGGTTCTCGTAGGGCGTGTGGTCCCAGCTCCTGCGCTCGACGCGCGGCTCCTCGCGCGCGAGCTCGCTCGCGCGCACGAGCGGCGCGTCGTCGCGCTTCCCGGGCTGCGCGCGTTCGCGCGGCGCATCGAAGGCGGGCGCGCGCGGCGCGGAGGTCTTCTGCTCGCGGCCGGCGCCGTGGGCCCGCGCCGCGGCCGAGGTCGGCGACGAGGTCGGGCGCCGGCGAACGGTGCCCGTCGACGCGTCGCCGGTGCGCCGCGGCGCTGCGGCCTCGCCGTCGGCGAGCGCGACGCGCGCGGTCGAACCCGGCGGCGGGCGCGGCCGCATCCTGGCCTGCGCCGGCAGCGCCTCGTCGGTTTCGGGTTGCGCCTCGCCGCGCCGAGCTTCCACGCGCTGGAGCTTCCGCGCCGATCGGCGCGGACGACTCGCGGCCCGCGATCGCGGCGCGCGCGGACCGGCGTTCGCGCCGGGCAGGGCGAACCGAGGCGCCGCCGCCCGCTCCTCGCCCAGATCGAGCTGCGGCGCGGCCGCGGTGCCGCCCGACCCGCGCGCGAACTCCTCGCGCGGCGCGGCGAGCGCGACGCTCGCGCTGGCGCTGCCGAGGACAAGGCTCGCTCCTGCGGGCGCGACCTCCGTGCTGCCGCGCGGGGATGTCCGGTGTCTCGCCGCTCGCCGCGACGAGCGCGCTGCCCGAGGCCGGCGCGGGTGAAGCCGATCCGTCCTGCGCGGCCTCCGCCGCCGGAAGGCTGGCGCGCGCGGGACCGCGGACGCCGATCGAGGAGGGGGGAGCGCCCCGGCCTCGCCCAGCTCGAGCCCGGGCGCGCGCGCGCCGCGGCGAGCGAGGCTCCGTTCGCGGGCTCGGCCAGCGCGACGCGGCCTGTGCCCGGATTCGCGCTCGCCTCGCCTGCGGGGCGAGTCCGCCTGCGCTGCGCCCGGGCGTCTGAGCCTGGTCGCCGGCGCGGTGACCAGCGCGGCACCGGCAGAGCCCGGCATCGTGCTGGCCTCGCGCGCGCCGAGCGCGGCGCGCGGGGACGCCGGCCTGCGCGCGCGCCCGCGCTGCCGCTCGAGGTGTCGCGCGCGGCGACCTCCAGCTCCGGCGCGCGCTCGCCGCGTCGCGCGTGCGCCTCGCTCGGCGCCTCGAGCGCGACGCTGGTGACCACGGGCGCGGCGAGCGGCGCTGCACCGGGCGCACCGCGCTCGGGCGCGCTCGGTTCGGCCCGACCACAGCTCGGGGCGAGGCCGCTTGCCTGGGCGCCGACGGCGGCGCGTCGGCGACGCCGCTCTCGGCCAGGGCGCGCTGCGGCGCGGGCTCGTCACCGCCGCCCGAGCCGTTCTCGAGCTCGCCGCCGCGCTCGCGTCCGGCGGGCGAGGCCGCGTGCACGGTCGGCAGCATCTGGAAGTCTGGTTGCGTCGGCGCCGCGGGCGCGTCGTCGCCTCCGCTCCCGCCCGCGCCGCCGTCGAGGATCACGAAGCGCAGCAGGAAGAGCAGCACGAGGTGCGCGATCACCGAGGCCAGGATGCACTTGTAGGCGAGGCTCAGCCCGTTCCAGCGCAGCGCGAGCAGCGCCGCCAGCGCGAGCACGAGCAGCGAGGCGACCACGGCCGTGTCGAACGCGCTCCAGGGCAGCGCGGGCACGAGCTCGAGCTCGCGCGAGAGGGCACGCGCGAGGTGCGGCGGCTCGCCGGCCTGCGCGTCGACGAACCACAGCTCGAAGCCGCCCGCAGCCAGGCACGGCCCGCGGCGCTCGCCGCCGGTGGCGGGCAGCTCGAGCGCGTGCGGCGCCTGCCAATCGCCGTGCGCGTGGGCGCTCGCGACGAGGTCGAAGCGACCGTCGCGCTGCTCGGCGAAGGAAAGCACGCGCCCGTCGCGCGCGAAGGCCGGCTCGCGCTGCGCCTCGCCGCCGGCGAGCGCGTCCAGGCGCCGCGGCGCGGCGAGCGGCGCGCCCGCTCCGTCGAGCGTGGCCTGCCACAGGTGCCAGGCGCCGTCGCGCGTGCTGGCGAAGACGAGCTCGCCGCTCCCGCGCGCGAGCGCGGGTTCGCTGTCGTCGGCCGCGCTCTGCAGCGTCGTCGAGGCGTTCGGGCGCATCGAAGTGACCGTCGCGCACGTGCGCTCGGTACAGATCGAGCCCGCCCGCGCCGCCGGCGCGATCGGAGGCGAAGTAGAGGTACTCGCCGGCGAAGCACGGTGCGAGCTCGTCGTTGGGCCCGTCGAGCTCGGCGATGCGGCGCGGCTCGCCCGGCGTGCGTCCCGCGAGCTCGCACAGGTAGAGCTCGCAGTTCAGCCCGCGCGCGCCCGAGGCGAAGACCAGCCAGCGCCCGTCGGGGGAGAGGGCGGGCCGCTCCTCGCCGCCCGCGGAGGCGCTCGCGCCGCCGGCCGGCGCGGGCGTGTCCCACACGACGTGGCGCAGGCCGGGCGCGTCGAGCGCGACGTGCCGCTCCGAACCGTCGGAGAGCCGGCCTTCGCCCGCGGCGAACGAGCGCGCGCGCTGCGCGAGCGCCCAGCCCGCGGCGGCGGCGAGGGCCGCGACGAGCACCACGATCTTCCCGCGCGAACGTGCCATGCGAGGCTCCTTGCGCTCAGCGCTGGCCGAGCTCGGCCAGGCGCTTCTTCGCCTCGGCGGCGTAGCGCGCCTTGGGGTGCTTCTCGGCGGCCTCGCGGTATTGCGCTTGCGCCTTGTCGGGCTGCTTCTGCTCCTCGAGCACGCGCCCGGCGAGCACGAGCGCCTCGGCGACCTCCTCGTCGCCCTCGTAGAGCACGGCGACCTTGAGGAACTCCGAGAGCGCGCCGTCCAGATCGCTCGCCGCGTAGGCGATGCGCCCCAGCTCCAGGTGCGCCTCGGCCGCGAGCAGCCCCTTGTCGAGGGCGAGCACGCGCTCGAGCGCCGCGCGCGCGCCGCGCGCATCGCCGAGCTCGCCCAGCGCGCGGCCGCGGCCGAGCTCGGCCTCGGCCATGGTGGGGTACTGCGGGGTCGCCGTGACCAGCGCGGCGAGCACCGCGGCCGACTCCTTCCAGCGCTGCAGCTCGCCCAGCGCGAGGCCCAGGCGGAAGAGCACCTTGGGCATCACCGCGTGGCGCGGCGCCTCGCGTCGCACGCGCTCGAGGTTCGCGATCGCGGGCTCGAAGCGCTTCTGGCGGAACTGCGCCTCGCCGAGCAGGAAGAGCGTCTCGTGCAGGAGCTCGCTCGCGGCGTGCTCCTCGACGAGCTTCTGGAAGCAGCGCTCGGCGCCGGCCGCGTCGTTCGAGCGCAGGCGCGCGAAGCCGGCCTTGTACAGCGCGCGGTCGGCGACCGGCGAGCTCGCCTCCGCTGCGGCCGCGTCGTAGAGCGGGATCGCCTGCGCGTCCGCGCCGCGCGCGTAGCGCGCCTCGCCCAGGCGGAAGAGCGCCTCGGAGAGCGCGGGATCGTCGCCGCCGCCCGCGCGCGCCTTCTCGATCTCGCGCGCGGCCTCCTCGGGCCGGTCGGCCTCGGCCAGCAGCACGGCACGCTCGACCGCGGCCTTGGCGCGCGTGCGCGGCGTGCGCGCGACGCGTTCGTAGGCCTCGATCGCCACGCGCGCGTCGTCGGGGCGCTTCTCGCGCAGCAGCGCATCGC
>JBGASC010000073.1:0-23958 GCA_044229935.1 Planctomycetota bacterium | reverse complement strand
GAAGTCGAGTGCCGGCGATCGCACGCTGCTGGGGAACATCGCCGATGCGGCGGTGGGCCTGGCCGAGTCGCAACTCGGCCTCGGTCGGCACGCCGACGCGGCCGAGGCGCTGCGCGAGCTGCCGGACGCGAGGCTGCTGCGCGACGACAACACCTGCCTCCTCGCGGTGCGCGCGCTCGCGCAGTGCATCCGCGCCGCCTGCGAGGAGGCGCGCCTCCCGGCCGAGGAACGCGAGCAGGTCTGTGCCGGCTACGCGCGCGCGGCGGTGGAACTGCTCGGCTCGCTGGAGGAGATCCGCGAGAAGGACTGGGCCGTGCTCGAACAGGGCTCGAAGCTCGCCCCGCTGCGCGAACGTCCGGAGTACGTCGCGTTCCGCGAGAAGAGGATGAAGTAGGGGCGCCTCAGTCCGTCTTCTTGTCTTCCGCCTCGGCGATGCGCTTCAGCTCGGCGAGCAGGAAGTCGACGTCCTTGAAGGGATCGCCGCCCGTGCGCTTCCAGTGCACGCGGCCCTGCTTGTCGATCAGGATCGTCGAGTGCAGCTCGATCTCCTCGAAGTCGTCGTAGGAGGTGAAGCGCCGCGCGTTCTCGTGGTCCTTGTCGGAGAGCAGCCGCGCGCCGAGGCTGCCGAGCTCTTCCGCGGACTTGTTCTTCTCCGGGCTGGCGCTGCTGACGGCGAGCACGACCGTATCGAGCTTCTCGAGCTCGCTCTTCTTGCCGGCGATCGCGCGCAGCTGCTCCATGCAGTGCACGCACTCCTTGCCGAGGTAGAAGACGAGCAGCACGTTCTTGCCGCGCAGGTCCTCCAGGCGCACCTCGACGCCTTCCGAGTCGAGGCAGTCGAGCCGAGGCGCCGCGAAGGGCGACCAGAGGTTCGGGCCGAGCGCGTCGAGCCTGGAGGGCTCGTAGCGGCGTTCGGGCGCCGGCGTCGGCGCAAACGGCTTGGTCGCGAGGCCGAGCGCGTCGACGCTCGTGCGCCAGCGCAGGCCCGCGTCGGTGCCCGACCAGACGTAGGCGAGCGCGTCGGCGCAGCGCTGCGCCTCGGCCTGGTTGCCGAGCCTCGCGTGCGCGCGCGCGAGGCCCGAGAGCGAGAAGGCGTCGTTGCGCTCCACCTTCAGCGCCAGCTCGTAGGCCTCGACCGCGAGGCGCGCTTCGTCGCGGGCGAGGTACACGTCGCCGAGCAGGCGGTAGGCGGGCCAGGCGCGGTACGGCGGATCGTTCTCGTACTCGTGCGCCTCGCGCTGGAGGCGTTCGGCCTCCGCGGCGGCTCCGAGCAGGCGCGTCGCGCCGAGCACGTCGCCCTCGGCGGCGCAGACGAGGCCCTCGGCGACGTCGTGGTCGGGCTTCGAGAGCTTCTTCGCTTCGGGGATCTTCTTCTCGAGCGCGTCGAGCGAGGCCTTGTACTCGCAGAAGCGCGCGCGCGCATCGACCGGTTTGCCCAGGCCGGCGTAGGCCAGCGTCTCGGTCCAGGCCTTGACGCTCTGGTCCTCGGGCGTGTCGCGCCAGGGGATCGAGCCCTTCTCCAGGATCGTCTCCCAGCGCTCGAACTTGACGAGGCCGCGCACGAGCGCGACCAGGCCCTCGCCGAAGGTCTGGTCGCCTTCCTTGGACGTCGGGTTCGGGTTGCGCGGCGCGGCGAGCAGGCTGCGCGCGCCCGCGCGCGAGGCCTGCTCCAGGCCGAGCTGCTCCTGGATGTAGCAGAGGTAGTTGCGGTTGTGCGCGAAGTTCCAGGTCTCGAAGGGCAGCGCCAGGCGCTCGTTCATGTAGCGCAGCTCGACGCGCGTCGCCGAGTCCATGCTGATCGCGGCCTCGTGCCACATGCCGAGCTTGGTGTAGTTGTGGCCGGGCATGTGGTTGGCGTGCCCGATGTTCGGCGCCGCCGGCCCGTAGCGCGCGCAGCTCGGCAGGCCCTGCTCGGTCGCGACGCCGTCCCAGTCGTGGATGCGGTAGTGGTGCGCGCCCGGATGATCCGGCTCCTTCGCGAGCACCTCGCGCAGCACCATCTCGGTGCCGAGGGCCGCGTCGGGCCGGATCGAGAACAGCGCGTAGAGCGCCTTGGCCTCGATGTCGTCGGGGAACGCGAGCGAGATCTGCTGCAGCTTGCGCGCAAGCACCTCGTTCGGCTTCGCCACCGCAGCGTCGAAGCCGTCGGCCCAGGCCTCGATGTACATGCGCTCGCGCTCGCTCACGCCGCCCTTGCGCCGGACCGCTTCCTTGAGGAAGTCGCGATAGCGCTTGAGCTCCTCCTCGCCCGGCTTCGAGCGGCTCGCGAACCAGTTCATGCCGCAGCGCGCGAGACCCCAGTACGCCATCGCGCAGTCGGGATCGAGCTTGATGCACCAGCGGAAGGAGCGCTCGGCCTCCTCGAACCAGAACGAGTGCAGGAGCGTGTTGCCCTGGTCGAACCACTCCTGCACCTCGGGCACCTTGGTCGTGATCGGGAAGTGCGAGTGGCCGATGCCCTCCATCTTCCAGGGCTTCTGGCGCAGGCCCGTGTCGAAGGCCGAGCCGTGCTGCGAGTGTCCGGGATCGTCGTCGGCGCGCAGCGGGACGAGGAATGCCGACGAGAACACGACCGCGAACAGCGCGCAGGCACGCTTCATGCGAAATCTCCGGGAGCGGGGGGCTCGCAGAGAGTCGCGAGCGGCTTCGAGGGGGGAGAAGCTGCCGCGGATGCTACCCGACGGGGCGCCTGCCCCGCGCCTCTACATCAGCAACGTACCCGACTTCTGTCCGAGCAGGCCCTTCAGGCGGCCCATCACGTTCGAGTGGATCTGGCACACGCGGCTCTCGGTCAGGCCGAGCATCTCGCCGATCTCGCGCATCGTGTGGCCGACCTGGTAGTACTGCTCGATGATGAAGCGCTCCTTGTGCGTCAGCGAGCGCGTCAGGAAGAGCAGCATGTCGCGGCGGTGCAGCTCGCCGATCGGGTCGGTGGCCTTCTTGTCCTCGAGGACGTCGACCTTCTCGATCGAGCTGTCGTCGTCGCGGTCTTCCCACTTCTCCGAGAGCGAGAACATCGCCTTGGCGTGCGCGCCGAGCATCTCCTCGGTCAGCTCGCCGTGCTCCATCGAGAGCTCGGCGGCGAGCTCCGCGTGCGTGGGCTCGCGGCCGTACTCGCCGGTCAGGCGCTGCAGGGCCTTGTCGATGCGGCTGGCCTTGAGGCGCACCAGGCGCGGGACCCAGTCCTGCGAGCGCAGCTGGTCGAGGATCGAGCCGCGGATGCGCGTCGTGCAGTAGGTCTTGAACTTGATGTTGCGGTCGGGGTCGAAGCCGCGGATCGCGTCCATCAGGCCGAAGAGGCCCGCGCTGACGAGGTCGTCGAGCTCGATCGACTTGGGCAGCGTCTGCAGGAGGCGCTCGGCGATGTAGCGCACGAGCGGGTAGTGGCGCTCCATCAGCACGTTGCGCAGGCGCTCGAGCTCGTTCTCGTCGCGCGCCTTGCGTGCCTTGCGGTACAGGCCCCAGATGTCCTCCGTCGGCAGCTCGGCCAGGTCCGGCGCGTGGATCTTCTTGATCTGCGGCGGCTCCGGGCGCTTGCTGGGCAGCGCGGACTTGGGCTCGGCCTTCGCGGCGGGCTTGCGGGCGCTCTTCGCCGGCGCGGCCTTCTTGCGCTGCTCCTTGGACTTCTTGGCATTCATCGATCGGGTGTGCTCGCGGAGGGAATGGGGAGGTCGCGTCGCGTTGCGGTCAGTACTGGATCAGCGCATGCACCGGGGCATCGAGGCGCTTGCGTCCGCCGAGGAAGCCGAGCTCGATCACGAACGCGCAGCCCACCGGCCGACCGCCGATGCGCCGCACGAGCTTGAGCGCCGCTTCCATCGTCCCGCCCGTGGCGAGCAGGTCGTCGACGATCAGCGCTCCCTGCCCGGGGCGCAGCGCGTCGACGTGGATCTCGATCTTGTCGTGCCCGTACTCGAGCTCGTAGCTCTCGCTGGCCGTCTTCCAGGGCAGCTTGCCCGGCTTGCGGATCGGGACGAAGCCCTTGCCCAGATGGTGGGCCACTGCGGTGCCGAAGATGAAGCCGCGCGACTCGATGCCGACGACGATGTCGAAGCTCGCGGGGTCGATCAGCTTCGCCAGCCCGCCGATCGCCAGCTCGAGCCCCTTGGGGCTCTGCAGCAAGGGCGTGATGTCCTTGAAGAGGATGCCCTTCTTGGGGAAGTCGGGAACGTCGCGGATGTAGCTCTGGATCAACGCACTCCTCCAGGGACCGAGACGTTCCAACCCTCTGCACGGGGATCCCGATCGCTCGGGATGCAGAGGGAAAAGACGCCGTCGGACGGTATCGGCATCCGGTCGCGAGGACTTGAGCGCAGGCTCACATCTGCTCGGGTGCCCGCAGGCCCAGGAGACGCAAGCCGTTGCCGATCACGACCTTGGATGTGCGCACCAGAGCCAGCCTCGCGGCGGTCAAACCGGGATCCTGGTCGAGCACGCGATGCTCCCGATACCAATTATTGAGCTCGCGGCAAAGGCCCAGCAGGTACTGCGCGAGCTCGGAGGGCTCGCAGTGCTCCGCCGAGGTGCGCACGACGTCGGGGAAGCGCGCGAACTGGACCAGGATCGCGCCGGCTTCCTCCAGGCGCGCCCAGTCGGGCGCCGCGCCGCCCTGCCCGGCCGCCTCGACCTTGCGCAGGATGCGCGAGAAGCGCGCGAAGGTGTACTGCACGTACGGGCCGGTGTCGCCCTCGAAGGAGAGGATCTCGGCCTTGTCGAAGAGCACGTCCTTGATGCGCTCGCGCTTCTGGTCGTTGAAGACCAGCGCGCCGATCCCGACGGCCTCGGCCACCGCGGCGAGATCGCGCTCGGGCAGGCGCTCCTCGGGCTCCATCGAGGCCTGCTTCTCGGCCAGGATGCGCTGCGCCTCCTCGACCACCTCGTCGACGAGGTCGTCGAGCACGAGCACCTCGCCCTTGCGGCTGGCGAGCTTGACGCGGCCCGGACCGAGCAGGAGCCCGAAGTCGATGTGCTCGACGCGCGGCTCCCACTCCAGCTGCATGCGCTTGAGCACGCCCTTCAGCTGGCGGAAGTGCAGCTTCTGCTCGCCGCCGACCACGTACAGGCAACGCTCGAAGTGGAATTCGTCCCACCGGTGGAAGAGCCCGGCGAGGTCGCGTGTCGCGTAGAGCGTCGTGCCGTTCGACTGGCGCAGGAGGCAGGGCGTCTCGGCCAGCGACTTGTCGACCGTGCCCAGCGCGACGACCAGCGCGCCCTGCGAGATCTCGGCCACGCCGGCCGCTTCGACGCGGCGGATGGTCGGCTCGAGGAAGGGCTCGTAGAAGCTCTCGCCGCGCACGAGCTCGTGCTCGATCGAGAGGCGCTTGTAGGTCTTCTCGAAGCCGCGCAGCGAGACCTCGGTCACCCAGCGCCACAGCGCGCGCACCTCGCCGTCCTTGCCGCTCTCGAGCTCCTGGTAGGCGGCCTTGGCCTCGCTCTCGAACTGCGGATCCTCCTCGGCGGCCTTCTTCGAGCGCTGGTAGAGCTCGAGCAGGCCCTGCACGGGATCGCGCTCGAGGTCGACCTCGCTCTTCCAGCGCCGGATCGCGACCACCAGGCCGCCGAACTGCGCGCCCCAGTCGCCGATGTGGTTGATGCCGACCGCGCGGTAGCCGAGGAAGGCGAACAGTCGCCGCAGCGTCGCGCCGAGGATCGTCGAGCGGATGTGCCCGACGTGCATCGGCTTGGCGATGTTCGGGCTGGAGAAGTCGATCACGACCGTCTTGCCCGCGCCGATCGTCGCGCTGCCGTACTGCGCGCCCTGGCGCTCGACGTCCTCGAGCACGGTGCGCGCGAGCAGCGCGCGTTCGATGCGGAAGTTGAGGTACGGACCGAGCGCGGCGACGCGCACGCCCTCGATCGCGAGCTTGCCGGCGAGCTCCGCCGCGATCGCGGGCGGCGCCTTCTTGAGCGCCTTGGCGAGTCCGAAGCAGGGGAAGGCGAGGTCGCCGTGCGCGCTGTCGCGCGGCAGCTCGAGCTTGATCTCGGCCTGGGGGAGGCCGCTCGCGCTCGCGAGGGCCCGGGCGATGGATTCCGCGAAGTGCCGCATGGGGGATCGAGAGCGTAGGCCGCGCGCGAAGGCGTTGGCAAGCGCGCGCCCGGCTCCCGGCGCGAACACGAAGCGTCCTGCGACCGGCGCCATCGGGCTGGAGCGTGGCAAGCGCGCTCCCCGCGCCCTAGCCTGATGCACGCCCGGACGGCTCGTCCGGGTCGAGGCCCCCATGCACGAACGCTCTCTCCTCCCGCTCTTCCTCCTCGCGATGGCCACGAGCTCCTGCGTCCACACGCGACCCGCTGCCGGGTCCTTCGCCGACGATCTCGGCTTCCTCGACCAGCACGTGCAGACGCTCGTGCTCTCCGACGCGAGCGGCTCGGCGCAGGTCGCGCTCGTCCCGGCCTGGCAGGGACGCGTCGCGACCAGCACGGCCGAGGGCGCGGGCGGCACGAGCTTCGGCTGGATCAACCGCGAGCTGGTCGCTTCGCGCCAGACGCGCACGCACATCAACGCCTTCGGAGGCGAGGACCGCTTCTGGCTCGGGCCCGAGGGCGGCCAGTTCTCGATCTTCTTCGCCAAGGGCGCGGCCTTCGACTACGAGCACTGGCAGACGCCGGCGCCGATCGACTCGCAGCCCTTCGAGCTCGTCTCGCACGAGCGCGAGCGCGCCGTGTTCGCCAGGCGCTTCCAGCTCGTCAACTGGAGCGGCACGCGCTTCGACGTCGGCGTCGAGCGCAGGATCGCGCTCGTTCCGCCGCGCGAGGTCCTCGGCGTGGAACTGCCCGCGGGCGTGCGCGGCGTCTCCTACGCCACGAGCAACAAGGTGACCAACCGCGGCGAGGAAGCCTGGCACCGCGGCACCGGCCTGCTCTCGATCTGGATCCTGGGCATGTTCAACGCCACGCCCGCGAGCACGGTGGTCGTGCCCTTCGAGCGCGGCGACGAGCGCGGCGCGATCGTCAACGACGTCTACTTCGGCAAGGTGCCCGACGACCGTCTGCGCGTGAAGGACCGCGTGCTCTTCTTCCGCGCCGACGCGCAGTGCCGCAGCAAGATCGGGCTCTCGCCGCAGCGCGCGAAGAACATGCTCGGCAGCTGGGACGCCGAGCACGGCGTGCTCACGATCGTGAGCTACAGCTTCGATCCCAAGGCGCAGGGCTACGTCAACTCGCTCTGGAAGCTGCAGGACGATCCCTACGGCGGCGACGTCGTCAACAGCTACAACGACGGACCGGCCAAGCCGGGCGAGAAGCAGCTCGGGAAGTTCTTCGAGCTCGAGACGAGCTCGCCCGCGCTCGCGCTCGAGCCGGGACAGAGCTGGACGCACACGCACGCGACCGCGCACCTGGTCGGCGATCGCAAGGCGCTCGACGGCCTCGCGCACGCGGCGCTCGGCGTGTCGCTGGACGAGATCGAGGCGGCGTTCGGTGGGAGCTAGATCCTCTCCAGGAGTTCCCATGCGATCGCGTGGTCGCGAGCTCGGTGAAGCCGTCGAATGCGCGGCCGAACTCGGCGCGGGGCGGACGGCCGCCCACGTCGGACGCAGGGTATGCGGCGACTCGGCCCTCGCGCCTGAAGAGGGTTGACACGCATGTGGGGGGGCGTAACTTCCTGCCGTGTCCCGGACTCGTATTGCATTGATCGCACTGGCATTGCTGGCCGTGGCCGGCTGGTACCTTCGCTCGATGGGGCCGCGAGATGGACGAACCGCACTACCGGTCATGCAAGCTCCAGCCACACCGAGTCCTGGTGTGCAACTCGAGCAGACGAGTTCCGCGGATCTCCCTCCTCCGCAAATCCCGCAGGTCCCGCAGAGCACGCCTACCAAGACCCCAGACCTCCAGCGGCCGGCCACCGAATTGGAGAAGCGAGCGGGCGAGATCCGAGACCTGCTCGGAAAGGTCCGACACGGCGAGGATGAGGAGACGACACGCTGCTATGTCCAGACACTGCTTCTCGACAGCGTTGCGACGATCCTCGACCTGACCGGGCAGTCAGCGGATGCCACGAGTGGAAAGGTGCACTCTCAGCCTGAGAACCAGCACTTCTTCGTGCTGAACGGCCGTGAGTATCGGTTCAGTCGTGGCGAGTTCCCGGAGTTCGATGCGTTTGTGACCTTGACCTCGGATCAGATCGATTGGCGAGGTCGGGTGGACCGCAAGGAGAAGGACCTGGGGCCCAGGCCAACATTCACGGACGAATTGATCACAGGTATCGAAACCAGGGCGAACGAGGTCCTCGGGATGATCGACCCGGTTCGACCGCGGATCCCCGCTCCACGCTGACGCGTGGTTCCAATTGGGAGCGATGGCATGACCATGATTCAGAACATGCAGATGATCAGTGGAACAGTCGGAATCATGATCGCGGCCTTGTCCCCAGTTCCGAGGTCGACCGTCAGCCTCATGGCTCTCGATGACGGTTGCCCCGGGGTCTGCACCGCGACATTCACGTACAGCCAGACGTCGGCGAACCCGCCTTGCGGGACGTTCAGCTTCCTCTCGGTTCCACCCAAGAACGGCCATCACGAGATTCCTGGATGCGCAACCTGTGTTCCGTGCACCATGGACTTCTCCATCGCGTTTTACGGTGGCACCTCCGGATGCTGCATGTCGTATCAAGGGCTCGACGGTGGCTGGGCCCCGCCCAAGGGGAATCATTCCAGGCCGGGTGCGCTGATCAAGAACTGCAACAATGTCGCCGTCCCCGGCTATGGGGACTTCCATCTTCGAGTCGGTGACTGTGCCACCGACCCGACGACATGGACCTGGGATTTCGATCTGACTCTGCTGTGCGACTGCTGATGCAGACGGCGCGGCTCCTCCCCGACCACTGATGACCGGCGCGGTTCCGAAGCAGTCGCGCCCGTAAGGCCTCGACACACAGGTCGGTCCTCCGGGATTCGACGCTACCAGGTGGCCCCGACTGCTGCGGGCTGGGCTCGCTCCCAATCGGTACTGTCGTATCGTACGAGAAACCAGGCGTCGGGCTCGAGCGCGTCTCGTGCCTCAGGGGCGCCTCGGGTGTTCGCCAACCCTGGGATCCGGGGGTTCGAGGGGCGATGGAGTCACCCGGATCCATGCCTGCCGAGTAGATTGAGGCAATGGCGCACCCCCTTCGCCGCTCCCTCCAGGCCCTCTCCCTGTCCCTGCTCCTCGCTCCGCTCGCGCACGCGCAGGTCCCGCCGGGCTACTACGCCGGCGTCGACACGACGAGCTCCGCCAGCCTGCGCACCACGCTGCACGCGGTGATCAAGGACCACACGCGCTTTCCCTACACGGCGAGCTCGACCGACACCTGGGACATCCTCGCGCAGGCCTGCCAGGATCCGAACAACGCGAACAACATCCTCGACGTCTACCACAACCAGTCGCTCGCGAAGCAGACCGGCGGGAACAACTTCTACGACCGCGAGCACACCTGGCCGAACTCGTACGGCTTCCCCAACGACGGCGGGACGAACTATCCGTACACCGACTGCCACATGCTGTTCCTGTGCGACCCGGTCTACAACTCATCGCGCGAGAACAAGCCCTACCGCACCTGCGCGGGCGGCTGCAGCGAGTTCGTCACGCTGCTCAACAACGGACAGGGCGGCGGCAGCGGCTCGTACCCGGGCAACTCGAACTGGACCTCGGGTACGAGCACGACCGGCTCGTGGGAGACCTGGTCGGGTCGCCGCGGAGACGTCGCGCGCGCGCTGCTCTACTTCGACGTGCGCTACGAGGGCGGCAACCACGGCATCACGGGCGCGGCGGAGCCGGACCTGATCCTGACCGACAACCTCACGCTGATCTCGAACAGCGCGACCGGCAACAACGAGTCGGTCGCCTACATGGGCCTGCTCACCGACATCCTGGCCTGGAACCGGCAGGATCCGCCCGACGCCTGGGAGCGTCACAAGAACGACGTGGTGCAGAGCTACCAGGGCAACCGCAGCCCCTTCATCGACCACCCCGAGTGGGTCGACTGCGTCTTCACCGGCGTGTGCAGCACCGGAACGCCCTTCTGCTTCGGCGACGGCAGCACGGCGACCGCCTGTCCGTGCGGCAACGTCGGCGCGAGCGGGCACGGCTGCGCGAACTCGGCCGTCGCCGCGGGCGCGAAGCTCAAGGCGATGGGCCGCACCAGCCCCGACTCCGTCGTGCTGACCGCCTCGCAGATGCTGCCGACGAGCTTCAGCATCTTCCTGCAGGGCAGTGCCAGCGTTCCCAGCGGCGCCGTCTTCGGCGACGGCGTGCGCTGCGCCGGCGGCTCGCTCCTGCGCCTCTCCACCAAGTCCGCCGTGCAGGGCATCACGCAGTTTCCCGACGCCACGGACCTCTCGATCACCGCGCGCAGCGCCGCCCTCGGCGCGCCGATCCCCTCCGGCGCCGTGCGCATCTACCAGACCTACTACCGCGACCCCAGCGCCTCCTTCTGCCCCGCCCCGACCGGCAGCACCTTCAACATCACCAACGCCGTCTCGATCCAATGGTGAGTACGGTGCCAGTCCTCTTCTTCCCAGTTCCTCGGCCGCGTTCTCCCTGATCGCTGGCGGTCTCGAGCGTCGCGTTCGGCGCGCCGATGCAAGAGCCGGGTCGAATTCACCTCGCTGCGAGTGCTGTGCGGAGCAGCGTGCGTGCAGGGCAGTCGGAGTGCGTCGAGTCAAGGTGGCGGACCGAGATACTGGGAAGAAGAGGACTGGCACCGTACTTCCGGCTGATCGCTGCGCTCGCGCCGGAGAGCTCCCCGATTCGGAGCGTGCGGCGTGCTTCCGCAGCGCACGGTCGTGGCGACTCGCGCTCGCGGGAGCGGCGTGCCTCACGCACGATTCACCGGATCGGTGCGGTGCGAACGTCGACCGCAGAGGGTGGACATCCGAGCTCACGACGACCTCGCGCGAACTCCCGCGTCTCTTCCTGGCGGAGAGATCATCCATGCCTCGGCACGCGCGCCTCGACGAACCCGGTGCCTGGCACCACGTGATGAACCGCGGGATCGCCAAGCGAACCCTCTTCGAGAACGAGCACGACATCCGCACCTTCCTCGCGCGACTCGCCCTGGCTGTTCGCGCGCGGCAGCTCGAGGTTCACGCCTTCTGCCTGCTGACGACGCACTTCCACCTGCTCGTGCGCAGCCCGGAAGCGCAGCTCTCGCAGGCCTTGCAGTTCATCCAGAACAGCTACTCACGCTGGTTCAACCGCACGCGCCGGCGCGATGGCCCGCTCTACCGTGCGCGCTTCCGTTCCAAGCGCGTCGACTCGCTCGAGTACCGCCTGCAGCTCGTGCGCTACATCGACTCCAACCCCGTGGAGGCGGGTCTCGCCGCGTCTCCCGCGGAATACCCGCACGGCAGCGCGCGCTGCTACGCACAGGACGAGGGCCCGATCTGGCTCACGCGCGAGTGGATCGAAGCGGAGGTGCGGCGCGGTGCGCGAGCGACCGAGTTTCGGCCGCAGGACTACGAGCTCAGCTTCGGCGGGAGCGTTCCCGACGGCGTGCGCCGGCTGATCGAACGCCGCATCGAGCGGCAGTGCGCGGGCAGCGATCCGCTCGACGATCTGATCGGCATGGCGCCGGAACGCGTGCTCGCGTGGATGCGGCGCAAGGCGGAGCTCGCCGATGGAACCGAGGTCGGGCTTCCCGTCTGCGACGCGGAGGTGGTCGGCGAGCTCGTCGCGGCGGCGCGCGTTCGTCACGGCGAATGGAGGCTCGATGGTCGCGGCCGGCGCTCCGATGTGTGGAGCCTGATCGAGGTCGCCCTGCTGCGAGAGCTGTGCGGCACGACCTTGGCAGAGACGGGCGAGCGGATGGGCATCACGCTCAACGGCGCCGCGCTGCGCCACGCGCGGCACAAGCGCGAACTGCTGGTCAACGAGGAGTACGCGCGAGGTGCGAGCGAGCTGGCGGCCGAGGCGCTGGCGCGCTGTTTCGGGGCTCGTAGCGGAGCCTCGCGCGTGTAGGGGAGTACGGTGCCAGTCCTCTTCTTCCCAGTTTCTCGGCCGCGTTCTTCCCGGTCGCTTCCGCCATCGATGGTCGCGTTCAGCGCGCCGATGCCGCTGGCCGGATCGAATTCACCTCGCTGCGAGAGCTGTGCGGAGCAACGCGCGTGCAGGGGAGTCGGCGTGCGTCGAGGCCGAGAGGCGGGGCCGAGATAGTGGGAAGAAGAGGACTGGCACCGTATTACAGCCGGCCGGCGAAGGGGCAGTCGGCGATGCGGTCGGCGAGCATCGCGGCGGTGACGCCGTGCGCGTTGGGGCGGCGCGGGTCGGCGCCGCGTGCGAGCAGGCGCTCCACGAGCTCGGTTCCGTGCTGCATGTGCGAGCAGCAGACGATCGCGTCGTGCAGCGGCGTGTTGCCGTGGCGGTCGGCGACGTCGATCGCGGCGCCGTGCTCGAGCAGGAGCAGCGCCGCGTCGTTCGCGCGGCAGCTCAACGCGATCTGCAGCGGGCTCAGTCCGCTGGCGTCGCGGACCTGCACGTCGGCGCCGTGCTCGAGCAGCATGCGCAGCCCGAGCACGCCGCCCGGGATGGCGTGCATCAGCGGCGTCCGGCCGTGCTCGTCGCGCGAGTTGGGATCCGCGCCCAGCGCCAGGCGCCGGCGCAGCGTGGCCAGGTCTCCGGTCGAGGCGGCCCCGAGGAGCTGTGCATCGCAACCGTGCGACGAGAAACCGCCGCGTCCTGTGTCGAGCACTGCCATGCCCAAGGGTACGCCTCGGGCGACGCGCGCGGTGGTGTCGGTTTCGTCAAGCGAGCGACATTCGCGCACTCGCTCGCACGACTTGAAGATCAGACTACCCAGTTCTCCCAGTCCGCGTTGGCCTGCGCGAGGTCGCGCTCGAGCTCCGCGATGCGCATCTGCGTCTCGCGCAGCTTCGCGGCGTTGCGGTAGACCTCCTCGGTGACGCAGGCAGCGTGCAGGCCCGAGAGCTCGGCCTCCATCGCCATGATGCGCTGCTCGAGCTTCTCGAAGAGATAGGGGTTGCGGATCTTGCCCGGCGTCGCGCGCGCGGGCTTCTCCGGCGCGTGAGCCGCGGATTCGGGCCCGGCCTTGCGCGCCTCGCGCGCGGCCGCCGCCTTCTGCGCGGCGAGCTTGCGCTCGGCCTCCGCGGCGCGCCCGGCGTCGGCCTCCTGCTTCTCGGCCAGCTTGCGCGCGCGGTAGTCGCTGTAGTTGCCGTTGAAGCGGCGCACGACGCCGTCGTCGACCTCGACGATCTGGTTGCACAGTCCGTCGAGGAAGGCGCGGTCGTGGCTGACGAAGATCAGCGAGCCCTCGAAGAGCGAGAGCATCTCCTCCAGCGCCGTGCGCGCGGCGAGATCGAGGTGGTTGGTCGGCTCGTCCATCGCGAGCCAGTTGGGGCGCTCGGAGAGCAGCACCGCCAGCGAGAGGCGCGCGCGCTCGCCGCCCGAGAGCGAGGCGATGCTGGCGTCGACCTCCTCGCCGCGGAAGAGGAAGCGCGCCAGGTGGTCGCGGATCTGCTGGTCGGTCCAGTCGCCGTGGTGGCGGCGCATCTCCAGGTAGGGCGTGCCGTCCGCGCGCAGCTCGGAGGTGTCCTGGTCGTAGTAGCCGCAGGCGGTGCGGTAGCCCTGCACGATCTCGCCCGCGAGCGGCGCGAGGCGGCCCGCGACGATCTTGAGCAGCGTGGTCTTGCCCGCGCCGTTCTTGCCCACGATGCCGATGCGCTCGCCGCGGCCGATGCGCAGCTCGGCGTCCTTGAAGAGCACCTTGCCCGGGTAGCCGCCGCTGAGGGCGCGCGCCTCGAGCACGCGCTCGCCCGAGCGCTCGGCCTGCGCGGCGCGGATCACGGGCTTGCGCACGTCGTGATGCGGACAGGACAGGCGCACGAGGTTCGAGAGCTTCTTCTCGCGCCCCTTGGCCTCGGCCGTGCGCTGGCTGCCCATGTGCTTCTTGATGAAGGCCTCCTCCTTGCGGATGAAGTCCTGCTGCTCCTCCCAGGCGCGCAGCTCGCTCTTGAAGCGCTCCTCCTTGAGCTGCACGTAGGCCGAGTAGTTGCCCGAGTAGCGCTCGAGCTGCCCGTGCTCGAGCTCGTAGATGGCCTCGACCGTGTTGTCGAGCAGGCGCCGGTCGTGGCTGACGACCAGCACCGCCGTGCGCAGCTGGCGCAGCCAGTCCTCGATCCACTCGATGCCGACGAGGTCGAGGTGGTTGGTGGGCTCGTCGAGCAGCAGGAGGTCGCTGCCCGAGACGAGCACGCGCGCCAGCGCGACGCGGCTCTTCTCGCCGCCGGAGAGCGTGGCGGCCTCGCGCTCCCAGAACTCCTCGCGCAGGCCGATGCCGGAGAGAACGACCTCGACGTTGCGTTCGGCGCCCCAGCCGGCGACGGCCTCGAGCTCGTGGTGCAGCCGGTCCTGCTCGGCCAGGAGACGCTCGAGCTCGACGCCCTCGGCGCCCGAGAGCTGCTCGTGCACCTCCTCGAGCGCGCGCTGCATGGCGCGGATCTCGGCCAGGCCGCCCTCGACGAAGGTGCGCACCGTCACGCCCGGATCGAAGTGCGGGCGCTGCGGCACGTAGGCCAGGCGCGCGCCCTTGCGCAGCGTGACCGAGCCCCAGTCGGGCTGCTCCAGCCCCTCGATCATCCGCAGCAGCGTGGTCTTGCCGCCGCCGTTGCGGCCGACCAGGCCGACCTTCTCGCCCGGGTCGATGCGCAGGCTCGCGCCCTGCAGGACCGCGTGGGGTCCGAAGTGCTTCTGGAGGGAGTCGAGGTGCAGCAGGGTCACGGGAGGGCGGAAGAAGATACCCGAGGGAAGCCCGCCAGCGTGGAACCCAGTTCCGCTCCGTCCCGCCCGGTTCCGCCAGCGGGACCGAACGCAGGAAAGCGGTCAAGTTCCCGGCGCGATCTCCGATATCCCGAGGCATGAACATCTCCCGCACCAACAGCGTGCCCGCCAACCTGCCGCAGGTTGCCTCCCGGGCTTCCGCCTCCAAGGTCGCCCGCGACCCCGACCAGGACGGCGATCAGCACAGCGCGCCGACCGCGGCCGCCTCGGCCGGCAACTCGCAGCGCCTGGCGAACCTCGCGACCAAGATCGAGAACCGCGTCCAGAACGCGATCGACGACGGCAACCTGTCCGACGAGCAGAAGAAGGCGCTCCAGGACGCGGCGTCGAGCTTCCAGCAGCTGATGAACCGCATCGGCAACGCCGACTTCGAGAAGTCGCCCAAGCGCCAGGTGATGTTCGCGCTGCACGAGCTCGCGGACAAGATGAAGTCCATCCTCGGCCCGATCGACGGCGGAGACCCGCTCAAGACGGCCGCGACGAACACGAACAACCCCTCGACGAAGAACGTTCCGACGATCACACCGGTCCAGATCGACAAGCTCGCCTGAGCTCGAGGACCACGGAGACGTTCCACGCGGGTCGGCCCTGACGGGGGGCTGGCCCGCGTGTCGTCGTCTCAGGCGCGCCGCAGCACGAGCACGACGTCGAGGCGCTCGCCGTCGAACGCGCGCGGGAGATCGACGCGGTAGCCGAAGTCGTAGGTCGCGACGTGCTCGAGCTCGGGCACCGCGGCGAGCAGGCGGCGCACCTCGCGCGCATCGTAGGTGCGGAAGGTCCAGTGCGTCTCGGTGCGCCGCTCGCGCCCGCCCTCGCGCACGCACAGGCGCGTGCGCACCTGCTCGAGACGCTCGCGGCGCCGCGCCGGCCAGACCTGCGTGTTGCAGACGACCGTGGTGCGCCCGCGTCGCTCGACCCAGCGCTCGCGGCTGAAGGCGCGCGCCTGGTAGTCGCTCAGGTGGAAGCCGAGCACGTAGATCCCGCCCGGCACGAGCGCGCGCGCGACCGAGCGCAGGTGCCCGACCGCGCTGGCCTCGTCGAGCAGGTACTTGAAGGTGCTGACCAGGCAGTGCGCCAGCTCGAAGCGCTGCGCGAAGCGGAACGAGCTCATGTCCGCCTCGACCAGCGTCGCCTTGCGCCGCGCGCGGCGCAGGCGCGCGCGCGCGAACTCGAGCATCGGCACGCTGCGGTCGAAGCCCGTGACCGAGCGACCGCGCCGGGAGAGCTCGAGCACCAGGCGCCCGCTGCCGCAGGCCGGCTCGAGCACGCGCCGCCCCGGCACGCCGTGGCGCGCCTGCACGGCCTCGAGGAAGTCGGCCTCCGTCCGCGTGCCCGCGTCGAAGACGATGTCGTACCAGCGCGGCGTGTCGTACCAGTCGATTCGTGCCTCCGCTCGCGGGCTCATGGGCGGCGGCCACTTTGCCGGTTTCTCCCGCAACGGTCGAGGCCCGCGGGACAAGGCCCGGGTCTTCCATGCCGTTTCCCGCCTCGACGATCGCCCTGCTGCTCGCCCTCGCGCCCGGTGCGCAGGTCCCCGGCGACACGGCGCCGCCGCGGGCCTTCGATGCGCGCGAGGCGCAGCTCCTGCTCGAGCGCAGCACCTTCGCGCCGCTCGAGGGAGACGTGCACCGCGCGCAGGCCGCGGGCCGCGCGGCGACGATCGACGCGCTGCTCACGCCGGGCGCCGGAGCGCCCTTCCGCGAGCCGCTGGCCGCGCCCTCGCTGCACGGCGGGCTGATCGCGCCGCACGCGCTGGCCGAGCGCCTCGAGCGCCGGCGCGCGGGCTTCCTCGAGCTCTCGACCGACCACATCGCGCCGCTCAACGAGTTCGGCAACCAGTGGGCCGAGCGCCTGCTCGCCGGCGAGGATCCGCTGCGCGACCGGATGCTGCTCTTCTGGCACGGCCACTTCACGAGCTCGTTCCGCGACGTGGGCGACGCCTCGAAGATGATCACCGAGCTCGAGTTCCTGCGCGCGCAGGCCTTCGCCCGCTTCGACGTGCTGCTGCGCGGCATCGCGCGCGACCCGGCGATGCTGCAGTACCTGAACAACAACAAGAACGTGAAGGAGCACCCCAACGAGAACTGGGCGCGCGAGCTGCTCGAGCTCTTCACGCTGGGGGACGGGCACTACAGCGAGCGCGACATCCGCGAGACCGCGCGCGCCTTCAGCGGCTGGAGCGACGAGGACCGGCGCTGGGTGCTGCGCCGCGCGGACCACGACTACGGCCAGAAGACGATCCTCGGCACGAGTGGCGAGCTCGACGGGGACGACGTGATCGCGATCGTGCTGGCGCAGCCCGCCTGTGCGGAGTTCCTGGCGCGCAAGCTGCTCGTGTGGTTCGAGGGCCTCGAGCCCGATGCCGCGCGTCTGGAGCACTGGGCCGGCCGGCTGCGCGAAAGCGGCTACGACCTGCGCGTGTTCCTGCGCGAGCTGCTCGCCGACCCGCAGTTCACGCGCGAGGAGCTGCGCGGGCGGCGCGTGCTCGGCCCGCTGGAGTACTGCGTCGCGATCGCGCGCCGCAGCGGCGTCGCGCCGCCGGGCACGCTGCTCTTCGCGGCCGCCGACCTGTGCGGTCAGCGCGTGTTCTTCCCGCCCAGCGTCAAGGGCTGGGAGGGCGGCCTGCGCTGGATCAGCGCGGGCTCGCTGCTCGCGCGCAGCAACGCGGCGGCGATGCTGCTGGGCCTGTGCGATCCTCGCGCGCTCGTGGCGGACGACGGGGGCGAGGACGCCGAGTCGGTGCGCGCGCTGCTCGAGCCCGAGAGCGGACAGGCGCGCTGCAGCGGCCTCTCGATGCTGGCCTGGGCGCACGACAGCGGCTGGAAGCCCGAACCGGTGCGCCTCCAGCAGCTCGCGGCGCCGGGCGTCGTCCCGGACCAGGCCGCGCTCGCGCGTCGCCTGGCGGAGCTCTTGTGGCCCGAACGCGCGCCGCAGGCCGAGATCGATGAGCTCGCGCGCGCTCTCGCGACGCTGCGCGACGAGTGTCCCGACGAGCGCGAGCGCCTCCTGCGCGCCGCGCACTACGTGCTCAGCCTGCCGCGCGCGCACCTGGACTGATTGATGACCAGCACACGACGAGCGTTCCTCGGAAGCGGCCTGGGCGTGTTCGGCGCGCTGGCGCTGGGCTCGTCCGCCTGCGGCCTGCGCCGCGCACCCGAGCGCAAGCTCGTGCTGGTCGAGCTCTTCGGCGGCAACGACGGGCTCAACACCGTCGTGCCGGTCGCGGAGAAGGCCTACCGCGCGCAGCGCGGACGGATCGCGCTGCCCGAGGACGCCCTCCTGCCGATCGCCGACGGACGCGCGCTGCACCCGCGCCTGATCGGGCTGCAGCAGCTCTTCCGTGCCGGCGTGTTCAGCGTCGTCGAGGGCACGGGCTATCCCGAGCCCAACCGCTCGCACTTCAGCTCGCAGGACATCTGGTACACCGCGCGCCATGCCGGTCGCGCCTCGGGCGACGGCTGGATCGGGCGCCTGCTCGCCGAGCTCTACCCCGCCGATCGCGAGGCGCCGCACGCGATCCACGTCGGCGCAGGACTGCCGTACTCGCTGGTCAGCAGCACGCATCCGGTCGTGTACCTGGAGATCCCGGCCGCGTTCCGCTTCGCCGAGAACGCGCGCGCGATCGCCGCCGCCGTCGGGAAGGGCGAGACGATGGGCGCGAGCCCGGTCGAGGCCGCGATCGGCGCCGTCGCGCGCGGCGCGGAGCAGGCTTCGGCCGCCGTGCGCAACGCGGTCGCACGCTACAAGCCGAGCGCACCGTACCCGCACGTCGCGCTGGGCACCGATCTCGAGCACGCCGCGGCGATCCTCTCGGCCGACATCGGCGCGCGCGTGGTCAGCGTGCGCCACGAGGGCTACGACTTCCACGACGACCAGCTGCGCCGCCAGGACGTGCTGCTGCACGAGCTCGACGCCTGCCTCGCGACGTTCTGGAAGGACTTCCTCTCCACGCCCGCCGGCGACCACGTGCTCGTGCTCGTGTTCTCCGAGTTCGGCCGGCGCGTCGCCGACAACGCCTCGGGCGGGACCGACCACGGCACGGCCGGGCCGCTCTTCCTGATGGGCAAGTCGCTGCGGCGCGGGCTCGCCGGCCGTCATCCCTCGCTCGAGGACCTCGACGCGGGCGACCTGCGCTTCACGACCGACTTCCGTTCCGTCTACGCCAGCGTGCTCGAGGACTGGCTCGGCGTCGAGCCCCAGCGCGTGCTCGGCGAGCGCTACCCCAAGCTCGCGCTCTTCACCTGATGTTCCTCGCCCTGCTCCTCCTCGCCCTGCCGCACGACGATACGCGTCTGGAACGCGAGCTCTTCCCCTCCGGCGCGCCGCGCCTGGAGCGCGAGGAGCTGCGCGACGCGAGCGGCGCGTGGATCGGGAACGGCCGCGAGACGCGCTGGTATCCCGGCAGCCGGAAGTCGAGCGAGGGCACGCTCGATCACGGCGTGCGCGAGGGCGCGTGGAGCTTCTGGGCGATCAACGGCAACCTCGAGGCGCAGGGCTCGTTCCACGCTGGCCGCATGCAGGGCGAGTGGAGCTTCACGAACGAGGCCGGCCGCCAGCAGGGGACCTTCGTCGACGGCCGCGCGAACGGCATCTGGTCGTACTTCGACTGGCAGGGCAACCTGCGCGCGCAGGGCGCGTTCGTCGACGACCAGCAGGACGGCGCGTGGCAGTACTGGCACGCGGGCAACGTGCTCGCGCAGACGGGCAGCTTCGTCGCGGGCCGCGAGGAGGGCGCGTGGACGACGTTCCATCCCGACGGCAAGCCCGCGAGCACGGGCGCGTGGCACGGCGGGTTGCGCGAAGGCGCGTGGAGCTTCTTCCACGCGAGCGGCGCGCTCGAGAGGCAGGGCTCGTTCCACGAGGGCCGCGAGGAGGGGCGCTGGGTCTTCGCGTCGCCGCAGGGCGTGACGATCGCCGAGGGCGAGTTCCACGCAGGGCTCGAGACGGGCCACTGGATCCTGCGCCGCGCCGACGGATCGAAATCCGGCGAGGGCGAGCGCAAGGACGGCCACGCCGACGGCGCCTGGACGCACTGGCATCCGAGCGGCGCGAAGGCGAGCGCGGGCACGTACCGCGCGGGCTTGTGCGAGGGGAGCTGGAGCTACTGGCGCGAGGACGGAACGCTCGAGCGCGTGGTCGAGTACGCGCAGGGGCGCGTCGTCGCGAAGTGAGCGCGTCGCGCGTCGGCCGGCGCGCGGTCCCTCAGCAAGTCGGACTGCGCCCGGTGCGAATCCGCTGCGCGATCCACTCGAGCTCGTTCGTGCTCATCTCCGCGCCGCCGAGCGGCGGGAACTCGCCCGGCTTGTCGGTCGGCACCAGGTGCACGTGCACGTGGCGCACCTCCCAGCCGACGACCGCGACGCAGACGCGCTCGCAGGGCAGGTTGCGCTTGAGGAGCTCGGCCACCGTCCGCGCCGCCTCCCACAGCGCGCGCTGCTCCTCGGCGGCGAGCTCGAAGAGGTAGGGCGCGACGCGCCGGGTGCAGAGGATCGTGTGGCCGGCATGGACGGGTCTGGGCGCCAGGAACGCGAGGTGCCGCTCGTCCTCGTAGACGCGCACGACGGGCTCTTTGCCGCTGAGGATGTCCTCGAAGGTCTTCACGCGCGATTCCCGCTCGCTATCCTACTCGCGCATGCCTGCACCTCCCAGCGACGCGCGCTCCCTCGAAGCGAAGGTCGTCTCCGTGCGCCGCTCGGGCGACGACGGCGTGATCCTGCGCATCGCCTGCGCGCAACCGCCGCTGCGCGCCGCGCGCTTCTTCATGCTGCGCCGCGAGGACCGGCTCTCGCCCGCGATCCCGCGTCCCTTCTCGCTCTACCGCCAGGACGGCGCCGAGCTCGAGTTCATGATCAAGGTGATGGGCCAGGGCACGCGCGCGCTGGCGCAGAGCACGCCCGGCACGCGGCTGCGCGTCATCGGCCCGCTCGGCAACGGCTGGCCGGCGCTCGCGGGCGGCGGCGCGCCGTGGGTGATGCTCGCCGGCGGCATCGGATCGGCGCCGTTCTTCATGGCGATCGAGCAGGCGCTCGCAGGCATGGACGGCGCGCGAGCGTGCAAGCCCGGCGAGATCGCGTACCTCTACGGCGCGGCGAAGCAGGGCCTGCTCTACGAGCTCGACGCCTTCCGGAAGCTCGGCGTGAGCGTGCACACGTGCACGATGGACGGCTCGCACGGCTCGAAGGGACACGTGCTGCAGCTGCTCGACGAGCTGCAAAAGGCGGGCAAGCTGCCGGAGAAGGTGCGCCTGCTCGCCTGCGGGCCGGAGCGCATGCTCGAGGCGGTCGAGCAGCACGCGCGCGAGCGCAAGCTCGAGTGCTGGCTGTCGCTCGAGACCTTGATGGGCTGCGGCGTGGGGATCTGCAACGGATGCCCCGTGCCGACGCGGCCCGAGGGACCGATGGGTGGCTGGACGAACGCGAAGTGCTGCGTCGAGGGGCCGGTGTTCTCGACCGACGCGGTCACGCTCTGCGCGGCGCACTGATTCGCCCGCGGCACTTCAGGCGCGCGAAAGTCCCGCGTGAGAGCCTGTACGGGACGATCATGCGCCTGCCCACCTCTCGCAGCCTGTCCATCCTCGGCCTGTGCGCGCTGGCCGGCGCGCTCGGGCTCGTCTTCCCCGAGTCGCGCGCGCAGAAGTCGAAGGGTCCCGCGCCGCGCGCGGCGGCCGACTTCGCGCGTTTCGCGCCCAAGGTCGCGACGCGCTGGGACGAGCACGATTTGTTCGTCGAGTCCGACGGCATGCCCGACCACGAGCTGATGGTCGGCATCCGCGCCTGGCAGCAGCAGGTCCCGCTGCCGCAGTCCTACCGCGGCGCGAACGCCTGGCAATTCCCGCTCGCGCCCGTGCCGGCCCAGGAGCCGCTCTCGGCGCGCTCGCACTTCTTCCGCGGCGCGATCGCGATCGCCGTCAACGGCGTGCCGATCTTCAACCCGATCAAGAACGACGGCCGCACGGACACCTTCCTCGCCGGCGAGCTCGACCTGTTCGGCGGCCACTCGGGTCGCGCGGACGACTACCACTACCACGTGGCGCCGGTGTTCCTGAACGGCGGCGATCCGAAGCGGCCGGTCGCCTACGCGCTCGACGGTTATCCGATCTACGGCTACACGGAGACCGACGGTTCGCCCGCGCGCAGCCTCGACGCGTTCAACGGGCACGAGGACGCGCAGCTTGGCTACCACTACCACGCCACGAAGACCTATCCGTACCTGAACGGCGGCTTTCATGGCCAGGTCGTGGAGCGCGAAGGGCAGGTCGACCCGCAGCCGCACGCGCATCCGGTGCGCGAGGCCACCTCGCCGCTGCCGGGCGCGCGCGTCACGACCTTCACGCCGGGCAAGGACGGCCGTTCGTGGACGCTGGAGTACGAGCTGCAGGGCAAGACGGGCCGCGTCGCCTACTCGATCGCCGACGACGGCTCGTACCGCTTCGTCTTCACCGATCCCGGCGGCGCGAAGCGCGAACAGGTCTACCGTCCGGACGAGGCGCGCGAGGGGACGCAACGCGAGCCGCGCGAGCAGGCTCGAGCGGACGAGGGCGCGCGCAAGCCGTGGATCGAGCAGCACCTCGCGGAGATGGACGGCGACGGGGACGGCAAGCTCGCGCGAGCCGAGCTCGACGCGGACGTGCAGCGCACCTTCGACGGCTACGATCGCGACCGCGACGGCCGCATCTCCGCTAAGGAACGCGAGGAAGGCGCCGTGCGCGCCTCGCTGGGCGGGTTCGTGCGCGAGCACTGGAGCGAGCTCGACGCGGACGCGGACGGAGCGCTCACGCGCACCGAGCTCGCCGCACTCGCGCACTCGATGTTCGAGAAGGCCGACCGCGACGGCGACGGCAGCGTCACGGCCGAAGAGTCCGCCACACGTGCTCCGCGCGGCCAGGGCCAAGGGCCGGGCCGCGGACGGCGCGCCCAGGACGCTCCCGCGGGAGGATTCCGCCCCGAGGTTCCCGAGCATCCCTTCGACGTCGTGCTCGGCCGGCCGACGGCCGAGTCGATCACCGTCAGCGTGCGCACGACCGCTGCGGCCGAGGGGCGTCTGGAGTACGGCCCGCGCGGCAAGCCGCTCGCGCAGCACACCGACACGCGCTCCTTCGATCCCGGCGCGCCGCAGGAATGGACACTGACGCAGCTCGCGCGCGACGGCGAGTACGCCTACCGCTTCGTCTGGCGCGCGAAGGGCGAGAGCACGTTCCGGGAGGGCGAGACCTGCGCCTTCCGCACCGCGCGCCCGCCCGGACGCGAGTTCTGCTTCGTCGTGCAGGCCGACTCGCACCTCGACGAAGGAACGGACCCGGCGCTGTACACGCGCACCCTGCGGAACGAGGCTGCCGACGCGCCGGATTTCGTCGTCGACCTCGGCGACACGTTCATGACCGACAAGTTCCGCGGCGACTTCCGCGAGGCGGCCGCGCTCTACGAGGCGCAGCGCTGGTACCTCGGGCAGGTCGCGCGCAGCGCGCCGCTCTTCCTCGTGCTCGGCAACCACGACGGCGAGACGCGCTGGCGCGATCCGGGCACGGCCGACGACATGCCGCACTGGTCGAACGCTCTGCGCACGAAGCTCTTCCCCTGTCCCGCGCCCGACGGCTTCTACGCCGGCAACGCGCGCAGGGACGAGCTCAACGGCCTCTTGCGCGACTACTACGCCTTCGAGTGGGGCGACGCGCTGCTGGTCGCGCTCGATCCCTTCCTGGCCACGCGCGGCGGCGGGCGCGAGGCGCAGGACGGCTGGCGCTGGACGCTGGGCGCGGAGCAGTACCACTGGCTCGCGACCACGCTCGCGCAGAGTCGCGCGCGCTGGAAGTTCGTCTTCACGCACCACCTCGTGGGCGGCAGCGACCGCAACGCGCGCGGCGGCGCGGAGGCCGCGCGCCTGTTCGAATGGGGCGGCCGCGACGCGGACGGGCGCGAAGCCTTCGACCAGCAGCGCGCGGGCTGGGAGCTGCCGATCCACGCGCTGCTGAAGAAGCACGGCGTGGCGGCCGTGTTCCACGGCCACGACCATTTCTACGCGCGCCAGGAGCTCGACGGCATCGTCTACCAGCTCGTGCCGCAGCCGAGCCATCCGGGCACCGACGCGCGCCGCATGGCGAGCGAGTACGGCTACGCCGCGGGCGAGTTCCTCGCCAGCCCGGGGCACCTGCGCGTGCACGTCACGCCGGGCGCGGCCGAGGTCGAGTAC
>JBGASC010000072.1:0-24617 GCA_044229935.1 Planctomycetota bacterium | reverse complement strand
GGCAAGGGCCGCGCGGAGCGCGAGGTGCTGCGCGCGCGCGGGGAGGAGCCGCTCGCGTTCGTGCCCGATCTCCCGGCCGCGGCCGAGTGGATCCTCGCGCACGATCAGGGCAGGTAGCGCATCAGCCGGCCCGAGAGCGTGCGCGCCACCCAGGGCGGCAGCCGCGCCCAGGCATCGCGCAGCTTCTGCGTGCGCGGGTTGGACGGGTTGAAGCTGGGCAGGTCGCGGCTCTTCACCAGCAGGTAGCGGTACGGCAGCACGCGCGGCTCGAAGCCCTGGTGCTGCTTGAACTGGTAGGGTCCCGAATCGACGCGGCTGCGGCCGAGGTCGAACCACTTCAGCCCGCGCGCGACGCCCAGCTCCTGCAGCTTCGTGCAGAGGTAGTTCGTCGCCGAGTACTCGCGGTTGGCCTCGGGCGTGGTGCCGATGTAGTAGAACAGCAGCGTATCGCGGAACACGAACGACATCGTCGCCGCGATCACGCGCGCGTCCTTGTGGACGCAGTGCACGAGCACCTCGTCGCCGGCGAACTCCTCGAGCAGCGCCTGGAACCACGCGTGCGGCAGGCCGGGCGAACCCAGGTGCTGCTTCGACGCGAGGAAGAGCCGCTCGAGGTCGCCCAGGTACCAGCGCCCCTCGGAGAGCGAGAGGCCGTGCTTCTCGCTCGCCTTGCGCACCTCGGCCCGCGCGCGCTTGGGCATGCGCGCCATCACCTCCTCGGGCTTGTCCGGCAGCGGGTGCACGAAGGTCGCGTAGAGCGTCGAGGGCGCGAGGTCGAGCCCGGGATCCTGCGCGCAGCGCAGCTCCAGGCGTCCGACGCCCAGGCGCCGCGCCAGCGCGGAGGCCTCGGCCACCAGCGCCAGCTCGGCCTCGCGCTCGGAGGCGACCGGTCCGCCGTAGACGGCGTAGGGCACCGAGACCAGGTGCGCGCCGAAGAGCGGTCGCGCGCAGCGCATCAGCGGCAGCACGCCGACGAGCTCCTCGCCGCGCCAGGCGAGCAGGTCGAGTCCCTCGTGGCCGAAGGCGCGCTCGACCGCGCGGCGCCAGCCGGCGAGGTGGAAGAAGCTGCTGCCCGGCTGCGCGCGCACGAAGCGGTCGCGTGCCGCGTCGTCCTCGGGCCGCGAGGGGCGGATCACGAGCGCGGCGCGAGCGGGGCTAGGAGCGGCGGGGGCCTCCATCCGCTCCTGGATCGGGTTCTCCAGTCTCATCCTTCATGGATCGGCTCTCGTAGATGCGTTCGATACGGTATTCGCGCAGATTCCGCGCCTGCGTGAAGATGATGATCTCCCCACCAGGCCGAAGCCGACGATCTGCACGCCCAGCACCACGGCCATGAACGCGATCTGGAACAGCGGACGGTTCCACAGCCCGGCGTCCTGCAGCGTCCACAGCCCGAGCTTGACGCCCAGCCACTGCCCCGCGATCACGCCCGCCACGAGCGCGCCCGGCACGATCAGCATCGCGCCCAGCGCGCCGAAGAAGCGCAGCGGGCGCAGCGTGAACTTGCTGAGGAAGACCATCCCCAGGATGTCGAGCAGTCTCCGCGCGTAGACGGCCGCGCCGAAGAAGCCCGCGCCGCCCCACTCCTGCAGGTGGCGCACCTGCACCTCGACCACGCGGAAGCCCTGGCGGAAGGCGATCACCGGCAGGAAGCGGTACATGTCGCCGTAGAGCACGAGCTCCTCGAGCACCACGCGCCGCAGCGCGCGGAAGGTGCAGTTGAGGTCGTGGAAGCGCATGTTGACCACGCGCCGCATCAGCCAGTTGAAGAGCGAGGACTGGACGCGGTTGAGGAACGGGTCGATGCGCGGGTGGCGCCAGGGCGTCACGAAGTCCGCGCCCTCGTCGATCGCGCGCAGCATCGCGCCGACCTCGTGCGGGTCGACCTGCACGTACTGCGGCGAGGTCAGGATCACGCGGCCGCGCGCCTGCTCGAAGCCCGCCGAGAGGCAGACCGAGTCGCCGAAGGGCTGCTGCAGCGCGATCGTGCGCAATTCGCGGAGCCCGATTGCGCCACGAGCTCGGCGGCCTCGCTCCAGGCCTTGCCGCGCACGCCGTCGAAGACCAGCACGCACCAGGCGTCCCAGGCGCTCGCCGAGCCGGCCGACGCCGAGCGGCACACGTCGCGCACCTCGGCCAGCGGCGAGTGCACCGGCACGACCACGGTCACGTCCAGCTCGGCGCGCGCGGGTGCGGCGGCCTCCTCGCGCTCGCGCGCGCGGGCCTGCGCCTCGCGCGTCGGCCTGTCGCGGGTCTCAGCGAGCGGAACCGCCATGCGGGCGCGTCTCCTGGATCCTCATCAGCACGCGCGCATCGCGCGAGCGGTGCATGCCGCTGGCCTTGACGGCCAGCTCGGCCACCAGGCCCAAGAGCAGGAAGTACGGGACGGAGAGGAAGAGCAGCGTGAACCCGTAGATCAGGCGCGAGCCCCAGGCGGTCTCGATGCCCGAGACCAGCGCGTTGACCAGCACCACGCAGGCGGCCAGCGCGAAGGGCAGGGCCAGCACGGCGAAGAACGAGAGCGGCCGCTGCGAGAACGAGCCCATCATCTTCACCGCCAGGAGATCGAGCAGCACGCGCATCGCGCGCCCCAGCCCGTACTTGCTGTGCCCGAAGCGGCGCGGGCGGTGGTTGACGATGACCTTGCACACGTGCGCGCCCGTCGCGGCCGAGATCGCCGGCAGGAAGCGGTGCTGCTCGGCGTAGATCGGCATGCGCTCGAGCAGCTCGCGCCGGAAGGCCTTGAGCGTGCAGCCGGTGTCGTGGATCGGGACGCGCGTCACCCACTGGATCAGGCGGTTGGCGATGCGCGAGGGCATGCGGCGCAGCACGAAGCCGTCGTAGCGCTGCTTGCGCCACCCGGCGACGACGTCGTAGCCCTGCTCCAGGCGCGCCACCAGCGCCGGGATGTCGGCGGGGTCGTTCTGCAGGTCGCCGTCGATCGTCACGACCACGCTGCCGCGCGCGTGGTCGAAGCCTGCCTGCATCGCGGCGGTCTGGCCCGAGCCCATGCGCAGCTGGATCACGCGCACGCGCTCGTCGCGCTCGCGCAGCTCCAGCATGCGCGCCAGGCTGGCGTCGCTGGAGCGGTCGTCGACGTAGAGCACCTCCCAGCTCTCGCCCGAGGCGTCGAGCACGCGTGCGAGCTCCTCGTGGAGCAGCGTCAGGCTCTGCTCCTCGTCGAAGATCGGCACGACGACGGAGATGTGGGCCGGGGGGCTCATGCGGTCCTGGTGCGGATCGCGCGCGGGAAAGCGCGCATGCCGAGCAGCCTAACCAGGATCGGGCATTTGCGCCGAAGGCCGGAGCGAAATCCAGCCCGTCCCGCGCGCGTCGAACGAGATTGCGTCTTCCTGCAAAAGAAGCTACTTGGGTGAGTCTTTCCTACACATCTCGACGCAGCGGATCAACGAGTCCCGTCGGATCCCGTCTCTCTCTGGATCGGTCCCGGAGCGCGCCTGGAAGAGCTCGCCGCGCTGCTCGAAACCCTGGGAGCCTCGCCCGCCTCGACGCTCGCCGATGCCGGCGATCTGTACGAGCTCGGTCCCGGGGAGCGGCGCGTCCTGTGGGATGCCGACGCGCTCGCGCCCGAGGACCTGGGCTTCCTGCGCCGGCACCTCGCGCGCTCCTCCGGCACCGAGCTCGTGCTCGTCGGCGAGGACCTGACGCGCCGCACGGTGCGCACGCTGCTGCGCGACGCGCACGTGCGCTTCCTCGCCTGGCCGCCGGATCTGGACGACCTGCGCCGGCTCGCCGGTCCCGCCCCCGCGGCGAAGGAGCTCACGCCGGCGCGCGCGCCCGCGCACGGCACGGTCGCCCCCGCCCGCGCCCGCGCGCGAGGAGGTGAAACACGAGGACGAGGCGCCAGGCGGCGGAGATCGACATCCGTGGCCGCGAGCCCGCCAGCGTGGGCAGCACGGAGAGCGCAGCGCGCGCCTCGGTCGCGCCGATGCCCGCGCCCGCGCGACCCGGCGCCGCACCCGGCCGACGACGAGCTCGCCGAGTCGATCGAGACCTCGCTCGAGTTCCAGCGCCAGCTCGGCGAGCCCGCACCGGCGGTCGAGGGCCCGCGCACGCGCCTGGAGCCGTTGCCCTCCTTCCCGCGACCAGGTCGCGGACCTCGCCGACATCGCGCAGCGCATCCAGCTCAGCGTGGAGGTCGCGCGCACCGAGCCCAAGCCGGCCGAGGCGCTGCAGGACGTCGAACAGGAGGTCGAGCGCCTGCTGCAGTTCACGCGCACGCTGGGCTTCCTCGTCTCGCCGCCGTCGCCCGGCGGGCAGAGCTTCGACCTGACCGAGATGGTCGAGGTCTTCCTGGCGAGCTCGGCCGCGAAGGGCCCCGACGCCCCGCGCATCCTCTTCCGCGACGGCGGCAAGCTGCCCGTGCGCTCCGACCGCGCGCTGCTCTCGCAGGCGCTCGATGCCTTCCTGTTCCTGGCGCAGAGCTGCGCCGCCAAGGGCGAGATCGTGCGCGTGCAGACGCGCGCCGAGAACGACCAGTGCCTGCTGACGATCGAGTTCCCGCCCGGCCCGCTCGCCGAGCTGGAGCCCGAGCAGATCCTGACGCCCTACGGACTGCGCCGCGCCGTGCCCAAGCTCGGTCCCAACGCGCTGGCCGCCGCGACCGGCATCGTCGCCGGACAGGGCGGCCGCGCGCTGCTCGAACGCGGTCTCGCCGGCCGCCTGGCTGGCGCATCGAGCTCTCGCGCGCGCGCATCGACCGTCAGCGCGACGCGCCGCGCGCTGCCCGTGCCCGGGCACGACGAGCAAGGGCCACGCGTCAGCGCGCCGCGAGGCGACCACGCCGGCGAGGATGGCCGCGCGTTCGTGGCGTGCTCCGGCAGGAGCAGCGCCTCCGCAGCGGCTCCGGCCGCCTCCGCGAACTCGCCCATCCGCGCGTACTGCTGCGCCAGCAGCGTGCACCTCGAAGTAGACCTGCGCGGCGCGCGAGCAGACGAGCTCGCAGCAGATGTTGCGCAGCTCGCGCACGGACTCCCTCGAGCCGGCCCTCGGCCGCGAGTTCGCGCGCGAGCGTCTTCAGGCCCTGGAAGCGCGCGCTCAGGCTGCGCGCCGCGGCGAGCTCGGGGAAGCGCCGCTCGACCGCCGTCCCCGGCCCGCCCTCGCGGCCCAGCGACGCGCGCGCCGGCGCGGCGAGTGCCTGCTCGAGCAGTCCGGCGAGGTCGCTGGCGACGCGTTCGCGGCCGAAGAAGAGCCGCGCGTGCTCCAGCGCGCGTTCGGACGCCTGCGTCCAGCGCGCCTGGTCGCGGTGCAGCTCGAGCACGGCGCGCGCGAAGCCCTGCGCATCCTCGCGCACGAACGCGGCCTGCTCGGGGACCAGCTGCATGCCCTCGGCGCTGATCGCGTTGAGCACCAGCGGCAGCCCGTGCGCCAGGGCCTGCACGTTCTTGGTCTTGATGCCCGTGCCCCAGGCGACCGGCGAGACGAAGACGCGCGCGCCCTCGAGCACGGGCGCGAGCTCGTCGATGCGGCCGAGCACGCGCACCCCCGGCTGCGTCTCCACGCCCCAGCCGCCCTCGGGCGGCGCGCCGACGACGGAGAGCTCGAGCGCGGGCTCGCTGGCGCGGACGAGCGGGAAGACCTCGCGCACGAACCACTGCAGCCCCTGCACGTTGGCCTCGTTCGAGCCCGAGCCGAGGAAGACCAGGCCGCCCCGCGCCGCGAACGCCGGCGTGCGCGCGGGGATCTCGGTCTGGCAGAAGGCGAGCGAGGCGAGCCGCGCCGCAGGGAAGGCCGCCTCGAGGCGCGCGCGGTCGTCGGGCGTGATCGCCGCGGCGAGATCGGCGCTCTCGAGCGTCCAGCGCTCCTTCTCGCGCAGCGCGCGGGCGCGCTCGAGCGCGGCGCGCGAGCCCTCGCGCTCGGCGCGGCGCTCCTCGCGCAGCCAGTGGCAGTCGTCGGAGAGCACGATCACCGGGGCGTGCGGCTGCGCGACGCGCACCAGCGGCAGGTACTGCTCCGTGACCGAGAGCCCGGTCCAGAAGAACTGGTCGAAGATCACCGCGTCGAAGCGCTGCTCGCGGAAGAGCCGCTCGAGGTCCAGGCGCGCGTGCGGCAGCTCGCCCCAGTGGATCCGCTCCGGATCGGGGCCGAGCACTCGCTCGCAGAGCTGCTCGAGCTCCGCGTGGTCGCGCTCGTCGCCGGCCGGGTTGCGGCCGAGGAAGTGCACGCGGTGACCGGCGCGCGCGAGCTCCTCGAGCACCTGCACCAGGCGCAGGTCCGATCCGCACGAGCGCGGCTCGGGCAGCTTCTCGTACGCGACGAACAGGTCCAGCGGGCGGCTCACGGCTGCACCCCGATGAAGATCGTGCGGCTGCGCCGCGGCGCGGGCGCGAGCGAGCGCGGAGCGCCCGGGACGAGCACGCCCTCGAAGCCCGGCGTGGCGAAGCTGCCCATCCCCGGGTGGCGCGCCTCCAGCTCGGCCAGCAGCGCGGGCGTCGGCACGTGGATCGGCTGCCAGGCGCCCTGCTCCGCCAGGCGCGCGTCGTCGAAGCCGGCAGCGGCGAAGAAGGCGCGGTACTGCGCGGCGTGCACGCGGTTGACGTGCGGATGGCGGTAGACCATCTCGACGAAGCGCCGTGCACAGGCAGTTCCCACCGTGTGCGCGAGGAACCAGCCGAGCTCGCGCTCCTCGAGCAGGAGGTGTGCGAAGAGCGGCACGATCGGGTCGAGGAAGTGCACGCGCCGGCCGTCCTCGAGCCGGCCCCAGAGGTGGTGTCCGACGGCCGAGGACCAGATCGGAGCGAAGGTCGTCACCAGCGCGCCGCCCGGGCGCAGCACGCGGCGGATCTCCGCCAGCGCGCGCGGCAGCTCCTGGATGTGCTCGAAGGCGCAGCTGGAGAAGACCAGATCGAAGCTCGCGTCGGGCCAGGGGATCGTGCGCGCGTCGGCGTCGCGGATCTCGTAGCCGGGCGAGCTCGAGGGCTGCGCGCCGAGGTAGAAGCCCGACCAGCCGCGCGCCCCGGTCGCGAGCGCGTGCTCGCGCGGCACGGCCCCGCCGACCTCGAGCACGTCCTTGCCGGCGAAGCCGACCTCGCGCTGCGCGAGATCGAGCGCCTGGCGCACCCACGGGTTGAGCCTGGAGGCGAGCGGGTCCTCGCTGCGGTCCTCGGGCGGCGGCACGGGGAGCAGCGCGAGCTCGGCCAGGTTCTCGCGCGCGGTGGCGTGCGCGGGCACCAGATCGAGCGCGGCGCTCGCGAGGGCGCGCGCGCCGGAGGTGTCGCAGCGCGCGTGGCGCAGCACCGAGAGATCCGAGAGCAGCTCGGCCTCGAGCGGCACGAGCTCGTTCGTCCCGCTCGCGCGCAGTGCCGCGAGCGCGGTGCCCAGGCGGATCGCGCGCAGCGTCGCGAGGTCGATCTCGCCCGCGCCGGCCAGCGCGCGCACGCCCTCCAGCTCCAGGAACGGATCCACGCCCTCGTCGCCGCTGGTCTCGATGCCGCTCTCCATCGTCACGCTCCTGCGGCGCTGGCCGCTTCCTGTCCGATGACCACCGTGCGCCCGCGGCGCACGAGCATGCCCCTGCGTCCCTGTCCGCGCGCAGCGTCGACGCCGCGTGCGCAGCGCGCGAGCTCGCGCCAGAGCGGCGCCTCGTGCGCGAGCCCGGCGGGCGTGCCGTCGCAGCTCTCGAGCCCGCTGGTGTCGAAGCCCGCCGCGGCCAGGCCGCGCACGAGCTCCTCCGGCGGGAACGGAACCAGCCGCTCGAGGCGCGCGAGCAGCGTCTCCGCCGCGGCGGCGCCGCGCACGCGCGTCGTGTACCAGCCCAGCGCGCGCGCATCGAGCAGCAGGTGCGCGAAGTCCGGCAGGCCGATGCCCGGCTGCACGAGCTCGGCACCCTGCGCGTCGAACCAGGTCGGGCTCCAGTCGACGATCACGCGCCCGCCCGGACGCACGACGCGCGCGAGCTCGCGCACGAGCGCCTCGCAGGCGCCGCGGTCGACCATCGCGCGGCCCACGATCGCCACGTCGATGCTCGACTCGCCCAGGCCCCGCGGCGGCGAGCTCCTCCGGCGCGTCGAGCGCGGTCCAGCTGCGCGCGGCGGTCGCGCGCACGAAGTCCTCGCCGGCGCGGCGAGCGCCAGCACGCGCGCGCGCACCAGGCGAGCGCGCGAGCGGGCCTGTTCCAGCACGTCGGTGCCGCGCGCGGCGGCCGGCAGCGCGGCGGCCGGCGCGCTCTCGATCGCGCCGTGGTTCTCGCGCGCCAGCGCGGCCGGGCGCGAGCTCGAGCGCACGGTCGAGCAGCGCCAGCGCGGCGCGAATCGCCCTGCGCGTGCCGCAGCACGGCCAGATCCGAGAGCGTCTCGACCAGCAGCGCCCGGCCTTCGGCGCCGCGCGACTCGAGCGCGGCCGCGAGCTCGATCGCGCGCAGCGTCGAGAGCGTCGGCGCGCCGCCTCGCTCTCGCCGCCGCACGAGCTCGAGCTGCGTGCGCGCCTCCTCCAGCGTGAACGTGCCCGAGCGCAGGCCGCCGAAGCGCGTGCCCGGCTCGCGCGCGCGCAGGCTCTCGAAGTCGGGCAGCTCGAGCTCGGCCAGGCCCTGGATCAGGCCCTCCTGCCACCACAGCGCGTTGAGCTCGCCCAGCAGCGCGCGCAGGCGCGCCAGCGTGCTCTGGACCAGCGCGCCCTCGCCCAGCGCCTCCAGCTCGGGCAGCTCGACCCGCGCCAGCGTGGCGACCGCGGCTTCCAGGCGCGCACGGCGCTCGGCGCGCTCGTGCAGCTCCGCGCGCATCGAGGCCGCCGTGCGGCCGGCGAGCCAGCTCCAGTCGGGGTGGTCGAGTTCGGAGGGGTGCTTGGCGAACAGGTGCACGAACGAGGCCGAGCAGGAGAGCTGGCGCTTCTTCAGCGCGGCGAAGTCGAGCACGTGCTCGTGGTGCGCGCGTGCGCCGGGGTGGTACGCGACGCGCAGGCCCAGGCGCTCCAGGCGCAGGCCCAGGTCGATGTCCTCGCAGCCGTAGCGCCGGAAGCGCTCGTCGAAGAGGCCCGCCTCGTGCACGCGCGCCGCGCCGACGCTGACGTTGCAGGTCCAGAAGCGGTTGTGGTCGTAGAGCTCGCCCGCGCGCATGTCCTGGTAGCGGAAGACCTCGCCCGAGAGCTCCAGGTGCCGCATCAGCGCGCTCGAGAGGTGCGCGCTGGGCTGCTCGAAGCTCCCGAGCACGCTGACCTCGCGTCCCTCGGCGGCAGCCGCGGCGTGCGCGGCGAGGTGCTCGCGCACGAGGTCGGGGAAGGCCAGCGTGTCGTCGTTGACGAAGAGCAGGATCCTCCCGCGCGCGGCCTGGATGCCGACGTTGCGCGCCGAGGCGAGCCCGCCGTTGGGCTTGTGCAGCACGCGCGCGCTCACGCGGAACGCGTGCGCGTCGAGCCACTCGTGCGTGCCGTCGCTCGAGCCGTCGTCGACGACGATGAGCTCGAAGCTGCCCGCGGGCGCGTCCTGCGCCTCGAAGCTCTCGATCGCGCGCTGCAGGATCGGGAGGCGCTGGTAGGTGCACAGGATCACCGAGAGCTCGGGGTTCGCCGCGGGCACGGCGTCGCGCGCCGCCACCGCGGCGCAGGCGGGCTCGGCCTGGCCGGCGAGCGCGCACAGCTCGCGGTAGATCGCCCTCGCGCGCGCGTGCGCGGCGGCCTGCGGCCGCGAGCGGCGCAGGCTGGCCTCGGGGAAGCGCCGGTCGAGCGCCGCACCCGCGAAGCGCTCCAGGCGCGCCAGCCCGTCCTGCGTGAGCATCTGGTCGTAGTGCAGGAAGAGCCACTCGCCGCTCTGCACGCGCTCGAGCACGCGCTCGTACATCGCGCACCAGACCTCCAGCGCGCGGTCGGTGTCCATCGGGAGACCCGCGAGGTAGGGCGCCTCGCGGCACTCCTTGACGATGCTCGCGGCGGTCGCGAGCGGATCACGGAAGACGCACACGCAGCCGGTGCCCTCGGGCAGGTGCGGCCGCCACGCGTCGAGCGTGTAGCACAGGCGCGGGTCCTTGAAGGCGAAGGGGCGGTGCGCCGCCAGGCGCGCGATGCGCGACGACAGCGCCTCGTCCGCGCGCGGCTCGACGCCGGAGGGGAGCGTGCACAGCCAGCGCTGGCCGTGCGCGAAGCGCGGCTCCGCGGGCAGCACGCGCGCGAGCAGCTCCTCGTTGATGCCGTTGATCTCGGCCGTCTCGAAGAAGCCCTTGGGGTTGGCCGCGCGCCCCGGATAGGGATCGTCGCCCACCCACCAGCCCGACGCCGCCAGCGTGCCGGCGACCATGCTGGTGCCGCTGCGACCCGAACCCAGGACCAGGAGATCGCGCATCGTGCTCAGGCTCCCTCGCTGCAGCCGGCCGCGGAGAGCTCGGCCCCCGGCGCGACGTGCAGGCGCTCGCGCTCGACGCTGCGGCCGAGCCAGCTCTCCAGCGCGGAGTAGTCGCCGCGCTTCGCGGAGGCCGGCAGGCCCCACTTCTCGGCGAAGCGCCGCCAGTTCTGGTCGAGCAGTCGCTCGTGGCGCGCCGCGCGCTCGCCGCCGTACGAGGCGTGGCGCACGAAGACGTCCTCGGCGACGCGGTTGTGCATCCCCAGGAGCGCCGCGCGCAGCGTGAAGTCGTCGTCCTCGAAGCCCCAGGGCGAGAAGCGCGTGTCGAAGCCGCCCAGCGCCTCGATCACCGAGCGCCGCGTCAGCACGCAGAAGGACGAGAGCAGCAGCGCGTGGCGGAAGCGCCGGCGCTCGCGCGCATGCCGCGCCGCGGCGAAGGACTCCAGCGCGGCCAGGTCGTCGCCGCCGGCGTACTCCAGCGCCTGGCCGTGCGCCGCGCGGTCGGTGCGCGGGCCGATGCAGGCCGCCTGCGGATCGACGGCCGCGTGCCAGAGCAGGCGCGAGAGCCAGTGCTCGGTGACGACCACGTCGTCGTCGAGGAAGACGATCCACGCGCCGCGCGCGAGCGCGAGCGCCTGGTTGCGCGCCGCGGGCGCGCCGAGGTGGTGCTCGGTGCGCAGCACGACCAGCCCCGGGCGCGCCGCCAGCCAGCGCCGCGTCGCCTCGGGCGAGCCGTTGTCGACGACCACGATCTCGAGCGGGTGCGCCTCCTCGCGCGTGCGCTCGAGCGCGTCGAGGCAGCGTTCCAGCCGCCCGGGTTCGCCGCAGGCGACCACGACGACGCTGGTCAGCTCGCCGCGCGGCGGGCCATCGACGAAGGCCTGCTCGGGGTCGCAACCGGTCCACTCGGCGATCATCCCGCGCGCGAGCGGCACGGCGGCGACGCGCGCGACCAGCGGTGCGAGCTGCGCCACGAGCGCGTCGGGCAGGGCGCGGCCGGCCTGTTCGATCTCGAGCTTCTCCAGCAGCGCCTCGGTGCGCAGGCACTGCTCGCGCGCGAGCTCGAAGCCCGCCTGCAGCCCGCGCAGCCAGGCCTCGTCGGGCTGCGCGAGGGGCGAGAGGCGCAGCACGCTCGGATCGCCGTGCTTCCTGTACATGCGCACGAGGTTGCGGCCCAGCCGCACGGCGCGCTCGAAGTAGGCGCGGATCCCCCAGCGGTGCGCGTGCTCGGCGACGAGGTCCGCGCGGTAGAGGATGCGCAGGCCGGCACGCTCCAGTCGCCAGCCCAGCTCGACGTCCTCCAGCACGGCGCCGGGGAAGCTCGCGCCGTCGAAGCCCCCCGAGTCGCGCAGCACGCGGGTCGCGAGGCTGATGTTGCAGGTCCAGAAGCAGGGCCAGCCGTGCAGCTCGCCGTGGCGCAGCGCCGAGAAGTCGAAGAGCAGGTCGGTGCGGTCGAGCAGCTCGACGAAGGGGCTCTGCCTCGAGGCCGCGTCGAAGTGGAAGGTGCCGAGCACCGCCAGCGCGCCCGCGCCGCGCTGCGCCGCCTCCTCGTGCACGCGCAGGTGGCCCTCGAGCAGGTCGGGCGCCGGCACGGCGTCGTCGTTGAGGATCAGGCACAGCGGCGCGCGCACCTCGGCCAGGGCGGTGTTGCGCGCCGCGCCCGGCCCGGCGTTGGCCTGGCGCAGGAGACGGAAGGCGAAGGGCCACTCGCCCGGGAGCTCGAGCCCGCCGGGCGTGCCGTCGTCGACCGCGACCACCTCGAAGCGCCCGGGGGCGAGCGTCTGGGTGGAAAGTCGTTCCAGGAGCGCGCGGATGCGCTCGGGCCTGCCGTAGGTCGGCACGATCACGGAGAGCTCGGGCGCGCTGCGGGGAGAGGGTCGCACCTCTGCGCTATCGGTGCGTCCGGAGCGCTCCTGAAGTCCCCCGTGTCGCGCGCCGGCAGCGCGTCCCGCCGCGAGGATTCAACCCCGGGCGGCGGAACGTCGAAACAGATCGACATGGCCCGACCGCCCGAACGCGTGCTCTTCCTCGACGAGGACCGCCCCTCCTCGCGCGAGCACGTCGACAGCCTCCGGGCGCTGGGCCTGGAGGTCGAGCTGACCGACTCGCTCGCGCGCGCGCGGCGCGAGCTGCGCGCCGAGCGGCCGGCGCTGCTGGTGCTGCGCTCGGACCTGTTCGACGCCGCCGCGCTGGCGCACGAGCTCGAGGGCGAGCACGCCCCGGCCGTGGTGCTGATCATCGGCTTCGAGGGCGGCGGCGAGGCGCACGACGCGCTCGTGCGCGGCGCCTTCGCCTGCCTGAGCGAGCCCTTCCCGGCCGAGGAGCTGCGGCTGGTCGCGCAACGCGCGCTCGAGCAGCGCCAGCTCGCGGCCGAGAACCGCCGCCTCAAGGCCGAGGTCGGCGAGCGCTTCCAGCTCGGCAGCCTGGTCTCGCGCGAGCCGGCCCTGCAGCGCATCCAGCAGACCGTCGAGGCGCTCTCCGACACGCGCGCCACGCTGCTGATCCGCGGCGAGAGCGGCACGGGCAAGTCGCTGCTCGCGCGCACGATCCACCAGCTCTCCAGCCGCAAGAACGGCCCCTTCGTCGAGGTCAACTGCGGCGCGCTCCCCTCCGGGCTGCTCGAGAGCGAGCTCTTCGGCCACGCGCGCGGCGCCTTCACCGGCGCGCTGCGCGACCGGCCGGGCCGCTTCGAGGCCGCCGACGGGGGCACGATCTTCCTCGACGAGATCGGCGTCGCGCCGCCGGAGCTGCAGGTCAAGCTGCTGCGCGTGCTGCAGGAGAGGAGCTTCGAGCGCGTCGGCGAGACGCGCACGCGCACCGTCGACGTGCGCGTGCTGGCCGCGACCAACAGCGACCTCGAGGCCGACGTGCGCGCCGGGTCGTTCCGCGAGGACCTCTTCTGGCGCCTGAACGTGGTGGCGCTGCACCTGCCGCCGCTGCGCGAGCGGCCCGCCGACGTGCAGCTGCTCGCACAGCACTTCCTGGAGCGCTTCGCGCGCGAGCACGCTCGCCCCGCGCGCAGCTTCTCGCCCGAGGCGCTGGCCTGCCTGGCCGCGCACGGCTGGCCGGGCAACGTGCGCGAGCTCGAGCACGTCCTGGAGCGCGCCGTGCTGCTGGCGCGCGGCGAACGCATCGAGCCCGAGGACCTCGGCCCGTCGCTCGCCCTCAAGAACGACCTGGAGCACGGCAACGCCTGCATGCTCGACAACCAGGCGCCGGTGCTGCCGCTGCGCCTGGGCATCCCGCTGCGCAAGGCGCTCGAGGAGCCCGAGCGCGAGATCATCCGGCGCACGCTGGAGCTCAACCACGGCTCGCGCCAGGCCACGGCGCGCATGCTGGAGCTCAACCGCGCCACGCTCTTCAACAAGATGCGCAAGTACGACCTGCTCTCGATCCCGCACACCAAGGAGTAGAAGAGTTCGCCCCGGCCCGACGCTAGACTCCCGGACTCGACCCCGTTCATGAAGTGGAGCACGACCATCTCCTTCGTCCTGGCCGCCGGCGGCGTGCTGGCCCTCGCGGCGCTGGTGACGCACGAGAAGAGCCAGAACGCGGCCGAGTTCCACGCCTCGATCGAGCGGCGCTTCGCGGCCAGGACCATCGATCGGCAGGAGATGCTGCTCGAGCTGGGCCTGGCCCTGGAGCAGGCGCAGCACGAGGGATCGACGCAGCTCGCCGCGCGCATCCAGGAGCAGCGCGGCCGGCTGCTCTTCGAGCTGGGCTCGCACGAGGCCGCGCGCAGCGACCTCGCCGCCGTGGCCGCGGCCGGCGCGGGCTCGCGCAGCCTGGCCCTGACGCGCATCGAGCTGGAGCTCGCCGCGCGCGATCCGGCCGCCGGCCGCAAGCTGGCGCAGGAGTGGCTCGCGGCGCACGCCGACGACGCCGAGGCCTGGCGCCTGCGCGGCGACCTGGAGCGCCTCGACGCGCGCGCCCTGCGCGACGGCGCCGTCGAGACCGCGGGCAACGAACTCCTCAGCGAGGACTCGGAGGCCGCGCGCAAGCTGATCGACGAGCTCAGCGGCCGCGCCCAGCGCGACCCGCGGCGCATCTCGCTCGCCAACGACCTGCGCACGCTCTTCGGCACGCGCTCGGAGGCCGCGGCCGAGAGCGTGCTCGATCGCTGCGACAAGGCCAGCGCCGCGAACGCGCTGGCGCGCTCGGCCTTCGGACGCAGCCTGCAGCTCGACTTCCAGGGCCGCGCCATGGGCAGCCTGGGCGCGTTGCTGGAGCGCGCGGGCCTGGGCGAGGAGGCGCTCGACCTCTTCAGCGCCGGCTGGCGCGTCCCGACCCTGCGCGAGGACGCCGACGCCTGCGCCACGCTGCTGGCCGGCCTGCGCATGCGCGAACGCTGGCGCTACGGCAACGTGGTCTCGGGCAGCTGGATGTCGCGGCACCCGGCGAGCCCCGACTTCCTGCTCGACGCCTGCCTGGTGGCCTACGGCTCGATGCAGAACCCCGACCGCGACCCGGGGCGCCTGTACAACTGCGGCTACCAGCTGTTCCAGGTGCGCACCACCGAGCTCGGCGACGTGCCCTGGTTCTTCATGGGCGAGGCCAACTACCAGATCGGCGGCCACGACTACCTCGAGGCGGCGCGCTCGATGCTCGGCACGTACACCGCCTCGGACTCGCCCGAGCCCGTGCCGCACGCGCGCGCGATCGCCTGGCGCCATCTCGCCGACGCCTGCCGCACGCTGGGCCTCGCAGCCGAGGAACGCACCGCGCTCGAGGGCGCGGCCGAGCTCGCTCCCGAGCACGACGGGGAAACCTGGCTGCGCCTGGCCGAGCTGCAGCTGGCGGCACCGCGCGGCGGCTACCGCGTCCCCGACGAGCGCTGGGCGCGCGGGATGAAGCTGCTGCCGCAGCGCACCGCCGAGCTGATGTCGCGCTGGGAGGAGATCGGCCAGCTCGAGCTGCGCTCGCTGGGGCTGGACGCCAACGCGATCCGCGCCGACCTCAGGAACGGCCTGACGGTCGCGCCGACGTCCAACGCCGCGCCCTACGAGCTGTACACGCTCGCGCGCGTGCACCTGGAGGAGGGCAAGCTCTCCGAGGCACGCACCTTCCTCGGGACGCTGCTCGAGCAGCTGCCGGGCTTCGTCCCCGCACTCGACCTCCAGCTCGATCTGGCGCGCGCGCGCGGCAAGTCGCGCGAGATCGTCGAGGCCTTCCTCGCGCGCCTGGAGCGTACCGGCAACGACGAACGCTCGCGCGCGCTGCTCGCGACATTGCCCGAGGACACCCTGCTGCCGGCCGACCAGCGCCGCGTGCTGCGCGCGGACCCCGAAGGCGCGGGACGCCTGGCGGTCGCGCGCGCCCTCGCCGCGCGCGGCGAGCCGCGGCAGGCGCTGGAGCTCCTGCTGCAGGTTCCCGAGAGCGCGCTCGACCTCGAGCAGCGCGTCTTCGCCGCCAGCCTGGAGCTGCTCGCGGGCGAGAGCTCCGCGGCCTGCGACCGCCTGCTGGCCCTGCGCGAGGACGTGCTCGAACGGCCCGGCGCGCTCGAGATCCTGGTCGACGCCGCGCTGCGCGCCGGGCGCGGGGCCGAGCTGGCCGAACCGCTCGCGAAGCTCCTGCCGCGCTTCGCCCCCGACCGCGCTCGCTACCTCGCGCTGAGCGACCGCCTGCTCGCCGGCGGACAGCCCGCGCTGGCGCGCACCTTCGCAGCGCGCCTGGACGGCGCGGGCAAGGCCTTCCGCGGCGGCGACGTGCTGGTGCGCCTGGCGGCGAGCGCGCTGGCGCTGCGACAGGAGACCTCGCTGGCCGCGGCGCTCGAGCGCGCGGCCGCCTTCGACACGCGCGGCGACGCCGAGCTCGTCGCGCTGCTCGCGCTCGGGGACGATGCCGGCGAGAGCAGCGTGCGCGACGCGGTGCTCGCGCTGCGCAAGACCAACTGGGCGCACGGACCGCGCGGAGGCGCGGCGCAGGCGCTCTTCGGCGGCGACCCCGACGACCTGCGCGCGCGGCTCCAGGCGCTGGGCGACGACCCGCTGCGCTCGCTCTTCGCGGCCACGCTCGAGGACGCGCCGCGCGCCACGCCGCGCGAGCAGCGCGCCGCGCAGTTCGTCGAGAGCCTCGGCCCGCGCGGGCTGGCCGCGCTCGTGCTGGGCCTGGAGCGCCCGTGGCTGGCGAGCTTCGTGCTCGCGCGCCTGGACGCCGCGGGCGAGAAGGCCGGGGCGGTCTGGCCGCACTGGTTCCGCGCGCTGCTGCACCGCGCGGCGCACGAACGCGGGCCCGAGCAGCGCGAGCTGCGCGCCGTGCTCGCCGCCGACCGGCGTTTCGCGCCGGCCTGGCAGCGGCTGATCGAGCTCGCCGACGATCCGCGCAGCGAAGGCCTGCCCGACCTCGAACTGTGCCTGCAGCGCGACGCCGCGCTCGGGGATGCCGCGGTCGCCGCCTCCGACCTCGCGCTCGACCGCGCCCGTGCCCAGATGCGCGACGGGCAGCTCGAGCCGGCGCTCGAGGCCGCGCGCACGGCCGCCACGGCCGCGCCCGACTCCGGTCCCGTGCTGCTCGTCGTCGGGCGCCTGTACGCGCAGCTGGGGCGCACCAGCGAGGCCCTCGCCACTTACCGCCGCGCGCTGCAGCGCCTGCCCGCCGCCAGCGGTGCCGAGAGCACGCGCGAGATGCTCGAGCTCTGCCAGCTGGCGCACGTCGCCTCGCCCCCGCTCTACGACGCCGAGGGCCTGCGCGCCGCGCTCGAGCAGCTCGCCCAGGTGCGACCCGACGATCCGCGCGTGCTGCTCGCGCAGGCCCAGAACGACCTGGAGACCAGCGTGCCCGACCAGGCTTTCGGCGTCGCGCGCGCCTACGCGCGCCTGGAGCGCGTCCGCAGCGATCACCCGCAGCCCTTCGAGCGCCTGGCGCGCGGCAGCACCGAGTCCTGGACGCGCTTCCTGCTGGCGCTCGACCCGGCGCGCGCCCGCTCCTTCCTCGACGCCGAGCTCGAACGCGAACCGGGCAACCTCGACGCCTGGGTGCTGCTCGCGCGCGGCTACTTCGAAGAGGGCCGCCCCGAGGAGGCCCTGCGCGAGATCGCGCGCGTGCAGCGCATCTCGCCGGGACCGACGGCGCTGCGCGAGTACCTGCGCGTGCGCTCGCAGAGCGACTGGACCGTCGAGGGCATCGTCGCCGTCGCCGAGCGCTGGCGCAGCGCCGCCAGGCTCGCCCCCGGCGATCCCGCGGGTCTCGCTCTGGAAGCACGCGCGCTCCTGCGCCTGGGCCCGCGCGGCGTGCCCAAGGCGCTGCAGATCACCAGCGGGATCGATCCCGCGCGTGTCGCCGCGCTGCCCGCCGACGAGCGCGCCGAGTTCCTCTGGGCCCGCGCCATCGCGCTGCTCGCGCGCGCGCAGCCCGACGATCTCGCCCAGGCGCGCGGCACGATCGACGAGCTCGCGAAGCTCTGGCCCAACGCCGAGCGCGTTCCGCTCGTGGCCGCGCTGCGCGGGCTCAGCCGGAGCGCGGCGACCCCGGCGAACTGAACGCGTCGGCGCCCAGCGCGCCCTGTTCGCGCAGCACCTGCGCCAGCGAACCGAAGCGGAAGCGCGCCAGCAGCGCCTCCAGGCGCGGCAGCGTGCGCTCGAGGTTGAGGTAGTGGCGCGTGCGCTTCGACCAGGGCGCGTCGACGCGCGGCTGGCCCGGGTCGAACTCCCAGGGGTGCAGGTAGATGCACAGCGGCCGGCCGCTCGCCTCGATGCGCGCGCAGGCCGCGCGCAGCAGCGCGCCGGGCAGCAGGCGGAAGTAGCCGCCGCCGCCGACGGGCAGGCCCTGGCCGAAGAGCTGCAGCGTCGAGACGGGGAACTCGACGATCGGCGCGGCGCGCGGCACCTCGACGCGCGAGATGCCGGGCTCGAAGCCGGGCACGCCGTAGACCGGGTGGCGGATCGGGTGCACGCTCGAGTCGTAGCGGTAGCCGCGCGCGGCGAGCACCTCGAAGGCCCACCAGGTCGCGCGCGTCAGCGTGAACGTCGACGCGCGGAAGCCGACCGGCCGCGGCGCGCCGGCGGCGAGCAGCGCCTCTTCGGTCAGCTCCAGGTCGCGCACGAGGCCCTCGGGACCGAGGTCCTGCAGGAAGGCGTGCTCGTAGCCGTGGCTCGCGATCTCGTGGCCCTCGTCCAGGCAGCGCCGCACCAGCTCGGGGTGCCGCTCGGCGACCCAGCCCAGCCAGAAGAACGTCGCGTGGGCGCGCGCGCGCGAGAGCGCGCCGAGGATCGCCTGCATGCCGACGTCCAGGCGCGAGTCGACGTTCTCCCAGTCCGAGCGCGCGAAGTGGCCGCGCAGGTTGGCGACCTGGAAGTACTCCTCGACGTCGAAGCTCAGGGCGTGCAGCACGGGTCCCTCACGTGTCCAGCTGGTCCTCGACCGCGTGGCGCAGGCGCCAGCGGTCGAGCACGAAGAGGCTCCACAACAGGTGCGAGTGGTCGCGCCCGCCGCCCTGGTGCTCGGCGAGGCGCGCGCGCAGCACGTCGCGGCGGAACCAGCTCTCGGGCAGCGACTCGACCGCGTCGCGCACGACCGGCGCGAGCGGACCGGCGATCCAGCGCCGGAGCGGGATGTCGAAGCCGCGCTTCTGGCCGTCGAGCACCTCGGAGGGGATGCGCGAGCGCAGCGCCTCGCGCAGCGCGTGCTTGCCGCGGCCGCCGCGCACCTTCTCGCGCGCGGGCAGCGTCGCGAAGCGCTCGACGAAGCGGTGGTCGAGGTAGGGCGGGCGCACCTCGAGCGAGGCCCCCATCGAGGCGCGGTCGGCCTTGACCAGGATGCGGTCGGGCAGGAACGAGTGGAAGTCGGCGTAGGTCGCGCGGAAGAGCGCGTCGTCGACCGCGGGCTTGCGGTACAGCTCGGCGAAGGCCTCGAAGGGATCGTGGCCCGCGAGCTCGCGCGCGAGATCGGGCGCGAGCACCGCCACGGCGTCCGCGCGCGAGAGTTGCGTCAGGCTGGCGAAGTAGGCGCGCGCCGGATCGAGGCCGAGGTTCGTCAGCGTGCTCTTCGCGCGCAGCACGCGCGGCGCCCAGTCGAGCTTGGGATAGAGCCGGCCCAGGCCGGCGGCGAGCGTGCGGCCGGGACGGCCCAGCAGCGCGCGCACGCGGTTCTCGGCGACGTCGAAGACGTAGCGGCGGTAGCCGCCGAAGACCTCGTCGCCGCCGTCGCCGCTGAGCGCGACCGTCACGTGCTCGCGCGCCATGCGCGAGACGAGGTAGGTCGGCACGGTCGAGGGATCGGCCAGCGGCTCGTCGAAGAACCAGGGCAGCGTCTCCAGCGCCAGCGCCGGATCGGCCTCGAGGATCTGCGTGTGGTGCACGGCTTCCAGGCGCGCGGCGGTGCGGCGCGCCTGCTCCAGCTCGTCGAACTCCGCCTCGCGGAATCCGACCGAGCAGAGGACCAGCCCGCCCGCGAGCGAGCGCGCGGCGCGGTCGCTGCGCTGCGCGCGGCGGATGCGCGCCATCGCGTCGGCGACCGAGGTCGAGTCGATGCCGCCCGAGAGGAAGGCGCCCAGCGGCACGTCGCTGAGCAGGTGCTCCCCCACCACGCGGTCGATCCACTCCAGGATCTCCTCGGCCGGCGCCGCCTCGCGCACGTGGTCGCGTGGCAGGTCCCAGTAGCGCGTCAGGCGCGGCGCGGTGCCCTCCCACTCCAGCAGCGTGCCCGGCGCGAGACGCTGCACGCCCGACCAGGCCGAGTCCGCGCCGCTGGTGTAGCCCTGCACGAGGTAGTCCAGCAGCGAGGTCGCGCGCAGCCGACGCGGCGTGGCGCGCGCGGCCAGGATCGCCTTGGCCTCGCTGCCGAAGTAGAGCGCGCCGTTCGCGCGCGCCCAGTACATGGGCTTGATGCCGATGCGGTCGCGCGCGAGCACCAGCCGCGGCCGCGCCGGATCGCGCCAGTCGAGCACCGCCGCGGCGAACATGCCGACCAGGCGCTCGGCGAAGCGCGCGCCGCACTCCTGGTAGAGGTGCGCGATGCACTCGCCGTCGGAGCCGGTGCGGAAGACGTGGCCGCGGCCCTCGAGCTCGGCGCGCAGCTCCTGGAAGTTGTAGATCTCGCCGTTGCAGTAGACCGCGATGTCGCCGCTCTCGTCGTACAGCGGCTGGCGCCCGCCGGCGGGATCGATGATCGCGAGGCGGCGGAAGCCGACGCCGAAGGGTGCGCGGCGCTCGAGCGTCTCGTCGTCGGGGCCGCGGTGGGAGAGCGTGCGCGCCATCGCGGCGAGCAGCTCGGCACCCGGCAGGCTGCCGTCCTCCAGGGCCAGACCGGCGAAGCCGCACACGGCTCAGCTCCCCAGCGCGGGCGTACCGCGGCGCTTCCCGAAGCCGGTCGCGCGCTCGCGCTCGCCGAAGCCGCGCGCGCGCTGCTCGGCCAGGCGTCCGCGCTGCGCCGTGCGCGTCGGGTAGGCGAGCTCGTCGCGCATCGAGGCGCGCGCCAGCGCGGTGAACGTCAGCACGATCGCGACCAGGTGGTAGAAGAGGTCGAAGTGCGCGCGGTTGAGGAAGAAGCTGCCCACGGCGAAGGCGGCCAGCGAGGCCTCGAACATCGTCGCGTAGGAGAGGATCCAGCTGGAGTGGTAGCGCTCGCGCGCCTCGCGGCGCACCTTCCACAGGTCGACGAAGCTCCACAAGAGCAGCGACATGTAGAGCAGGAAGGCCGGCGTGCCGCACTCGGCCCAGATCTGCAGGTAGCTGTTGTGCGTCACGCGCGTGCCGGGGCCGCCCTCCTCGGCGCTGGCCGAGCGCGGGTCGTAGCGGCGGTAGTTCTCCTGGAACTTCTCGAAGCCGACGCCGAGCAGCGGCTTGGCCTGGATCATGTGGCCGGCGACCTTCCAGGCCTCCAGGCGGCCCTTGGCCGAGCCCTCGGTCTCGTACTGGCTGATGGTCGAGAGGCGCTCGACGAAGGAGCGCGGCACGATCAGCGCGCCGCCCACGGCGAACAGGCCCAGCAGCGCGAAGGCCGCGACGCGGTTGCGCGCGCGCCAGGCCAGCACCAGCGCCGTCACCGAGAGCGCCAGGAAGCCGCCGCGGCTGTGCGTGGCGATGATCGTCATCGCGGTCAGCGGGACCATCGCCAGCACGACGCGCCGCACGAGCTCGCGCTGCTCCGAGAGGCCCAGCTGCACCAGCAGCGGCACGGCCATGCACAGCGCCAGCGCGAAGTCGTTGTTGTCGAAGAGCATCCCGCCCGGGCCCTGCTCGATCTTCATGTTGCCGCCGTGCAGCAGGAAGTTGAGCCCGTTCTTGACGCCGAAGAAGCCGAAGGAGAGCGCGATCACCCAGACCAGGATGCGCAGGTACTCGCGGTTCTTGACCACCGCGGTGGTGAAGAGCGCGACGCCGATGATCTTGCAGTACTCGGTGTAGTTCTCGAAGTCGAGCGGGCGCAGGTTGGTCGAGGCGAGCAGGCTCGCCCCCACCAGCAGCGCCAGCGCGATCATCACCCAGCAGCGCAGGTCCGGCCGGAAGAAGCGCTTGTCGGGCGCGCTGGAGAAGACGAAGCCCAGCAGCGTCGCCAGCGCGACGAAGTACGACCAGCGCTGGTAGCGCGCCCAGCCCCAGGTCAGGTCCTGCACGCGCATGTAGGCGAGCAGCGAGAACATCAAGAGGCCGATGAACGGCCGCCGGAAGCAGCTCGGCAGCGAGCCCACGATGAAGGCGCTGACGAGGAGGTCGCGCATCGGCGGCTCAGCGCATCTTGTCGCGGATCTGCTCGATGCGCGCGCGCAGCTGCGGCGAGAGCAGTTCCGGGTCGCGCGCCCAGGCCCAGGTGACGAAGGCGATCCCGGCGATGACCGAGATGCTGGCCGTCGCGACCAGCACGCGGCGCAGCGCGATCATGCGCCGCTGGCGCCGCGTCAGGATGCGCCCGACGCTGCCCAGGACCGGCGCGACCATGACGCGGCTGATGTCGTGCACGCTGCGGAAGCAGTTGCGGCTGTACTCCGCCGTCAGCGCCACCGTCAGGCCCAGCGTCAGGCCCGCGACCAGCGCGAAGGCCACGATCAGCCAGGGGTTGGGCTCGGTCGGCTTCTCGGGCTTGATCACGTCCTGCGTGACGCTGAACGGGTTCGAGAGCGGGCTGGCCAGCTGCTTGGCCTGCAGCAGCTTGTCGCTGTACTTGACCGAGGCGCTCTTGAGCGAGTCCGCCAGCCGGTCGGCCTTCTGGCGGTGCTCGCGGATCCTCTTGTAGACGACGTAGAGCTCGTCGACCTGCTGGGAGTCGGCGCCGATCTTCTTCTGCAGGAGGTCGCGCTCGCCGGTGAGCTGCTGCTGCTTGAGGCGCGCCGCGTCGAGCGCCTTCTGCAGCGTGGCGCGCTCGGGGTTGACCTTCGAGACGCTGGCCAGCTCGTTGCGCGTGGCGGCCTTCTTGAGCTGGTCCTTCTGCTGCTGCAGCTCGGCCAGCTTCTTCGAGAGCTTCTGGTACTTCGAGTTCTCGGGCCGGAAGCGCTCGAGCTCGGCCTGCTGCTCGCGGATCTGCTTCTCCAGCTCGAGCATCTCGTTCGAGTTGTTGACGCCCTCGATCACCTGCTGCTCGGTCAGCTTCTCGGGCGTGTCGCGCAGCTGCTGCTCGAGGCTCGCCACGGCCACGTCCTGGCCGGCGAGCTCGAACTCGATCCCCTGCAGCCTGGTCTTGTTGTCCTGCAGGCGCGTGAAGTCCGGGTCCTCGGCGCGCTGGTCGCTGCCGCCGGGGATCGGCTGCGTGGCCGTGATGCCGTACTTCTGGCACAGGCTGGAGAGCTCGTCTTCCTCCGAGCGCAGGTCCTTCTCCAGCGCCGCGACCTCGGTGCCGAGCTTCTGCACCTCGTCGTCGACCTTGTACTTGTCGCGGTCGAGCACGTCCGTGCGCCAGTCCTCGCGCAGCGCGCGCAGGAAGCTGGCGGCCACCGTCGGATCGACGTTGGCGTACTCGATGGTGACGAAGGTGCTCGAGCCGCCCGAGGGCGTGTCCAGGCGCACCTTGAGGTCGTCGCGCACGTCGGAGACGAACTGGTTCTGCTTGTTCGCGGCCAGCGAGAGGAACTCGGCGTTCTTCGTCTCCTGCAGCACATGGCGCACGCGCTCGTAGGCGCGGATCTGGTTGGGCGCGTTCTGGGCCTCCTTGCCCGAGACCGACACACCCACCGGGCGCACCTCGACCTGCGTGCTGGCCAGGTACTTCTTGGGGATGAAGACCGCCAGCGCCACGCCCAGCGTGATCAGCAGCGCCGCGGGGAGCAGCAACTGCCAGCGGCGCCTCGAGAGGATCTCGAGGAACTCGCTGAGCTGCCCTTGGGTCTCGATCTGGACGGCCATCCCGGTGTCTCAGTGCAGGACGTTGCTGTTGTAGTAGGAGAGCTGGTTGAGCGAGAAGATCGCCCCGCCGATGCCCGAGAGCACCTGCTTGACGGGGAACAGCATCGAATCGAGGAAGTAGCCCAGCTGCGCCAGCATCGTGGGCGGGACGAAGATGATGTCCAGCTCCTGCACGTGCATGTTGAAGGTCGAGTCGCCGTTCTCGAGCAGGTCGCCGATGTTGATCTCGTACACCTGCGGGTCGCGCGGGTCGGCGCGGATCAGGCGCACGCGGCCGAGGTTGGCGGTGTCCTTGCTCGGGCCGGCGTTCATCACCGCCTCGAAGATGGTCAGGTCGCCGGGGAAGTTCTTCTCGCCCGGGCCGGAGACCTCGCCGTAGATGAAGTACTTCTTGCCGCCCGTGACGATCTGCACCTTGATGTCGAGCAGGTCGAAGTAGGGCGAGTACTTCTCCATCAGCAGCGCCTCGATCTCGGTGCGCGTGTAGCCCGCGACGGCGACCGCGCCGATCTCCGGCAGGAGGATCGTGCCGTCGATGTCGACCGGCTTGCTGACCGAGAGCTCCTCGTTGTAGGAGTCGGTGATCGAGACCGTGTCGCCGATCGCGACGTAGTTCTCCTCCTCGGCGTTGCCCGAGTAGCGCTTGCCGAAGCCCTGCGTGTTGAGGTACTGCAGGATGCGCTTGTCCGGCGCCGTGTTGCAGGCAGCCAGGGTGGCGCAGAGGAGGAGCAGCACGAGCCGCGGGAGCCAGGGATGACGCATGGGAACGGATTTCCGTGCCGCGGCGGGGACGCGGACGGACGCCTCCTGGATCGGCACGACCGATCGAAAGCTGGAGTCCGAACCGCCCGCCGGAGGGTCGCGGGAGGCGCTCACGGTACGCAGCGCGCGGGCTCTTTTGCAACCGCGGATGCGCGGGCCGCCCCGGGGCGCGCGAGGATGCTCAGCGCGGTGCCGCTGCCGCCGCGGGCACGACCAGGACGTCGCCGTCGCGCCGCGCGACGTTCTGGCTCGAATCGCCGCCCTGCAGGAGCTTCGCGAGATCGAGCGTCAGCTGCTCC
>JBGASC010000006.1:60289-141908 GCA_044229935.1 Planctomycetota bacterium | reverse complement strand
ATGAACAAGAAGATCAAGGAGGCGCAGACGCACAAGGTGCCGTTCATGCTGATCGCGGGCGAACGCGAGGCGGCGGACGGCACGGTGGCGGTGCGCCGCCGCGACACGCGCGAGCAGGAGGTCGTGCCCTTCGAGCAGTTCCTCGAGTTGATCAAGGACCTGCGCGCTCGGCGCGCGCCCGCCCGGTCCATCTCTCACGAGGCCGACCGGAGCATCCGTCCGTCCTCGCCGACGGCGGCTGGCCGGCGCGGACTCGTGCTCAGCAGCAGTTGAACTCGTCCGGAGCGCAACCTGAGGCCATTTCCTGGGCGGCCGCATCGACCTCGGCGTCCCACTGCTCGATCAGCTCGTCGATCGATCGGCCGCCGGGCTCCACACCCAGATCGACGACCAGTGTCTCGCCGATCTCGGATCCGTCGCAGCAGGTGACCGTGATCTCGAAGTACACGCGGGCGCTCTCTCCGTGCGGGCCGTAGCGCTCGGTGTCGACCTGCTGGAACTCGTAGGAGGGGCAGTCGTCCCCGGCGCTCAACGGGACCACCTGGCACAGGCAGCCCTCGTGGGGCAACTCCATCGGTTCCTCGGAGGTCTGGCCGTCCATGCCCGCACAGATGGGGCAGGCTTCCCCGCCCGCCTGGAACTGGTAGTTCTGTGGACCCGCCATCATCGTTCTCCCTTCGCCTCAGAAGCCGCGTGTGAACGCGGCGCGCTTCTCGAGTCTTCGAACCGTCTCTCGCATGCGACGCCTGAACTCTGCGTCGTTCTTCGGCCGCTTCACTCCGCGCAGGATGGTGCGCAGGATGCGCAGCCGCGCGAGCCGACGTGTCGAGAGCTTGATCGGCACGAGCCCATCGCGCGTCACCTTGAAGTCGTCGCGCAGGGCGGCGTCGGCAGGCAACGCCGTGCGCGGCAGATGCCAGGCGCGCACGATCAGGCGCTCGCCGTCGTCGTCGAGGAAGCGGCTCGAAAGCTTGACCTCGCCGCTCTTCAGCGTCGCGACCCAGCGCACGAGGTCGCCGCGGCGCAGCTTGCGCCCCTTGGCGGTGACCAGATGGAAGTGGCGGCCGTCGAGCGGGCCGATCGCGTCGCCAGCGAACTGCGAGGCGAGCTTGCGCTTCGCGCGCGCGCGACCGGCGTGCTTGGCGAGCTCGATGCGCTGGCCGACGAGCAGCTGCGGCGCGCTCGGGCGCACGTCCTTCTGCGCGCGCTCGAGGTAGCCGTTCTTGCGCACGACCAGGTCGAAGGACTTCTCGAGCGGCAGGCCGACGAACCGCGCGCGGCCGCGCGCGTCGGTGCGGGCCTCGGCGCGGCCCCAGACGACCCGCGCCCCGCGCAGCGGCCGGGCCTGCTTGTCGACGACCGTGACGTTGAGCACTCCCGTGCTCTTCATGCGCATCGAATCCAGCAGCAGCGCCGCGATCACGTCATCGCTCGGCAGCGCGGGGATCTCCTGGGCATTCACAGCCTGTTCGAACAGCGCGCGCACGGCAGACAACTTGCGCAGGCACAGTCCGGTCGAGAACGTGATGCCTCGCCGTGCGAGCGCCGCGGCCCAGCTCGTCTTCATGCCCTCGAGCTCCAGCAGCGAGGCGACCGCGCGCCAACCCTGGACGTCAGCGAGTGTCGTGGCGCCGCCGAGGACGCGGGTCAGCTTGACGAGGTCCGCGCGCAGCAGGTCCGTGCTCTGCGGGAGTCCGAGCGCACGCAATCGACGCGCGACGGGGCCAGGGAGGCCGGGGATCTTCCCGATCGGAATGGCGGTGCTCATGCGCAGGCTCCACGCGTTGGACGCACGCAGACTACCACCCGCGGCCTGCGCGTGTCAGCCGGCTCGCGAGCGAGTTCGCAGCCTCGCCACTCTTGCTGTGCGCGCCGTGCTCGACCGCGTGCACGCTCCCCGCACGGCGAACGCTCATCCGAGGACGAGCCGCTCGTGCAGGTTGGGCTCTCGAAGCATGCGCGTGCTCGGTGCGTTGTGTCTCGCGAGCCCGACACAAGCCCGCTCGAGCGCAGTGGGTTCGCTGGTCGCTCTTCGACTACCAGGCCACGCGCAATCCGCTCGAGACGTTCCAGGAGTTGCCGGGCGGGTTGGGGCAGAACGACGTCAGCGGGTCGCGGTAGTAGACCTGGTAGTAGCGCGTGCCGCCGGTGGGGATCGTGTCGCCCAGCGCCGCGGAGCGCGCGGTGATCGACGGATCGCCGCCGCCGAAGTTCGGTGCCGTGGCCACGCCCGCGCTGGCGTTCTTGACGAAGAGGCGCTTCAGCGAACCGCTGACGCAGCGCACGCCGTCGCCGAAGCTGACGCCGGACGGGTTGTTCGAGTCGCCCTGCAGGAAGATGCTCAAGACCGTCGGCAGCTCGCCCGAGGAGGACAACACGAGCGCGTCGGGCACGGTCGTGCCGCTCGAAGCGAGGATCGCTCCGCCGGTGCCGGCCGAGTTCTCGCAGCCCGCGCCCGAGAGTCCGTTGTTGCCGCAGGGACAGGGCGTCGTGAGCGTGCCGTCGCCGAAGCAGAAGGGCGTCACCGGTCCGGCCGGCTCGACGCAGGCGCGGATCAGCCAGTTGCCTGCGTAGTAGATCGGGCAGAGCGGGAAGCCGCTGACGCTCGCGGTGGCCGCGTCGCGCCAGCCTTGTCCGGTGATGTAGATCAGGTTCTTGTGCGTGACGTTGCAGTTGGCCGCGCCGCTGGGGTAGTCGGTGGCGAAGTTGGCCACGTAGCCGGTCGAGCACTGCCCGATCGGGTTGAAGTCCATCCACCACGTGACCACCAGCTGGCCCGAGGAGATCGGTATGTCGTACTGCGAGAGGTCGACGGTGTTGATCGCGCTGCTCGTCACGCCGATCGAACCCTGCGTCGCCGCGGTGAAGTCGAACACGAGCGGGCCGAGGACGGGGTTGCCGCCGACCCAGCTGATGCCGTCGTAGATCTGCAGGTTGGTCAGCGCCTGCGTGCCGTTGACGCCGCCGGCCTGGATGTAGCCGATGGCCGCCATGCGCACCTTGACCACGGGCGCCACGGCGGAGACGTTGAACACGCAGCCCGCGGCCTCGCCCTCGCACAGGCCCTGGATCACCGAGACGGCCTGCGAGCCGGGCATCGACGGCAGCACGTCGTTCTTGAAGAAGTTCTGCCCGCCGCTGCAACCCTGCGCGTGCAGGTCCGTGGCGAGAACGACCAGGGTGAGCGAGACCAGCAGGGAACGCAGCATGGAGAACCTCCAGCGGGACACGATGGGTGCGAGCGTCTTCGGATCTTACTCCGCGGGTCTCTCCTGTCCAGGTGCGCGGGCCGTCCCCGCCGACCCACCGACGACGGCAGGCCGATCGTCCGCGGGTGTCCGACGGATGCTCCGGGGCGCGGCGTCGTCGCCACACGCGCGAGTGGAAGGCCGTGCCCGTCGGGCGGAATCGTGTGCGAGCCTGGAGGAATGCAGCCGGCCGGAGGTACGCTCCGGCCGGCCCTGTTTCCCGAGGAGCCGTCGATGAGGTTCGCCGAGGCCTTCAACCCGTTCCGCAGCTTCGAGGCGGCGTGGAAGCTCCTGAAGCAGGCGCCTGGCGTCGTGATGATCGGCGGCCTGCTCCTCGCGGTGTTCTGCAGCGACGTGGGCGGACCGCTGCTGCGCTTCTCCTTCCGCGGACGTTCGCACGGGCACGGGGCCCGCGAGCTGCTCGAGCTCGTCTGGCCGTGGGTGCTGGTCAGCGTTCCGCTGGTCGGGTGCATCGGCCTCGTGTTCTTCCTCGTCTCGAGCTTCCTGCTGCCCGGCTACGCTCGCGCGATCGAGCGCGGACTGCACACGGGGCGCGACGACGTGGGCCTGGTCTTCGAAGGCGGCGAGCGCGCGCTGACGCTGATGCTGGCGCGCATTCTGCGCTGGCTGATCGATGCCGCCGCGTTCGCGCCCGTGGTCGGCGCGCTGGCCCTGTCCTTCGCCCTCGCCGACGGCCGCGAGCTCCCGCGCTGGATGCTCGCGATCGGCCTCTCGTGCTTCGCGCTCGCGTGGGGGCTCGTCTACCTCTACGTGCGGCTCGGCCTCGCGCTGGTCGTGCCGATCGTCGTGTTCGAGGACTGCAGCGCAGCGTCCGCGATCGCGCGCTCGTGGAAGCTCGCCGACGGACATCGCCTGCAGCTCCTCGTGTTCGCGCTGGTCGAGATCGTCGCGGCCGTGCTCGGTCTGTGCCTCTGTCTGGTCGGCGCGCTGCTGACGGTGCCGCTCGTCCAGGTGATGCGCTTCGAGGCGTACCTCGCGCTCTCGAGGGGCGAGGAGTACCCGCGCTGGTGGATCGCGTGCGGACGCTCGCCGCTCGACGTGCCGCCGATCCCGTCGCCGCTGCCGCCCCAGGCCTGAGCGAGCGCTCCGCGCGAGCCTCGCGATCGCGGGGACCCGACTGCATGCGCGTCGTTGTCCCATGCCGCGGCGTGAGAGCCCGACGCGGGGCTGGGACACGCCGGCCGCGCGTGGCGGGTCTCCGGGGGCCCTGCTACGATTCGACCTGCCCCTCCGGCGCCACGGACCGCGCCCGGGCTTCGCGTGCCCGAACCCGCAGACGCCCTGCTCCAGCGCGCGCGACTCGGCGACGAGGACGCGCTCTCCGTGCTCTTCCACCAGCACGAGCCGCGGCTGCTGCGCATGATCGAGCTGCGCCTCGATCCGGCGTTGCGGCGGCGCATGGATCCGAGCGACGTGCTGCAGGACGTCTGGGTCGAGGCGGCGCGGCGCTTCGGCGAGTGGTGCAGGCAGGATGCGCTCGCCCTGCACGTCTGGTTGCGGCTGCTCACCTCCCAGGCGCTGGTGCAGGCGCAGCGGCGGCACCTCGCCGCGCACATGCGCGACGCGCTGCGCGAGGCGCGCGTGCGCGACGGTCGCCCGGGCCTGAGCTCGCGCAGCGCGGCGGACGCGCTGGTCGCCAGCGCGACCTCGCCGACGCAGGCGGTGCAACGCGAGGAGGTGCGCCAGCGCGTGCTCGCGGCGTTCGAGGAACTCGACGAGATCGATCGCGAGATCGTCGCGCTGCGGCACCTGGAGGGTCTGAGCAACGAGGAGGCCGCGGCCGAGCTGGAGATCGAGCCGAAGACCGCCAGCAAGCGCTTCATGCGCGCGCTGGCCCGCCTGCGTCCCGCGCTGCGCGCGATCGAGCCCGGCCGCTCGACGGAGGGCCGGTGAGCGAGGGCCCGCTCTCCGCGGCCGACGCGTTCGAGCTCTTCCTCGAGCAGCGCCGGCGCGGCGAACCCGTCGACGCGGCGGAGTTCGCCGCGCGCTACCCGGAGCTCGAAGCCGAGCTCGCCGTCGCGCTCGACGGGCTGCTGGCCCTGGAGGAGGCCTCGCGCCTCGCGCGCGCGGAGGACGGCTCGCTGCCGCGCAGCGTCGGTCCCTACCAGGTGCTGCGCGAGCTCGGCCGCGGAGGCATGGGGGTCGTGCTCGAGGCGATCGAGGAGCCGCTGGGCCGGCGCGTGGCGCTCAAGGTGCTGCCGCCCGAGCTGCTCGCCAGCGCCGTCGCGCGTGCGCGCTTCCGTCGCGAGGCGCAGATCGCCTCGCGGCTGGACCACTCCGGCATCGCGACGATCTACGGGGCGGGCGTGGAGGCCGATCAGCCCTGGATCGCGATGCGCTTCGTCGAGGGCGAGACGCTCGCGCGCGCCATCGCCCTGGCGCGCGACGCGGGCGCACGCTGCGTACAGCCGATCCCTGCGGGTGCGGACGAGCGCGGGTCGCCGCGCTGGATCGCCGCGACGCTGGCGCGCGTCGCGCGCGCGCTGCAGTTCGCGCACGAGCAGGGCGTCGTCCACCGCGACGTCAAGCCCTCCAACATCATCGTCGCGGCCGATGGCGCTCCGGTGCTGCTCGATTTCGGCCTGGCGATCGGCGACGAACCCGAGGCGGCGACGCTGACGCGCACGGGGCAGACGGCCGGGACGCCGGCGTACCTCGCGCCCGAGCTGGTCAGCGGCGAGCGCTCGCGCCCGGACGCGCAGAGCGACGTCTACGCGCTGGGCGTGACGCTGTACGAGTGCCTGACGCTGCGCCGGCCCTTCGAGGGCGCGACACCCGTCGCGCTCTACCGTGCGATCGTCTCGGGAACGGCCTCCGACGTGCGCTCGAGCAACGCCGACGTGCCGCGCGATCTCGCGGTGGTCGTCGCCACGGCGATGGAGCGCGAGCCGGCGCGCCGCTACCGCACGGCCGCCGCGCTCGCCGCCGATCTGGAGGCCTGCGCTGCGGGCCGGCCGATCCTCGCGCGCCCCGTCCCCCTGCACGGACGCGTGCTGCGCTGGGCTCGGCGCGAGCCGCGGCAGGCGCTGCTCGTGGGCCTGCTCGCGACGACGGTCGTCGCGCTGGCCGTGTTCGCCGGCACGTGGTGGTCCTCGCGCGACACCGTGCGCGCCGCCGAGCTGGCCGAGGCGGACCGGCGCTACGAGCAGCTCCTGCAGGAAGGCTTCGCCAGCCTCGCGACGCGCCATCCCGGCGACGCGGAGGCGAGCTTCCGCGCCGCGCTCGCGCTGCAGTCCTCCAGCGTCGAGGCCCGCATCGGCAGCGCGATGGTCGCGTTCGATCGCAGGCAGCATGACGCGGTGGCCGCGCTGCTCGAGGGCGTGCCGGCCTCGCCTGCGCTGGATGCGCTGCGCGCGCTCGTCGCCGGCCGCACGCCGCCGCGCGAGCTGCCGGCCGAGTGGCTGGCGAACGCGAGCGCGATCGAACTCTTCGTGGACGGGATGCGCCTGATGCGCCAGGCCGAGCTCGGCCCGCGCTACGAGCGCGAGGCCATCTACGTGCTCGCCGCCGCGCGCTTCGGCGAAGCCGTGCAGCGCTCGCCCACGGCGCGCGCCGTGTTCCAGGCGCAGCGCGCGCTCGCCTCTCGCAATGCCAAGGACGAACGCGGCGTGCGCTCCGCAGCCGCGGCCCTCGTGAAGCTCTGGCCCCAGTCGCCGCGCGCGCTCTTCACCGCCGGCAACGCGCTGCTGCGCTACGACGCGAGGGCGGGCCGGGAGCTGCTCGAGCGCGCGATCCAGCTCGATCCGACCTGGGGGCCGCCGCACCAGCTGCTCGGCAACGCGCACTTCTACGCCAAGCGCTTCGCGGAAGCCGTCGCGGAGCAGCAGGAGGCGATCCGGCTCGATCCGGGCGATGCCGACGCCTGGAACTCGCTCGGGCTCGCCTGGGAGGAGCTCGGATGCCACGCGGACGCGCGCGGAGCGCATCTGCGTGCCGTGAGCCTGCGTCCGGGCATGTTCGAAGCCTGGGGCAACCTCGCCTCGGTCGAGTACTCGCAGAAGGAGTACGCTGCCTGCGCGGCAGCCGAGCGCGTGGCGATCGGGCTGGCGCCGCTCGAGCCGATCACGCGAGCCATGCTCGGACATGCGCTCGAGCGCCTCAAGCGCTGGGACGAGTCGCGCACCCACGTCGAGATCGCGCTGGGGCTCGACCCGAAGGACGGAACGGACTGGCAGGTGCTCGCGGTCGACGAGATCAACCTCGGCGAGCCCGAACTCGGGCTGCTCGCCATCGAGGGAGCGCTGGAGGTGCAGCCCGGCAATGCCGGCCACCTCAAGCTGCGCGACATCGCGCTTCAGCACATCGCCGAGAAGAAGGCGGCGGAGGCTGCTGCCCCGGCCACGGATCGCTGAGCGGGAGATTCCCGGGAAATCCGGTCGACGCGTGCGGCGCCTGTGCAGATCGGGCGCCTGGACCCGCTCCGCCCGCGTCGGGCTTGGGCTTCGAGGTCCGGAACACGGAGCCGATCGTCATGAACCTCTCGATCCCGCTGCGCCGCTGCACGCTGCTCGCGCCGCTCGTCCTCGCCTTCCTCTCCAGCACCTCGACCGCGGCCCGACCCGCGTCCTCCGACGCGTGGGGCATGCTCTACGACGAACCCGGCGACGGCCGTCTGTGGGCGCGCGGGGAGCACTACAAGGCGAGCTTCGGCCCCGAGGGCGCGGTCTTCTACGCCGGCTTCGGCCCGCGCGCACCGAGCAGCGCGCCGCATGTGCTCTCGCCCGACCGCGTGACCTCGGGCGGCATCGCGCTGGAGTTCGCGCACGCTCGCGGCGCGACGCGCATGGGCGACCGAGTCGAGTTCGATCGCGGGAGCTTCCGCGAGGCCTACGAGCTCGCGCCGGGCTCGCTCGAGCAGCTCTTCGTCTTCGACACGCTGCCCAGCCGCGGCGATCTCGTGCTGCACATCCCGGTCGCGAGCGAGCTCGCGGGAGCAGAGACCGAGCAGGGCCTGGAGTTCCGCGGCGAGCTCGGCCGTGTCACGTACAGCCGCGCGGTGGCCATCGATGCCGCGGGCCGGCGCGCGAGCGCGGTGACGCGCCTGGAAAACGGCGCGATCACGATCGAGGTCGACGCCGCGTTCCTCGCCACCGCGAGCCTGCCCGTGGTGATCGATCCGGTCGTCACCGGGATCTGGATCGACAACACGACCGACGACACGGTCGCGCCGGACATGTGCTGGGATCCCTTCAACGGCGTCTGGCTGGCGACCTGGGAGTACAAGTTCTCCGCGACGGACTCGGACATCCTCGTGCGCATGCTCTCGCCCAGCGGCGCGACCCTCGCGAGCGGCCTGGTGGACGTGACCACCGCCTCCTGGCAGCGCCCGCGCGTGGCGGACAACGGATCGGCGCACGTCTTCCTGGTCGTCGCCGAGCGCACGAGCTCGACGCCGCGCACTCCGGTCGGCCGCATCGTGCAGCCCAACGGAACGATCCTGACGATGGGCGCGCAGATCACGACCATCGGCGGGAGCACGGCCCTCGACCAGGTCACCCCCGACGTGGGCGGCGATCCCAGCCCCAGCGGCACGACCGGCTTCTGCGTCGTGTTCGAGCACGTGCTCTCCAGCAGCGACAGCGAGATCGGCTACCGCATGGTCAGCGCCGCGGGCGTGCCCTCGGGGACGGTGCCGATCTACTTCCCCGACTCGTCGACGGAGCGCAACCGGGCCCCGAGCATCTCGCGCTCCAACGGCGGGAGCGCGTGGCTGCTGGCGTGGACGCACCAGTACCAGCTGCAGGCGAGCGACGGGACCCTGGGGGCACGCGTGGGAGCCGACGGCATCAAGATCGGCGCCCAGTTCGGCGTGTCCGGCGTGCAGCTCAAGTTCGACGAGACGCCGTGCGCCTCGTCGCCGCTCGACAACAGCCAGCGCTACGCGGTCACGTTCTCGCGCGCCGGGCTCGGCGGGCAGGCGGACATCTTCGTGGCGCTGCTCGACGGTCCGACGCTGGTGCAGACGGTCAACCTGACGGCGCTGGAGAACTCCGGCCAGCAGGCGCAGAACCAGATCGAGCCCAGCATCGACTGCGACGGACAGCACTTCCTCGTCTCGTATTCGGAGTTCAAGCCGCCGTTCAACTTCTACGAGGTGTACTCCTCCGATCTCTACCTCGCGGGCGACCAGCTCGGCCTCACGCAGTCGCACGTTGTCCTGCACCCGGGTCTGGGGCTCGACCAGCGCGTCTCGCGGACGGCCGCCGCGCGTCCTCCGGGCGCTCCGGGGCATCGCTTCGGCATCCCGTACCAGATCCGTGAGAACGACCAGGATCACGACATCGCGCTGCGCCTGTTCGACGCGTTCGAGGGCGGTTCGGCGGGCAGCTTCTGCTTCGGCGATGGATCGGGCACGGCCTGCCCCTGCTCGAACAGCGGGGCCTCCGGCCGCGGCTGCGCGAACTCGGCCAACGCCGCGGGCGCGCTGCTCGACATGACCGGCGTGCCCTCGACGGTCGACGACACGCTCGCGTTCGTCCTCGTCGGCGTGCCCTCGACCGCGACCTGCACGTTCCTGCAGGGCTCGAGCGCCGTGGCGGCCGTGCCTTTCGGCGACGGCCTGCGCTGCGCGGGCGGGACGCTCGTGCGACTGGCGACCAAGGCGGCCGTCGGCGGCGCGTCGGGCTATCCGCAGGCCGGCGATCCGCCGATCAGCGTGCGCGGCAGCGTGCCGATCGGCGGCGGGACCTTCGCCTACCAGGCTTCCTACCGCGACCCGGCGAACTTCTGCACGTCGCTGACGTTCAACATCACGAACGGCGTGCTCGTCAACTGGGCACGCTGAGCGGAGCGAGGGAGAGCGAAGGCGCTGCGCGGCGATCGGCCCGTGCAGCGCCTTCCTCGCTTCGCGCGCGAGCCTTCGGACCAGGCCGGAGGCACCGAGGTCACGGACCCCAGGTGATCTCCTGGGCCTGGCTGATGTTGAACGTGCTCAGCGGCGAGCACGCGGCGGGCACGTTGGGATCGCGGTAGACCAGCGCGTACCAGCGGCTGCTGCCGGACCCGATCGGATCGCCGAGGATGCTGGAGCGCAGCGCGACGTTCGGCTCGCTGCCCTCGGGCACGTAGATCGATCCCGCGATCGCGGGCTTCACGTACATCCGGTGCAGCGTGCCGCCGACGCAGTTCACGCCCTGCCCGAAGGTGACGCCGGAGCCGATCCGGGCGCTGCCCTGGATCACGACGCAGGTCGCGCCGGGGCGGAGTCCATCGCCCAGGAGGCGCAGCGTGTCCGAGCTCACGAGCGCCGTGCCCAGGCTCGTGAGCCGCGCTCCGCCCGTGTGCGCGGAGTTGTCGCAGCCGCGCGCGAGGCCGGAGGGAGGATTGGCGCACGGACAGGCGCTGGCGTCGCCGCCCGGCACGCACAGGTCGAGACCCGGCGCGAGCGGGCTGCGGTCGTGCACGAAGACGTCGAGCGAGCCGTAGGTGTCGCCGGGTACCAGGTTGCGGGAGAGGCTCGTGAAGGCGACGAAGCGCCCGTCGCTGGACATCGAGACCTCCTGGCTGAGATCGTCGCCCTGGCTGCCGTACGAGTTGACGCTGGCGAACTCGGTCGTCCCGGCCAGTCGGTCGCGCACGAAGATGTCCATGTCGTTGTTGAGGTCGGGCACGACGAGGTTGTCGGCGCCGCCGAAGAAGGCCACGTAGCGCCCGTCGGCCGAGACGCACGGAACGCCCACGCTGTCGAGATCGCCCTGCGCGAGCGAGGAGGACACGCTCACGAGCTCCGTCACGCCGCTCGTGCGATCGCGCAGGAAGATGTCGGACCAGCCGTTGGCGTCCCCGGCCACGAGGTTGGTGGCCAGGCTGTGGAAGGCGACGAAGCGTCCGTCGCCCGAGATCGTCTGGTAGTAGCTGTCCGCGTCGCCCGGCCCGCCCGCGGGATCGACGCTGACGAGCTCCGTCGTGCCGCTCCACAGGTCGCGCACGAAGACGTCCGCGAAGCCGTTGGTGTCGCCCGGGACGAGGTTCGTCCCGGAACTCCAGAACGTGAGCCAGCGGCCGTTCGTCGAGAAGGCCCCGGGATCCACCTCGCTGTCGCCGTCGGCGCAGGCGCCGGAAGGACTGACGCTGAGCAGCTCGGTCGTGCCGCTCTGGCGGTCGTGGAGGAAGAGCTGGACGAATCCGCCGCTGACCGGCGCGAAGTTGGTCGCGAAGCTCGTGAACGCGACCCAGCGACCGTCCGGGGAGATCGCGGTCGTGTTGGCGTCGTCGTCTCCCTCCGCGCCGGCGGAGCTGAGGCTGACACGCTCCGTGGTGCCCGCGCTACGGTCGCGGACGAAGATGTCGGCGTGGCCGTTGGTGTCTCCTGCTACGAGGTTGCTCGCGAAGCTGGAGAAGACCACGAACCTCCCGTCGGCCGAGAGGGAGGGGTACGAGGCGCCGGCGTTCGCCTCGGCGCCCGAGCTGCTGACGTTGACGCGCTCGGTGGTCCAGGCCGTACGCGAGTGGAAGAAGACGTCGTTGAAGCCGTTCGTGTCTCCCGGCACGAGGTTCGATGCGCAGCTCTCGAAGAGCACGTCTCCGAAGTCGTCCACGGCCGCGCGGACGTTCCAGCAGTTCGCCGCCTGCCCGGCGGAGTCGACGCTTGCGCGGAACGTGACCTGCGACCAGGCCGGAACGCTCGAGACCGCCAGGACTGCCCATGCGCACGTGAGATCGCGGACCATGACGCTGCTCCTCGAGGACCGCGTCGCCGCTGCCGCACCTGACCGCCAGGCGCGTGCGCGAACCCGGCCCAGCTGCAGGATGCGCCGTCGCGGCAGCCGAGCGAATGCAGAACAGTGCGCGCGGCCGAGGAGCCGAGTGGGTACGGAGGGCGGCGCGGCGGGGACGCTCAGGCGCGCGCCGGCGCGCGCAAGCTCTCGATCGTGAGCCGCGTCGCCTCGCGCAGCGACACGCGCTCGACGTAGCCGAAGTCGCGCTTGGCGGGTCCGAGGTCGTAGCTGTGCGAGGTCGCGAGCTGCAGCGCGAGAAACCTCGACATGCGCGGCTCGACCTCGGGTCGCGCGACGTTCTCGAGCCACATCCCCAGCGCGTACGCGATCGGCAGCGGCACCCTGCGCGTCACCGGCGGCACGCCGAGGGCGCCGAAGAGATCGTGGATCCAGCTCCACAACTGCACGGGGTCCTCCTGCGCGACGAAGTAGGCCTTGCCCGCGTGCGGCGCTCCGGGCGCGAGCTTGTCCGCGGCGTCCAGGTGCGCCCAGGCGGCGTTCTCGACGTAGGTCAGCGAGACCTCGTTCGTGCCCTTGCCGACGATCGCGAGCTTCCTCGCGCGGCCGCGCTCGAGCAGCCGCGGCACCAGGTGCGGATCGCCCGGGCCGAAGACGAGATGCGGGCGCAGCGCGCACGTCGCGAGCGAGCTCCTGCCGCTGGCGGCGAGCACCATGCGCTCGGCGGCGGCCTTGGACTCCGGATACGGCGCGAGGAAGCGCGTGGAGTAGGGGAGATCGTTCGAGGCCTGCACGTGGTCGCCGCCGTCGAAGCAGACGCTGGGCGAGCTCGTGAAGACCAGGCGCTCGGCCCCGCTCTCGAGCGCGGCGGCGAGCACGTGGCGCGTGCCGTCGACGTTCGCGCTCCAGAACGGCTCGCGTCCCAGCGCGATGCCGGCCTTGGCCGCGACGTGGAAGACCGTGTCGTGCCCGCGCATCGAGGCGAGCAGGAGGCGCGTGTCGGCGAGGTCCCCGCGCACGTGCGCGGCGCCGAGCTCCGCCAGCGCGGGGTACTCGCCGCGCGAGTAGCTGGTGACCTCGTCGCCGCGCGCGCGCAGGAGGCGCACGATCGCGAGTCCGAGGAAGCCGCCGCCGCCGGTGACGAAGGCTCTCACCGCAGCTCCTCCTCGGCCCAGCGCTTGAGCTCCTCGCGCCGGATCTTGGCGTTGTGGCGCGCATCGACCGGCAGCGCGTCGCGGAAGAGCACGCGCTCGACCTCGGGCAAGGGGTGCGGCAGCGCCGGCGCGGCGTTGGCGCGCGCGAAGGAGAGCAGCTCGGCCTCCTCGCGGCGCGGGCCCTCGACGACCAGCACGGCGCGCTCGGCGCCGCTCGCGCCGACGCCGACCAGCGCGCTGCGGCGCACCTTGGGATGGCGATCGAAGAGGCTCTCGGTCGGCACGGGCAGGAACGTGCCGCGCGCGGTCTCCAGGCGCTGCGACTTGCGGCCGCAGAACCAGAGCAGGCCCTCGGCGTCGACGTAGCCCAGGTCGCCCATGCGGTGCCAGAAGCCGTCCGCCTCGACGATCTTCGAGGCCGCGGTCGCCTCCGCGTCGTCGGCGTAGCGGCGCGTCACGACCGCTCCGCGCACGCAGATCTCGCCCAGCTCGCCGCGCGCGACGCGCCGCGTCCCGTTCCAGTCGACCAGCGCGATCTCGATCCCCGGCGCGGCGCGGCCGACGCAGGTGCCGTGGCCGCCGTCGATGCGCGCGCGCAGCCTGCCGGTGATCTCGGCGCCGGCGAGCGAGCTCACGGGCAGCGCCTCGGTCGCGCCGTAGGGCGTGTGCACGTCGCCTGTGGGGGAGAGCAGCGCGCGGAAGCTCTCGACCAGCGCCGGCTCGACGCTCGCGCCGGCGATCATCGCGCGCTCGAGCGTGGGCAGCTTGATCCCGCGCTGCGTGCACCAGGGCACGACGCGGCGCCAGATCGCGGGCGAGCCGAAGGTGTCGGTGACGCCGTTGCGCGTCAGCGCCGCGACGATCTCGGCCGGATCGCAGGCGGCCGGACGCGCGAAGTCCATGCGCGGGAAGACGCTCGTGCGCTGCAGCGCGACGTTGAAGAGCGCGAAGAGCGGGAAGCAGGCGAGGTCGACCTGCCCGCGTCCCAGGCCATAGAGCGTGCGCAGGGCCTCGATCTGCGCCTCGAAGTTGGCGTGCGCGTAGAGCACGCCCTTGGCCGGCCCGGTCGAGCCCGAGGTGTAGAGGATCGCGGCGTCGGCCTCGGGCTCGAGCTCGAGCGGCTCGAACGCGTCGCCTCCCTCGCGCGCGAGCGCGTCGAGCGAGAGCGTCCCGGGGAACCAGCCCGCGCCGACGCGCACGCGCAGCGGCGCTCGCGCGATCAGGTGCGCGCGCGGCACGCCGATCAGCGCGCGGGGCGCGCAGCGCGCGAGGCAGCGCGCGAGGCCCGCGCGACCCAGGCCCGGATCGAGCAGCACGGGCACCGCTCCGATGCGGAAGAGCGCGAACACCAGCGCGACCAGCTCGGGGCCGGGACGCACGAAGAGCGCGGCGCGCTCGCCGCGCGCGAGGCCGCGCCCGGCGAGGCCTCGCGCGATCGCCGCGCTCCGGCGTTCCAGCGCCGCGAAGGTGATCGAGCCGCCCGGCCAGCGCAGCGCCTCGAGCTCGGGGAGCTCGCGCGCGGCGCGCACGAGGTGCCGGGCGAGGTTCATCGCGCGGCGGCGAGTCTCGTGCGCTCGAGGAAGGCGCGCACCAGCGCCGGCACGGCCTCGGGCTCGTCCTCGAGCAGCCAGTGGCCCGCGCGCTCGAGGCGGTGCACCTCGGCCGCGGGGAAGCGCCGCATCCACTCCTCGCGGAAGCGCGGCGTGAAGCACCAGTCCTTCTCGCCCCAGACGATCAGCGCGGGGCGGTCCGTGAACTGCGCCAGGGCGCGCGCGGTCGCGTCGAGCTCGCTCCAGCTCGGATGCGCGGGCGACATCGGGATGTCCTCGACGAAGCGCTGGATCGCGATGCGGTGCGCGGGCGTGTCGTAGGGCGCGAGGAACTGCGCGCGCACGTCCGGAGCGAGCCTGCGCTCGACCGCCATGCGCGTCGCCATCCCGGCGAAGGCGTTCCAGTGCCGCACGAGGTACGGCCCGACGATCGGCGTGCGGCAGGCGCGGATGCGCCAGGGCATGCGCGGGCTTGGGAAGGCGGCCGTGTTGAGGATCACCAGGCGCGCGACGAGCTCGGGATGCCGGCGCGCGAAGCCCATGCCGATCGCGCCGCCCCAGTCGTGCAGCACGAGCGTGATCTCGCGCAGCTCGAGCGCCTCGACCAGCTGCTCGAGGTTGGCGACGTGGTCGGCCAGGCGGTAGCTCCAGTCGAGCGGCTTGTCGGAGCGGCCGCAGCCGAGGTGGTCGGGGGCGACCACGCGCCAGCGCTCGCCCAGGTTCTCGACCAGCCCGCGGTAGAAGTACGACCAGGTCGGGTTGCCGTGCAGGCACAGCACGGCCTCGCCGTCGCGCGGACCCTCGTCGACGAAGTGCAGGCGCCCGGCGGGCAGCGCGAGGAAGCTCGTCACGTGTCCCACTCCCACTCGACGCTCGCGTCGGGTCCGCCGTCGTGCGAGAGCGCGGCGAAGAGCGCGCCGCGCCGCGCGAGCTCGACCTCGTGCGGTGCGCCGTCGAGCTCGAGCTCGAGCGTGCGCGCGCCGCGCTCGGCGACGATGCGGCAGCGCGCGAGGCCCGCCAGACCCAGGCCGGTCTTCTTGAGCAGCGCCTCCTTGGCGGTCCAGGCCACCAGCGGTTCGAGCGCGGGCTCGCCGGGGGAGAGGAAGCGCGCCACGAGCTCGGGCCGCAGCGCACGCGCGCGCTCGAGGTCCAGGCCGACGGCGAAGGGCGCGCAGGCGGCGCCGGCCGCGCCCTCGGTGTGGCTGGCCGACCAGTACACGCCGCGCGTCGGGCGCGGCACGCCCTCCGCGTCGCGCTCGGGATCCGCGAGGCCCAGCCGCGCCAGCGCGGCGGCGGCGGCGGCGCGCTGCGTGCGCACCTTCTCCGCGCCGGAGAGGCCGCTCGCGCAGCGCACGACCAGCACGCGCACGCTCACGCGCCCTCCTCGGGCCGCGTCGCGCGGCGCACGATCCCGCGGTCGAAGTAGTTCGTGCCCATGCCGGCGTCGACCACGAGGTTCTGCGCGTTGATCCCGGCCGAGCGCGGCGAGAGCAGGAACAGCACGGTGTCGGCGACTTCCTCGGTCTTGAGCGCGCGGCGGCGCAGCGTCGCCTGCTCCGCGAAGAGGTACGAGTCGAGGTAGCCGGGGATGCCGGCCGAGGCGCTGGTCTTGAGCAGCCCCGGGTTGACCGAGTTGAAGCGCACGCGCGTGTCGGCGCTGAAGCTCTTCGCGAGGAACACGACCGCCGAGTCCAGCGCCGCCTTGATCGGCGCCATGTAGCCGTAGTTCTCGGCCGCCATGCGGGTGGTCGAGATGCCGATCGTCACGACCGAGGCGTCGGGCGCGAGGCGCGGCTTGAGCGCGTGCGCGAGCGCCACGAGGCTGAAGCACGAGACGTCGAAGGCACGCAGCATCTCGGCGCGTCCGGTCTGGTGGAAGGGCTTCGGGCCGCCCTCGTAGTCGGCGAAGGCGATCGAGTGCACGAACCCGGCGAGCTCGGGCAGCTCGGCGGCGAGGCGCTCGATCTCGGCGGGCTTCTCGACGTCGCAGACGCGGATCTCGGCCTCCGGGCGCAGCTTCGCGAGCTCGGCGCGGCGCGGCTCGCTGCGCACGGAGTGGATCACGCGCACGCCGTTCTCCTCCAGGCGCGCGGCGACGTGCCAGGCGACGCTCTTTCGGTTGGCGAAGCCCGCGACCAGCACGCACTTGCCGGAGAGACCCAGCCAGTCGCTCACGCGATCGCTCCCGCGCGGACGTCCGCCAGCGCGACGACGAAACCGATGCGCAGCACGCTCGCGCCGGAAGAGCGCACGTGCGCCTTGCACCAGCGCGCGTTGGCGAGCGTCTGGGCGAGCTCGACCTCGGCGCGCAGCGTCTCGCCCGGGCGCACGACCTTGCGGTAGCGCGCGTCCTCGATGCGCGTCAGCACCGGCAGGCCCGTGCCGGGCGTCGAGGAGAACAGGATCGCCGCGCTCTGGAAGCAGAACTCGGCCATCAGCACGCCGGGCAGCACGGGCTGGCCGGGGAAGTGGCCCGCGAAGGCGGGCAGGTCCTCGCGCACGTCCCACTCGGTGACGATGCGCGTGCTCGTGCGCTCGACGATGCGGTCGACGAAGAGGAACGGCGGCCGGTGCGGCAGCGCCGCGAGCACGTCGCTAGAGGCCACCGCTGACCTCCAGCACGCTGCCGTGCACGTAGCTCGCCTCGCGCGCGCAGAGCATGCGCACGGCCCAGGCCACCTCGGCCGTCGTGCCCATGCGCCCGAGCGGAACGCCGGCGAGGTGCTGCTTCTTCGTCTCCTCGGGGAGGTCGGCGATCAGCTCGGTGTCGATGAAGCCGGGCGAGACGCAGTTGACCGTGATCTTCTTGCGGCCGACCTCGCGCGCGAGCGCGCGCATCAGCCCGATCTGTCCGGCCTTGGAGGCGCCGTAGTTCGCCTGTCCCGCGAAGCCGTGCAGGCCCGCGGGCGAGGTGACGAAGACGATGCGCCCGTAGCGGCCGCGCAGCATGCTCTGCACGGCGTGGCGCGCCATCAGGAACGAGCCGGTCAGGTTGGTGTCGAGCACCGCGTGCCAGTCCTCGGGCTTCATCAGCGCGAGCAGCTGGTCGCGGCGGATGCCGGCGCTGGCGACGAGGATCTGCACCGGATCCTGGCCGCTCTGCTCCAGGCCGCGCCAGAACTGCTCGACCGCGGCCGCGTCGGCGACGTCGAAGCGGTGCAGCGCCAGGCGCTCCCCGTGCGCGGCGGCCTGGTCGCGATCCTGACCGCTCTCCTCCAGGCCGCGCCAGAACCGCTCGACCGACGCCCCGTCGGCGACGACGAAGCGGTGCAGCGCGATGCGCTCGCCCTGCGCGGCTGCCTGGTCGCGCAAGGCGGCCGCGGCCTCGTCGTTGCCGGCGTAGGTGGCGTGCACGCGCGCGCCGCCTTCGAGCAGCGCGAGCGTGATCGCTCGGCCGATGCCGCGCGTCCCGCCGCTGACGACCGCGATCTGGTTCTCGAAGGAGCTCACGTGCGCACCTCCTGGAGTGCGTGCAGGAAGGCGTCGGCCTTGTTGGCGGTGATCACGCCGTAGTTCGCCGCGCCCAGCCAGCCGGACATGATGATGCCGACCGAGCCGGCGTGGAACAGGCCCGCGACCTGTTTGGGCAGGTCGAGGCTGTACTTGAGGCCCTCGAACTTGGTCCCGAAGGAGGTGCCCTGCGGGTGCTGCGTGTAGAAGGCGAAGGTGCGCGGCGTGGCGACCTCGACGTGCTCGATCGCGGCGCCCACGCCGGGCACGTGGCGCTCGAGCGCGGCCAGCGTGTCGTCCGCCAGGCGCTGCTTCTCGCGCGCGTACTGCGCCTCGTCCAGCGCGGCCCAGTCCGCCCAGTGCGCGTTCATCGAGCTGACGATCGTGTAGCGCTGCGAGCCCGGGCGCGTCTTGGGGTAGTAGAACGAGAAGGTGCGGCTCTCGCCGTGCATCTGCGAGAGCGAGGGCGAGTCGAAGGTCGCCCGCGTCGAGGTGAAGAGCAGGTCGGTCACGAAGGGGATCGACGCGCCCTCGCGCAGGCCGAGGTAGACCTGCGTGCTGGAGTTGTTGAGCCGCACCCCGCGCGCCCCGGCGGCGAAGCCGGGCTCGAAGTGCCGCTCGCCGACCAGGCGCTCGATCGTGCTCTTGAGGTTGGCGTTGCTGATCACCACCTCGCAGGCGAGGAAGCGCCCGTGCGCCTGTACGCCGCGAACGCGCCCGTCCTCGACCACGATGCGCTCGACCTCGACGCGGTTGGCCAGCTCGACGCCGTTGCGCTCCAGCTCGCGCTGCATCTCGCGCACGAGCCAGTCGGTGCCGCCGCGGAAGGTGTACACGCCCGAGCTCATGAAGTTCGAGAAGACGATCCCGTAGCTGATCGCCGGATCGTCGAGCGTCGAGCCGTTGGCGTAGGTGATCGGCTCCATCAGCAGCCGGTGCACGTCGTTGCGCCCGGGGAAGTGGCGCTCGAAGAGCTGCGCGGTCGTCTCGCCGGAGTCGGAGAAGAAGTCCATCCTGGCGAGCTCGGCGTAGAAGCCCTCGACGTGCGCGCGCTCCTGCCCGAAGCGCTCGACCAGGATGCGCGTGAAGTCCTCGCGCGTGAAGATCGTCTCGAGCTCGAACTGCGGGTTGGCGAAGCGGATCGACTCCAGGCGTTCGATGCGCTCGGCGATCGCGCGGCTCCAGTAGCGCTGGCAGGTCTTCTTCATCGAGGCCGGGAAGCCGTGCAGCGAGACGTCGAAGACGTGCCCGCCGCGACGCTTGAACCAGGTCGCCAGGCCGCCGTAGTTGTAGTGCTGCTCGAGCACGAGCACCTTGCGTCCGCAGCGCGCCAGCACGTTGGCCGCGGTCAGCCCGCCCAGCCCGCTGCCGATCACGATCGCGTCGTAGCGCGAGCGCACGTGCTCGAGCGGATCGCGCCTCAGCGGCGCCTTCCCGTCCTGGCTGCCCTTGTGGTAGCGGCGCGGCGTGCTCACGGGCTCCTCGCGTAGAGTGCGTGCTGGTTGGCCATCGTGATCCCCGAGAGCAGCGCGCCGGTGACGCCCATCAGGCCCTGGTCGCTGCCGATCAGGATCAGCCCGTCGATCCCGCTCGTGCCGTCGCGGTGCTTGACCGGGCTGCCGTAGACCGCGCCGCCGGCGTGGCTGGTGTAGTGGCGGATCGTGCGCGGCGTGAACGCGTCGCGCCAGACCAGCTCCGCGCGCGGATCGGGCACGTGGCGCGCGCAGAGCTCGTCGACGAGCGCGGTGCAGCGCTCCTTCGCGGCGCGGTACCCCGGCTCGTCGAGCGCGCACCAGCGGTCGTGGTTCGCCAGCAGCGTGGCGCGCAGCAGGCCCTCGGTGGGCGCCTCTGCCCGCTGGTAGTTGTCGCTGCAGCACAGGACAGCGTTGGCGCCCCCGACGAGCTCCTCCGGCCGGCGCCAGTGCAGACGGTCGTCCTCGGAGACGAAGGAGATCGTCGCCGTGTGCCCGCGCTCGCGGTGGGGGCGGCGCGTGACGGCGAGCGACTCGAAGAGCGTGACCCAGCCTCGCTCGGACTCGGGCCGCGGCGCGCCGGCGAGCGCGCAGGTCTCGACCCAGCCGGCGCAGGAGAAGACCTGCTCGCCCTCCAGCGGCGTGCCGTCGTCGAGCTCGACGCCCCGCACGCGTCCGTGCTCGTGCACGAGGCGCCGCACGCCCGTGTTCATGCGCAGCTCGACGCCCAGCTCGCGGCAGCGCGCGACGAGCAGCGCCAGCAGTCGCTGGATGCCGCCCTCGGGCATGGCGAAGCCCTCGAGGAACAGCGCGCGGAAGAGGATCACGAAGTCGTTCCAGTCGACGTCGTCCTCCAGCGCGCTGCCGTACCAGCACACCGGCAGGAGCAGCATCTCGCGCAGCAGCGGCTCGCGCAGGTACTCGGCGAGGCGCGCGCGCGTGCTGGCGAAGGGCGCGAGCGGATCGAAGGGATCCGCCGCGCGCAGCTCGGCCACCAGCCGCGCGTAGCCCGCGCGCTCGGCGGGGAAGGTGCGCGCGATCTCGCCCTCCAGCAGCGCCGGATCGTTCGAGAACGAGAGGCGCGCGGAGCGGAAGACGATCTCCGAGTGCGACTGCGGCGCGAGCGCGAGGTCGTCCCAGGCCAGGCGCAGCTGGCGCAGGATCTTCGTCAGCGGCGCGTGCGGCGTGCCGCGCGGCACGTAGTTCGTCAGCGCGTGCAGCCCGGTGTCCAGGCGGCGGCCCTGGCGCTTGTAGAAGGAGTTGAGGCCGCCCCAGAGGGAGTGGCGCTCGAGCAGCACGACGCGCTTGTCGAACTGCGCCAGACGGATCGCGGCCGCGAGCCCGCTCATGCCGGCCCCGATCACGATGGCGTCGTAGCGCGGCGCGGACACGGTGCGCCCCGGGCGCGGGCTAGACGCCCACCTTGAGCTGCTTGGACTCGAGCTTGGGGTAGAGGTACGCGACGCAGCCGTCGAGCGTGGCGAGCTCCTTGTAGTCCTCCTCGGGGACCTGCACGCCGTAGCGCTTGCGCAGCTCCATCACGATGTCGAGGAAGTCCATCGAGTCGAGCGCGATCTGGTCGCGCAGGCGCAGGTCGGGCTTGAGGCCCGAGACGTCCTCGTCCGGCGCGATGGTCTGGATGATGTCCTTGATGGCTTCGACGATCTCTTCGCGGGTCATGGAGGTTCGAGAGGGGGCTGCGCTCAGCCGCGGAAGCGTCGCAGGACGACCGCCGAGTTGATGCCGAGCATGCCGAAGGAGAGGTTGAGGATGTGGTCGACCCGGCCGAGCTCCTTCGGGCGGTTGGCGACGAGGTTGCGCACCTCGCAGGCCGGATCGAGGTTGTCGAGGTTGATCGTCGGGTGCACCCAGCCGTCCGTGAAGGAGGGCAGGTTCCCGGCGAGCTCGAGCGCGCCGGCCGCGCCCATGGCGTGGCCGATGAAGCTCTTGGTGTTGTTGACGTGCGTGCGCGCGCTGTCGCCGAAGACCGCGCGCAGCGCCTCGCACTCCTGCTGGTCGCCCTGCGGCGTGGCGGTGGCGTGGCTGGAGACGATGTCGATCTCCTCGGGCGCGAGACCGGCCCGGCGCAGCGCGCCGCGCATGCACTCGTTCTGGCGCTCGGCCAGCGGCAGCACGAAGTCGGAGGCGTCGGAGTTGACGTTCCAGCCGACGAGCTCGGCGTGGATGCGTGCGCCGCGGCGCTGCGCGTCCTCGAGGCGCTCGAGCACGTACAGGCAGCCGCCCTCGCTGACCACGATGCCGTTGCGGTCGCGGTCGAAGGGGCGCGAGGCGCGCGTCGGATCGGCGTGGCTGGCCAGCGCGCCCTGGGCGCGGAAGCTGGCGAAGATGCCGAAGGTGTGGATGCTCTCCGACACGCCGCCGCCGATGGCCTGGTCGACCTCGCCCAGCTGCAGCATCTGCGCGCCGTGCATCAGGCCCAGGTTGCCCGCGGCGCAGGCAGCGCCGATGCAGTAGGCCGGGCCGCTGATGCCGAAGGCCAGCGTCACCTCGCCGGCCGGGTTGTTCGCCACGGTGCGCGGGTTGTGGTGGTGCGACCAGTAGGAGAGGTCGTAGCCGTACTGCGCCACCTCGTGGATCTGGTTCTCGGTCTCGACGTTGCCGTGCTCGGTCGTGCCGATGTAGACGCCGACGCGCGAGCGGGCGAGCTTCTGCGGCTCCAGGCCGGCGTCGGCGAGCGCCTCGCCGGCGCAGTAGATGCTGATCGAGCCCGCGCGCGTGCCGCGGCGCAGCTCCTTCTTCTTCTGCCAGCGCAGCGCGTCGAACTCCGCGACGCCGGCCAGCGTCTGGCCGACATGGCGGATCGTCCAGGGCCGCACGCCCGAGCGCCCCGTGAGCAGGCTCTGGCGGTATTCGGCGAGCGAGCTGCCGTTGGGGCTCGCCAGGCCGATGCCCGTGATCACGATGCGCGGCAGCGAGCTCATGCGCGCTTCCTCGCGCCGGGTCGAGCGGCGCTGCGCGGGCGCGGCGGCGGGGGCGTCAAGGCGACCGGCGGCTCGTCGCGTTCGTCCTCGTCCTCGTCGGCCTCGCCGGCCTGCTCCTCGGGCATGCGCGAGAGGATCGTGCGCGCGAGGTCGGCCTGCACCTTCTTCTGGTCCTCGCTGGGCGCGATGATCTTGGCGGGGACCTTCATGCCCATCTTGAGCGCGGTGCCGACGGCCTTGGCGAGCAGGCTCTCGCGGTCGCCCAGCGCGCGCTCGACCGAGCTGAAGACCAGCTGCATCACCGCGTCGGCGATCTCGCAGGAGCTGACGATCGAGCGCAGCGTCAGCACGCGCGGATCCTTCGGGCCGTAGCGCTGCTGGATGTAGCCGAGGGTGCTCTCGGCGGCCTGCTTGAAGCGGCCCAGCACGACCTGCTCGCGGCGGCGGAAGACCGTGGCGACGATCGAAAGCGTGTTGCCCTCCGGCGAGTGCACGTGCGCGCGCCGCTGCGGGTCGAAGTGCGTCGCGATCGCGCCCCACTCGGCGAGCTCGTTGAGCGTCTGGCTGGTCGCGCCCTGGCTGAGCTCGAGCGCCTGTCCGATCTCGCGCATCGTCAGCGGCTGCCCCGCGAGCACGAGCAGGCCCCAGATGCGTCCGTGCACGCGCTTGAAGCCGAAGGTCTTGAAGAAGAGCTCGAAGGTCGGGAGCTCCGCCGCGAGCGCGTCGTCGAGGCCGGTGAATTCGGGCACCGGGACCGGTTCGGTCTTGGAGGACATGGGGGCGGGAGGGCGCTCGGGGAGTTCAGATTTTTCTGAACTCGGCGCGGAGGATGACGGCGGGCGGTCCGCCGTTCAAGCGAATTTGCGACCCGCGGGCCGGATTCACCCGCGCCCGGGCGGACGCGGGCCGTCCAGCCCCAGCATCAGGCACGAGAGCCCGCTGCCGATGCCCAGGAGCGCCGTGCGCTGGCCCGGCGCGAGGCGTCCGCGCTCGCGGCCGATCGAGTAGGAGAGCGGCAGCGAGACCGAGCCGATGTTGCCGAGCTCCTCGACGGTGGGGAAGTCGCGCGCGGGATCCAGGCCGAGCGTCTCGAAGAGCAGGCGCCGGTGCGCGCTGCCGACCTGGTGCGTGACGATGCGCTCGACGTCCTCGGCGCGCCAGCCGAGCTCCTCCAGGAACAGGAGCCACGTGCGCGAGGCGAGCGCGTTGCCCGCCGCGAGCAGCGCCTCGGAGTCGGTCTCCATCAGCGGGCCGTCGAAGCCCTCGGCGCGATCGCCCTGGCAGAGCACGTGGTGCTCGGTCGCGGCGCGCGTCACGCCGCCGGAGAGGCGCGGCGCGTCGGGCGCGAGGCGCTCGTGCGCGAGCAGCATCGCCGCGCCGCCCGCGCCGATCGTCAGCGAGGCGTGCGCGCGCTTCAACTCGCTGCGCCCGGCGCGCGGGTTCTCCACGAGCGCGCGCAGCGTCGCCTCGACCAGCGGACCGCCGTCCTCGCCCGAGACGACCAGGCCGCACTCGATCTCCTCGCGCTCGATCATCGAGGCGACCACGCACAGCGCGTTGGCGAAGCCCAGGCAGGCGTTGGAGAGGTCGAAGATCGCGCAGGCCGGCGCGAGCTTCAGGCGATCGTGCACGACCGCGGCGGTCGCGGGCTCGAGGAAGTCGCGGCACACGCCCGCGTGCACCAGCGCGCCGACGCGCTCGCGCGCGAGGCGGCTCCTCGCCAGCGCGCGCTCGCCCGCCGCGCTGGCGATCGCGCTCGGGCGCGTGCCCGGCTCGTAGAAGCGGCGCGTGCGGATGCCGCTCATCAGCTCGAGGCGTCCGACGCTGAGCTTGAGGCGCTCGTAGAGCGGAGCGAGGCGCTGCTCGAGTTCCTCCGAGCGGACCTCGCGCGCGGGCAGATCGTGCGCGAAGCTCTCGAGGCGGACGTGCTGGAAGCGCATGGGGGCGCAAAGGATAGGGGATGTGCGCCTTTCCCGCCCCTCCCCGCAGCGCATTGACGGATAGGCACTCCCGGGGACAATCGTTGCCCCCCATCCCGATGAGCGGACCCCCGCCCACGATCCTGCACGTGGACATGGACGCGTTCTATGCGTCCGTCGAAATCCGCGACAACCCCGCACTGGCCGGCCTGCCGGTGTGCGTGGGCGGGCCTGCGGACCAGCGCGGCGTGATCGCCGCCGCCAGCTACGAGGCGCGCAAGTACGGCGTGCACTCGGCGATGCCGACCGCGGAGGCGCGCCGCCTGTGCCCCGAGCTCGTGCTGCTGCCGCCGGACTTCGAGCGCTACACGCAGGCCTCGCGCGAGATCATGGCGATCTTCCGCGCCTACACGCCGCTGGTCGAGCCGCTCTCGCTGGACGAGGCCTTCCTCGATGTCGCGGGCTGCGAGCGCCTCTTCGGCAGCGCGAGCGAGATCGGCCGCGCGATCAAGCGCGAGATCCGCAAGCGCACGGGGCTGATCGCCTCGGTCGGCGTCGCGCCCTCGAAGTTCCTGGCCAAGCTCGCCAGCGACCTCTCCAAGCCCGACGGCTTCCGCGTGATCGAGGCGCACGAGGTGCGCAGCGTGCTCGATCCGCTGCCGGTCTCGAAGATCTACGGCGTCGGTCCGCGCACCGCGCTGCGCCTGGAGACGCTGGGAGTCAAGACCGTGGCCGACCTCGCGCGCCGTCCGCGCGACGAGGTCGTGCGCGAGTTCGGCGCGACCGGCGTGTGGATCCACGACCTCGCGCACGGCATCGACACGCGGCGCGTCACGCCGCGGCGCGAGGAGAAGTCGCACGGCATGGAGCGCACGTTCCCCGAGGACGTCGCCGACCGCGAGGAGCTGCGCCGCTTCCTGCTCGAGTTCTGCGAGGAGGTCGCCTTCGGCCTGCGCGACATGGGCCTGCGCGGCCGCACGGTGACGCTCAAGGCGCGCTACGCGAACTTCACCACGCTGACGCGCACGCGCACGCTCGACTACCCGACCAACCTCGGCCCGCGCATCTATTCGGTGACGCGCGAACTGCTCGAGCGCATCCCGCCCGGGCCGCTGCGGCTGGTGGGCGTGCAGGTCTCGAACCTGCAGGACGTGCGCCTGCCGGTGCAGGAGAAGCTCTTCGGCGACGTCGAGCTGACCGAGAAGGGCCCCGCGCCGCGCGCGGTCGACACGCGCGCGCGCCTGGAGCGCGTGACCGAGGGCCTCGACAAGCTGCGCCGCAAGTACGGCCAGCGCGCCGTCGTGCCCGCGACGCTGATCGGCCGCGAGAAGCTCGAGGGCCGCGACGGGACGAAGGGCAAGCTCGACCCGCGCGCCTCCTCGCGCGACGCGTCCTGAGCCGGCCGCGCGTCCGTTGCGCTCAGCGCGGCGCGTCGAAACGCTGCGGCTGGTATCCAGGCAGCGCCGCGGGCGAGATCGCCAGCGCCCAGACCCAGCTGGGCGACTGCGTGTGCAGGTCGTTGTCGCTCGTGACGAGCAGCAGATGCCGGCCGTCGGGCAGATCCGGGCCGAAGGCGAGCCCCTCGACCTTCTCGGGGAACTCCTCGCCGGCGAGCGCGAGCCCCGGATCGAAGAGGTCGAGGAACACGCGCCGCCCCACGCAGGCGAAGCCCTCCGCCGGCGCGCTCGCGGGCAGCGCCGCGGTCGCGCTGACGTCGCTCGCGCCGTCGAGGTCGAGCTCGACGATGCGCTTGACCTGCGCCTTCGTCCCGCGTGCGCCGTCGCGCTCGATCGCGAGGAAGCGCCGCGCGTCGATCGCGAGCAGCTCGCTGAAGGCGAGGTCCGCGCTCGCGAGCGGCACGGCGAACTCGCGCGTGTGCCCGCTGGCGAGCTCGAGCTCGAGCAGCCGGCACAGCGTGCCCTCGCGTCCGCGGTCCTGGATCAGCGGGGACTGCGGCAGCGCGTACAGGCGCGCCCCGTCGGGCGTGATCGCCAGACCCTCGAAGCCGCGGTTGGAGAGCCGGCCGCGCGTGTTGCCGGCGACGTGCTCCTCGTCGTCAGCCGCGCAGTGCTGCACCGCGTACTCGGGCGGCACCGGCAGGCGGCGCAGGCAACGTCCGGCGCGCGTGAACTCGAGCAGCCAGGGGCCGTACTCGTCGGACACGAAGTACGTGCCGTGCGGACCGACGCGCACGCCCTCGGGATCCAGGCGCAGGCTGCGTTCGGGCTGCTCGGCGTCGAAGGCGCGCGCCTCGCCGATGTAGTTGCGTCCGTCGACGTCCACGAGCAGCGTCGTCGCGATCAGGTCGACGGCGAGCGCCGCATCCGTCACGCGGATGTCGAACACGTGCAGTCGATCCGGGAAGGGCGTGGCTCCGTCGCCCGGGCCGCGGTCGCAGGCCGCGACGTAGTGCGTCCCCGAGCCGGTCCAGGCGATCGCGGATCCGAACCCGCCCAGGCGCGCCAGGGGCGTTCCGTCGACCAGGGTGCCCGCGAGTCCGGACTGGTCGCGCGCGTCGCCGGCGACCGCGGTGCGACCGACGAGCTCGATCGGCCGTGCGGCTTCGCCCCGCGGCGCGGGGGACGGGGGAGGCTGCTCGCGGCTGCAGCCCGCGCACAGCGGCAGCAGCAGCGCGCAGAGCGGCAGCCGGGAGGCGGCAGGCATGCCCCGATTGCCGCACCGCCCGTGTCAAGAATCAAGTGGGCTCGCCTTGGCCGGATCTTCACGAGCCCCGGTACAATTCAGGGCTCTCCCCTGGCCCCCGCGTGCGCCCGATCCGATCGGGAGGCGCGGTCACCCCAAGAACCGGAGCCCTCCTCGATGTTCACCCCGACGTCCTTCTCCTCCCTGCGTTCCCTCGGCGCGCGCGGCGCGTTCGCGCTGGTCGCCCTCGGTGCGCCCGTTTGCGCTTCCAGCTTCACGGCCGGCAACCTGGTCGTCCTGCGCGTCGGCGACGGCTCGGCCGCGCTGACCAGCGCGGCGACGCCCGTCTTCCTCGACGAGTACACGACCGGCGGCACGCTCGTGCAGTCGATCCCGCTGCCGACGACCGCGAGCGGCGCGAACCAGCCGCTGGTCAACTCCGGCACCGCGACCTCGGAGGGCTTCCTCAACCTCTCGTCCAACGGCCAGTACCTGGTGCACGCGGGCTACGCGGCCGCCGTCGGGACGGCCGCGATCGCGGGCACGACCAGCGCCGCGACGCCGTGCGTCGTCGCGCGCATCGACCTCAACGGCAACATCGACACGAGCACCGCGCTCACCGACGCGTACTCGGCCGGCAACCCGCGCAGCGTCACGACCGACGACGGCTCGCAGTTCTGGCTCGGCGGCACGGGCTCCTCGGGCAACGGCGTGCGCTACGCGACCTACGGCGCGACGACCTCGACGCAGCTCAGCACGACGATCACGAACACGCGCGTGGTCGGCATCTTCAACGGCCAGCTCTACGTCTCGAGCTCGTCGAGCACGTTCCAGGGCGTCAGCACGGTCGGCACGGGCCTGCCCAACACCAGCGGCCAGACGATCACGCTGCTCAACGGCTTCCCGACCGCGACCGGTCCGTCGGCCTACGACTACTTCTTCGCCGACGCGAGCACGCTCTACGTCGCCGACGATCGCACCAGCACCGCGGGCGGCATCCAGAAGTGGACCGAGTCGGGCGGCCTGTGGACGCTGCAGTACACGCTCAACCCGGCGACGGGCCAGGGCTGCCGCGGCCTGACCGGCGTCGTCAACGCCGGCGTGACCACGCTCTACGCGACGACCTCGCTCGCCAGCCTGAACACGCTCGTCAGCGTGACCGACACCGGCGCGGGCAGCACCTTCGCCGTGATCGCGACGGCGCCGACCAACGAGATCTTCCGCGGCCTGCGCCTCTTGACGGCCGCGCCCTCGCTGATCACGCCGATCTGCGACGCGGGCGTCGGCAGCGTGATCCCGTGCCCCTGCTCGAACCCGCCCTCGACCACCGGCCGCGGCTGCGAGAACAGCGCGGCGACCGGCGGCGCGTCGATCACGGCCAACGGCACGCCCTCGCTGGCGGCCGACACGCTGGTGTTCAGCACGGCGGGCGAGAAGCCCACCGCGACGAGCATCGTGCTGCAGGGCAACGTCTTCAACGTCACGGGCGTCGTCTTCGGCCAGGGCCTGCGCTGCGTCGGCGGCTCGCTCAAGCGCCTCTACACCAAGGCCGCCAGCGGCGGCAGCATCACGGCGCCGGCCGGTGCGGACCCGAGCGTCTCGGCGCGCAGCGCCGCGGCGGGCGATCCGATCAGCGCGACGCAGCACCGCTACTACATGGTGTACTACCGTGACCCGATCGTGCTGGGCGGCTGCCCGGCGACGAGCACGTTCAACGGCACGAACGCGCTCGACGTGCAGTGGGCACCGTGAACGAGTCCTCGCGCGCCTGAGCGCGCGCACGAGACACCGGAACGAGCGGCGTCACCTCGCGGTGGCGCCGCTCGCGCATTGGAGCGAGCTCCCTTCCGCGTGCCGGCGCAGGGCTTGCGGCGATCTTGACGCCCGCCTGATTGCAGTTCCGCGCACATCCGGTAGCTTTCCCGCCCCCCGATGCCCGGCGCTGCAGTGCGCTGTGCGGCGCGGGTCCACGTCTTCCAGCCGAGATCCCCACCCATGTCCTTCTCCGTCTCCCCCCTGGCCCGCGCGGCCTCCCTGTTGCGGCTCCTGTGTTGCGGCCTGCTCGTCTGTGCCGCGCTGCTGGGCAGCGCCGGCACCGCGCTGGCCTCCGCGCTCACCCCCGGCAACCTCGTCGTCGTGCGCTTCGGCGACGGCAGCGCGCCGCTGACGAGCGCCGCGGTCGCGGTCTTCCTCGACGAGTACACGCCGACCGGCACGTACGTGCAGACGATCGCGCTGCCGACCGCCACCAGCGGCCTCAACCGCCCGCTGACGAACTCGGGCACGGCGACCTCCGAGGGCTTCCTCTCGCTCTCCGCGAACGGCCTGTACCTCGTGCACGCGGGCTACTCCGCCGCGCCGGGGACGGCCGGCGTCGTCGCGACCACCAGCGCCAGCACGCCGCGCGTCGTCGCGCGCGTCGACCTCAACGGCAACGTCGACACCTCGACCGCGCTCTCCGACGCGTACTCCGGGGCCAACATCCGCAGCGCGACGAGCTTCGACGGCACGCAGTTCTGGACCGGCGGCACCTCGGGTTCGAGCGGCAGCGTGCGCTATGCCGCGAGCGTCGGCGCCTCGACGACCACGCAGCTCAGCACCACGATCACCAACACGCGCGTCGTCGGCATCTTCGGCGGCCAGCTCTACGTGTCGAGCTCCAGCGGCGCGTTCCAGGGCGTCAGCACCGTCGGCAGCGGCCTGCCGACGATCGCGGGACAGACGATCACGCTCCTGCCCGGATTCCCGACGGCGGCGGGCCCCTCGAGCTACGACTACCTCTTCGACGGGGCGAGCACGCTCTACGTCGCCGACGACCGCGCGATCGCCTCGGGCGGCGGCATCCAGAAGTGGAGCTTCAACGGCACGAGCTGGACGCTGCTGTACACGCTGAACAGCGGGCTGACCGCGGGCGTGCGCGGGTTGAGCTCGCGCAGCGTCTCGGGCACGCTGCAGTTGTTCGCGACGACGGCCGACACGCTCGGCAAGCTCGTGAGCGTGCTCGACACCGGCGCCGGCGCGAGCTTCACCACGCTCGCCACCGCCGCGACCAACACCGCGCTGCGCGGCGTGCGCTACGTGCCGATCCAGTGCAGCGCGCCCTCGCTGGCGAGCGGCGGCTCGCCCGCGGACGTGACGACCTGCGCCGGGACCTCGGCCAGCTTCACGGTGGGGGCGACCGGCACCGCGCCGCTGGCGTACCAGTGGAAGCTCAACGGCTCGCCGCTCTCCAACGGCGGCAACATCTCGGGCGCGACCAGCCCGACGCTGACGATCAACCCCGTCGGCCCCGGTGACTTCGGCGCCTACACGGTCGAGATCACCAACGGCTGCGGCACGTTCACCACGCACCCGGCCCAGCTCGCGCCGAACGCCACCGACAGCGACCTCGACGGCACGCCCGACTGCACCGACGGCTGCCCGAACGATCCGCTCAAGATCGCGCCGGGGACCTGCGGCTGCGGCGTCAGCGACGTCGACAGCGACGGCGACGGCACGCCCGACTGCACGGACGGCTGTCCGAACGATCCGCTCAAGCTCGCGCCGGGGACCTGCGGCTGCGGGACGAGCGACGTCGACACGGACGGCGACGGCACGGCGGACTGCAACGACGGCTGCCCGAACGATCCGGCGAAGACGGCGCCGGGCGTGTGCGGCTGCGGCACGAGCGACGTCGACTCGGACGGTGACGGCACGCTCGACTGCAACGACGGCTGTCCGCTCGATCCGCTCAAGCTCGCGCCGGGCGCCTGCGGTTGCGGCGTCAGCGATGTCGACTCGGACGGCGACGGGAGCGCGGACTGCGTCGACGGCTGCCCGAACGACCCGCTCAAGGTCGCGCCGGGCACCTGCGGCTGCGGCACGAGCGACGTCGACAGCGATGGCGACGGCACCGCCGACTGCAACGACGGCTGCCCGAACGATCCGCTCAGGCTCGCGCCGGGCACGTGCGGCTGCGGCGTGAGCGACGTCGACAGCGATGGCGACGGCACCGCCGACTGCAACGACAGCTGCCCGAACGACCCGCTCAAGGTCGCGCCCGGCACCTGCGGTTGCGGCGTGAGCGACGTCGACAGCGATGGCGACGGCAGCGCGGACTGCATCGACGGGTGCCCGAGCGATCCGCTCAAGACCGTGCCGGGAACGTGCGGCTGCGGCACGCGCGATGTCGACAGCGACGGCGACGGCACGCTCGACTGCAACGACGGCTGCCCGAACGACCCGCTCAAGCTCGCGCCGGGCACCTGCGGCTGCGGCGTGAGCGACGTCGACAGCGATGGCGACGGCACCGCCGACTGCAACGACGGCTGCCCGAGCGATCCGCTCAAGACGAGCCCGGGCCAGTGCGGCTGCGGGGCGAGCGATGTCGACGGCGACGGCGACGGCACCGCGGACTGCAACGACGGCTGCCCCTTCGACCCGCTCAAGACCTCGCCCGGCGCCTGCGGTTGCGGCACGAGCGACGCCGACAGCGACGGCGACGGCTTCGTCGACTGCCTCGACAACTGTCCGGGCGTCTCCAACCCGACGCAGGCCGACGCCGACAACGACGGCGCCGGCGACGCGTGCGACAACTGCCTCTCGATCTCCAACCCGGGCCAGGCCGACTGCGACGGCAACGGCACCGGCGATGCCTGCGAGATCGCGGGCGGGGCTCCCGACTGCAACCTGAACCAGGTGCCCGATGCGTGCGACATCGCCGCCGCCACCAGCCAGGACCTCAACGCCAACGGCATCCCCGACGAGTGCGAGTCGAACGGCGGCACGCCCTTCTGCTTCGGCTACGGGCTCGCCGCGGGCGGCGTCGACTGCCCGTGCAACAACGTCGCGGTCGCGGGCAGCGGCACGGGCTGCACGAACTCGACCGGCCTGGGAGCGCTGCTCGTCGGCAACGGGACGACCAGCGTCGCCAACGACCAGTTCGTGCTCTATGGCAGCCAGATGACCGGCGGCTTCTGCATCGTCGTGCAGGGCAGCCTGCTCGTGCCGCCCGCCTTCCAGGGCGACGGCACGCGCTGCATCGGCGGCAACCTGCTGCGCCTGCGCACCAAGCCGGTCGTCGCCGGCGGCGTGATCTACCCGCAGTCGGGCGAGCCGGCGATCTCCGTGCTCGGCCTCGTCCCGCCGACCGGCGGCGTGCGCGGCTACGAGTTCGTCTACCGCAACCCGGTCGCCTCGCCCTGCGGCACGGGCCTCAACGTGTCGAACGGCGTCTCGGTCGTGTGGCAGCCGTGATCGCGCCGAAGCTGCGCGCGCGCGGCTGAGCTGCGCCGCGCAGAATCTCGAACGGGCGGCGTCGCTCTCGCGCGGCGCCGCCCGTGTTCGTCGCAGCGGAGCGCGCGCGGCGGCTCAGAGAGTGCGATGAAGTCACGCTCCCTGGAGGCTGCTGCGCTCTGCGCCGCAGCCCGACAGGCACGGGAGGTTCGTGGAATCGATCCGTTCACGAACTCTCAGTGGGCCTCGAGCCAGTTGCGGCCCGAGCCGAAGTCGACCTTGAGCGGCACCGCGAGCGGAACGGCGTGCTCCATGCACTCGCGCACGAGCTCGCGCGTCGCGTCGAGCTCGCTGGCGGGGACCTCCAGCAGCAATTCGTCGTGCACCTGCAGCAGCAGCTCGCCCGCGAGCTTCGTCCCGGCGATGCGCCGCTCGAGCTCGATCATCGCCTTCTTGATGATGTCCGCGGCCGATCCCTGCACGGGCGTGTTGACGGCGGCGTTCTCGGCGAAGACGCGCGCCCGGGCGTCGACCGAGCCGATGTCGGGGAAGCGCCGCCTGCGGCCGAGGATGGTCTCGACGTAGCCCTGCGAGCGCGCGTGCTCGAGCGTCGCGTCGATCCACTGGCGCACGCGGGGGAAGGTCGCGAAGTAGCGCTCGATGAACTGGCGCGCCTCGACCACCGAGAGGCCCGTGTCGCGCGCCAGGCGCGCCGGTCCCATGCCGTAGAGCAGGCCGAAGTTGATCGCCTTGGCGCGCGCGCGCATCTCGCGCGTGACGAGCTCGGGCATGATGTTGAAGATCTTGGCCGCGGTCGAGGCGTGGATGTCCTCGCCGCGCGCGAAGGCCTGCACCAGGCCCGGATCGCCCGAGAGGTGCGCCATCACGCGCAGCTCGACCTGGCTGTAGTCGGCCGAGAGCAGGAGCCACTCGCCGCGCGCGTCGGGCAGGCGCGGCACGAAGGCCTTGCGCAGCGCGCGGCCGCGCTCGCTGCGGATCGGGATGTTCTGCAGGTTCGGGTCGCTCGAGGCGAGCCGGCCCGTCGCCGCGATCACCTGGCTGAACGAGCAGTGGATGCGCCCCGTCCTCGGATCGACGTACTCGGGCAGCGCGTCGACGTAGGTGCCCTTGAGCTTCTGGATCTCGCGGTACTCGAGCAGGCGCTGCACGATCTCGAGCTCGCCGTAGTGCTGCTCGAGCGTGGCCGCGTCGGTGGCCCAGCCGGTCTGCGTCTTCTTCGGGCGCTTGACGCCGGCCGCGTCCTGGATCTTGAGCTTCTCGAAGAGCACCTCGCCCAGCGCCTTGGTGCTGTTGACGTTGAACTCCCCGCCAGCGAGCTCGTGGATGCGCTTCTGCTCGGAGGCGAGCTCGGTCTCGAACTGCGCCGAGGCGCTCTGGAGCACCTCGAGGTCGACGCGGATGCCGCGGCGCTCCATCGCCGTCAGCACGGGCACGAGCGGCATCTCGAGCTCGCGGAAGAGCCTCTCGCTGCCGCTCTCGACCAGCTCGGTCGCGAGCACCTCCTTCAGGCGCCAGGTGACCTCGGCGTCCTCGCAGGCGTACTCGGCCACCTTCTCGATCGGCACCTCGGCCATCGTGATCTGCTTGGCGCCCGTGCCGATCAGCGCGCTGGTCGGGATCTTGGTCAGGTCGAAGTAGACCAGCGCGAGATCGTCGAGGTTGTGCCGGCGCGTCGCGCCCGCGACGCAGTAGCTCGCGACCATCGTGTCGAAGGCCGGCGGCGGCAACTCGACGCCCGCGGCGGAGAGCACGAGCCAGTCGTACTTCGTGTTCTGGCCCACGCGCTGGTACCTGGGGCTGGTCAGCAGCGGACGCAGCGCGTCGAGCAGCGCCTGCGGACCGCCGGGCAGGACGGGCGGATCGGCGTGGAAGGGCACGTACCAGGCCTGGTGCGCTCGGCAGCTGAAGGAGAGTCCGACGATCGTCGCCTGCAGCGGGAAGAGGCTGGTGGTCTCGCTGTCGAGCGCGAAGGAACCCGCCTTCATCAGCTCGCCGATCATCGCGGCGAGCTCCTTGCCGTCGTGGACCGTGCGGTAGTCGCGCTGCTCGTCGCGCGGCGCGCGCTCGGTCAGCTTCTTGAGCAGGCTCTGGAAGCCGAGCTCGCGCAGGAGCTTCGCCAGCTCGTGCAGCTCGGGCTGTGGCGCGCGGATCGCGTCGAGGCCCGGATCCAGCGGCACGTCGTCGCGGATGGTGACGAGATCGAGCGAGAGCAGGAGCTGCTCCCGGTCGCGCGCGAGGTGCTCGCGCGCCTTGCCCTTGACCTTGTCGAGGTTCTGCAGCACGCCGGCGACCGAGCCGAACTCCTCGATCAGCTTGATCGCGCCCTTCTCGCCGATGCCGCTGACGCCCGGCACGTTGTCCGAGGCGTCGCCAATGATCGCCAGCACGTCGATCACGTGCTCGGGCGTCGTGCCGAACTTCTCCTTCACGGCCTCGAAGCCCTCGAGCACGAGGTCGACGCCGTTCTTGAAGACGTTGTAGAGCTGCACGCGCTCGTCGACGAGCTGCATCATGTCCTTGTCGCCGGAGACGATCAGCACCTCCCAGCCCTGCTTCGAGGCCTGGCGTGCCAGCGTGCCGATCACGTCGTCGGCCTCGTAGCCGGGCACCTCGAAGATCGGGATGCCGTGCGCACGCACGATGCGCCGCAGCCAGTCCTGCTGCGCGACGAGCTCGTCGGGCATCTTCTGGCGCGTGTCCTTGTAGAGCGGGTACTTGCGGTGGCGGAACGTGTCGCCCGGCGGATCGAAGGCGACGGCGACGAGGTCGGGGTGCTCCTGCTCGAGGATGCGCCGCAGCGTCATCGTGAAGCCGTAGGTCGCGCCGGTCGGCTTGCCGTCGGGCGAGGAGAGGCCCGAGCGCTGCAGCGCGAAGTGCGCGCGGTAGGCGAGCGCGTGTCCGTCGAGGAGGAAGAGGCGCGGCATGGGGGAGAGGATAGGCGATCGGCGCCGCGCGATCCAAAGCGCGCGGCGCTCTTGCGCGCGCGCGGCGCGCCGCCACAATGCGCCGCCGCATGCCGACCACACTCGTCACGCTCAACGCCAACGGGATCCGCTCGGCGGACCGGCGCGGGTTCCTGCGCTGGTTGAAGCGCGCGCGTCCCGACTACCTCTGCCTGCAGGAGCTGCGCGCGACGCGCGAGGACGTCGAAGACGAGCTCTACTCGCCCGCGGGCTGGAACGCGCGCTGGCACTGCGCGGCGAAGAAGGGCTACTCGGGCGTCGCGCTCTACTCGCGCTCGGCGCCCGAGCGCTACGAGGTCGGGCACGGCTTCGATCACTGCGCCGACGAGGGCCGCATGCTGCGCGCGGACTTCGAGGAGCTCTCGGTGGTCAGCCTGTACGTGCCCTCGGGCACCTCGTCGGCGGAGCGCCTCGCGATCAAGCTGCGCTACATGGAGCTGCTCCTGCCGCAGCTGGGACGGCTGCTCGCGGAGAAGCGTCCGATCGCCGTGTGCGGCGACTTCAACGTCGCGCACACCGAGATCGACCTCGCCAACCCCAAGTCGAACGCCAAGAACTCGGGCTTCCTGCCCGAGGAACGCGCCTGGTTCACGAAGCTGCTCGGGCTGGGCTGGGTCGACGTGGTGCGGAAGCTGCACCCGGGGGAGAAGAACCTCTACTCGTGGTGGTCCAACCGCGGCCGCGCGCGGGAGAAGGACGTCGGGTGGCGCCTGGACTACGTGCTGTGCTCGCCCGAGCTCGCGCCGCGCGTGACCAAGGCCTGGATCGAGAAGAAGGCGGGCTTGAGCGACCACGCGCCCGTCTGCGTCGAGCTCGCCGATCCCTGAACATCCGAGCCCGCCACGCTTTTCCACGAACATCCGTGCCGCTACGGTTTTCCATCGATCAGCCCGCCGATCGATGGGCGCAACTGCAGCGGCACGGATGTTCAGGGACTTGGCCGCTCGCCGGTGCGGAAGTCGTGGATCTCGATCTCGAGCTTGGTCTCGCCGCGGAACGTGTTCCACTTGGGCGAGTACACCGCGTGGATGTCGCGCGCCTTGGCGAGCTCGCCCGCGCGCGCCGCCATGCCGAAGGCCATGCCCTTGAGCACCTGCGCACCCGCGCGCAGCTGGAGCGAGAGGTGCGTCCGGTCCGCGCCGACGATGCGCGGCTCCTCGGCCAGCCGCAATCCGCACGAGAGGAAGACCGGCCGCTCGTTGCGCTCGCCGAACGGCCGCAGCCGGTCGACCTGGCGCATCAGCTCGGCGTCGAGCTCGACGAAGGGCAGCTCCTGGTCGATCAGGATCTCGCGCGGCGCGAAACCGCCCGCGCCGACGAGCTCCCGCGCGCGCGCGCAGACCGCCTCGCGGAAGTCCTCGAGCCGGTGCGTCTCGATCTCCAGGCCCGCGGCCTGCTCGTGTCCGCCATAGCGCAAGGCGTGCGACTTGCCGCCGTGCAGCGCCTCGAGGATGCTGAAGCCCTGCACCGAGCGCGCGGAGCCGCGCCCGCTCGTGCCGTCGAGGCCGATCACGACCGCCGGGCGCTCGAAGCGCTCGACCAGGCGCGCGGCGACGATGCCGACGACGCCCTGGTGCCAGCCCTCGCCGGCGACGACCAGCACCGGATGGCGCTCGCGATCGGCGAAGGGCTCGGCGGCGACGAGCGCGCGGCCGAGCACCTCGAGCTCGATGCGCTTGCGCTCTTCGTTGAGCAGGTCGAGCTCGAGCGCCGATCGGCGCGCGCTCGCCTCGTCGCTCGCGAGCAAGAGCTCGACCGCCTTCTGCGCGCTGCCCAGGCGTCCGGAGGCGTTGATGCGCGGGCCGATCTTGAACGCGACGTCCTCGCCGTCGAGGCGCTGGCCGTCGAGCTTCGCGACCGCCAGCAGCGCGCGCAGCCCGTGGTTCTTCGAGGCCTCGAGCGCGCGCAGCCCGTAGCGCGCGAGGATGCGGTTCTCGTCGACGAGAGGCACCACGTCGCACACGGTCGCGATCGCGACGTAGGCCATCGCCTCGACCAGGAAGTCGCGCAGGTCCGCGCGCACGCGCTGCGCGCCGCTGAGCTCCTGTGCCAGGCCCCAGGCGAGCTTGAACGCGACCGCGCCGCCGCACAGCTCGCGGAAGGGATACTGCGAGCCCGCGAGCTTGGGGTTGACGATCGCGACGGCGGGCGGGAGCTCGCCCGAGCTCGGCGGCTCGTGGTGGTCGGTGACGATCGTGTCGATGCCCAGCGCGGCGAGCTCGCGGATCGTCTCGAGCGAGGAGGTGCCGTTGTCGACGCTGATCACGACGCTCGCGCCGACCGCGCGCGCCCGCTCGACCGAGTGGTGGCCGAAGGCGTAGCCGTCGGTGAAGCGGTTGGGGATGTGCCAATGGGCCTTGGCGCGCACGAGCGCGAAGAGGCGCATCAGGAGCGCCGTGCCCGTGACGCCGTCGACGTCGTAGTCGCCGTGCACGAGGATCGTCTCGCCCTGTTCGATCGCGCGCGCCAGTCGCGCGGTCGCCGCGCGCATGCCGGGCAGGCTGGCCGGATCGTGCAGGCTGCCGAGCTTGGGATCGAGGTGCTCGAGCACGCGCGCGGGATCGCCCAGGCCGCGCGCCGCGAGCAGCCGCGCCAGCGCCGGATGCAGCCGGTGCGCGCGCACCAGCGCCTCGGCCCGGGCGGGGTCGGGATCGCGCAGCCTCCAGCTCGTCTGCGGTGCGAGGATCGGCGGCATGCAACCCGCAGCGTAGTGGACCGCGGCGCCGGAGGGGAAGAGCGGAGGCGTGCGGCGCGCGCAACCCGCGCGCTGCGGCTCACTTCGACGACGGATCGCCGTCCTCGTGCGCACCCTCGCGGTCGATGTCCGCGTCCTCGCCGCTCCCGCCGGGCAGGCCGTCGCGCCCGAGCGAGCGCAGCGTCGGCCGCAACTGCCCGGGTGTCGGCGGCGCGTACTGGAACTCGTGGCCCCAGGGATCGCGCGGCACCTCGCGCACGTCTCCCAGCGGCGCGCGTCCGTTCGCATCGGGCACGAGCAGCAGCGCGAGCGAGTCGGGATAGCGGCCGAGGTTGCGCGAGGACCAGCCCTCGAGCGCCTGGCTCAGCGCGAGGATCGTGTTCTGCGCATCGGCGCGGCGCTGCTTGGTGACGTTGCTCATCAGCCCCGGCCCGAGCACGAAGTGGTAGAGCATCCACACCACCAGGATCGCGAAGAGCGCCAGCGAGCCGAGCAGGATCCAGAGCGTGCGACGCGCGCCGCCCGATGCGGTGGCGAGGCGCGCGTCGGTCGCGGCAGCGGCGGACGTGTTCGCGGGCTCGGCGGGTTGCGGGGTGGGGGACATGGGTCGGGGGAGAGCGGCCCAGTGTCGCGGGCGGAGCGCGAAGGCTCAACGATCGTCTGCGGAAGATCGTGCGCCGGTTCCGGAGGGCGCGAAGGTCGCAGGCTGGGCGACGGAACGGATCTCAGCGCGCGGAGGACGTGCTCGTGTCCTCCGCCTTCGCGCGAGGCGTGGTCGTCACCGTGCGCGTGCGCGGTGCGACGAGCTCACCGAGCGTCGCGGGGTAGCGGCCTTCGTGTTCGAGCGCGTACCGATCGAGGGCACGCTGGATCTCGGCGATGCTGTCGCGCGCGCGCTCGCGCGGCGTGCGCAAGTGCTCGTGCAGCGCCTCGAACGCACCGAGGAGCGCGATCGTCGCGATGAGCAGCATCAAGGTCGGCACAGCCCAGGGCGAGTGGGCCGGATCGTGAGCGCGGTTGGTGTCGGGCATCACTCGTCCTTCAGGTGGTCGCTGTCGATGTCCGCGTCATCGCCTTCGCCGCCGAGTTCGCCGTCCTTGCCGAGCGACAGCACGCGTGGAAACGGGTGCTCGAGCGTGGGCGGCTCGTAGCGGTACTCGCGCTGCCACGGGTCGCGCGGGATGTGACCGTCGAAGCCCTCGAGGAAGCAGTGGCCTTCGGCGTTCGGCGTGACCAGCGGCTGAAGCGTGTCGGGGTACCTGCCGTCGTGGTTGATCGCGTACTCGGTCAACGACTGGCTGATCGTCGCGAGAGCGAACCTCGCCTTCATCGGCTCAGAATCCGTGTGACGTCGACCGCACTCCGGCGGCAGGAACAGCACGAGGAGCACGACCAGTCCCAAGACAGCGAGAAACGAGGCTGCCGCCACGGCACTCTCGCCAAGCCGACTGTTCCGGGGAAGAGCGCCGATGCGCATCACGGATCCTCGTCCTTCAGGTGGTCGCTGTCGATGTCCGCGTCATCGCCTTCGCCGCCGGGTTCGCCGTCCTTGCCTAGCGTGGCGACACACGGGAGCGGATGAGCAAGCGTCGGCGGGAGGTAGATGTACTCGCGCTTCCATGGATCGCGCGGAATGTGACCGTCGAAGCCTTCGAGGTAGCAGTGGCCCTCGGCGTCCGGAGTGAGCAGAGGCTGCAGCGTGTCGGGGTACTTGCCGTCGTGGTTGATCGCGTACTCCGAGAGGGACTGCAGGATCGTGCTGATGTTCGCTCGCGTCGTCGTGCACCCCGGGACATTGTCGAACGGCCGCCAGATGAGGTTCGGGACGATGAGGACGCCTGCCAAGCCGGTGATCCCGACCCCAAGTCCCACGGCGTACCAGAACCTCCGTCTGTTCGGCGTGTCGGTTTCACGAGTCGTGGTCACGCGAACACCCCGATTCGTCGGAGGTCGAGCACGAGCCACTCCATGCCTGCTCCGACGCCACTGCCACGCGGCTCTTCCCGCGCTTTGCGACGTCCGGGAGCGGATGTGAAGGCGCCAGCGAGCCGCTCAGCCGCGCCGCGCCTTCTCGATGGCGGCGATGTCGATCTTCGTCATCCCCATCATCGCCGCGAAGGCGCGCTTGGCGGCCGCGCGGTCGGGGTCGGTGTAGGCGTCGATCAGCGCGCGCGGCGTGATCTGCCACGACACGCCCCACTTGTCCTTGCACCAGCCGCAGGCGCTCGCCTGGCCGCCGTTGCCGATGATCGCGTTCCAGAGGCGGTCGGTCTCGGCCTGATCCTGCGTGGCGACCTGGAACGAGAAGGCATCGCTGTGCTCGATCCCCGGGCCGCCGTTCAGGCCCAGGCAGGGAATCCCCAGCACGGTGAACTCGACGGTGATCACGTCACCCTCCTTGCCCGACGGATAGTCGGCGGGGGCGCGGTGAACGGCCTTCACCACGCTGTCGGCGAAGGTCTTGGAGTAGAACGTGGCGGCTTCGAGCGCGGTGCCGTCGTACCAGAGGCAGACGGCGTTCTTCGGGGCCATGGGATTCTCCGGGCGCGGGTGTCGGGGAACGCGTCGATCGTATCGGGTCGACACCGAGCCGGCCACGACCGGCACGACGCCGAGATCGACGCACCCGATGCGTCAGCTCTCTGGGTTCCCTCCCTGCGCGCTCAGCGATCCGCGCGCAACGTGTCGCTGTCGACATCCGCGTCCTCGCCCGACCCGCCGGGCTGACCGTCCTTGCCCAGCGAGAAGACCCGCGGCTCCGGGTGACCCGTGTGCGGCGGCTCGTAGATGTACTCGCGCTTCCACGGATCGCGCGGGATGTGGCCGTTGAAGCCCTCGAGGTAGCAGCGCCCCTCCGCATCGGGAGTGACCAGGGGATGCAAGGTCTCGGGGAACTTGCCGCCGTGGTCGTTCGCGAAGTCGGCGAGAGACCCCAGGATCGAGTCCAGGTCCGACGGCGTGCGCTCGCCTGCAGTCACGCGTGAACCGCGAGAGGCTGGGAACCACGCCAGGAACAACAGCCGCGCCAGCAGGACCACGACGTAGACGAGCGCGAACCCCGCCAGGATCTGTCGTTCGCACCGCCAATCGCTCGTGCGAGGCCGATCGTCGACGCGCTCCACGCTGCCTCGAGTCACCTGGTGGCGCCGAGATCGTCGCTGTCGACATCTGCGTCGTCACCCGAACCGCCGGGGTGACCGTCCTTGCCCAGCGAGAAGACCCGCGGGCTTGGGTGGCCCGTGTGCGGCGGCTCGTAGACGTACTCGCGCTTCCACGGATCGCGGGGGAGTCTGCCGCCGAAGCCGTCGAGCAGGCAGTGTCCCTTGGAGTCGGGCGCGACCAGTGGTGCGAGCGACGGCGGATACTGCCCGGCGTGCTCGTTCGCGTACTCGTCCAGCGCGCTGCGGATCGCCAGCACGTTCATGCGCGCCATCGTCCGGGTCGCGACGCGTTGCTCGTAGCGCTGCTCCGGGAGGAGCTGCAGCACGACCGCCGTGAACACCACCACGGCGAGCGCGGCCCACACGCCGTAGCCCCGCTTCTTCTTCGGCGCGCCGGTCTCGCAGCACTCCTTCACCGCAGGACCTCGATCCAGATCCACAGTTCGATCAGCCAGTTCATGCCCGATCCGACGCTCGCGGCGCGGAGCTCTTCCCGCGCCGTGCGGATCCGTTGCAGGACATCTGCCCACGCAAGGGTTACGAGCCCGGACCGCGGGCCCCGTCGCGCGACGCGAGCGCCGACTCGGGCTGCGGCCTTCGACGCGTGCATCGGGCTCCCGCGCTCAGCGCGTCTCGCGCAGGTGCTCGCTGTCGACGTCCGCGTTCTCGCCGAGCCCGCCGGGCTGGCCGTCGGCGCCGAGCGTCGAGAGGCGCGGGCGGGCGTGCTCGCCCGTCGATTTCTCGTAGCGGTAGGCGCGATCCCACGGATCGCGCGGGATGCGCTCGAGCAGCGCGTGGCCGTCGCGATCGGGCGTGCAGAGCTCGTCGAGCGTCGCCGGATACTGCCCGCCGTGCTGCGCGGCCCAGGCTTGGAGCGCGGCGCGCAGCTCGCGCAGGTCGGCCTCGACGGCGAAGTGCGAGCCGCTGGTCCAGGTCTCGATCAGGCGCGGCGCGTAGTGCAGCGCGAGCAGGCCCGCGCCGAGGATCAGGCCGAAACAGCCCAGGCTCGCCCCGAGCACCCAGAGCCAGAAGCGCTTGTGGCGCGGCGAGCTCGCGTCGGCGGCGTCGGACCACTGGCTGCCGGGCGGGATCGGGGGCGGCGGATCCTCCGGGAGGAGAGGCTGGCGCGGGAGCGGTGGCGGGGTCGAGCTCATCGGCCTTGGACGCTGTTCGCGTGCGCGTCTTCCCAGCTCGTGACGTCGGTCGACTCGCCGTCGCCGCCCTCGCGCTTGTCGCGGCCGAGCGTCCACACGCGCGGGCGGGCCTCGCCCGGACCTGGCGGCGCGTATAGGTAGCCGTTGCCCCACGGATCGCGCGGCGGGTTCTTGGGCGAGAGGTACTGGAAGCCGCGCGCATCGGGCACCCACAGCGCGGCCAGCGCTTCGGGGTAGCGGCCGTTGGCGTTCTTGTACTCCTCCAGGGCTCCGAGGACGTACTCGATGTCCGCGCGCGCCTTGGCCTGCTTGTCGGCGGCGAACTGGTCGGCGAAGCGGTGCGTGAACCAGGCCGTGAAGACGCCGACCAGCACGACCACCAGCGTGCAGATCACCAGGCCGCGCACCAGGCGCATCGAGTTGCCCGAGAGCGCGGGCCGGCCGGAGTCGTCGCGGGGCGTGTCCATGGGAGACGGGATGGCGCGCCATCATGCAGGCTTTTCGCGGCGCTTCCAGCCTGCGCTTGTCGCTGGCCCTGCCCGGCGCGAGACTGGGAGCGTGGCCGCTCCCCAGACCGATCCGACGCACGCCTTCCGCCTCCTGCCCTCGGTCGACGAGGCCTTGCGCGATCCGCGCCTGTCCGCACTCGCGCCGCGCGTCCCGCGCGAGCTCCTGACGAGCTTCGTCGCGCGCTCGCTCGACGAGCTGCGCGCGCGCATCAAGAGCGGGCGCCTGGGCGCGAGCGAGCTCGAGCGCGAGCTCGCGGGCGGGGCGCTCGCGCGCGCGGTCGAGCACCTGGTCGCGCGCGAGGAGGGCGCCGGCCTCGTGCGCTGCGTCAACGCGACCGGCGTCGTGCTCAACACGGGTCTCGGCCGTGCGCCGGTGCACCCCGAGGTCGCCGAGCGCATGGCCGAGGCGGCGCGTTCGTACTGCGTGCTCGAGGTCGACCGCTGGTCGAACGAGCGCAACCAGCGCGACGACCGCCTGTCGGTGCTCCTCGCGCGCCTGCTCGGGGTCGAGAGCGCGATCGCGGTCAACAACAACGCAGGCGCGGTGCTGCTGCTCTTCCAGACCTTCGCCGGCGGGCGCGAGGCGATCGTCTCGCGTGGCGAGCTGGTCGAGATCGGCGGGTCGTTCCGCGTCCCGTCGGTGATGGAGCGCGCCAACGCGAAGCTGGTCGAGGTCGGGACGACCAACCGCACGCGCCTGGCGGACTATGCCGGCGCGATCGGCGAGCGCACGGGCCTCCTGGTCAAGGTGCACACGAGCAACTTCCGCGTCACGGGCTTCACCGAGGAGGTCGGAGCCGAGGAACTCGCTGCGCTGGGGAAGGAGCGCGGCATCCCGACCGCCTTCGATCTGGGCTCCGGGCTGGTCGAGGGCGCGGGCCTGGCGCCGATCGCGGAGCTGCTCGGCGGCGAGCCGCTGGTGCGCGCCGCGGTGGCGAGCGGCGTCGACGTGGTCTGCTTCTCGGGCGACAAGCTGCTCGGCGCGCCGCAGGCGGGCCTGCTCGTCGGCCGGCGCGCGGCGATCGAGAGCCTGCGCAAGAACCCGATCTACCGCGCGCTGCGCCTGGACAAGGTCGCGATCGCGGGGCTCGAGGCGACGCTCGAGTTGATCCTCGACGGGCGCGGCGACGAGCTGCCGGTGCGGCGCATGCTGCGCGCGCGCGCCGAGGAGCTGCGGCCGCGGGCCGAGGCGCTCGCTGCCGAGCTCGCGCGCGTGCCGGGGCTGTCCGCTCGCGTGCAGGCGGGCGAGTCGCAGCCCGGCAGCGGCAGCGCGCCGGGCGTGACGCTGCCGACCTTCGTCGTCGCCGTGCAGCACGCGCGGCTCTCGGCCGGCGCTCTGGCCGCCGCGGTGCGGGCCGGGAGCGTGCCGGTGTTCACGCGCGTGCAGGACGAGAGCGTGCTGCTCGATCCGCGCACGTTGCTGCCGGGCGACGAGGAAGAAGTGCGGCGAGCCTTCGTCGAAGCGTGCCGCGGCTGAGGCGGGCGAAGCTCGCGCCGCACCCTCTGCATGGAATCCACGCTCCCCGATCGCGTCCAGGCGCCCCCGGCGCGTCCGTCGCCTGCACCCGCAGCACCCGCCGGCGACCCGCGCCGCGAGACAGGGCCGGGGGCCGCCGACGAGCTCCTCGCCGCGATCGTCGAGCGACGCGCGCGCATCGGCGTGATCGGGCTCGGCGCGGTCGGGCTGCCGCTGGCGCGCGCCTTCGTCGAGGCCGGGTTCCGCGTGCAGGGACACGACCGCGATGCCGAGCGCGTCGCGCAGCTCGAGCGCGGCGAGAACCCGCTGCACCACCTGCCGAGCGGGATGGTGCGCACGCTCGCGGCGAGCGGACGCTTCGAGGCCTGCGGCGAACGCGCGCGCCTGGCGGAGCTCGACGTCGCGCTCGTGTGCGTGCCGACGCCGCTCGACGAGCGCCGCGAGCCGGATCTCGCCTGCGTGCGCGAGGCGGCGCGCGCGCTCGCGCGCGGGATGCGCCGCGGCACCCTGGTGGTGCTCGAGTCGACGACCTGGCCGGGGACGACCCGCTCGCTGCTCGGCGGCGTCTTCCGCGAGGAGGGCTGGGTGCCGGGCGAGGACGTGTTCCTCGCGTACTCGCCCGAGCGTGAGGACCCCGGGCGCGCGACCGCGAGCACGGCGACGATCCCCAAGCTGGTGGGGGGCACCTGCGAACGCTCGCAGCTGCTCGCCGAGGCGCTCTACCGCGCGGCGATCCGCGAGGTCCACGCGGTGTCGAGCGCGGAGGTGGCCGAGGCGGCCAAGCTGTTCGAGAACGTGTTCCGCGCGGTCAACATCGGCCTGGTCAACGAGTTCAAGCTCGTGCTCGAACGCCTGGGCCTGGACGTGTGGGAGACGCTCGACGCGGCGGGCACGAAGCCCTTCGGCTTCCTGCGCTTCACGCCGGGACCGGGCACGGGCGGGCAGTGCATCCCCGTCGATCCGCAGTACTACAGCTGGATCGCGCGCCAGGTCGGGGCTCGCGCGCGGCTCGTCGACGTCGCCGACGAGATCAACCGCTCGATGCCGGCGCACGTGATCGAGCGCACGCGCGTGGCGCTCCGCGCGCGCGGAGGAGAGCTCGTCGGCGCGCGGGTGCTGCTCCTGGGTGTCGCGTACAAGCCCGACGTCGACATCGTGGCCGAGTCGCCGGCTCTCGAGGTGCTGCGCCAGTTCGATGCGGCGGGAGCCCAGGTGCACTACGCGGATCCGCACGTGCCGCGCATGGAGCTCGACGGCGTGCTGCACGCCGCGCGCGCCCTGGATGCGCGCGAGCTCGCGGATGCCGCCGCGGTCGTGCTGCTGACCGACCACGCGGCCTTCGACTACGCGCTCGTCGCACGGCACGCGCGCCTGGTGGTCGACACGCGCCATGCGCTGGCCAGTCGCGGCCTCGCGCACGCGAACGTCGTCGGCGCCTGATCCGCGCGCCGCAGGAACGGGCGCGCGCATCACTCCAGCACCTGACCGCCGATGACCCAGTGCGCGAACGTGCCGGGCGGCATCCAGGCCTTGACCGTGCGCGCGGCGCTGAGCCGATCGGCATCGCTCTCGCCCGGGTCGGAGGCGATCCGCATCAGGAGCTCCTTGGCGCGCTCGCGCTCGGGCCCCTGCGAGTTGATCAGCACGTTGCCCGCGACGAGCACGGCCCGCGCGCTGGGGATGCCGCGCGCGGGATCCGCGCGCTGGCGGTGCTGCGCCTCGAGCTCGTCGAGCAGTTGCGGTCCGGCCGCGCGCCCCAGGCTGGTGGTCAGGAGCGCCTGGGTGCGCACGTCGGGGTCGGGATCGGTGCGCGCGATGCCGACCAGCAGCGCCTCGTCCTCGCCGCGCAGCGCCGAGACCAGCATGCGCCGCGCGAGCGGGGAGCCGCCCGAGCCGACGAGCTCCGTGTAGCGCGACTCGACCGCCTCGCGGCCGCCCTCGCGCAGCCCCAGCAGCGAGAACTCGACGTACAGGTCCGGCCGCGCCAGGCGCGCGAGCGACTCGGTCGCCTGTGCGAGCGGAGCGGCGGTCGCGATGGCGTGCGCGATCGCGGCCTGCAGGCGCGGGTTGTCGCGTGCCTCGGCGAAGAGGTCCTCGGCCAGCGGCAGCCACGTGCCCGCGTCGGTGCGCAGCAGGGCCGAGAGCGCCAGCTTGACCGCCGTGGGATCCTCGCCGCGCTCGAGGAAGAGCGTGCGGAACTCCTCCATGCCGGCGGCGTCGTGCAGGTTCTCCGCCATGTGCACGAGCAGCGAGCTGTAGACCTCGGACTGTTCGGGATGGCGCCGGCGCAGGTCGAGGATCGTGCCGAGGTAGGAGAGGTCGAGCACGTAGCGCTCGCCGACCTGCGCCTGGATCAGCTGGTCGGCGAGGTCCTGCTGTTCCGGCGGATGCACGAGGGCGAGCGCCTCGAGCACGTGCACGGTGAAGGCGTGCCCGTCGACCGCGATGCGCCCGTCCGCGACCGCGTAGCGCGTCACGGCGGCGCCCAGCGCGAGCACCGCACCCGCGCGGGCCGCGTCGTCCTCGCGCAGCCCGTCGTGGGCGAGCAGCGCGAGCGCCTCCTCGCCGCGCGCGGGCTCGACCAGCAAGCGTTCCAGGGCCGTACCGAGCGCCGGGAGATCCTGCACCGCGTAGGCCGTGCCCACGCGGTGCAGGAGCGCGACGAGGTCGTCCTCCGACGGCGCCGCGAGCGCAGCCGCGGCCTCCGGCGCGGGTGCGCCGCTCGAGCGCCCGGTGGCCGCGTCGCCCTCGAGGACCTCCTCGCGCGACGAGACCGGCGCGCGGCCGCCGTCCGGGGGGCGTGCGAGCGGGGCCGCGGTCCCGGCGACGCCCTCCCAGTCCTCCCAGATCAGCGCGAGCACCAGGCAAGCGAGACAGGCGAGCATCCAGCGCATGGCAGCACCTCCGGTCTCAGCCGTGGACGACGTGGCACTCGGCCGTCTGGAAGTCCTCGATCGTCCCGAGGTTGCCCGAGTCCGAGCACGAGCACTTGGGCACGGCGAGGCCGGTGCCCAGCGCGGAGAACCACTGGCACTCGCAGCGGCGCAGCGTCACGGGCAGCGTCGCTTCCGTCAGGCACTGCGTGCCGGCGTTCTGCACGCCGTTGCACTCCTGGTGCGCCGGGTAGGTCACCTCGTTGCGGTAGCAGCGCGCGCCGCCGATCGAGAGCGGCAGGCCGAGCAGGACCACGCCCAGGCCGCAGCGCTCCGTCGCGCCGAAACGGTCGACGCGCGCCGCGACCTCCGAGGCGCGCACGTCGGGACAGTTGGCGCCGGACTGCGCCGGGATCAGCGGCGCCGCGGCGGACAGGAACAGGATCGGGATCACGAGTCGAGCAGGCTTCATGTGCATCTCCTTCGTCTTCTCCAGCAGGCCTCAGGGACAACTCACGGTCACGGCGTTGGGCAGGAAGCCCATCGAACCGGTGGACTCGCAGCGGCAGCGCGAGACGGAGAACCAGCCCGAGCTCTGCTCGGTGCAGGCGCAGGTCCAGAGCTGGACGGGGATCACGCCCGCAGGCGCGCAGCGCGTCCCCAGCTGCCACTCTCCGGTGCACTCCGCATGCGCGTCGGCGACGATGCGCGCCGTCGGGCAGCGCGAGGCGCCGATCGGCACGTCGATCCCGAAGAGCAGCACGTGGCTGCGGCAGCTCTGCAGCGGCGGCACCGCCTCGTCGATCGGCGGGATCGGATGCGCGCGACGGTTGGGGCAACCCGCGCCGGACTGGGCGGGCGCGCTCGCGGCGGTCGCGAGCAGGGCCAGGACGCAAAGGACGCTCTTCATCTCTCCTCCTCGGACGGCCGCGGGCACTCGACCGCGCGCCGCCACCCACAGAGACGCTCGCTCGTGCCGAAGGTCGTCGTTCGCGCGCGGAAAAATCGCGCGGCCGGTGCGCGTGGAGGATCGCGGCGCCAGAGGCTAAGCTCGGCGCCATGACCGAAACGCCTTCGAAGCGCCTGACCGACTACGCCGACTGCGCGGGTTGAGCCGCCAAACTCCCGCAAGGGGAGCTCGCGCACGTGTTGCGCGGCGTCAGCAGCGGCAAGGACGAGCGACTGCTCGTGACGATGCCGGCATCGTCGAGCTGCGGGGCGTCGAAGGTCTGCCCGCGGATACCCAGGTCGCGCTGGTGCAGACCGTCGACTACTTCCCGCCGGTGGTCGACGACCCCTGGTACTACGGCGCGATCGCGGCGGCCAACTCGCTCTCCGACGTCTACGCGATGGGTGGCCAGCCGCTCAGCGCGCTCAACCTGGCCGGCATCCCCAAGGAGTTCCCGCGCGAGTGGACGCAGGCGATCTTCGCCGGCGGCTTCGAGACCATGCGCGGTGCGCGCTGCATGGTCGCGGGCGGACACACGGTCGCATCCAAGGAGGCGCTCTACGGCTTCGCGGTCACCGGCGTCGTCGACCGCCGGCGCGTCACGGCGAACAGCGGCGCCCGCGCGGGCGACGTGCTCTACCTGACGAAGTCGCTCGGCATGGGCACGCTGACGACGGCCGCCAAGCGCCAGCGCATCAGCTGGGCCGAGCTCGAGCCGGCCGCGAAGCAGATGGCGACGCTCAACGAGCGCGCGGCGCAGGCGATGCTCGCCTCCGGCGCGCGCGCGGCGACCGACATCACCGGATTCGGCCTGGTCGGCCACGCGCGCAACATCGCCGCCGCGAGCGGGGTCACGCTCCGCCTGGACCTCGCGCGCGTGCCGCTCTTCCCCGGCGCGCTCGAGCTCGCGCGCGCGGGCTTCACCTCGGGCGGTTCCAAGCGCGGGCGCAACTCGCTGGCGGGCGAGTTCACGCTGCGCGCGGGCCTGGACGAGACGCGCGTCAGCCTCGCCTTCGACGCGGAGACCTCGGGCGGCCTGCTGATCGCGATCCCCGCCTCGCGTGCCGCGGAGCTCGAGCGCGAGCTCGCCGCGCGCGACCAGCTCGTCGCCGCCGTCGGCGAGGTCGTGCCGCGCGCGGCGGCCGCGATCGAGCTCGTCTGATCGTGGCGCGACCCTCGCAGCGCGTCCCCGGACCGGCCGAGCTGCTCGGCGGCGCGGCGCTCGCGGGACGCAGCGCCTCGGGGCCGCCCTGGATCGCCGGCGCACGCGGTTCGCCGCTGGAGGCGCCCGAGAACACGCTGCCGGGGCTCGCGCGCGCACTGGAGCTCGGCCTGGACGCCGTGTGCGTCGACGTGCGCGCGTCCCGCGATCGCGAGCTCGTGCTGCTCGCCGACGAGACGCTCGAGCGCACCACCGACGGGCACGGCCGCGTCGCCGCGCGGCGCTGGGTCGAGCTCGCCGGCCTCGATGCGGGCGCGTCGTACGCGGCGCGCTTCCGCGGCACGCGCATCCCGCTGCTCGACTTGGCGCTCGCGCCGCTCGCCGCGCGCGAGGACGCCGCGCGCCGGCGCTGGCTGGTCGTGCACGAGCGCGGCCTCGTGCCCGCGATCGCCGCCGCGGCGCGCCGCGCCGGGATCGCGGCGGGCCTGCGCATCGTCTCCGAGATCCACGACGTGTGCCTGGAGGCGCGCGAGCACGGTCTCGCCGCGTGGCTCTGGGCCGAGGCGGCGCGCGAGCGCGACGCCGAGTTCCTGCGCGAGCACCAGCTCGCCGGCGCCGCGTTGCCGCTGGGCGAATGGCCCGCGCCGAGGAGTTCGGGTATCCCGGCGAGCGCGCGGCGCTGGGCGTCGACGATCCGCACGAGCTGCTCGCGGCCTGCCGCCGGCCGCTCGACGCGCTCGCGACGCACGAACCGCTGCGCGCGCTCGCGATCCGCGCGCTGGTGCGCCTCTCGCCGCTCGACCGCGGCGCCTACCCCGTGCGCGTCGCGCCGCTCGCACTCGAGCCCTCCAGCGGGCCGGCGCCGCGCGGCGACTGGTTCGGTCGCTGGGAGGGCGAGGCCGTCGTGCGCAACCCGTTCCCGTTCGCGGTCGAGGGCACGGCCGGGATCCTGCCGCGCCACGGCGCGTTCGAGCTCGCGCACGTGCCGGCGGGCTTCGCGCTCGCGCCCGGCGCCGAAGCGCGCGTGCCCTTCGCGCTCGCCGGCGGCGCGCGCGTGCCGGGCATCGATCCGTGCTTCTTCGCGCTCTACCGCTGGCGCCGGGCGCCGGGGCGCGCGGCCGGGCGACTCCTGCTCGACGCGCCGCTGCGCCGCGTGCGGCGCGTGGTCGCCGACGCGATTGCGACGCGCCTGGTGCTGCTGCGCGAGGGGCCGCGCGACGCGAGCGCGACGATGCTGTTGCGCCGGCGCGGGCGCTACCTCTTCGTCTCGCTCGAGAGCGGCGTCAGCGGCGAGGACGTGCGCACCGTAGTGCGCCTGGGCGAGCGCTTCCACTTCGGCGCGCGCGGCGTGCGCGTCGGGCTGCCCGAGGACTTCGACGCGCGCCGCGAGGGCGTGCCGTTCAGCTGCGGCGTGACCTGGGTCGAGGACGGCGAGCGCCGCGTGCGCCGCTGGGCCGGCGGCGTGCCCGACGTGCTCGGCTGCGGCTCGCCGGGGATCCTGCTGCCGGGCGCGCGGGCCTGAGGTTCAGGGCTTCTTCGCGAGCTTCAACAGCGGCTGCGCCGACCCACTCGCAGTCCAGTCGAAGCGTGCAGGCTCGAAGTTCACCCGCATCGGCCGCCCGTCTGGTCCGCTCACGAACTGCACGAAGAGCTTGTACCCGGCGGGCACGAGGCGCAAGTCGAGCCTGCCCTGCGTATCCGTCGTGCGCTGGACCCAGCTCTCGAACCCGTCCGCTTCGGCTTCGGAGAGGATCGACACGTCGTGCAGCGCGAGCGGCTTTCCCGTGGCCGCGTCGAGGAGCTGCAGCGAGCCGGCGACGAGCGAGACGTCCCACGACACCCGCAGCGTCTCGCCGCTCGCGATCGTCCAGGTGCGCGGCGGCGACCAGCTCCAGCCGCCCTCGCTGGATCCGAGGTCGAAGCGCACGGCGCCTGCCGCGATCGGGGCGCTCGTGCCGCGGCCGTTCGCGTCGAGCTCGATCACGCCCCCGCGCTGTTCCCCGTCGGCCGAACGGATCGAGACGCGCGCATTCGAGGCGGGAGCTCCGTTGACACGCACCTCGGCCTCGACCCGGCCGGGAAGTCTGCCGCGCAGGTCGAACTCGCACCGCAGCTCGCCGCCGGCGGGGATCTCGATCTCGCCCAGCTCGATCTTCGCTCCAGGCTGGGTCCAGCTGCTGTTCGGCCCGTCCTTCACCTTGATCGACGGGTACTGAAACGCGACGCCCGACTTCCCGGCGCGCAGCGGGCCGGCGCGGAACGAGCCGTCAGCCGCGACGGGGTTCTGCGGGCCCTTGCGGTTCAAGTTCGCGCGATCCTCGAGCAGCTCGCGCTCCTCGTCCCCGATCCCGGTCGGCAGGATCACGAGCGAGCAGCCCTCGCCCGCGGCGCCCTCGAGTCCGAGCACGCGCCCGACCAGCCAGCCGTTCGGCGGAAGAACGAGGTCGATGCGCTTCTCGGTGTCCGCTGCGGCGATGGCCACGCCGTCCTGCTCGGCAGCGAGCAGCGGCGTGAGTTCGGCGCGCAGCCTGTAGGTCCCTGCCGCGACCGCCGCGAAGCTCGCATCGCCGTCGGCGCCGCTCGACGCCTCGCGCTGCTTGTCGCGGCTCAACGTCCGGAAGACGACCCCAGGGTGGTCGTTCTTGTCGGGCTGGACGGACTCGAGCGTCACCGTCAGCCCAGCGATCGGCGTCCGACCGTCGGCTTGCCGTACGCGTGCGACGAGCCTCGCGCCGTGGCGCATCTCGGCCGTCAGCGGACGCTGCTCGCCGGGCTTCAGGCCCTCGAGCTGCAACTCGCACGGCGCGTAGCCCTCCGCGACCACGATCATGGTCTGATCCGTTGGGATCAGGCCCTCGACGAGGCCTCCGGCCGGCGGATCACGATCGGGGCCGAAGACCTCGAACTCGTTCGGGAAGCTGCTCGAGTGGTCGAAGCGCACGCGCAGCGCGTAGCGCGGAATCGCGGCGCGCGTCGCGGCGTCGAGTACCACGAGGCCGACGCTGCTCGCTCCCTGCAGATGAGCCTCCACGCTCTGGCCCGGCTGGACGCCGTCCTTCCTCCAGGGCTTGAACTTCGGGTCGTCGATCGTGATCGAGTACGAGCCCGGCTCGAGGTCGTCGAAGCTGAAGCTCTGCGAGGAGCCCGCGATCTTCTCTGCCTTGCGTGGCTCCTTCCCGGGAACGGAGAGCACGATCTCGTGGACGTCGCTGTCGTAGATGTAGAAGCTTCGCGCGAACGTGCTCACGGTGATGCGCCGGGAGTTGTCCGGCCCCGTGTACTCGATGTTCGCCTCGGTCGTCTCGCCCGCGTGCACCTCGACGCTTGGACCATCGATCCAGTTGGCAATACCCGAATACGCCTTCAGCTGCACTCGGCCGGCCGGCATGCCTTCAAGCCGGAATTGGCCCGTCGCCATGTCGGCCGCCGTGGAGGCGCGCGCCGCCTCGCTGTCGTCGCCCTTCGTGATGCCGATGGCTTCGGCGTAGACCTGCCACGCATCGCGGGTCGATCTGCCCTGCGCATCGACGACGCGCCCCTCGATGCTGCCGCCGCGCGGCAGCACGGTCTCGCCCAGATCCTTCGTCGAGGCAGGTTCGATCTCGCTCCAGCGCCAGTTCGCCGAGACGCAGCCCGGGTAGCTCGCGTCGAGCGCGAACTGGTAGGCGCGCGGCGGATCGAAGCGCAGCGAGAAGCGGCCGTCGGCGTCGCACTCCGCGCGCAGGTCCTTCCACTCCTCCTTTGGCCTGCCGTACTTGATCACGCGCTCGTTGTTGGCTTCCCATCCTTCGACGAGGATCTTCGCACCGGCTGCCGGGACGCCGCCCGCGAGCACGAACCGCCCGCGCAACTCGACCAGCTTCACCTCGGGCGCAGGCGCAGGCGCAGGCGCAGGCGGCGGCTCGGCGACGGCCGTGCGTTCGCTGGCGGGCGGCGCGGGGGAGTCGCTGCGGGCGACAGGCGCGCTCTCGAGCTGCGCGGCCTTGTCCGTTGCGGGTGCTTCGGGGCCGGAAGCGCTCCGTTCGAACGCCGGCGCAGACGCGTCGCGACCCGAGTGCAGCGCGAACCAGGCGAAAAGGGCCAGCAGAGCGAGAACGGCGACGGCGAGCGAACGGCGCATGGCGAGGCTCCGGGAGAAGAAGGAACACGGCCAGCATACCCTCGCTCGGCCGTCGCGCGCAGGTTCACTTCGCGTGCTCGTCGAGGTCCTTCTCGACGATCGCGCGGTCGCTCGCGGAGAGGTTGAGCTTGTCGAGCCACGCCAGCACGAGCGCGCGTCCCTCGTCGGCATGTCCCGCGCGCCGCGCGGCTTCGGCGAGCTGCAGGAGGTGCGTCGCGTTCCCGTCGAAGCCCAGCCAGGCCTGCGCGATGCGCGCGGCCTCGGCGCCGCGGCCGACGCCGAGCAGGGCTTCGTAGTAGGCGCGGCTCATCTCCTCGACTTCCTCCGCGAGGTGCCGGCGCTGGCTCGCCAGCGCGGCGCTCGCCGCCGAATCCTGCGGCAGCTGGCGCAGCTTCTCGATCCTGTGCTCGATCTTGCCCGCGATGTCCTCGGCGTTCGCGAGCAGGTCGGCGTAGCGCCGCGCGTCGAGCAGGGCATCGAACACCATCGGCACGAGTGCGCTCCTGGCCTGGTTCCCGCTCGCGCCGCGCGTGCCGAGCTCGTCGTAGAGCGCGAGCAGCGCCGCCGTGTCGTCGAGTTCGATGTCCAACCGGGCCACGAGCAGCACATCCGCCCGATCGGGTTCCTCCGCCCGCACGCGCACGAGCAGCGCATCGCGATGCGCAGCCAGCGCCGCGCGTGCCGGAGCATGGCGATGGGCGAGCCGCGCGTAGTCGCGAACGAAGAGCTGGCCCTCGACGGGCCTGCCGGCGGCGCCGTGGTCCCAGCACCACTCGAACTCGGCGAGCGCTTCGGCGTCGCGCGCGCTCTCGGAGAGCGCACGTGCGAGCGCGAGGTGCGGCGCGAGCTCGTCGGCGTGTCCTTCGAGCGCCTTCGTGGCGCGCGCCACCGAATCGTCGCCCGCCAGCGCCGCCTCCGCCTCGACGATGAAGCGCTCCGCGTCGAGGAAGCCGACGATGCGCCCGAGCTCGTGCCCGTCCGGCGCGAGGAAGACCATCGTCGGGAACGCGCCGACGCGGAAGCGCTGCGCGAGCGCGGGCTCGGCGTCGGCGTCGATCACGAGCTTGTGCGCGTGCGAAGCGAACCACTCGCGCACGCGCGGCGCGGCCCAGGTCTCCGTCTCGAGGCGCTTGCACGGCTCGCACCAGCTGGTCGAGAAGTCGACCAGCAGCGGCTTCTGGTCGCGCTGCGCCTGGGCCAGCGCCGCGGTGAAGGCCGGCGGTTCGCTCTTCGAGCAGCCCGCGGCGAGCGCGAGCGCGAGCAGCAGCGCGGCGCCCCTCATGCGCGGCTCCGCGGAGCGACGCGCGGCGCGGCGAGCAGCGCCTCGATCTCGCGCTGGTGCCCCAGATCGTGCTCGCGCATGCGCAGGACGAGCTCGGAGAGCGTCAGCGCTCCGACTCCCTCGAGCGTGCCGCGGCGCTGCCACTGGGCCGGCGCGAGGGCGGAGAGGCGCGCGAGGTTCGCCGCGCGCGCGGCGCGGAAGCGCTGCAGGCCGAGGTAGGGGTCCTTCGCGTTGTAGTCGCGCTCCGCCGCGGCAGCCGTGCCGTCGAAGTCGGGGAGCGCCGGCTCGGGCTCGCCGAGGATGCGCTCGATGCGCACGCTCCAGGCCTCGCGCTCGAGGTCGGCGAGGTGCCAGAGCTGCTCGTCGAGCGACCAGGACTGCGCGTCGGGCCGCACGCGCGCGCCGGGATCGCCGAACGCGTCGAGAGCACGCACGAGGAAAGGCGGGAAGGCCTCGAGCTCGGCCAGCGAGGGGTGCATGCGCGCGGATTGTAGCGCTGCCGTTTGCAACAGGGCCGCCGCGCGCCTCTAATCCCTGCACCCTGGGGGAGTGGATCGGTGCTGGTGTGCCGCCCGGTCTTCAAAGCCGGTCGGGGCTCGTGAACAGCGGGCCCGGTGGGTTCGATTCCCATGCACTCCCGCCACACCGATCCACGCACGGCGTGGAAACGACGGCGCCCGGCACACGGGAGCCGGGCGCACGCTTCCGCACGAGCCGGAGCTCACCAGCGCGTGGCGTAGAGCGCGACGTCGCTCATGTAGCTCTCGATCACGATCAGGCGCTTGGCGTGCACCTGTGCGTTGCCGCCGCAGAACGGACACTCGACCGGCTCCGGCGGCGGATCGTCGACGGCGCGCAGCGTGTGCACGTGCGCACGAGCGACGGCGTGTGCCGTGCTCGTCGCGGCGAACGCGAACACGCCCAGGGTCACCACGCTCGCGGACAGGATCAGACGCTTCATGTCGGGCCTCCCTTTCGGACCACTCCAGGCTAGCACTGTGCGCCGGTGCGGCAAGCGCCCGGACTCCGTAGCCTGCAGGAACTTTCGGGATTCCCGCGCCCAGGCCTGGAGCTCGCGTCTTGCGCGTCCGGACACCGCTGCGCGGGAGGCCCTGGCTGGGGGCGCAACTCGCCGATAGGAGAACGCCGAGCTCCGCTGGGATAGACTGCCGCGCGTGTCCCTGAACGCCGTCTCCGCCCCCGGCCGGCTGCTCGCCGTGCTGCTCGCCCTGGCTGCCTGGCTCGCGGCTGCGCTGCCGGCGCGGGGCGGCGAGCTGGTGCACGTGCGCCTGGAGGGGGAGCTCGACCGCGGCATGCTGCCGCAGCTCGCGCGCGCCGTGCGCGCGGCGCAGTCGCAGCCGGACTCGACGCTGGTGGTCGAGATCGACACGCCCGGCGGCGCGATCGACCTGATGTGGGACCTCTCCAAGCAGATCCGCGACGCGGCCGCCAGCGGCGTGCGCACGATCGCCTGGGTCAACCGCCACGCGGTCTCGGCCGGCGTGCTGCTGGCGATCAGCTGCGAACGCGTCTACATGTCGCGCGACGCCTCGATCGGCTCGGCGCTGCCGGTCAGCGCCGGACCGACCGGCATCGCCCCGGTCTCGGGTGACCAGGCCGTGCGCGAGAAGATCACCTCGGCGATGCGCGGCGATTTCCGCGCGATGGCCGAGAAGCGCGGCCGGCCCGCCGTGCTGGCCGAGGCGATGGTCGACCCCGAGGCGCGCGTGTACCAGATCCGGCGCGAGGGCGAGCTGATGCTGGTCTCGGGCAGCGAGTGGGACGACCTGCGCGGCAAACCGGACGTGCCCGAGCTCGTCGCGACCATCGCGGGGCCGGGACAGATCCTCAACCTCTCCGCGACGCGCGCGGTCGAGCTGCGCTTCGCCGACGGGATCGCCGAGACGCTCGAGGAGGTCGCGGCCAAGGTCGACCTGGGCGCGGGCAGCGTGGTGGCGGTCGGCCGCGCCTCGTCGGACGACTTCGTGCGCTGGCTGGACCTCTTCGCGCCGATCCTGCTGATCGCGGGCGTGGTGCTGACCTACACCGAGCTCAAGCTGCCGGGCTTCGGCTTGCCGGGCATCCTCGCGATCGCCTGCTTCGCACTGCTGCTGGTCGGGCGCTACCTCGCCGGCCTCGCCGACATCCCGCACATCGTCGCGATCGTGCTCGGCCTGGGCCTGATCGCAGCGGAGCTGTTCGTCTGGCCCGGTTCGCTGTGGATGGGGATCCTGGGCTTCGTGCTGCTGGTCGGCGGGCTGATCCTCTCGGGCCTGGGCCCCGGGCTCTCGTTCGAGAGCGCCTTCGATCGCCAGCGCCTGCTCTCGGCCAGCATGAACTTCGTGATCAACACGGCGATCGCCGTGGCGCTGATGCTGGTGCTCTCGCGCTTCCTGCCGCAGACGCCGGTGCTCAAGCGCCTGGTGCTCGTGCCGGGCGAGAGCGGCACGCTCGCCGGGGCGATGCCCGAGGCCAGCGGCCGCCACGCCGCGATCGCGCGCGTCGGAGCGCTCGGCCGCGCGCTCTCGCCGCTGCGCCCGGTCGGCAAGGTCGCGCTCGACGCCGATCCGAACCTGGAGTTCGAGGCGCGCTCCAGCGGCGCGCTGCTCGAGCGCGGCGAGCGCGTGCGCGTGGTCGAGGTCAGCGCGGCGCGGCTGGTGGTCGAGCGCGCCGAGGAGGCCCGCGCATGATGCTGGCGATCGCGCTGCTCGGGCTGGGCCTGGCCCTGATCGTCGCGGAGCTGATGTTCCCCTCGCTGGGCGTGCTGGGCGTGGGCGCGGCGCTGGCGATCGTTGGCGCGATCGTCTCGGCCTTCCAGGAAGGCACGCAGACCGGCGTCGCGTTCCTGGTCGCGACCGCGCTGCTCGTGCCGGCGGCGATCGTCCTCGGGCTGAAGCTGCTCCCGCACAGCCCCTTCGGCAAGCACCTCGTCGCGCGCGGCGCGACGTTCACCGACGCGGCCGCCGTCGACCTGCGCGACCGCGCGCTGGTCGGCAAGGAAGGCGTGGCCGAGAACCTGCTGCGCCCGATCGGCACGGCCCTGCTCGACGGCCGACGCGTCGACGTGCAGAGCCGCGGCGAGCCGATCGAGGCCGGATCGCGCGTGCGCGTGATCGAGGTCGAAGGCAACCGCGTCGTCGTCGTTCGAGTGGACAACCCCAGGACCTGAATACCCCCATGAGCCTCGATTCCCTGCTCCTCCTCGCACTCCAGGCCGGCCGCTCCGCGCAGACACCGCCCGCGAGCGATTCGGGCTGGACGCCGCTGCAGATCGGCGGCGTCGTGCTCGCCGCGATCTTCCTGCTGGTGTTCCTGATCGTCTTCCTGCGCTTCGCGAGCCTGTACGTGCAGTCGGTGACGACCGGCGCGGGCGTCGGCCTGTTCCAGATGTTCGCGATGTCGCTGCGCAAGGTCGACCCGGCCACGATCGTCAACGCGCGCGTGATGGTCGTGCAGGCGCGCCTGGACGACATCTCGACGCGCGACCTCGAGGCACACCTGCTCGCCGGCGGTCGCGTCGGCAAGGTGGTGCAGGCGCTGATCTCCGCGCACCGCGCCGGGATCGAGCTGGACTTCCGCACGGCGGCGGGCATCGACCTCGCCGGTCGCGACGTGCTCGAGGCGGTCAAGACCAGCGTCACGCCCAAGGTGATCGACTGCCCCAACCCGGCCTCGGGCAAGAACGAGGTCGCCGCCGTCGCCAAGAACGGCATCCAGGTGCTGGCCAAGGCGCGCGTCACGGTGCGCACGAACATCAAGCGCCTGGTCGGCGGCGCCGGCGAGGAGACGATCATCGCGCGCGTGGGCGAGGGCATCGTCTCGACGATCGGCTCGAAGGACTCGCACAAGGACGTGCTCGCCAACCCCGACTCGATCAGCAAGACGGTGCTCGCGCGCGGTCTCGACGCGGGCACGGCCTTCGAGATCGTCTCGATCGACATCGCCGACGTCGACATCGGCTCGAACATCGGCGCGCGGCTGCAGGCCGACCAGGCCGAGGCCGACAAGCGCGTCGCGCAGGCGCACGCCGAGCAGCGCCGCGCGATGGCCGTCGCGGCCGAGCAGGAGTTCCGCGCCCTGACGCAGGAGAACCGCGCCAAGCTCGTGCTCGCCGAGGCCGAGATCCCGCTGGCGATGGCGGCCGCGCTGAAGAGCGGCAACCTCGGCGTGATGGACTACTACCGCATGCGCAACATCGACTCGGACACCAAGATGCGCGGCTCGATCGCCGGCGGCGACACGCCCGCGGGCGGCGACGCGGCGGGCTGAGCCCGCAGGACGACGCGCGTGCCGCAAGCACCCGACGAGCTCGAGGGCTTCCAGCGCCTCCTGTCGAAGCTGCTGCCCTATGCGGTCGGCTTCTTCGTCTTCATCGTGCCGATCGTGCGTGCGATCCGCGAGGCGCGCAAGCAGCAGGCGGCGACGCGCCGCGGCAAGGCGGCCGGGGAGGACGCGGACCAGACCCCGCCGGCGAGCGGACGCGAGGCCTGGGAGGATCTCCTGCGCGGCCGCGGCGCGGCGCGCACGCAGGCTCCACCCGTGCCGCCGGTCTCGCGCGTCCCGCTGCAGCCGCGCATCGAGCCGCGCGACTTCGACGAGGAGCCCTCGCTGGAGGATGCGCCGCCGCCGCCGCTGGTCGAGCTGCCGACGGAGCTGCCCTCCCGCAGCGAGACCTTCGCCGCCGACGAGACGCTGGACGAGTCGCGCGCCGAGGAGCTCGAGGGTGCGCGCGAGCGCGCGGAGAGCGCTCGACAGGTGCAGGTCGCCGAGAGCGAGTACGAGGCCTCGTCTCCCTACCGCTCCGCCGTCGCGCCGACGCCCGCGTCCGCGATCGCCCCCGACAGCGCGGTCGCGCGCCCTGTGCGCTGGCAGAGCGAGTCGGAGCGCCGCCTCTTCCCCGATGCGGAGAGCGCGGTCGACCGACGCACCGCGCTGCGGCGCGCGATCCTGCTGCGCGAGGTGCTCGGACCGCCGGTCGCGCTGGGGGGAGGACCGCGGACGTGACGCGCCACTGGCTGCTCAAGACCGAACCGGGCGTGTTCTCCTTCGACGACCTCCTGCGCGCGCCAAAGAAGCGCACCGGCTGGAGCGGCGTGCGCAACCACCAGGCGCGCAACTTCATGCGCGACGCGATGGCGGTCGGCGACGGCGTGCTGATCTACCACTCCAGCGCCGAGCCCACCGGCGTCGCGGGCCTGGCACGCATCAGCGCCGCGGCGCGCCCCGATCCGACGCAGTTCGATGCGCGCTCGGAGGGCTACGACCCCAAGAGCCGGCGCGAGGATCCGACCTGGCTGGAGGTCGAGGTCGAGGCCGTGCGGGCGCTGCCGCGCTTCGTCGAGCTCGCCACGCTCAAGGCGCATCCGGGGCTCGCGAAGATGCTCGTCGTTCAGCGTGGCCAACGCCTCTCCGTGCAGCCCGTCCAGCCCGCGGAGTGGGCCCTGGTGCTGGAGCTCGGCGGCCTGAAGAGCCCGCGCTGAGCGCGCAAGCGGCCTTTCAAGCTCTTGCCCGGAAAGGACTTGGAGCTTCTCTCCGCGGAGGCTGGACCGCGGGCGAGCGGGCGCCACAATGGGGGCCCTCCGGGTTCACCCGGCAACCCCAGAAGTCATCTAGGAACAAGTCGATGAGCCAGAAATACGAGAACCTGGTCAAGCTCGTGAACGATGTGCGCGAGGACGTCACGAAGGCGGACGCCGGCAACAAGGCCGCGACGGCGCGCGTGCGCAAGTCGATGATGGAGATCAAGAACGTCGCCCAGGAGATCCGCAAGGAGATGCTGGAGCTGCGCGACGGAACGAGCACCTGATCGCACGAGCGAACGATCAACCGCATCCGCCCGAGGCCTCGGCCGACGGCGGATGCTTCCTTGTGAGGAGAGGAGCGACACGATGAGACTCTGGATCGCCGCGCTCGTGGCCAGCCTCGCCCTGTGGGGCGGCCTGCGCGCGCAGGAATCGTCCAAGCCCGCCGCCGCGAGCACGCCCGCGGCCGTTTCGAGCACGGTCTTCGTGCTGCGGCACGCCGAGAAGGATGCGCAGGGCGACCCGCGCGATCCCGGCCTGTCCGAGAAGGGCCAGGCGCGCGCACGCGCACTGGCCCGGCTCGTCGCGCCGGCACACCCGGGCCTGCTCGTCGCCAGCGAGTACCAGCGCGCACAGCGCACGCTCGCACCGCTGGCCGAGGCGCTGGGTCTCAAGGTCGATCCGCAGCCGGCGCAGGACACGGCCGGGTTGGCCAAGCGTCTGCGTGCGCTGCCGCCGGGCTCGGTCAGCGTCGTCGCCGGGCACTCGAACACCGTTCCCGCGCTGGTCGAGGCGCTCGGAGGGCGGATCGAGCACCTCGAGAAGGGCCAGCTCGCCGAGAGCGCCTTCGATCGGCTCTTCGTGGTCACGCTCGCGCCCGCGGGAGCGGGCGTCGCGACCAGCGTGGTCGAGCTCGCCTACGGGGACTGATCCGCGGCGAGCTCGAGGAAGCGCGCGAGCGCGCGCCGTCCGTCGGGACCGAGCTCGCGCGTCCAGGCGTTGACGTAGAGCTCGACGTGCTGCCAGAGCACGCGGTCGTCGTGCTCCTGTGCATGGCGGCGCATCGTCGCCAGCGCTGCGTCCGGATCGGCGCGCGCAGCGTCGATCGAGCGGCGCAGCGCGTCCTCGATCGCGGCGATCGTCGCCGCACCCAGCGACTCGCGCGCGACGATGCCGCCCAGCGGCAGCGGCAGGCCCTCGCGCTCCTCCCAGCGCGCGCCGAGGTCCTCGATCATCTCGAGGCCGTGCTCCGCGTACGTGAAGCGCCCCTCGTGGATGCACACGCCGAAGTCGGCGCCGCCGCGCGCGAGCTCGGGCAGGATCGCGGAGAAGACGCGCTGTTCGACGCGACCCTCGCCCGGGTGGAACGAGCGGTAGAGCAGGCTGGCGGTCGTGTGCGCGCCCGGACAGAGCACGCGCGCGTCGCGCGGCAGGCGCGCGTGGCCCGCCGCGTCGCGCTCGACGCGGCGGCCCGGAGCGGCGAGCAGCACGGGGCCGACCCCGAAGCCCAGCGCGGAGCCGGCCGAGAGCACGGTGAGGCCGTTCTGGCCCGCGAGCGCGGCGAAGCTCAGCTTGCAGGCGTCGAACTCGCCCGCGAGGAAGCGGCGGTTGAGCTCCTCGACGTCGGCCAGCACGAACTCCAGCGCGAGCCCTGGGGTCGCGAGGCGCCGCTCGAGCAGCGCATGGAACGCGAAGGTGTCGTTGGGACAGGGCGAGATCCCGATGCGCAGCGTGCGCGTCACGGCGAGCCCGCCCCGTCCAGCACGCGCAGCGCCAGCTCGCGCGCCGCCGCGAGCGCGGCAGGAATGCGCCAGCGCGCGGGATCGCGCTCGCCGACCAGGTTCGAGAACCCGCGCACCAGCGTGCACGGAACGCCGGCGAGCTGGGCCGCGAGCGCGACCCCGAAGCCCTCCATGTCCTCGCCGGCGGCCTCGGGGAAGCGGCGGCGGCGCAGTGCGGCCTGCTCGGCCGAGTCCGAGGCGGCGCAGGTGGTCAGGAGCAGCGGCGCGATGCAGCCGAGCGGCGCGGGGCGCAGCTCGAGGCGGTCGTGGATCGCGCGCGCGCCGTCGCGCGCGGGCCACTGCGGGAAGCCCAGGGCCGGCGGCGCGAGCAGTCGCTCGCCGTCGCCGACGCCGATGCCCTCGATCGCCGCGCCCTGGAAGCTCGCCGCGCTCCCGACCGGCCAGCGCGCGCCGTCGAAGCTGCCGGCGATGCCGACCAGCAGCACGGCGCGCGGGGAATGCTGCGCGAGCAGCGCCGCGCTGCGCGCCGCGGCCGCGACCGGACCGAAGCCGCAGATCTCGACGCGCACCCCGGGCACGGCGAAGCCGCCGCAGTCCTCGAGTCGGGCCAGCTCGAGTTCCGTGGGCACGAGCACCAGGACGGACGGCACGGGGGCGACCATGCACGGGATTTTCGCCGCCGGCGCCGCGCGAGTCCACGCGCTCGTTACCTTGTTGCGCATGCACGTCCGCCCCCCCGCACTGCTGGCCCTCGGGCTCGTCCTCGGCGTCTCGGCCTGCTCGCTGATGCGCCCCTCCACCGCCGCGCGCTCGACGACCGACCGGCTGGTCGATCTCTCGCTGCACGACAACCATGCGATGGACCACCTGCGGCACCTGACGCGCGAGATCGGCCCGCGCCTGACCGGCTCGTTCCACTACGACCGCGCCGCGGACTGGTGCGTCGAGCAGTTCCGGAGCTGGGGGCTGGACGCGCGCCTGGAGACCTGGGGCGAGTTCCCCGTGCGCTTCGACCGCGGCACGCAGAGCGGGCGCGAGATCCAGCCGTCTCCGCGCAAGCTCAGCTTCCTGACGCGCGCCTGGTCGCGCGGCACCGACGGCGTCGTGCGTGCCAGGGCCGTGCTCGAGCCCAGGGACAAGGACGACCTGGAGGCGCGCCGCGCGCAGTTCGCGGGCGCGTGGGTGCTGCGGCGCACCAAGCGTCCCGACGGCGAGACCACCAAGGCCTTCGAGGCGCTGCTCGACGGACCGGGCAAGCCGGCCGGCCTCGTGCGCTCCTCGCGCAGCGAGCTGCTGGTGATGTCGGGCAACCAGCGCATCGAGTACGCCGACCTCGACAAGAAGCTCAAGCAGACCGAGATCACGCTGCGCGGCGACCAGTACGACTCGATCGTGGCCGAGATCGAGAAGGGCGAACCGGTCGAGCTCGAGTTCCAGAGCGAGAACCACTTCGCGCCCGGCCCGGCGCCCTGCACCAACGTGATCGCGGACCTCGTCGGCTCCGAGTTCCCCGACCAGTACGTGATCGTCGGCGGGCACCTCGACAGCTGGGACGGGGCGGAGGGAGCGCAGGACAACGGCACCGGCGTCTGCTCGACGCTCGAGGCCGCGCGGCTGATCGCCAGCCTGCACGTGCGACCGCGGCGCACGATCCGCTTCGTGCTCTTCGGCGGCGAGGAGCAGGGCCTCTTCGGCTCCGCGGGCTACGTCAAGACGCACGCGGCCGAGCTCGCGCGCGTCAGCGCCGTCCTGGTACACGACGGCGGGCAGAACCCGCTGCAGGGTCTGCACGCGAGCTACGCCATGCTCGACGACGTGCGGCGCGTGCTCGCGCCGGTCGCGGCGCTCGATCCGGCCCGTCCGCTGCGCGTCGAGGAGGTGCTCGGGCTGGTCAACAGCGGCGACTCCGATCACGCCTCGTTCCTGGGCAAGGAGCCCGTGCCGGCCTTCTTCTGGGACCAGAGCGAGGACGGCTACGAGCGCGTGCACCACACGCAGTACGACACCTTCGAGTCGGTCAAGCCGCTCGACGAAGAGCACAACGCGCGCGTGGTCGCGGTCGCGGCCTGGGGCCTGGCCGAGCTCGACCATCTGCTCGACCGCACCGACATGGCGCCGCTCGCGCGCCGGCGCCTGGCTGTCAGCGACTTCGAGGGCAACGTCGTGAAGCAGGTGATCAAGGACGGACGCGCGGCCAAGGCCGGCTGGCAGGACGGCGACGCCGTGCTGACCGTCGACGGCATCGCGGTCGCGGACCGCGCCGACATCACGCGCCTGGTCAACCTCGGCTCGCCGCGCAAGACGATCCGCATCCGGCGGGGGACCGAGGAGATCGACACGGTCTTCGACTGGTCGGACGAGAAGGACGAGGTCGAGCGCTCGGCGCGCGCGGGCCGGCGCGAGGCCTGGCTCAAGGCGCACGGCCAGCACTGAACTCGCGCGGCGCCAGGCGCTTGCGCGCGCTTCTCCCGGCGCTGACCCGCGCTTGATTCCGGTTTCCTAGCGTCCTCGCGCCGGCCACGGCATCCTCGCGGGCGGCTCGCAAGCCCGCCCCCCGGACAACCCCCAAGGAAACCGTCATGAGATTCCACAGCATCGTCGCGTCCCTGTGCCTTTGCGCTCCCGCGCTCGCGCAGGACAGCGTCTCCAAGGTCCACGCCTTGCCCGGCGACGCCGTCAGCGCCTGGGCCGTCTCCGAGCAGAAGAACGACTACGTGGTCGACCAGACCGCGATCCACGCGTCCTGGGGCACGGTCTTCGGCATCGCGCCGATCGCCAAGGCGAGCGCGCTGCGCGACACGACGCCCGACTTCTTCAGCAAGCAGCTCTCCTCGCAGGGGATGTCGTCCGTGCTGAAGACCAGCGTCCCCTTCGCGCGCGCCAGCTACTCCTACTGGAACGCGCAGGGCTTCGGCGTCAACGACGACCCTGCGCGCAACGACGCGGGCACGCCGATCGCGACCAGCGGGCTGACGGGCTACCAGTTCGGCTTCGGGTTCGCCGAGTTCGGCAACGGGCTCTTCGCGACGCCGCTGAACAACGTCATCGGCGGCGTGGTCAACTTCACGCCCTCGCTGCCCTCGCGCCTGTACGTCGCGCGCGTGGCGGCCGCGATCAACGGCACCGGCGAGGACTGCAACCTGGCACAGGTCGGCCTGGGCTCGGTCGACGAGGACGGCGAGATCTCGTTCCGCGCCGAGGGGCCCGGCGCCACGGTCGCCTGCGGCTCGTTCAACGGCCTGTCGATCAACAACTACATGCGCGTGCGCTCGCTGGCGCGCGGCGCGGGCACCAACATCCTCAGCTCCACGGGCGGCTCCGATGCGGGCGCGACCGACTGGCTGATGGCGTTCTCCAGCGTGACGCACAACACGCCAACGAGCGTGTCGCCCTCGCTCGCAGGCCGGCCGATCCTGCTCGGCTCGAACTTCAACAAGGAGTACGTCTTCGAGCAGGTCGCGGGTTCGACCGTCGCCGCGCCGGCGATGTCGCACTTCGCCAGCGGCATCACCGACCAGCGCGGTGGCGTGGGCTACCTGCCGCGCAACTTCACCAGCCTGTTCACCACCGCGTCCGTCAACGGCACGGCCGGGATCCTGGCCTACGACGCCTCGACGCTGGCCGGCTCGATCAACCTGTGGGGCGTCGCCTCGGACGGCAGCGCCCTCTCCCCGCGCGCCGTCAGCCTGCCGGCGACGATCAGCGATCCGGCGCAGCCGGGCTGGTCGAACACGATCATCGCCGGCACGCAGCAGTTCGACCACTACCACAGCCAGGTCGCCTTCCGCGGCGGCAACTCGCCCGTCGCGCTGGGCATCGACCAGTCCGGGAACCTGCTCGCAGCGGCCGTCGTGTACTACGCCGGTCCCTTCGTTCCGCCCGCGGTGCTCGCCAACCAGAACCGCAACAACTACATCGCTGTCTCCAAGACCACGCCGGCGGGCGTGACGAGCTGGACGGTCGCGGCCTGGACCGCCGAAGCCACCGCCGGCCCGATCTCCGACGGCAAGACGATCTACCAGAACGGCACGACGCCGATCGGCCGGCTCTCGGGCGCCGCGTTCGGCCCGACGATGTCCGCGCCGATGATCGACGCGGTCGGCAACATCTGGTTCCTCGGCGAGATGACGCTCACGGCCAATCCCGGCGTCACCACGGTCGGCCTGCTGCGAGCGGTGCTCGATCCGGCGAGCTTCAGCTACAAGCTCGAACTCGTGCTGCAGCAGGGCAGCGTGATCCAGGGCCGGAACTCGGCCACCAACTACCAGATCCGCTTCCTGGAGATCGCCGACTCGGACTCGGTCTCCTCGGGCACGGCCTTCTCCGGCAACATCAGCTCGGCCGCCGATCGCAACATGAGCACGAGCGGGCTGGCCACCAGCGACGCGCGCGCCCTGGGCGGCCTGGTGATCCGCGCCTCGATCCTCTACGACGTCAACGGCGACGGCCAGTTCGTCCGCTCGGTCGGCACCGGCGGCACGCCCGGCAGCCCCGACGAGGACTACGAGGTGCTGCTCTACCTCTCTGCCTCGACCGACTGCAACGGCAACGGCATCCCCGACGACCGCGACATCCTCGATGGCACCAGCAACGACCTCAACGCCAACGGCGTGCCCGACACCTGCGAGGGCGTGGCCGGTGTGCCCTTCTGCGATCCGGGCACAGGTGGGATCGCGGCCTGCCCCTGCGGCAATCCGCCCGCGGGCGCGCTGCGCGGCTGCAACAACAGCGCGAACACCGGCGGGGCGTCGATCACCGCCGCGGGCCTGCCTTCGGTGTCGAGCGACACGCTGGTCTTCTCGACGGCCAACCAGCGGCCGACCGGCACGACGATCCTGCTGCAAGGCTCGGTTCAGGTCGCCGGTGGCGCAGCCTTCGGTCAGGGCGTGCGCTGCGTTGGCGGCAGCCTCAAGCGTCTCTACATCAAGAGTGCAGTGGGGGGCAGCATCACTGCCCCTGCCGGAGCAGACCCGAGCGTGTCGGCGCGGTCTGCCGCGCTCGGCAGCGTGATCACGGCCGGTTCGACGCGCGAGTACGCCGCCTACTACCGCGATCCCACGGTGCTGGGTGGCTGCCCGGGCAGCTCGACGTTCAACATCACCAACTCCTTCCACGTGCAGTGGATCAACTGAGGGACGCTCCCGTCCGCGACCGGCGGGCGGGGCGCGGCAGCATCGACCCGCGGCGGCCGCGAGCCCAGGCTCGCGGCCGCCGCGCCTTCTGCGTGCAACGCAACTTCCTGACGCACCTCCGACGGAGGGGCTCCTGGGAATTCTCTTCACATCCCCGACTGGACGGGTGCGCCGCCCGTCGATCGCCGGGTCAGGGAGCAACTTGTAAAGCTTTTCGCCGCATAATGTTGTGGAGGATGAGCGCTGGCTCGTAGCGAGAACTCCACGGCTCTGAACTGCACTTTCGGCCCCGAATCCAGTCAATGCGACATCGATATGGCGCCTGCGCGTGGCCCGGTGCAGCCGCAGCCCGTATCATTCCCCGGCCCACTCCCGAGCGCATCCGTACCCATGCACCGCATTCGTCTAGCCAGCCTTTCCCTGCTCCTCCTCCTCAGCTGCAGCGCGTGCGATCCCAAGCCGACCCCCGGCCCGGGGGCGCCGGGAGGGAGTGGGGTGATCTCCTTCGCCGACATCGACCCGCTGTTGAAGGCGCGCGACCCGGAGCCGGCCAAGGTCAAGCTCGAGGCGCTGCTCGCCGTCCACGGACCGGAGCCGACGATCGTCTGCCGGCTCTCGCGCGTCTATCGCGTTCTGGGCGACACCTCGCGCGCGGTGGAGATCGTGCGCAAGTGCCTCGACGCCCACGCCGATGCCGCTCGCGTCTGGCTCGAGCTGGCCGACATCTACAGCGGGCTGGACGTCGCGACCTACCTGGAGAAGTCGCGCGACGCCTACCTCAAGGCACGTGAACTGGGCATTCCGGACAAGGAGCTGGCCCTGCCTTTGGGCAGCGTCTACGGGCGCCTGGGCAAGCCGGACGAGGCCGACGCGGAGTTCGCACGAGCCCGCACGGCCGGCGCCGAAGAGAAGGTCGTGCTCTACAACATGGCCCTCGTGCGCTTCGCCAAGAAGGACTGGGCCAAGGCGCGCGAGCTGCTCGAGCAGGCCATCGCCAAGGACCCGGCCTATCCGGAGGCCAAGCGCGAGCTGGCGCGCGTGCTGCTGCAGGGCAATCCGACCGATCCCGGCACGATCAACAAGGCCATGAACCTGATCTGGGAGGTCAAGGACGTCCTGGCCGAGGACTGGAACCTGTACGAGATCATGGGGGACGGCTGGATGCTGAACTCCGACTGGGACGCTGCCGTGGAGGCCTACACCAACGCGCTCAAGTTCGGGCACAACCCCAAGCAGGTCGAGGACAAGTACCGCGAGGCCGCCACGCGTCAGAAGGCCGCGCGCAAGGCCCAGGGCGGCGATCAGACGCCGCCCAAGGGCAAATAGGAAAACGTATTGTTGTCCGCCGGCCGGCAGGGCTGACGGACAGCGGCTTTCTCCCGGAATCCGCCAGAATAGGCCTCGAAACGAGCCTGCTGGAAAAGGATGTCGCAATTTCTCACGCGCCCGGGAGCGTGGTACTCTTGCCCAGGCTCGGATAGCCGCGGTCCGCTCGTCGGCCCGCCGCTCCCGGACCGCTCCCCGGTCACCCCATCGAGAAAGCCACGGTCGCTACCATGACGATTTCCCCCGGCATGCAGGGGCGCGCAGGACTCCTTGCCCGCGCCCTCCTCGCAAGCTCCCTGATCCTCCCTGTGCTGCCCCTCTCGGGCTGCGGCGGCGGTCACGGTTCCAGCGGATCGCAAGCCAACACAACGGTGCGCGTCCTGACGGTCTCCCCGGCCGTGGGTACGTTCATCGGCGGAACCTCGATCACCATCCACGGGCAGCACTTCCTGACGCCCAGCCTGGCACCGAACCTGGTCACGCTCGGCGGCAATCCCTGCACCGATGTGGTCACGGTCGACGACGCCACGATCACCTGTGTCAGCCCTGCCGGCACGCCCGGCGCGTTGGTCGACGTCGAGGTGACCAACGACCTCGGCACCGGCCGGTTGCACAACGGCTTCCGCTACCTGCTGCCCGCGCCGCCCAAGAGCGACGTCAACGGGGACGGGATCGCGGACCTCGTCGTCGGCGCGGCCGAGGACGACACCGTCGGCACCAATGCAGGCGCCGTCTACGTGCGCTTCGGCAGCCGCAATCTGGCGAACCTGCTCGACTCGAGCGCCGCCACAGCCGACGTGAAGCTCTTCGGCCACCATGTGGGCGACGGGTTCGGCTCGAGCGTGCGCACGGCGGACATCAACCACGACGGCGTGGACGACATCGTCGCCGGGGCCGCCGGATACGACGCGCTCAACGCGCCGGACGCGGGCGCCGTCTACGTGTTCTACGGGCCCTTCAGTGCCGGCGAGACGCTCTCGGCCGCGGCGGCCGATGTGCGCCTCTCGGGCTCCTCGGCCGCGGCCGGGGACCAGTTCGGCACGAGCCTCGACCTGGGCGACCTCGACGGCGACCAGCAGCTCGAGGTGATGTCGAGTTCGCCCCGACACGACCTTCCTGCCAGCGGCAGCCAGCCGGCCCTCACGGACAACGGCTGTGTGTACCTCTTCAAGGGCGGTGCGAGCCTCTCGAACATGGTGGCCAACCAGGCCCAGACCTGCGTCGAGGGCGTCCAGCAGAACCAGCGCCTGGGCGACTCGATCTCGTGCGGGGATCTCGACGACGACGCGGCCGTGGACATGGTCTTCGGTGCGCGCGGCGGGGATCCGCTCTTCCCTGCCTGGATGCAGGTGCGCGGCCGTGCCTACGTCGTCCACGGCGGCCCCTTGCTGCCCAGCTCCCTGACGGTCGCCGACGCGGACGTGATCCTCGACGGCGACGAGGTCGACGACCAGTTCGGGACGAACTCGGCCGTGGCGGACCTCGACGGCGATGGCCAGCTCGACCTCGTGGTCGGCGCGCCGTTCAACGATTACTACGGGGCCGACTTCGGCCGGGCGTACGCCTTCCTCGGCAGCGCCGGACTCGCGAGCGGCTCGGCGTCCAGCGCCCAGGTGCGCTTCTCGGGCCTGTACTCGCACAACTCGCTGGGCACCTCGCTGGCCGCGGCCGATGCCGACGGAGACTTCGTCGCGGACCTCGTGCTGGGCGCCCCGCAGGCGAGCAACCAGAACCTCGGCGACGGTCGTGCCTACGTGATGCGCGGGCACTCCGGGCTGAGCGACGAGGTTGCGACGGACGCCTACGACACCTACGCCGGCGAGCCCAATGCCTACGACGGCTTCGGTCGCGCGGTGGCGCTGGTGGACCTCAACGGCGACGGCCTCGCCGACCTCGTCGCGTCGTCGACCTACAACGACGGCGGCAAGGGTCGAGTCTACGTCTTCTACTGGAACGGCCACCACGGCCAGCACGACGCTGCGCATGCCGACTTCAAGTTCTCCGGCAGCGCCTTGCAGCAGGGGCTTGGGAGCTCGATCGCCGCGGGGCAGTGAGCACGGCAACGATGTCCTGATTGTGTCGCGGGCCCGCCAATCGGCGGGCCCGCTCGTTCGAGGACCTGCGGTGCGCCAGGTGGCGCCACCGGGACTACTTCCAGAGGTCGCGACGGTTCAGGAAGGCGCGCACGCCGCCGCCCTCGGGGTTCTCCTTCTGCGCGGGCACCGAGAGGGCGATGTCGACCAGCCCGTCCCCGTCGATGTCTCCGAACGCGATGCGACCCTTGCCGTGCACGCCCGGGAGTCGGCCCTTGGCCGTGAAGTGTCCGTTGCCATCGCCCAGGTAGATCGCACCGCCCTGCTCCAGGCTCATGGCGAGCAGGTCGAGCTTGCCGTCGCCGTTGATGTCCGCGGCGCGCAGGTCGCGATAGCGCTCGCCCCGCGGCAGGCCGGAGTCGATGTGCTCCCAGGTCTGCTTGTCCGCGCGGAACGCGTACACGCCGATCGAATCCCGACCGGCCTGCTCGACGCTCGTGTCGGGGATGCTGCAGGTGGCGATCTGCGGCGCGCTGTCGGCAGTGAAGCGACCGATGCAGACGGACATGATCGAGTTGCCGATCGCGGGGTTGGGCAGCCCCTTGGAGATCTCCTTCCAGTGCGGCTTGTCGCCGGGCTGCGTCAGGAAGACCTTCAGGCCGGCGCTGGTCGAAACGACGATGTCGTCCAACCCATTGCCGTCGAGGTCGCCGACCTCGACGTCGCGACCGAAGACCGACTCGCCCGGGAGCCCCTCGGTGACCTGGCGCTGCAGCCCGCCCTTTCCATCCCCGAGGTAGACCCCCAGGCCTCCCTTGAAGTGCCCGATGCCGACCACGTCGGGGAAGGCATCGCCGTTGAGGTTCCCCACGGCCACGTCCAGCACGAGGAAGGGGTTGTCGATCGGCTTCTCGGTGCGCTTCCAGTTCATCTTCCCGTCGTTGAGGTACAGACGGATGGCGTCCGAGTGGGCCGAGAGCACGAGGTCGGGGATCCCGTCCGAGTCGAAGTCGGCGGCGCGCGCGGGGCCGTAGCCCATGTCGCGCGCGAGCCCCTCGATGCAGCGCTTCCAGGGCTGGCCATGCTGCGCCGGCGCCATCCAGGTGCTGAACCCGTCTTCCTCGCGATTGGAGGCCACGAGGTCGGCGTGCTTGTCGCCGTTGAAGTCGTAGAGCAGCGGGTATCCGATCCAGGTACCCGAGTGCGGCAGGCCCTCGGAGATCTCCTGGAAGGCGATCTCGGGCAGCGTCGGGGCGGGCGTCGGATCGGTCGAAAGATCGGGCTGCTGGAACACGCCCAGGGGGTCTGCGGTGGCAGTCTGGTTGCCGTCCTGGACGAGCAGAGGGTTCGCTGCGCCCACCTGCGGATGCTCCGGGGTCGCATGGCTGTCGCACCCCGTCAGCGTCAGCAGCGTTCCCGCGGCGAACGAGAGGGAGCACAGGGATGCGGTTGCCGTCCGGGGGTGAGTGGGCGTGGGCACTTTTTTCCTTCCTCGATGGGGGAGCTGGGATACAGTTTGTTGCATTCGCCCCAGATGCCCGGGGACGACTGCGGGCGCCTACGAGAAGAGACCGCCTCCGGCGAGGAGATCGGCCGTTTTCCCGAGAAACCCGAGTCTATCTCCTGGCGCGAGGGGCGTCGGCAGGGTCTGATTGGAAGATCCTGACGGCCGCCGAAAAACCGAGGTTTGCTGGTCCCTTCCTGGCGCATTTCCTGTATCCTCGCGCTTGTTGGAGCTGGACCTCCCCAGGCCCTCCGCTTGGGAAAGCCCCGGCTTCGCGGGTTGCGACATCCTGACAGAGCTTCCGCGCGGTCGGCCCCGGCCGCTCGGACACGTCCGTGACCTGGGCTTCCCTCCGACACCGAGATCGCATCATGAGCATCAACAAGATCGTCCTCACGGGACTGACCGCACTTGCCGGCCTGGGACTTGGCTCCGAGGCCATGGCCAACGGTCGCAACCCTGGCAGTCTCCTCCTCTTCCCCGAGTTCGACAACCGCAGCGCCTGCCTGACCCTCGTGACGGTGACCAACACCAACACGGGAGTCGGCAACCCCGGTGATGTCGACGGCACCGTCAAGGTGGAGTTCGTCTACATCGGCAAGTACGACGTCTCCCACAACGAGCTGCCGTGCCTCGAGTTCAACCGGACCGAGACGCTCACCGCCAACGACACGCTGACGCTGGTCACGTCGTGGCACAACCCGCAGCAGGAGCAGGGCTTCCTGTACGCGTTCGCCAAGCACAAGACGACGGGCAAGGCGATCTCGTTCAACTACCTGATCGGCAACCTGCTCACGATCAGCGGCATCGAGCACCTCGAGTACTCGATGAACCCGGTGGTCTTCGCCGCGGTTCCGCCCTTCGGCGCGAACACGGACATCGACGCCGGTGGCGTCGGTGACGGCGTGCGCGACCTCGACGGCGTCGAGTACGAGCGCGTGACGGGCGAGATCCTGATCCCGCGCTTCATCGGCTCGGGCGGCCCGAACGGCAACCCCAACGGCCCCTACAACAGCGAGTTGATCCTGCTCGGCCTCTCCGGCGGCACGGCCTTCACCACGCTGGTGAACTTCTGGGTCTACAACGACAACGAAGAGGCCTACTCGGCCCAGTACAGCTTCAACTGCTGGAAGCGCGTGTGCCTGCGCGACATCAGTGGCGTGTTCACGCAGTACTTCCTGCGCTCGACGGGCCATGCGGCGAACGAGATCCTCGGCGCCAGCTCTGTCGAGTCCGGCTGGATGCGCGTGTACGGCGGTTCGGCCTGGTCGACGGCCGAGCAGATCACCGACCCGGCGATCTACGCGGTGCTGGTCGAGAAGATCTCGAGCGTCGGCGCGGCCGACCTGCCCTTCGAGTCCACCGTCCTGCAGGCCAACGGCGACCTCCTGCCGCGCGGCATCTTCGGGGACCCCTCGGGCACCAACAACGACAACCAGTGATTTCGTGAGCGGCGGGCGACCTCGCCCGCAGCCTGCGAGTAGTCTTGGAGGGCTGGGGATATCCCCGGCCCTCCGCTGCTTTTCGGTCTCACCGCCATCACCCTTCGCCACTCCGCGTAGCGCTGCACCATGAATCACGCTCCCACCCGTACGTTCGTCGCCACCGGCCTCGCCGCACTCGTGCTCGGGGTGTGCGTGATCGCGCTCCAGGGCTGCGACCAGAAGGACGACCCCAAGCAGGTCCAGGCCGCCACGCCCGCCAGCCCGAAGAGGGAGCCCACCGAGGCCCGTGTGCTCGAGCGCGCTCGCGCGCGCTGGGACGCGATGGCCAAGGGCGACTGGATCCAGGTCTACGACTTCTGCGCGCCCGAGTACAAGAAGTCCGTCTCGCTCTCGAGCTTCCTGCCCGGCAAGGAGAAGCACAAGTACGAGAACCCCGTCGTCGACGGCCTGCTCAAGTTCGACGCGACCAAGCACGAGGCGCTGGTGCGCTCTCACGTGCTCTGGACCCCGCAGCATGCCGAGCTCAAGCGCGTCAAGCTCGAGCCCGGCCAGACGCTGACCCAGGAGGTCCCGATGGTGGAGACCTGGCGCTGGGCCAAGGATGACTGGGTCTTCGTCGAGCAGAAGGGCACGGACAAGTTCTTCGAAGAGCACCCCGAGCTGCTGCGCGACGACAAGTTCGGCGACGCGAAGGCCACCGCCCCGGCCGATCAGCTCCCGCCCAAGTCCCCGGCTGCGCCGGCGAACGCACAGAACGCGCCGAAGTAGCAACGCGCGCGGAGCGCTCGCGGGTGGCCAGGCTCCGGGCCGCCGCGCGCCGGTTCAGGCCTGCACGGGTCCGGTCCCGCGTGCTGCCGCGAGCAGCGTGCGACGAACCCAGACAGGCACCATCGCCGCGCGCCACTCGTGGTCGCCCGGCACGTTGGGCAGCGGATGACACTGCTTCGCGGCCTGGTCGGCCACGCGCTCGACCGCGGCCTCGAACTCGGGCGCGTCGATGCGCACGCCGCGCAACGTCTCGGCCGCCTTGCGCAGGCGCACAGGGCGGGCTTGCAGCGCGCCGAGCACGACATCGGCATCGAGCAGCGCATCGCCGGAATCCAGATCCAGGCGCACCGCCACGCCCAGCAGCGGGAAGTCGATCGCGCCGCGCTCGCGCAGCTTGCCGTATGCGCCGCGATGGGCAGCGCCGCGTGCCGGGATGCGGATCGCGGTCAGCAACTCGCCGCGCTCGAGCTTGTGGTTGCGCACGCCGTCGGCAACCCAGAACTCGTCGATCGGCAGGACGCGCCGCGAGAGGGCGCTGCGCAGCTCGAGCGTCGCACCCAGCGTCATCAGCGCCGGCGCGGAGTCGTTCGAGGCGGCCGCGACGCACTTCGAGCCGCCCTCGACGACGTGGCAGACGCTGCCGTCCTTCTTGAGGCAGAAACCCAGCGCGCTGCGCCAGAACCAGGTCTGGTTGAACCACTGGCAGCGCGTGTCGAGGAGCACGTTTCCGCCCAGCGTGCCCATCGCTCGCAGCTGCGGGCCGGCGACGAGCGAGCAGGCCTGCGCCAGCGCCGGCGCGCGCGCGCGCACCTGCTCGTGCACCGCGACCTCGTCCAGGCGCGTCATCGCGCCGATCGACAGGCTTCCGTCGCGTTCGAGCGTGACGCCGCGCAGGCCCTCGATGCGCGCCAGCGACACCAGCCGCTCGGGCGCGAGCAGTTCGTGCTTGAGGTTGGGCACCAGATCCGTGCCGCCGGCGATCACGGAGCTCGTGCACGAGGGATCGGCGAGCAGCTCGAGCGCCTCGTCCAGCGTGGCCGGCTGCTCGAGCCGGAAGCGCGGCAGCCTCAGCATGGGCGCGCCCCCGCGGCCGAGGCCGCTTCCTGCGCGCGCTTCGCGCGCAGCGCGGCGAGCACCTTGCCCGGCGTGAAGGGCAATTCGCGCAGGCGGATCCCGACGGCGTCGAAGACCGCGTTCGAGATCGCCGGGATCGACGGGTGCAGCGGGCCCTCTCCGGCCTCCTTCGCGCCGTAGGGGCCCTCGGGGTCGAGGCTCTCGACGATCAGCGCGTGGAGCTCGGGCGTGTCGACCGCGGTGGGGATGCGGTAGTCGAGCAGGTTCGGTCCGCGGTGCAGTCCGAAGCGGTTGAGCGTGTGCTCCTCGAGCAGCGCTTCGGCCACGCCCATGTAGGCCGAGCCCTCCATCTGGCCGGCGACGATCATCGGGTTGAGCGCGCGACCGCAGTCGTGCGCGATCCAGACCCGCTCGACGCGGATGCGGCCGGTCTCGACGTCGACCTCGACCTCGGCGACGTGCGCGGTGAACGAGTAGGCCGGCGAGGCGCCGATCGTCCCGCCGCGGTAGTCGCCTCCCAGCTGCGGCGTGTTGTACGAACCGGTCGCGCCGAGCGTGTCGAAGCGCGCCTCCGCGAGCTGGATCACCTCGGCGCTGGTCAGCGTGCGCGCGGGATCGTCGCGATCGCTGGCGCGTCCGGCCGCCAGGCGCACGCGCTCCGGCTCGACCTTCCACTCGGCGGCGAGCGCCTCGACCAGCTGCGCGCGCAGCTTGCGTGCCGCGTCGATGGCAGCGTTGCCGACCATGAACGTGACGCGGCTGGAGTAGGCTCCGAGGTCGACCGGGCACAGGTCGGTGTCGGCCGCGACCACGCGCACCTGCTCCAGCGCGAGGCCCAGCTCCTCGGCGACGACGCTCGCGACCATCGAGTTCGAGCCCTGGCCGATGTCGTTCCCGCCGGTGAAGACGGTGCAGCGGCCCGAGCGCTCCAGCGCGATCTGCACGCCGGCCTGCGGCATCGCGTTGGGGTAGACCGGGTAGTTCGTGCCCGAGATGTACATCGAACCCGCGACACCCAGCCCGCGCCCGAAGCCGAGCTTCCCGCGGCGCGTCTTCCAGGCGCTGGCGCGCTCGACCTCGACGAGGCACTCGAGGAACCCGTTCGACGTCACGCGCTGGCCGTTGACCGTGCGCGTGTGCGAGCCCTGGAAGTTGCGCCGCCGCAGCTCGATCGGATCGAGCGCGAGCTTCTCCGCGATCTCGTCCAGCTGCACCTCGAAGGCGAAGCGCGGCTGGACCGAGCCGTGTCCGCGCTTGGGCCCGCAGGGCGGCTTGTTGGTGAAGACGCGCGTCGAGTCGAAGCGGTAGCTCGGGAAATCGTAGGGTCCGGTGAGCAGCTGTCCCGAGTAGTAGGTGGTGACCAGGCCGAAGGAGCTGTAGGCCCCGCCGTCGATCAGGATCTTCGCGTCGACGGCGCGGATGCGGCCCTCGCGCGTCACGCCGGTGCGGTAGTGCATCTGCATCGGGTGGCGGCCGCGGTGCGCGTAGAAGACCTCCTCGCGCGTCCAGAGCATCTTGACCGGGCGGCCGGTGAGTTGCGCCAGCTTCGCGACGCAGAACTCGAGGCTGAACGGATCCGACTTGCCGCCGAAGGCGCCGCCCAGCGCCGGCTGCACGACGCGGATGCGCGCTGCGGGCAGCCCGAGCACCTTGGCCAGCGCGCGATGCACGTAGTGCGTGATCTGCGTCGAGGACCACAGCGTCAGCAGGCCGTCCGCGGCGACCTGCGCCAGCGCGCAGTGCGGCTCGATCGCGGCGTGCGTGGTTCCGTGGAAGAGGTAGTCGCCCTCGACCACGAGTTCGGCGCCCGCGAGCTCGGCGTCGACATCGCCGAAGCTGAGCTGCACGCTCTTGGAGATGTTGCCGTCCTTCTTGTCCTCGTGGATGCGCGGCTCGTGGCGCACCAGGCTCTCGCGCGGATCGAGGAAGGCGTGCAGGAGCTCGTACTCGACGCGGATCCGCTTGATCGCGGCGTTGGCCGTGTCCTCGTCGATCGCCGCGACCGCCGCCACGGGGTCGCCGATGAAGCGCACCTTGTCGACCGCCAGCGCGGTCTCGTCCTGCGTCCAGGGGATCACGCCGTACTTCACCGGCAGGTCGCGGCCGGTGATCACCGCGTGCACGCCGGGCAGCGCGCGCGCGGCCGAGTCGTCGATGCGCACGATGCGCGCGTGGGCGTGCGGGCTGCGCAGCAGCTTCGCGTGCAGCATGCCCGGCAGCACGAGATCATCGGTGTAGAGCGCGCTGCCGGTGGCCTTGGCCAGCCCGTCGATCCTGGGGTTGGGCTTGCCGATCACGTGGAACGCGGCGTTCTCCCGCGCGCCGGGCTCGCGTTCGCCCCAGGGCGCGCCGACGCCGTGCAGGTCGCGTGCGGCCATCAGCGCCGCTCCCGCGCCGCGCGCTCGCGCTCCAGCCGTGCCGCGCTCGCCTCGGCGCGCTCGCGCGCCTCCGCGGGGGCGAGATGCTGCGCCTCCCAGGCGCGCGGGGCCGGCGCGACGCCGAGCGAATCGGCGACGGCCAGCTCGACCGCCTCGAGGATCTGCGTGTAGCCCGTGCAGCGGCACAAGTTGCCCGAGAGCGCCTCGCGGATCTCGCCGCGCGTCGGGCAGGCGTTGCGTTCGAGCAGCGCGCGTGCCGAGAGGATCATCCCCGGCTGGCAGAAGCCGCACTGCAGAGCGCCGCAGCGGTCGAAGGCCGACTGCAGCGGGTCGGGGCCCTGCCCGCCGGCCGCGACGTGCGCCGGCAGCAGGCCCTCGATCGTCGTGATCTCGTGGCCCTGCGCGCTGGCGGCGAGCGTCAGACAAGCCAGCACGGGCTTCCCGTCGAGGAGCACCGTGCACGCGCCGCAGTCGCCCTTGTCGCAGCCCTGCTTGGAGCCCGTCAGGCCCAGGCGATAACGAAGCACCTCGAGCAGCGTCCAGTGGTCGGGCGCGGCGATCTCGTGCGTGTCTCCGTTGACGCGCAGGCTGAGGACGGACATGCCCGGCATTCTCGCGGCTGGCGGCCTCGCGGACAAGCGCGCCGCGCCCGGCTCAGGAGGCTTCCAGCCGCACGAAGCGCGACCAGCTCTGGCGGATCGACTCGCTCGAGAGCTCGAAGAGCGGCGTCCAGCGCGGCTGCGCCGGCTGCGTGAGCAGCTTCATCCCGGCCTGCGCCGGCGTGCGGTTGCGCTTCTTGTGGTTGCAGCGCCGGCACGAGAGCACGCAGTTCTCCCAGCTCGTCCGTCCGCCCTGCGAGCGCGGCACGACGTGGTCGATCGACAGCTCCGGAGCCCCCGGTCGCGTGCCGCAGTACTGGCAGGTGTGCCGATCGCGGCGGAACAGGTTGCGCCGGCAGAAGGGCGCGAGCGTCACGGGCACGCCCTTGTAGCGCGTCAGCACGATCGTCTCGGGCGCGCGGATCTCGCGCCGCACGGTGCGCACGAAGGGCTCCTCGGGCCGCACGTCCTGCGCGATCCACTGCGCGAACTCGAAGAGCTCGAAGGACTCGGCATCGAGCGCCTTGGCGGCGCCGGTCGCCATCAGGTGCAGCGCATGGCGCACGGGCACGGTGCGGATGGCGACCCAGGACTCGTTCAGCACGAGCGATGGCTGGTGCAGCACGCTCGGGATCTTGACCGCGGGTGGCATGGCTGGTGAAGCTCCAGCTTGCACCAGGATCGCGGCCTTGTCGATGGCTGCCGCGCGCTTCGCGTGCGCGGAGCGCCGGGAGGAGCCGGCGCTTTCCGCGTCACGCGGTGCTCCGCGACCCGTAGGCTCGCGCCAACCGCCCCCCCCGAGCCGCTCATGATCCCCGCCCTTCGCCGCTACGCGCACTGGTTGCACACCCGCTGGCCGTCCGGACGCGTCGAACGCCTGCCCGAGGTGAGTGAGGACGGCAGCACGCGCGTGCCGGGCCTGTACGTGGTGGGGGACCTGACCGGCATCCCGCTGCTCAAGTTCAGCGCCGACAGCGGCGCGCGCGCCGTGCAGACGATCGCGGCCGACGCGAGCTTCCAGGCGGCGCGCTCGCGCGGCACGGGGGACGTCCTCGACCTCGTCATCGTCGGTGGCGGGGTGGCCGGCATGGCGGCCGCGCTCGAGGCGCGCAAGCTCGGCCTCTCGTTCGCGGTGCTCGAGGCCTCCGAGCCCTTCTCGACGCTGGTCAACTTCCCGCGCGAGAAGCCGATCTTCGCCTACCCGAGCGCGATGCGGCCGCAGGGCGAGCTGGAGTTCAACGCCACGGTCAAGGAGCCGCTGGTCGAGGAACTGCGCGAGCGCTGCCGCGGGATCGAGGTGCGCCGCGCGCGCGCCGAGCGCGTCCGGCGCGAGGGCGAGCTGCTCGAGGTCGTGCTGGTCGACCAGCCTGCGCTGCGCGCGCGGCGCGTGATCGTCGCCATCGGCCGCGCGGGGAACTTCCGCAAGCTGGGCGTCCGTGGCGAGGACACGGGGAAGGTGTTCAACCGCCTGCACGATCCGCGCGAGTTCGCCGGGCAGAAGGTGCTGGTCGTCGGCGGCGGCGACAGCGCGCTCGAGGCGGCGATCGCGCTGTGCGAGGGCGGCGCGGCGGTGACGCTCTCCTTCCGCGGCGCGGAGCTCGCCCGGCCCAAGCCCGAGAACCAGGAGCGCCTCGCCGCGCTCGGTTCGCGCATCGCGCAGCGGCCCGCGAGCCGCGTGACGTCGATCCTCCCGCGCGAGGTGCTGCTCGACGTCGCGGGCCGCGAGGAGCGCCTGGAGAACGACGCGGTCTTCGCGCTGATCGGGCGCGAGGCGCCGCTGGAGTTCTTCCGCCGCTCGGGCGTGCCGATCCGCGGCGAGTTCTCGGCGCGCAACTGGATCACGCTGGCGCTCGTGCTGCTCGCGGCGGTGTTCGTCTACCACTGGAAGAAGCCCGGGACCTACCTGGGCATCGGCGACGCGTTCCAGCGCAACGGCTGGTTCCCGTACAACGTGCCGGGGTGGTGGGAGTCGCTCGGCGGCGCCTTCGCGGACAAGCACACGCTGCTCGGCACGCTCAAGATCACGCTGGGCGAGCCCGGCTTCTACTACTCGCTCGCCTACTGCATCGTGGTCGTGCTCTTCGGCTGGCAGCGCGTGCGGCGCCGGCGCACGCCCTACGTGCGGCGCCAGACGCTCACGCTGGCGGCGGTGCAGATCGTGCCGCTGTTCCTGCTGCCGTACGTGATCCTGCCCTGGATGGGGAACAACGGCTGGTTCGACGGCGGCGCGCTGGGGAGCTTCGCCGACACGTTCTTCCCCAAGGCGAACTACGGCCACGGCCGCGAGTACTGGCGCGCCTTCGGCTTCGTGCTCGCCTGGCCGCTGTTCTTCTGGAACGTCTTCACCGAGCAGCCGCTGTGGGGCTGGCTCGCCGTCAGCCTGGTGCAGACCTTCGTCGTGATCCCGCTGATCGTGCGCAAGTGGGGCAAGGGCGCCTATTGCGGCTGGATCTGCTCCTGCGGCGCGCTGGCGGAGACGCTGGGCGACGCGCAGCGCACGAAGATGCCGCACGGTCCGCGCTGGAACCGGCTCAACCTGATCGGGCAGGTCTTCCTCGCGCTCGCGTTCGTGCTGCTCGTCGCGCGCAGCCTCGCCTGGGCCTTCCCCAACTCGATCTTCGGCGGCGTGTTCGCCTTCGTCTTCAAAAACGCGCCGGTCTTCAACTACGTCTGGTTCGTCGACCTCCTCTGGGCCGGAATCCTCGGCGTCGGGCTGTACTGGCACTTCTCCGGGCGCGTGTGGTGCCGCTTCGCCTGCCCGCTCGCGGCGCTGATGCACGTCTACGCGCGCTTCTCGCGTTTCCGCATCCTCGCCGAGAAGAAGAAGTGCATCTCGTGCAACGTGTGCACCTCGGTCTGCCACCAGGGCATCGACGTGATGAACTTCGCCAACAAGGGCCTGCCGATGGAGGACCCCGAGTGCGTGCGCTGCTCGGCCTGCGTCTCCTCCTGTCCGACCGGCGTCCTGGAGTTCGGCGAGATCGATCCGGGGACCGGCACGGTGCTGCGCCGCGACCGCCTGGCGGCCTCGCTGGTGCGACAGGGCGAAGCCGGGCACTGAGCGCCCGCGGCGCCAGCGCTCACGAGCACAACAGGTGCGAGAGCTTGCGCCGGTACTCGCGCGTCAGCGGGTTCTCCTCGCCGAGCACGCCGAAGGCCTCGATCAGCGCCTTGCGCGGCTCGCCGCCCTGGAATCCCAGGTCGAGCTCGGCCGCGCGGAAGAGCGCGCCCAGAGCCGCGGCGTGCTGGCCGGCCGAGAGGCGCGCGCGCCCCAGCGCGAGCTGCGCCCCCGGATCGCGCGGGTCCTTCGCCGCGGCCGCCTCCAGCGGCGCGAGCTCCGCGCTTCGCGCGCGCAGGTCGAGCAGGTTCTGCGCCGCGCGAGCCGATTCGAGTTCGCGACCCGCGGCATCCAGCGCGGCGAGCAGCGCGCGCGCGGCCGCGT
>JBGASC010000006.1:0-60226 GCA_044229935.1 Planctomycetota bacterium | reverse complement strand
CCGCGTCGTCGCCGTCCAGCGCCGCCAGGCGCGCGAGCTGGGCGCGCACGCGGGCGGCCCCCGGCTGGCGGACGAGCTCGGCCTGCAGGCGCGCGCGCGCCTGATCCCGCTGTCCCGCCGCCTCGAGCGCCGCCGCCTCGGCCAGCGGATCCGCGGGGGGCTTCAGGTGGCGGGCCAGGAGCTCGCGCACCTTGGCCTCGGGTTGCGCGCCGACGAAGCCGTCGACGATCTGCCCGTCCTTGACCAGCGCGACCGTGGGCACGCTCTGCACGCCGAAGGCGTCGGCGAGCTCGGCCACGCGGTCGATGTCGGCCTTGGCCAGCACGAACGCGCCGGCGAATTCGCGAGCGAGGCGCTCGAGCGTCGGTCCCAGCGTGCGGCACGGGCCGCACCAGGTGGCCCAGAAGTCGACCAGCACCGGCGTCGTGCGCGAGCGCTCGATCACCTCGGTGCGGAAGTTCTCGAGGCTCAGCTCGACGATCGCAGGGGACTCATCCATCGCGCTCTCCGGAAGGGCCGGAGAGCATACGCAGTCGGGCGTCGGGCGCGAAACGCGCGCTAGCTTCGAGCCTGTTCGGCGCTGTCGCGGTCGCGCGCGAACACCATCAGGAGCAGCACGGGCACGAGCATCAGCACCGGGCCGAGCGCGAAGACGCCGACGAAGAGCAGCGTGCTCACGAGCGTTCTCCGGAGCGGCCGGCCGGGGCCTTCGAGATGCGGTGCAGGGCGCTGGTGACGCAGACCAGGAGCGCCACCACGAACAGTGCAAAGGGGCCCAGACCGAAGAGCATGGCTTGGAAGGAGTTCATCGGTGTCTCCGCGCCTCAGCATCCCCCGATCTGTGGCCCACGGCGATCCGACGAGGGGCCCAGGAGCCCTGGGGAGATGGGAGTAGTCGGCGCCAGGCGCCGCTAGCGTGTCGCCGCAAGGCCGAGCTCGCGCACGACGCGCTCGGCGAGCCCGCGCGGGTTCGCCTGCGAGCTGTCGAGCACCAGCGCCGCCCTGGGCACGGCGTCGGCCTCGCGGCACAGGCGATCGTGGAGTGCGGCGTCGCGGTTGGCCGCCGGGTGCATGCCGCCCGCGGCATCGCGCGCGAGGCGCTCGTGCGCGAGCTCGCGCGGGCAGCGGCACTCGATCCAGACGAGCTCGACGCGCTCCGCGCGCGCCCAGCCCTCGATCTCCTCGACCGCGCTGCGCCGCGTCCAGCAGCGGCCGTCGAGCACGGCAGAGGCCCGCGCGTCCGCCCGCGCGAGCGCCGCGGCCTGCGCGAGCAGCTCGCGCACGACCGCATCGTCCTGTTCGCGCGAGTAGTCGACGGACGCGCCGAAGCGCTCGGCGCGCAGGCGGTCCTTGTCGAGCACGGGGCAGTCGAGGAGCAGGGCCAGCTCGCGCGCCAGCGCGCTCTTGCCCGTGCCGGGCAGGCCGGCGAGCACGAGCAGCTTCACGGCCAGGGCACGAGCGCGCGCAGGCGGCCTTCCTGCTCCTGCAGGCGGTACAGACGCGCCCGCTCGGGTTCCTCGCCGAGCTCGTCGAAGCGCGCGGGATCGTGGCGCGCGAGGAAGTCGCGCGTCGCGACGCCGGCGCTGGTGCACACGTCCAGTCGCGCGCGGCCCTTCTCCATGCGCGGACGGCCGAGCACGCGCGCCAGGTCCGCCGGCGGCGGCGCCGCGGGCTCGCGCGCGAGCGCGAGGAACGAGTAGGGCAGCGCGCGCAGGTCGATGCCGAGCTCGCGCGCGAAGCGGCCCCAGAACGCGTCCTGGAACACCGAGCGCGGCGCGCGCGCGAAGTGGTGGCACCAGTCGGCGGCGCGCTCGGGCGCCGCGAGGGCGCAGGCCCCCGAGTGCGGACAGGGCGCGAGCACGTGGAGCTCGCCGCGCAGCCGCTCGCGCAGCTCGACCAGGGCGCGGGCGCTCTCGCGCGTGCCGGGCTCGAGCCAGACGATCGTGCGCGCGCTGCGGCAGGCCTCCAGGAGCTCCTCGAAGCCGCGCGCGTCGACCTCGTCGAGCACGTGCGAGACCAGCAGCAGGTCCGAGCTCGCCGGGCGCTCGCCCGAGATCTGCGCGTGCGGGGCGAGCGGCTGCAGCCGCCGCCGCGCGAAGGACTGCGCCGCGGGCGAGCGATCCCACAGGTGCAGCCGGTCGAGCCCGTCGCTGCCGAACTCGTCCAGCCAGGCGCGCGCCGCGACGCCGCTGCCGCAGCCCCAGTCGAGCACCACGGCGGGGCGGGCGGGGAACTCGCGCGCACGCAGCTCGTGCAGCACGGCCAGCCACTTCCAGCGGATGCGCTCGCCGAAGCTCGCGTCGTAGAGCTCGAGGTCGCGCTCGCTCTTCCAGTAGTCGTCCAGCCTGCGCTCGCTCGCCGCGTGCAGGAATCCCGAGCGCAGCTCGCGCAACCTCTCCCAGTCCGCCGATCGCAGGTCCATGGGCCTCAGCCTACGCGGCCGGGACCGGACTTCACCACTGCACGCTGACGGCGTTGGAGATGTTCCAGGTGTTCCCCGCCGGCGCGCTGCAGAAGCCCGTGGACGGATCGCGGTAGTAGACCTGGTAGCCGCGCAACGATCCGGGCGGCAGCGGATCGCCCAGCGCCTGCGCGCGCGCGCGCAGGCCGGGGTCCTCCGGGCCGGGCACGGAGACCAGGCCGAAGAGCGCGTGGCGCGCGTACAGCCGCCGCAGCGCGCCGGCGACGCAGCGCACGCCGTCGCCGAAGACGATGCCGCTGGGATCGAGCGAATCGCCCTGCAGCACGATCGCGAGCGTGTTGGGCAGGAGATCGCGCGCCACCAGCGTGACCGCGTCCAGGCCGGTGTCGCCCTCCGCCTCGAGCACGGCTCCGGCCGTCACCGCAGAGTTCGCGCAGCCGTGTCCGAGCACGCCGTCGTTCGCGCAAGGGCAGGCCGTCGGCAGGCTGCCGTCGCCGGCGCATCCGGCCGGGTGCGCGGGGCCGCGCCGGCGCAGGAAGATGTCGGGCATGATGTTGCCGTCGCCCGGCACCAGGTTCGTCGCGAAGCTCTGGAAGACCGCGCGCGTGCCGTCCGCGCCCAGCACCGCCCCGATGCTCATGTCGTCGGCCACCAGGCCGGCGGAATCGACGCTGAGCAGCTCGAGCCAGCCGCTCGCGAGGTCGCGCAGCACCACGTCGCGCACGCCGTTGGAATCCCCGGCGACGAGGATGTCGCTCAGGCAGACGAAGGCCACGCAGTGCCCGTCGCCCGAGATCGAGGGCGCGACGCTGGGGGCCGTGGCCTCGGTGCCGAAGTACGACACGCTGACGCGCGTGGTCGCGCCCGTCTGGCGGTCGTGCACGAAGACGTCGTCCTGTCCGTTGCCGTCGCCGGCGACGAGGTTCGTCGCGGCGCTCTGGAACGCGACGTAGCGCCCGTCGGCCGAGAGCGAGGCCTGCGTCGAGCCGCCGTCGCCCTCGCCGCCGGACGTCGACACGCTGACTCGCTCGGTCGTGCCGCTCAGCCGGTCGCGCACGAACACGTCGCTCTGGGCGTTGCCGTCGCCGGGCACGAGGTTGGTGGCGACGCTCTGGAACGCGACGAAGCGCCCGTCGGCGGAGATCGCCGCGAACGTCGAGTAGCCGTCCGCCTCCGCGCCGCCGGTGGCGACGCTGACGCGCTCGGTCGTCCCCGAGAGCAGGTCGCGCACGAACACGTCGGTCGTGCCGTTGGTGTCGCCCGGCACGAGATCGCTGGCGAGGCTGGAGAAGACCACGCAGCGCCCGTCGGCCGAGATCGAGCCGAAGCTCGAGCTGCCGTTGCCCGGCGTTCCCGCGGGCGTGAGGCTGACCAGATCCGTCGTGCCGACGAGGCGGTCGTGCACGAACACGTCGCTCAGGCCGTTGGTGTCGCCGGCGACGAGGTTGCTCGCGCCCGTGTGGAAGACGATCAGGCGCCCGTCGTGCGAGAGCGAGGGATGCGTGCAGAGCTGGTTCGCCTGCGCTCCCGCGGTCGAGACGCTGACGCGCTGCACGAGCCCGCTGTCGAGCTCGACGACGAAGATGTCGCGCTGTCCGTTGGTGTCGCCGGGGACGAGGTTGGTGGCCTGGCTCTCGAAGGCCGCCCAGCGTCCGTCGAAGGAGAGCGCCGGCGCGGAGCTCGGCCCGTCGGCCTCGGCGCCCAGGTCGTCGACGCTGATGCGCGTGGTGCTCTGCGCCGCGAGCGGAGCGGCGAGCAGCGTCAGCGCCGCGGTTCGCGCGAGGGCGAGGAGGGGCGAGGCTTTGGAGATCGGGAGCACGCGCTTCACGCTCTGAATCCTACGGCCTTCTTGGAGGGAGCGGGGGCGGCGCAGGTTCCTTGCCGCGCGCAAGAGCTGCGTCTGGCGTCGACACCGGACGATCGCTTCCGCACGGCGCGGTCCGCTGCCGGGATCCACGGTCCGCCAGCGGAGGGTGCTCGCGCGCGCACCGGCGCTCGCCGCGCTCGGCGCGAGCCCTCGAGATCGCTCGCGCGCGCTGCTTGTCTCCTCGACGTCCCGCACCTAGCTTGGCCGCACCCGTTCCCGCACCCTGGAGGTCTCGATGTCCCTTGCGCGCCTGTTGCTCGCCTCGTGCCTGCTCGCCGTTCCGACCGTCTGGCTCGCCTCGGCCGCGAGCGCGCCCGCGCAGGACAAGCCCGCCGCCAAGGAAGAGGATCCGGCGCAGCGCAAGCTGCGCAAGGTGCGCGAGCTGATGGGCGCGATGAACCAGCGCAAGATCGCCGAGAAGGGCGTCGAGATGGCGCTCGAGAACTTCGCCGCGATGGGCGTGCCGCCCGACTTCGCGCAGAAGTTCAAGGCGCGCTTCGATTTCGACCAGCAGGTCGAGAGCATGGCCGCGATCTACGCGGCGCACCTGGACGAGTCCGACGTCGACGCGCTGCTCGCGTTCTACCAGGGCACGGCGGGGAAGAAGCTCGCCGACGCGATGCCCGCGATCACCGCCGAGGCCGCGAAGATGGGCTCGGAGTACGGCCAGCGCCTGCTGCAGGAGATCGCGTCGGGGAAGTAGGGCGCGCGAGCCGGGCTCGAGCTGCGAGGGCGCGTCAGCCGAGCTCGAGCTGCCTGCGCGCGTCGACCTCGTCGCGGTTGATCGCCTGCATCAGCTCGCCGAGCTTCTCGTGCAGGTCCCACTTGGGATCGATCGCGCGGCGCACCTGGCGCGCGAGCTGCTGGGCGAGGCGGAACGTGCGCACCACGTCGCCGGGCGTCGCCTCGGTCAGCTCCTCGAGCTCCTCGAAGCTCTTGCCCTCGAGCCAGGCGACCAGCGGCGCGGTCAGGCCCCAGTCGGGCGCCTTGATCGCGTCCATCAGGCCCCAGTCGCCACCCTGCATGCGCAGCGCGTTGATCTCGCGCGTGACCGCCGTGCGCACGTTGCCGAACAGGCGCGCGGAGACCCACGTGTCGGCGTTCTTGCGGCGGTCCTCGAAGACCAGGCCGACGAAGACCACGCCCAGCTCCTCGACCGAGAGGTTCTCGAGCGTGCCGCGGAAGACGAGCTCGGTCGTCTGCAGCTCGTAGCCGTTGATCAGGCGCGCGATCGCGCCGCGCGGCGTCAGGCGGTCGCCGTCGAGGTAGCCCAGCTGGTCGAGGAAGGCCAGGTGCGCCTCGAGCGTGCGGCGCTGCTCGCGGCGGTTCTGCTCCTCCTGCTTGCGGCCGGCGACGCGGTGCTGGAACTGGTTGAAGGACTTCTCCCAGGCCTCGGGCACGCGCGCGCGGCCCAGGCGGCCGACCAGGTGCAGCAGCGAGGAGAAGGAGAGCTTGAAGCGGCTCTCGACCGGCTCGGCGCGGCCCTCGAAGAGGCGCTTGAGCGGCGCCTCGACCAGGTCGCGCGGCGAGAGCAGCGAGAAGACCAGGCCCTCGTCGTCGATGCCCTGGCGTCCGGCGCGACCGGCCATCTGCAGGTAGTCGCGCGTGCTCATGTAGTCGAACGACACGCCGTCGAACTTGCGCAGCGTGTAGAAGACCACCGAGCGCGCCGGCATGTTGATGCCCAGCGCGAAGGTCTCGGTGGTGAAGATCATCTTGAGCAGCCCCGAGGTGAACATGCGCTCGACGAGCTCCTTGTGGATCGGCAGCATGCCCGCGTGGTGGTAGCCCAGGCCGCGGCGCGCCATCGAGAGGATCTCGGAGTGCAGGAAGCCCGGCTCGAGCTGGAAGAGGCGCAGCAGCTCCTCCTGCAGCTCGCGCATGCGCGCGACCTCGTGCTGGTCGAGCAGCTCGCGGCGCTCGTTCCAGCGCGCGAGGCGCTCGCAGTCCTTGCGGCTGAAGGCGAAGACCAGCGCCGGAAGCAGTCCGCGCGACTGCAGCTCGTCGAAGAGCGGTGCGGGATCGGGCACCTCGGTCATCTCGTTGCCGAAGCCGCCGCGGCCGTTGCGCGGGCCACGGCGCACCCGGCTCTTGCGCGCCGCCGGGCCCATGCGTCCGGCGCGCTCGACCTCGCGCTTGCGCACGCGCTCGACCTCGCGCAGCTCGAACACGCCGCTCTGCGCGCTGTAGAGCTTGTGGTGCAGCGGCACGGGCCGGCGGCTGGACTGGATCACGACCACGTCGGGCCCGCGGATCTCGCGCAGCCAGGCGCCGAGCTCCTCGACGTTGGAGATCGTGGCCGAGAGGCACACGAAGCGGATCGAGGCCGGCGCGAAGATCAGGCTCTCCTCCCAGACCGAGCCGCGCTCGACGTCGTCCATGTAGTGGACCTCGTCGAAGACGACGTACTCGACGTCGGAGAGCTCGTCGGGGTTCTCGAAGATCGCGTTGCGCAGGATCTCCGTGGTCATGATGCGCACCTGCGCGCCGGGATGGATCGTGACGTCGCCGGTCAGCAGACCGACGTCCATGCCGGGGACCTCGCGGAAGTCGCGGTACTTCTGGTTCGAGAGCGCCTTGATCGGCGCGGTGTAGATCACGCGCCGGCCGCGCTCGACCGCGTCGTGGATCGCGTACTCGGCGACGAGCGTCTTGCCCGCGCCGGTGGGGGCCGCGACCAGCACGTTGTGGCCGCCGCGGATGGCGGCGACGGCCTGCACCTGGAACGGCGAGAGCTCGTAGCCGCGCCAGTGCCGCAGCGCGTCGGGCGGGAGCTCGACCACCGGCGCGCGCCGCGCCAGCTCCTCGACGCGCTTGCGGCGCTCGAGCTCGCGCTCGGCGGCCTTGCGCTCGCGGCGCGCGCGCCGCTCCCGGGGCGTGCCGGGGGAGTCCTCGTCGGACTCGTCAGGAGGGCGCGGGACGGTTGGGGCGGGCCTGGGCGCGCGTCGCGCCGGCGCGGCGCGCGGTGTCTCTCGCGGTGCTTCACGCTGCGGCTCGCGCTGCGGCTCGCGGGCGGGCTGTCGCGCGGCCTCGCGCGCGGGCGGAGGCGTCGCCGGCCGCGCCGTCTCGCGCGGCGTGCTGCGCGGACGGGTGCCGGAAGAGCCCGACTCGTCCGGCTCCAGCCCGGCACCGAAGGGCCGCGGATCTCCGGGCTTCCCGGTGTTGGAGGAACGAGCGTTCATCTGGCGTGCCTCGGTCGCGGGAACACGCCCACGGAAGATCGCTCGCTGCTTGAGCCCGCGCCGGACAACCGGTATCTAAACAAGCGATCCCCGTCGAAGGAAGCACACAACCGTCGCGATCGAAGTCCACGCCATGGAAGTTCAACCCAGCAGCCGCACGCAGCACCCCGCCATCCGCCAGCTCGCCAGCCTGAAGGTCCTCTCGCGCCTGCTGGGCCACGAACTGCACGCGCAGGCGAGCAGCAAGGCGATCACGCTCTCGCGCGAGGAAGTGGTCGAGATCCAGACCACCGTCGACCTCTTCATCGAGGAGCTCTCGCGCCGCATGGCGCAGGCTCCGGTCTCGACCACCCCGGTCGCCGCCGTCGAGACGCCGCTGGTCGGCGCGCGCAACTAGGCCTCGCGCGGGGATCCGAGCGTGGGCTTCTGCGGGAGATCGGTCGAGCGGCGCGAGCGCCGGCGCGGGCGCGTGCGCCTGTGGATCGTGCTCTTGTTCGTCCTCGGCGGATCGATCTGGGCGCTCGAGCGCCTGGGCCACGAGGTCGAGGCCGCGGAGTTCACCACCGTCGACATGCGCCGCACGCGGCTGGTGCCGCCGCGCGGCTCGTTCTGCGACGCGCGCTGGGAGAGCGATCTGGCAGCCGTGCTGGCGCGCTTCCCTGCGCCCGAGGTGCACGACACCGCGGCGCTCCTCGCGCTCGCGCGCGAGGTGGCGAAGCTGCCCTTCGTCGCCGAGACCGGGGAAGCCCGCGTGGTCTGGCCCGATGGCGTGCGCGTTCCGATCCGCTTGCGCGAGCCCGTCGCCTGCGTCAAGGCCGGCGAGGGCTACCTGTGCGTCTCGGAGGACGCGATCCTGCTGCCCGGCATCTGGCCCGAGCCGCCGGTGGCCAATGGTCGCCAACTGCCCGTGATCGGACCCAACGACGGCGTGTTCGATCGCCTCGTGCCCGGCACGCGCCTGCACGAGCCGCGCCACCTCGACGCGCTCTCGGTCGCGATCTCGATGCGCCGCAACCTGCCGCAGGCGGATGCGCAGACGCTCGGTCCGATCCTGATCGACGCGACGAAGGCGCGCGCGACCAGCGTCGAGGAGCCGGGCACGCTGCTCGAGCTCGAGGGCCCGCGCCTGGTGCTCTTCGGACGCGCGCCCTGGTCGGGCCAGCCCGGCGAGCTGCCGGCCGAGCTCAAGTGGCGCTCGCTCTCCAAGGCCGCGGCGCTCCTGCGCGGCGAGGAGCAGAAGCCGCCCGCCGACTGGTCCGTGCTCGACGTGCGCTGGGACACGCCGGCGCTGCGGCTGCGCGAGGAGAGCACCAAGCCCAAGCCGGCGCCGGTGCACTGAGCCATGCGGCGCGAGGGCCTGGGCCTCGTCCTCGTCTGGCTCGCCTCGGCCACGCCGCTGTTCCTGGAGCTGCAGTCGAGCTGGGACCGCGAGCTCTCGCTCGGCGCGCTGGCCCTGCTGCCGTGGCTCGTGTGGGCCACGCTGCCGCGCACCCGCGAGCGGGCCGGGTTCGATCTCGCGCTCGCGCCCTGGCTGGCGCTGCCGCTCGCGGTGCTCGCGCTCGCGCTCGACCGCGCGCGCGAGCAGGCCTGGGCGGGCGCGCTCGGCGCTGTCCTCGGCAGCGCGCTGCTCGCGGGCGCGTTCGCGCTCGCTGCCGCTCGTTCGGCGCGTTCCGCGCGCGGTCGCGCCGCGTACGCGACGGCCTGGTTCGCGCTCGTGCTCGGCGCACCGGCGCTCGCGAACGTGCTCGAGAGCGTCGGCGCGCCGCTGTACGGGCGTGCGAACGGGGTGCTCGCGCTGGTCGCGCGGCTCTCGCCGCTGGAGTGGTGGCGCACGCAAATTCGCGCGCCGGGCCCGGCGGCGGGCCTGGCGGTGCCCTGGCTGCCGCTCGCACTCGCTGCGCTCCTGTTCGTGATCGCCGCGAGCGCGCGCGCGCCGAGCGAGGAGCGCACGTGAGCCAGCGACGCTCGACGCCCGCGCTGGCCTTCGTGCTCGTCGCGCTGCTCGCGTCGGGTGCGTCGGCCCAGTCGCGCGTCGCCTTCGCGCGCGTCGAGCTCTCGGGCCCGATGAGCACGCCCTCGCTGGCGCTGCTCGAGGACTCGCCGACGCACCTCGCCGGCGCGCTGCTCGCCGGGGAACGCATCGAGCGCGTGCTGCCGGTCGTCGTGGGCGAGGGGCCCTTGCGCGGCGAACCGCGCTGGCGCTGGGAGGGCGATCCCGAGCGCGCGGGCCGAGCGCGCTTCCTCGGCTGGAGCGCGCGCGCGGACGAGAGCTGGTCGGCGCTGCCCGCGGGACTGCGCGCGCGCCCGCGGCCGCCGGCCGAACCGCAGCACCGCGCACCGCCGTTCGCGCTGGCCTGCGTGCTCGCCGGCCTCGCGCTCGCGAGCGCCGCGCTCGCCCGCAAGCGCCGCTGGGCCGCCGCGCTGCCGAGCCTCGTGGGCGCCGCGCTCGCCTGGTGGATCGCCGGCGCGGGGCGACCCGAGTCTGCGGGCGAGCTGCGCGTGCTCGAGGGCGAAGACGGCGGCGTGTCGTGGGTCGAGGTGCGCGCGGGGTGGGAGCGACTCCAACTCGAGGCCGGCCGGCCGGGTTTCGTGCTGCGCAGCGCGCCGGAGGACGCGCCCGTCGAGCTCGCGACGACGCTCGCGGAGGAGGGGCCGCTGGAGATCCGCTCGCGCGCGGCCGCGCTCTGGGTCTGGCTCGCGCCGGCCGACGAGCCCGGTGCGCTGGGCGAGGAGCGCCAGGAGCTGGGCGCGCTCGATCAGGTCTGGTGGCGCGCCGACGGGGTCTGGAGCTACCGCGGGGCCTGGGCGCGCGGCGAGGCGCTGCCGGCCGCGCGCGAGGGGCCGCCGCCGCCGGGCTGGCTCGCGAGCGGTCTCCCGCAGGGGCCGCGCGTCTGCCTGGCGCACGCCTCGCGGGCCGGGGGAACCTGGATCCGTCAGCTTGGGCCTTGATGGGCGCGCGCGCTCCCAGTACCTTTTCCGCCCCGGATTCCGAAACCCGGCGGTCACCCCGTGCCCGTCCGGTCCCGGAGCCATTCCGCCGCGGCCGCGGATCGACGAGGCCTGCCCCGAACATGTCCACCACACACTTCACCACTGCCGGCGTCACCGAGCGCTGGCTCGTCTACGACGCCACGGACCAGGTCCTCGGCCGCCTGGCTTCGGACATCGCCATGAAGCTGATGGGCAAGGACCTGCCCACCTACACGCCCAACGCCAAGACGGGCGCCTTCGTGGTCGTGGTCAACGCCGAGAAGGTGGCCATCACCGGCACCAAGTCGGAGAACAAGACCTACGCGCACTACTCGGGCTACCCGGGCGGTCGCAAGGAGGTCGCCTACGAGAACCTGCAGGAGCGCCGCCCCGACGAGATCATCCGTCTGGCGGTGCGCCGCATGCTCCCCAAGACCATCCTCGGGCGCGAGATGCTGCGCCGCCTGAAGATCTACCGCGGTGCGGACCATCCGCACTCCGCACAGCAGCCCGTGAAGACCGAGGTCAAGCGCTCATGAGCCAGACGCAGTTCACCTGGGGCCTGGGCCGCCGCAAGACCGCCGTCGCGCGCGTGCGCGTCGCGGCCGGCGCCGGCGGGTTCCTGATCAACGACCGTCCCGCGGTCGAGTTCTTCCCCTCGATCCAGTCGCGCAACCGCATCCTGGAGCCGCTCAAGGTCACCGGCACCGAGGGCACCTACGACGTGCGCTGCCAGCTCGACGGCGGCGGCCCGGTCTGCGGCGCCGACGCGGTGGTGATGGGCCTCGCGCGCGCGCTGAAGTCGATCAACCCGACCTGGGAAGCGGTGCTGCGCGAGAACGGCCTGCTCACGCGCGACAGCCGCAAGAAGGAACGCAAGAAGTACGGCCGCCGCGGTGCACGCCGCGGGTTCCAGTTCTCCAAGCGCTAGTCGCTCTCGCGTTCCGACCGAGCACTCGGGCAGCCCCGCGGGTCACGTACCTCTGGGGCTGCCTCCACGAACCGACGCAGCATCGCGACATGGCCGGCCATTCCCACTCCGCCAACATCGCCGCGCGCAAGGGCGCGGTCGACAAGAAGCGTTCGAAGCACTTCAACAAGCTCTCGCGTGCGGTCATGTCCGCCGTGCGCCAGGGCGGCCCGGACGTCGAGTCGAACCTCAAGCTCAAGTACGCCGTCGAGAAGGCTCGCGCGGCGAACATGCCCAAGGACAACATCGAGCGCGTGATCAAGCGCGCAATGGGCGAGGCCGGCGGGCAGATGGAGGAGGTCGTCTACGAGGGCTACGCGCCCGGCGGGATCGCGCTGATGGTCGCCTGCCTGACCGACAACCGGCACCGCACCTCGCCCGATCTCAAGCACCTCTTCGACAAGTGCGGCGGCAACCTCGGCACGCCGGGTTCGGTGGGCTTCCTGTTCCAGCTGCGCTCGATCTTCGTCTGCGACCGCGGCGAGATCAGCGAGGACGGCTGGCTCGAGCGCGCGCTGGACTGCGGCGCGGACGACGTGCTCTTCGAGGACAAGCTGGTGACGATCCTGGCCGGCGCGACCGAGTTCCTGCGCGTCAAGAAGCAGCTCGAGGAGAAGGAGATCACGCTGCACTCGGCCGAGACGGGCTACATGCCGCTCAGCACCGTGCAGGTGACCGACAAGGAGATCGCGGCCAAGGTGCTGCGCCTGGTCTCCGGGCTCGAGGACCTCGACGACGTGCAGAACGTCTACGCCAACTACGACATCCCCGGCGCCTGGATCGAGGAGCTCTCGAGCTAGCGCCCAGTTGCAGCCGCGCGCTGCGCGCGGCAAGCTCAAGGGGTTCCACGAGGCCCCTGACCCCCGAGGAGAAGCCCCATGGGCGACGGACTGCGTACGATCCGCGTCGTCACGACCGACGAATCGCTGCTGGCCAACGCGCGCGCTGCCGCGAGCGCGATCGAAGGCTGGGAGGTGGCCCATGCGCCGAACGTCGACGAGCTCCTCAAGAGCCCGCCGGCTCCGGGCGACGTCGTGCTGCTCGACGGCTGGCTGCGCAGCGGCAACGTCTACGAGAACTGCCGGCGCCTGACCGGCAACACGCGTTGCCGCACCTACGTCGCGGTCGAGCACGACAACCGCCTGGCCGAGCCGATCGCACGCTTCTGCGGAGCGACGGGCGTGATCAACCGGCCGATCGTGCCCTCGCGACTGCGCGAGGCGCTGGCGCAGAGCGGGGGTCCGCGCGCGGCGCTGCCGCGCGAGCAGCGCGGGCACGGCGAGGAGACGACGCTCTTCCCCGAGAAGCTGCTGGGCGAGCTCGCCGGCAAGCCGGGCGAGAACCTGGTCTCGTCGCTGGTCGACCCCGACACGGGGCTCTTCAACTTCGCGTTCCTGCAGTACAAGCTCGACGAGGAGTTCAAGCGCGCGCGGCGCTTCGGCGACCCGCTCTCGTGCGTGATGCTGGGCTTCGAAGGCCAGGTCGAGGAGAGCGTGCTGCGCGAGCTCGCGGGCATCTTCCTCGAGGCCTCGCGCGACACCGACATCCTCGGCCGCTTCGACGAGAGCTCGTTCCTGTTCCTCCTGCCCAACACCGGCCCCGACGGCGCCTCGGTCATGGCGCGCCGCGTGGGCGACCTGGCGCAGAAGCGCGGCCTGCGCGACCTCGTCGGCGACCCGCTGGTGATCTCGGTCGGCATCGCCACCGCGCCCGCGGCGGACGTCAAGCGCCGCGAGGACTTGTTCGCCAAGTCGCGCAAGGCCTTCTTCTCGGCGCGCGAGGTCGGCGGCGGCGTGGTCGCCGCGAGCTGAGCCCCGCACCGGGGGAAATCAGGCTCCGCGCCCTGCGCAGGGAGCGCCCCGCATGCCCCTCCCCGCGCTCTTCCATCTGGCCGTCGACGACGGCGGGGAGTTCCTGGTCGCGGCCGGGGACGAGCTCGTGCTCGGGCACCTGCGCTCGCTGCGCGCCGAACTGCGCTTCCTGGCCGACCTCGAGAGCGAGCACGCGCGGCTCTCGCGCCGCGAGAGCTTCCACGGCGGCGTCGAGTGGCGCATCGAGCCGCTGGGAGCTGCGCACGTGCGGGTCGGCGGCCGCGAGATCGCGTCGGCGGAGGTCCTGCACCATGGCGATCGCCTGCTCTTCGGCCGCAACCTGAGCCTCTCGTTCCGACAGCTCGACGCGGCCAGCAGCTCGGCGCTGCTCGAGCTCGAGGGCCAGGCCGAGTGCGAGGGCGCGCGGCGCATCCTGCTCCTCTCGCCCGGCGTCTCCGGGCGCGTGCGCATCGGCTCGCGGCGCGGCCGGCCGATCCCGGTGCCCGATCTGGAACGCGAGGTCGGGCTCGAGCTCGACGGCGACCAGCTCCTGATCCGCTGCGAGGGCGGCTTGCGCTGCGGCCCGACCAGCGTGCCTGCGGGACCGGCCTGCGCGCTCGCGCTGCCGCTGCCGCCCGCGAGCAGCCTGTACGTCGAGGCCGGCGCGCGCGCGCGCGGCGGCGCGCCCTTCACGCTGGCGCTGCGTCCGTCCGAGTACCACGGTCGAGGAGCGTTCCCCGCGCGCGGGACGTAGGATGGAGCCCGCCCCACATGGACTGGGAAGCCTTCTACTCCCGCTTCCGCACGCCGGACTTCATCCCCGGCTACGAGATCCAGAACCGTCTGGGCGGCGGCGCCTTCGGCGAGGTCTACAAGGCGCGCAAGCACTCGATCGGCAAGGCCTACGCGATCAAGTTCCTCAAGGTCGACGACGACGCCGCGCGCACGGCGGTCGAGCGCGAGCTCGAGCAGGTGCGCCACTTCGCCGCGATCGACCATCCCAACCTCGTCACGATCGAGGACCTCGGCACGGTCGAGGGAGTGCCCTACCTCGTGATGGGCTACGCGGGCGAGGAGACGCTCGCCAAGGCGCTGCGCGCGCGGCGGCTGAGCGGAGCGCAGGCGCTGGGCTGCTTCGCGCAGGCCTGCCGCGGCGTGCAGGCGCTGCACGAGCGGCGCCTGGTGCACTTCGACCTCAAGCCGAGCAACATCTTCCTCAAGGGCGACGTCGCGCGCGTCGGCGACTACGGCCTCTCGAAGATGATGGCCGACGGGCGCCAGACGCTCTCGTTCGGCCGCGGCACGCCGCAGTACATGGCGCCCGAGATGATCCGCAACCGCGCCGACGAGCGCGCCGACATCTACTCGCTGGGCGTGATCCTCTACGAGGCGCTGACTGGCCGACTGCCCTTCGAGAGCGACATCCCCGGCGCGCTGCCCGAGCGCGACGGCGACGCGCCGCCGCCGTTCCCGCCCGAGTTCCCCTCCGGCCTGCGCGAGATCGTCGTGCGCTGCCTGCACGTCGATCCGGCGCTGCGCTTCCCGAGCGTGGCCGAGCTCCTGGCCGAGCTCGAACGGCGCGTGCACGAGCTCGGCGGCGAGCTCCCCGCCGCTCCTCCCGCGGGGCCCGCGCCGCTGGCGACGCCGCCGCCGCTGACGCCGCCGCCGGCGCCGACGCCGGCGCGCCTGTCCGCGGGCTCGGGTTCCGCATCCGCGCCCGGGGAAGCGCGCAGCGCCGCGGCCGAGCTGACGCGCGGCGCCGTCGACGTCGCGCGCGGCATGTGGGACGGACTGCGCGGCGGCACCCCGCGCGCGGTCGGGAGCGACACGCTGGTCGTGCACACGCTCGCCGATCGTCCGCCGCCGCTGCCGGCCGCGGCGCGCGAGGCCTCCGGCACGATCCCGGTCCCGCCCTCGACGCACGGCGGTCCGGTCGCGGCCCTGCTCGGCACGCTGCAGCTCTCGCTGGAGGTGCTGGTGACGCTGGTGCGCGGACTCGGACGCACGATCGCACTGGGCTTCCGCGCGCGCACGCGTGCGCTGGAGTCCAGCGAGCGTCGCCCGTTCCTCGCGCGCGTGGCGCTGTTCCTGCTGCGTTTCGTGGGCATCCTGCTCGTGCTGGGCGTGCTCGGGCTGATCGTCACGCTGGCCATCTCGATGATCGTCAAGAGCACGCCATGAGCGAGTGGAGCCCGGACATCGCGCGCCTGCAGGCCAGCGTCGACGACGAGTGGCTGGCGGTCGAGCGGCACTACTTCGGCCGGCTGATGGCCTACGTCGCGCGACGCGTGCCCGACCGCGAGGCGCGCGAGGACGTGCTGCAGGAGACCTTCCTCGGCGCGCTGCGCGGCATCCACGACTTCGATCCGCAGTACACCTTCGAGCAGTACCTCTTCGGCATCTGCAAGAACCGCACGATCGACTGGCTGCGGCGCACGCGCGCGACGACGCTCTCGGCCGTCGACGAGGACGCGCCGCCGCCGATCGAGTCGCGCGCGCGCGAGAGCGACACGCCCAGCCGCATCGTGCAGCGCCGCGATCTCGCCGCGAGCGGCGCGCGCCTGCTGGCCGAGGTGCTGCGCACCTGGGTGCAGGAGACCTGGGAGGAGCAGGAGTTCACGCGCCTGATGGTGATCGAGGCGCTCTTCTCCGGCGGCTGGCGCAACCGCGACACCTGGCAGCGCTTCCGCCTGCGCGACGAGACCTCCGTGGCGGGGATCAAGTTCCGCGCGCTCAAGCGCCTGCGCGAGCTGGCCGCCGAGCGCGACGCGCAGGGGGTGCTGGTGCACATGCTCTCGGAGGCGCTCGACTCGGGCGAGAGCGACGTGCACTTCGACGTGGGCGCGCTGTGGAAGAAGGCGCGCGTCTCCTGCCCCTCGCGCCACTGGCTGGCGCGCCTGGTGGCCGGCACGCTGCCCGAGGGGCCGGCGGGCTTCGTGCGCTTCCACCTGGACGAGATGCGCTGCGAGTGGTGCCAGGCCAACCGCGACGACCTCGAGCGCAGCGAGCGCGAGTCGGAGCTGGCGCCGCTGCTCGAGTCGCTGCAGGCCTCGACGCTGCGCTACCTGCGCTCGCGCAGCCTGCCTCCCGGCGCCCCGCCCGCGCGCGAGGCCTGACACAGACCGAACGCGGAGCGTGACGCGGCGGGGGGGCGGGGGAATAGGATGTGGCCCCGAACCCGGAGGCCCCACCCGTGACGACCCCTGCACGTTTCCTCGCACCGTTCCTGTTCCTCATCTCATGCGCAGCAGCACCGCCGCGCGCCTCGGCGCGGCCCCCATCGCAGGCTCCTCGAGCGCGAGGCCGCCGGACGACCGAGGCGCGAACGCCGCCCCCGGCGCCGTCGTTCTCGCTGCGCCGCCGCAAGACCTGGCAAGGCCGAACCCGGCGGCCGGCGCGGCGCTCGAGGCCACGCTCTCCAGCGTCAGCGCCGACGAGATCCGCTCGGACCTCTTCTTCATCGCCTCCGACGAACTCGAGGGCCGCGACACGCCCAGCCCGGGCCTCAAGATCGCGGCGCGCTTCCTGCGCGCGCGCCTGCAGCGCCTGGGCTGGCAGCCCGGTGCGAAGGACAGCACGCTACAGGTCGAGAAGAAGTCGCTCGATCCGGCGGGCTCGCGCCTCGAGTTCGCGGGCAAGACGCTGCTCCTCGGGCGCGACTACTACCTCTCGGGCTTCGGCGTCGGCGCCGAGCGCGAGGCCGGCGGCGGACTCGTCTTCGCGGGCGAGGGCAAGCGCGAGGACGTCGAGAAGCTCGAGGTCGAGGGCAAGTGGGTGCTCGTGGTCGATCGCGACCAGGACCTCGGCGCCGTGCGCCGCGACCTGGGCAAGCGCAAGGCGCTGGGCCTCGTGCTCTTCCCGGCCGAGGACTACGCGGGCAAGACCTACGCCGAGCGCTTCGAGGCCGAGTTCGGCCGCCAGAAGGAAGGACGCGTGCAGCAGGCCGTCGATCCGGCGGACTCCAAGGAGCCGCGCGACGATCGTCCGCGCAGCGTCGCCTCGATCTACCTCCTGCCCTCGGGCGCCGCGGCCCTGCTCCCGGCCCTCGGCGTCGAGCCGAAGGCGCTGCAGGTCGGGCAGGCCCTCTCGCTCGAGCTCAAGGAGACCCGCAGCCTGCTCGGCAAGGGCGGACTGGTCGAGGTCGAGAACGTCTGCGGCTTCTGGCCCGGCAGCGATCCCGTGCTCAAGAACGAGGTGCTGCTCGTCACCGCACACTACGACCACGTCGGCGTGATGCGCGGGAAGATCTACAACGGCGCCGACGACAACGGCTCGGGCACCTGCTGCCTGCTCGCGCTGGCCGAGGCGCTCAAGCAGTACGGACCGCTGCGCCGCAGCGTGATGCTGATGTGGGTCTGCGGCGAGGAGAAGGGCCTGTGGGGCTCGGAGGCCTGGAACAAGCACCCGTACCTGCCCGAGGGCTGCAAGGCCGTCGCCGACATCAACATCGACATGGTCGGTCGCAACGCGCCGGAGAAGCTGCTGATCACGCCCACCGAGAAGCACAAGAGCTACAGCTTCCTGACCAAGGTCGCGGAGCACTACGCCGCGCTCGAGGGCTTCCACGGGGAGAAGGAGGCCGACCCCGTGCTCGGCAGCGCCGACGAGTACTGGACGCGCTCGGACCACTACAACTTCGTCAAGGCCGGGATCCCCGCGTGCTTCCTCTTCTCCGACGTGCACGAGGACTACCACCAGCCCACGGACGACCCGGAGAAGATCGACTACGACAAGATCCACCGCGTCGCGCGCCTGGTGCTGCGCATGCTCGACGGCCTGCAGAACGACAAGATCGACGGCTGAAACGGGCGCGCCCCGGTCGAGCGACCGGGGCGCGCATGCGCTCGTGGTCCCGCGCGGCTACTTCTTCTCGCTCTTCAGCGCCGCCTGCGCCGCCGCCAGGTGGCAGAACTCGATCGAGCGCGGATCGCCGCCGTGCTCGCCGCAGATGCCGATCTTGAGGCCCTTCTTCGTGGTGCGGCCCTCCTCGATCGCGATGCGCATCAGGCGCCCGACGCCGAGCGTGTCGAGCGTCGCGAACGGATCCTCGGGGTAGATGTCCTCCTCGATGTACATCGGGAGGAAGCGCGCCCCGTCGTCGCGGCTGATGCCGTAGGTCGTCTGCGTCAGGTCGTTGGTGCCGAAGGAGAAGAACTCGGCCGCCTCGGCGATCGTGCCCGCGCGCAGCGCGGCGCGCGGCAGCTCGATCATGGTGCCGACGAGGTAGGGGATGCGGCGCTTCTTCTCGCGGAAGACCTCTTCCGCGACCTCGCGCACGATCTTGCCCTGCAGGTCGAGCTCGGTCTTGGTCGAGACGAGCGGGATCATGATCTCGACGCGCGGGACGAAGCGCTTGGTGCGCGCGACGTTGCAGGCCGCCTCGAAGATCGCCCGCGCCTGCATGCGCGTGATCTCGGGGTAGCTGATGCCCAGGCGGCAGCCGCGGTGGCCCAGCATCGGGTTCATCTCGCGCAGCGACTCGATCTTCGCCTCCAGGCGCTTGTGCGGGATCTTCATCTCGCGCGCCAGGCGCCGGATCGTGGCGTCGTCGTGGGGGAGGAACTCGTGCAGCGGCGGATCGAGGCTGCGGATCGTCACCGGCCGCGGGCCCATCGCGGCGAAGATGCCCTCGAAGTCCTTGCGCTGCAGCGGCAGCAGGCGCGCGAGCGCCTTGACGCGCTGCAGCTCGGTCTCGGAGACGATCATCTCGCGCACCGCGTCGATCTTCTCGGCCGCGAAGAACATGTGCTCGGTGCGGCACAGGCCGACGCCCTCGGCGCCGAAGGCGATCGCGTTGACGCACTGGTCGGGCTGGTCGGCATTGGCGCGCACGCCCAGGCGCCGGTAGCGGTCGGCCCAGGCGAGCAGCCGGTCGTAGTCGTAGGCGAGCGAGCCCTTCTTGGGCGCGCCGCGCTTCTTGGCGAAGACCCAACGCGCGACGTCGGAGGGTTGCGTCGCGATCGCGCCGGCGTAGATCTCGCCGGTCGATCCGTCGATCGAGATCCAGTCGCCTTCGGAGAGCTTCGTGCCGCCGCAGACGAGCTTGCCGGCCTTGTAGTCGATCTCGAGCGTGCCGGCGCCGACGATGCAGACCTTGCCCATCTGCCGCGCGACCAGCGCCGCGTGGCTGGTCATGCCGCCGCGCGCGGTGAGGATGCCGGCGGAGGCCTGCATGCCGAGGATGTCCTCGGGCGAGGTCTCGATGCGCACGAGCACGACGCTCTCGCCGCGCGCCTTGCGCTCCTGCGCGCCGCTGGCGGTGAAGGCGATGCGGCCGGTCGCCGCGCCCGGGCCGGCGGCGAGGCCGCGGCCGAGCACGCGGCGCTCCTTGCGCGCCTTCTCGAGCTCCTTCTGCGCGAAGACCGGCTGGAGCAGCTGGTCGAGCGCCGTCGGCGGCACGCGCAGCACGGCCGTGCGCTCGTCGATCAGGCCCTCGCGCACCATGTCCGCGGCGATGCGCACGGCGGCCATGCCGGTGCGCTTGCCGCTCCTGCACTGCAGCATGTACAGGCGCCCGTGTTCGATCGTGAACTCGAGGTCCTGCATGTCGTGGTAGTGCTGCTCGAGCCGGTCGCGGATCGCGTTGAGCTCCTTCCAGGCGCGCGGGTGCAGCTGCGCCAGCACGTCCATCGGCTCGGGCGTGCGCAGGCCGGCGACGACGTCCTCGCCCTGCGCGTTGGCGAGGTACTCGCCGTAGAAGCGCCGCTCGCCCGTGGCCGGGTCGCGCGTGAACGCCACGCCCGTGCCCGAGTCGGTGCCGAGGTTGCCGAACACCATCGCCACGACATTGCAGGCCGTGCCCCAGTCGCCGGGGATGTGGTTGATCGTGCGGTAGGCGATCGCGCGCGCCGAGTTCCAGCTCTCGAAGACGGAGCCGATCGCGCGCTTGAGCTGTTCCCAGGGCTCCTCGGGGAAAGGCCGCCCGGTCTTCTCGAGCACGATCTTCTTGTACGTCGCGACGAGCTTCTCGAGGTCGCCCGCGTCGAGCTCGTGGTCCTCCTTGAGGTGCTTCTTCTTCTTCAGCGCCTCGCGCGCGGCAGTGAAGGGATCGTCGTCGGTCTCGTTCTCGGCCTTCAGCCCGAGCACGACGTCGGCGTACATCTGCACGAAGCGCCGGTAGACGTCCCAGGCGAAGCGCGGGTTGCCCGAGCGCTCGGCCAGCGCCGCGACCGTGGTCTGGTTGAGGCCGAGGTTGAGGACCGTGTCCATCATGCCCGGCATCGAGACGCGCGCACCGGAGCGCACGGAGACGAGCAGCGGGTTGGGGCCGGCGCCGAAGGTCTTGCCCGTCGAGCGCTCGACCTGCGCGAGGGCGTTGCGCACCTCGTCCCACAGGCGCGCGGGGTACTTCTTGCCGTTGTCGAAGTAGGAGCGGCAGACCTCGGTCGTGATCGTGAAGCCGGCCGGGACGGGCATGCCCAGGCGCGACATCTCGGCCAGGTTGGCGCCCTTGCCGCCGAGCAGCTCCTTGAGCGAGGCGTTGCCGTCCGCTCGACCGTCACCGAAGGAATAGACGAGACGCTTTGGGGAGGTTTTCGTGTTGACCATGTGGGGGGGAGTGCGCCGGTCTAGCTCCCGCCGTCGAAGCCGATCTCATCCAGCTTCCACTCGCGGCCCAGACGCATCTCCGTCACCTTCGCTGAATCGATTCCGGGGGGCATCTCCACCTGTCCGTAGAACCATCGGCCTTCCTGCGTACCGCTCTGGCGTGGAAAGTCGGCCGCGGAATCGCTGACGCGCTCGGTGCCGTTCCACAGCTCGCCGAAGTCCTCGCGGATGAAGCGCAGGTGCACGCGCTTGCCGAGCGCGCCGACGACGAGCTCCGCTTCGTTGCCCCGCACGACGACGGGCTCCTGCACCTTTGCCGTCGCGACCGCCCAGCGCATGCCGAACTGTCCCCACAGTCCCTCGCGCAACTCGCGCCAGGCCCACTGCGAGAGATGGTTCTCGGCGCGGAAGCGGGTCGAGAAGCAGCGGTACTCCAGCGCCGGCTCGTCCGCGCGCACGGCGACCTGGAACGTGCGGAAGCACTGCTCGGGGTCGCGGAAGCCGCACGCCAGCACCTCGGCCGGCTTGGGTGTCGTCACGCACGAGCTCGCGAGCGCGAGGATCAGCGCCGAGAGCCCGGCGCGCAGGAAAAAACCGGCGGGGGGGGCCGTCTTCGGCATGGGAGGCGGATTCTATGCCCTGGGGAAGCGCGCCAGCCAGCGCGGGTCGGCGGCCGAAGAGGTGGAGCCCTCCAAGAATCCTCGTCCTTCGAGCCAACCGTTTACGAAGCCATTGCGTACTCGCGGGCCCGCCCCCGGGAAGCTAGCATTCCTCGTCCCTACCGGAGATCGACCCATGCCTTTCAACTTCGTCCGCCGCGCTCGCACGACGCTCCTCCTCGGAGGGCTGTGCCTCGCGACCGCCCTCACCGCCTCGGCCTCGCAGGAGGCGAAGGGCACGCCCACGTCCGAGAAGCAGGCCAAGGCCACCCAGGCTGCCCAGCAGGTGACCACGCAGATCGGCGTCGAGCAGGCCAGGCTGGCCCAGGCCCAGGGCGGCGAGAAGCCCGTCGTCCAGACGCCGCCCGCGCCGATCAAGCCCGGTGCCCAGGACCCGACCAAGAAGCCCTTGCCCTCCGGCGACCCGACCCAGGACCCGCCGGATCCCAACTCCAAGGCGCGCATCACCTGGGAGTTCGGTTCCGACAACAAGGCCTTCGGCAAGGTCATGCAGGGTGACGTGCTCACCCACAAGTTCGCGCTGAAGTCCAGCGGCGAAGAGGACCTCGTGATCAAGCAGGCCAAGCCGACCTGCGGCTGCACGGTCGCCCAGGTCGCCTGCGAGCAGGCCGACGGATCGATGGGCCCGTACACCTTCGGCAACCCGATCCCGCCCGGACGCAAGGTCGAGATCCAGGCCACGCTGCACACGCAGAACAAGCGCGGCCACGCCTCGAGCCGGATCAACATGTTCACGAACGATCCGCGCGGGCAGGTCTCGCTCGGGCTGGAAGCGGACGTCGATCCGTTCTTCCAGGTCAACCCGAACGTGATCAGCTTCAACCAGATCTCGTCGAAGGACACGGTCACCGACAAGGCCACGATCAGCACGACGCGCGGCGAGCGCGTCAAGCTGACCGCCTCCAAGGACAACATGCCCGCGGGCGTCAAGATCGAGCTCAACCCGCTCGACGCGGACGCGGAGGGCAAGGCCACCAAGTACGAGCTCGTCGCCACCGCCGGTCCGGGCTGCATGGAGGGCCAGCTGGCCTACGCCGTGCCGATCAAGAGCGACCTCGCCATCCCGGGCGCGGAGAAGCTCCCCAACGGCCAGTTCCCCTGCTACGACACGACCGTGACGATCATGGCGCGCGTGACGGGGATGATCTCCTACACGCCGCAGTTCATCTCGCTGGGCCTGATCAAGCCGGGCCAGGTCAAGGCCACGCAGATCCGCGTCACCAGCCACGATCCGGCCTTCAAGCTCGGCGAGCTCGCCTGCCAGATCCGCGGCCGCGACACGGCTGACTGGGAGTTCGCCAAGTGCTTCCAGACCTTCACGCGCCCGGTGCCCGGCGAGAACGCGGTCGACGTCGAGGTGCGCCTGAACGGCATGCCCGAGACGCTCAACGGCTCCTTCTCCGGCACGCTGGTGATCAAGGTCAACCACCCCGAGAAGCCCGAGCTCACGCTGCCGATCACGGGCGTGTGCCGCGGCGGCGGCACGCCGACCCCGGCTCCCGCGCCGATCCCCGGCGGCACCCCGCCCAAGTGAGCCCGAGGCGCTTCGTGCGCAATGCGGCGCTCCGTGCGTGTCTCGCGCGGGGCGCCGCGCCATTTCGTAGGCTACCGATCGCTGCGGCGAGGGTAGTGCAGCACCACCGAGGAGGACGAACGTGAGCCGCCAACTGGGCGAGATGCTGGTCGAGGCCGGCGCGATCACCGAAGCGCAGCTGCGCGAGGCGCTGGTCCACCAGCGCAACGGCTCGATGCGCCTGGGCGAGGCGCTGGTGCGCCTGGGGTTCGTCGACGAGCCGACGCTGACGCGCTCGCTCGCCAAGCAGCAGGGCATGCCCTACGTCGACCTCGACAAGGGCAAGGTCCCCGACGCGATCCTGGCGCGCATCCCGGCCGAGTTCGCGCGCGAGCAGTCGATGCTGCCGCTGCTCGAGAAGGACGGCAAGCTCGTCGTGGCCGTCGACGATCCGCTCAAGCGCCTGATCGCCGACCAGCTGCAGTTCATGATCGGCACGCCGGTCAGCTGCGCGCTGGCGGCGCCCGCCGCGCTGAAGCGCGCCCTGCAGCGCTACTACGGCGAGAAGGCCGAGGAGTCCGTGGCGCGCTCGATGCAGGTGCGCGACGGAGCGGACGAGAACGACGCGCCGATCGTGCGCCTGGTGACGCGCACGTTCCACGACGCGCTGGCGCAGCGGGCGAGCGACGTCCACATCGAGGCCGGCCACGGCCGCGTGCGCGTGCGCTTCCGCGTCGACGGCATGCTGCGCGACATCGCCGAGCATCCGATGCACCTGCACGCGCCGCTGGTCTCGCGCCTGAAGATCATGGCCTCGATGGACATCGCCGAGAAGCGCAAGCCGCAGGACGGGCGCATCGGCCTCAAGATCGACGGCCGCGACATCGACGTGCGCTGCTCGATCCTGCCCTCCAGCCACGGCGAGTCGATCGTGATGCGCCTGCTCGATCGCACGCGCTCCCTGATCTCGCTCAAGGAGCTGGGCTTCGAGGAGGAGGACTACCGCTGGTTCCGGCGCCTGATCCAGCGCCCCAACGGCATCGTGCTCGTCACCGGTCCGACCGGCTCGGGCAAGACGACGACGCTCTACGCCGCGCTCTCCGAGCTCAACCGCCCCGACGTCAAGATCATCACGGCCGAGGATCCGGTCGAGTACCACCTGCGCGGCCTGAACCAGGTGCAGGTCAACCCCAAGATCGGCCTGACCTTCGCGCGCATCCTCAAGGCCATGCTGCGCGCGGCGCCCAACATCATCCTGGTGGGCGAGATCCGCGACGCCGAGACGGCCGAGATCGCGATCCAGGCGGCGCTGACCGGGCACCTGGTCTTCTCGACGCTGCACACCAACGACGCGCCGAGCGCGCTGACGCGGCTGGTCGACATCGGCGTCAAGCCCTTCCTCGTCTCGGCCTCGGTGCAGGCCGTGATCGCGCAGCGCCTCGTGCGCCGCCTGTGCCGCGAGTGCGCCGAGGAGTACGCGCCGGGCGAGAGCGAGCTGCTCGCGCTGGGCCTGGAGCCGCGCACCTTCGTCGGCCGCAAGTTCAAGCGCGCGCGAGGCTGCCGCGCCTGCGAGGGCTCGGGCTACCGCGGGCGCATCGCGCTCTTCGAGCACATGGAGATGGACCAGAGCCTGCGCGAGTTGTGCTTCCGCGGCGCGAGCCTGAACGACCTGCGCCAGAGCGCACTCGCCAGCGGGGCGCTGGCCGGCCTCGTGCACGACGGCGCGCGCAAGGTGCTGCAGGGGCAGACCAGCCTGCAGGAGGTCATGCGCGTGACGCGCCTCCTGGCCGAGTCCGCGATCGAGGTCTGAGCCCGCTCGGCCCCGCAACGAGCGGGCCCCGCGCGTCGTTCCGCGCGGGGCCCGCGTTGTCGCGGGCGAGCGACGCTCGCGCTCAGAAGCGCACGCCGCTGACCGGCGCGGTGGCGGAGAAGCGGATGCCCGGCGTCGAGTCGAACACGATCCACTGCGCGTAGTAGCTCGTGCCCACCAGCAGCGGATCGTTCGGCACGCCGATCGAGAGCGTGCCCGTGCCCTCGCCCGGGCCGCCGGGGCTGAGCGCGGGCAGGCGCACCAGCTGGTAGGGGAACGTGATGTCGACGAACAGCGTCGTGCCGAAGAAGCTCGTGCCCTGCGGCTGGACCGCGTTGCCGACGAAGACCGCAGCGGCGCGACCGCCGAGTCCGCCGTCGAGCGCGAACGAGAGCCGCGGGTTGCCGACGTAGGCCGGCTCGAGCGCGAGCATCGTCGGCACCAGGCCGTTCGTGCCGGGCGTGCCGTGCCCGAAGGACTGCGCGACGCGAGTGGAGTTCGAGTACAGGCTCGGATGGCTGAAGGGTCCGCTCGCCTGCGCGACGCGCGGGTCGGTCAGCGGACGGCGCAGGAACGCGGCGAGGTCGGCCTTCTGCTGCGCCGTGAGGCCCAGCGGATGGATCGGCGGCGGCTTGTTCGGCGCGTTGAAGTCGCCGCCGCGGTTGTAGAACTCGATCACGTCCTCGAGCGTCGCCATCTCGCCGTTGTGGAAGTAGGGCGCGCGCTGCTCGACGTTGCGCAGGCTGGGCACCTTCATCGCGCCGCGGTCGACGTTCTGGCCGGTGACCGTGAAGCGGCCGAGGTCCTCGTTGGGCGGGCGCACGCCGGTGTAGAAGAAGGCCTGGTTGGTGAACAGGTTGCCCGCGTGGCAGCCCGCGCACAGTCCAGGGCCCGTGAAGACCGCCTGCCCCGCGAGCTCCTGCGGCGTGAGCGCGTTCTGCTGTCCGCCGAAGAACGCGTCGATCGGCGCCTGTCCGGTCCAGAGCGTGCGCTCGTAGGTCGCGATCGCCAGCGCGATGCGCACGGGCGTCACGTCCGGTGTGCCGAAGGCCTCGTTGAAGAGCGCCGGGTAGTTGCGGCCGTTGATCCAGCTCGCGAGGGCCGGCGGGATCGTCGGCGCGAGGCGCAGCGGGATCGAACTCGCGATCTGCGCGGCGACCTGGCCCCAGTCGCGGTTCTCGTGGCCCATCTCGGAGGTGTTCAGCGGCGGGGCGAGCACCTGGTTCTCGAGCGAGGCGCCGCCGGGGATCACGACGTTGTTCGTCAGCGGATCGCGGAAGACGCCGTCGGCGCGCCCATCCCAGAACTGCTGCGGCACGTAGGCCGAGTCGAGCACGGTCGGCGAATGGCGCGTGCCGACGCGCGGCTTCTGCCGGAAGACCGGGTCGAGCAGGTAGTGGCCGGCCGTGTCGAGCCGGCTGATGCCGACCGAACCGAGCACGTCGTCGGCCGTGCCGAACTGTCCGTCGGGGCCCGGATTGCGCGTCGCCGGGTTGGCGAGGGTCGAGCGCGGATCGGCTCCGCCTTGCGAGACCACGTGACAGGTGCCGCACGCGACCGTGCGGTTGCTGGAAAGCTGCTCGTCCCAGAAGAGCACCTGCCCGAGGTTCGCCTTGGCCGGCGTGATCGGGTTCGCGGGCGGCGCGGGGGGCGCCTGCAGCGGCGGCGGAGGCGGCGGGGGGCCTTGCGCGATCGAGGACGAGGCTGCGAGGACCAGGGAGACCAGAGCCAGGGTCAATCGTTCGAGTTGCATCTACGACTTCCTTTCATCGAGTGACGGCTGGGGGGTGTCTTGGGTGCGCGGCGCGGAGCGCCGCCTGGAGCGAGGGGTTTCGGGTTGCGGGTCGCGCTGCGGCCCGCGCATCCCGGGGCGCATTCCGCGCTGGCCGCGGCCCGGGCCTCGAGGCCCGCGTTCCATTCCGCGCGGGCCGGGAGGTTGGAAGCGCGGACCAAAGCGCGGAGGAAGCGGCGCGCCGCAGTGCGGGCAGACCGGGCCACCGCGCGCGTCGGGACGCGAGCGCGGTCCACGCTGCATCATCCCGCGCCGGCCCGGGCCCTGCGGCATTCCCTGCATCCGCGGACCGCGCTCGCCGCCGCGGCGCTGCATGCGCGGAGGCATCGGAGGCTGAGTCTGCGCTTGCATGCGCGGCTGCATGCGACCCTGCACCTCGGGCCGCATCGCGCGCGGCCCATCGCCGCGCGCATCGTGCGCGAGCTCGCGCGGCGCCTGGGGAGCGCGCTGGTCCTCCTGGACCACGAAGCGCTCGACGAGTTCGCGCTCGTGTTCGCGCGCTTGGGGACGATGCGTGGGGTTCTGGCAGCTCGCGGCGCAGAGCGCGATCGAGAGCATGAGAGGCAGCGTGGAGAGCTTCATGATGGGGGAGCGCGGATCGAGCGCGCGCTGCCGACAATGCCGATCCGTTCTTGCGCGATCCTGAAGAGCGGAAATCCACGGCTCGGCTTGGCAAAGTCGCCGCGCATCGGGGAACCTTGAGCCGCCTGCGCCCTCGTGCGCAGGCGCGGAGACCCACGTGACCTTTCGCATCCTCCTCGTCGAAGACGATCACAAGCTCGGGGCGCAGGTCGTCGAGCAGCTCGGCGACGCCGGCTACGAAGTGGCCTGGCTGCGCGAGGGCGCAAGTGCCCTGCGCATCGAGCCGCGCGAGTACGGCCTGCTCGTGCTCGACCTGATGCTGCCCGGCGCGCACGGCCTGGACGTGCTCAAGCACTGGCGCACGAAGAGCGACTCGCCCGTGCTCGTGCTCTCGGCCAAGACCGACACCGCGATCAAGGTGCGCGCGCTGGAGCTGGGCGCCGACGACTACCTGACCAAGCCCTTCTGGCCCGAGGAGCTGCTCGCGCGCGTGCAGGCGCGCCTGCGGCGGCCGGCGCTGGCGCGCGACGGCGTGCTCGAGTCGGGCACGATCCGCATCGACCTCAACGCGCGGCGCGTGTTCGTCGAGGAGCGCGAGATCGAGCTGACGCGCGTCGAGTTCGAGATCCTGGCCTCGTTCGCGCGCCGTCCCGGCGCGGCGATCGCGCGCAGCTGGCTGGTCGAGCACGTGCTCGATCCCGAGCGCGAGGGTGGCGAGCGCACGCTCGACGTGCACGTCTCGCGCCTGCGCAAGAAGCTCGGAGCCGCCGGCGCGCGCGTGGTCACCGTCTGGGGCGTGGGCTACCGGCTCGAAAGCGCGGCCGCCCCGTGAAGCTGCGCACGCGACTGGCCTTGACGCTGGTGCTGACGGCCGTGCTTCGCTCTCGCTCGGCCTGGTGATGCTGCACCAGCGCGTCGAGACGCGTGCCACCGTGCGCTCGCTGGCCGAGTTCGCGCGCAACCGCATGGAAGGCGGCGGCCGCGAGGTGTGCGAGGCCGATCCCGCGCAGTTCCAGGAGCCGCCCGGGCTGGCCGCCGCGGGCGCAATGGCGAGAACGGCCCGCGCGGCCAGCGCCCCGAGGAGGGCGCGAACGGCGCGCGAAGCACGCGAGGCGAGGACCCGCCCGGCGGCGCACGGCCCGTGCGGCCCGACGACGCAACCGGGCGGCGCGCGCACGCAGCGGCCCGACGACGCCGGCGGAGCGCGCGCGGCGCGACCCGACGAGCCGCCGGACGGCGCGCGCCCGCCGCGTCCGGACGAGGGGCCCGACGGGCCGCGTCCCTCGCGAGCGGATCTCGCGCGCCTGCGCCGCGGGCAGTTCGCGCTGACGCGCAACGACGTGCGCTTCGAGCTCTACGCCTACCGCGCGGACTTCAAGTCGGACAACACGCGCGCGAGCGCCTTCCCTGCCGAGCTGCAGCGCGAGCTCGAGGACGGCGAGGCCTTCGCCGGCGAGAGCTACGACGACGGCGTGCAGCACGGGATGCTGGTCGGCGTGCGCATGCCCTGGAGCGAGGGCCCCTGCGCCTTCGTGCTGCTCAAGCGCGTCGAGTCCGGGCCGCCCGAGCAGGTCTGGACGCTCTACGGCGGCGCGCTCGCGCTCAGCCTGGCGATCCTCGCCGTCGCGCTGGTCACGATGGGCCCGATCGTGCGCCGCGTGCGTGCGCTGACGGGCTCGGTCCGGCGCTCGGCCGAGAGCGGCTACGAGGAACCGGTCCTCGACACGGGTTCGGACGAGATCAGCGAGCTCGCGCGCGCCTTCAACTCGGCCGGCGGGACCGTGCGCGAGAAGCTCTCGACGCTCGAGGGCCGCGAGAAGACGCTGCGCACCTTCGTCGAGAACACCACGCACGACGTGATGCTGCCGCTGACCGTGCTGCAGGGCCACCTCTCGAACTTCGACAAGCGCCTGGAGAAGAACGAGCCGATCGCGCGCGAGCGCGTGCGCGAGTCGCTCGAGGAGGCCTACTACCTCGGCGCGCTGGTGCACAACCTCGCCGCCGCGGCCAAGCTCGAAGCCGGCGAGCCGGGCTTCGTGCGCCATCCCTTCAGCCTCAACCAGCTCGTCGCGCGCGTGATCGGCCGCCACGAGACCATCGCGCGCTCGAAGGAGATCGAGCTCGTGCACGCCGTGCCCGAGGCCGAGATCTTCGTCTCGGGCGACGTGACGCTCTTCGAGCAGGCGCTCTCGAACGTCGTGCACAACGCGCTGCGCTACAACAAGCAGGGCGGCCACGCCGCCGTGCTGCTCGAGGAGAAGGAGCGCGAGTTCACGCTGCGCGTCGTCGACGACGGCCCGGGCGCCTCCGACGAGGAGCTGGCGCGATTGGCCGAGCGCTCCTTCCGCAGCGAGGTCGCGCGCCAGCGGCATCCGACCGGGCTCGGCCTGGGCCTGTCGATCGCCAAGGACGTCTGCGAGCGCCACGGCTTCACGTTCGCGCTGCGCCGCAGCGAGCACGGCGGCCTCGAGGTCGAGTTCCGCGGCGAGCGGCTGCTGCGCGCATGAAGATCGGCCCGCTGCCGCTCCAGCCTGGGGTTGGTGCGCCGGCATGACGCACGAACGCACCGTCGCCGGACTCGAGCTCGCACCGCCGCTCGAGCGCGAGCTGCGCCAGGAATTCGGCGGCTGGGCCGAGCACGTTCGCGCCCGCCTCGCCCGCGAGGGCCTGGCGTTCCTGCTCGCCGAGTACGCAGAGCTCGTCGAATCCGTCGAGACGCAGAGCTGCGCGCACGGCGCGAACGGAACGCGCCGGATCGGCGCGGCCTGGCAGCAGTGCTGCGGCGTCAGCTACGAGTACGCGAACGACCTCGCCGTGCGCGACGCGCTCGAGATCGTGCTGCGCGTCGCCGGACCCGGCAACGCCGCGCTGCCGTACCTCGAGATCGACGCGCTCGACGCGCGCCTCGCCGCGCTCCACGAGCCCGTCCCGACCCGGCGCGGCCTCTGGTGGCGCACGGGAACGCCGCGCGGGATACTGCCCTGATGCTGCTCGCCTCGCTCGCGCTCGTTGTCTCGACCGTCCCCGACCAAACGCCGCCCGCCACCGAGCTCGCCAAGCTGCTCGACGCGCACGTGCGCGCCCTCGACGCCGACAGTGGCGGCTTCTGCGGCGCCGTGCTGGTCGCCTCGAAGGGCAAGATCCTGCTCGAGCAGGGCTACGGCGTCGCCGACGCGGCGACGGGCCGCACGATCGCAGCCGACGCGCTCTTCGACTGGGCCTCGGTCTCCAAGCAGTTCACCGCCGCGGCGATCCTCAAGCTCGAGATGGAGAAGAAGCTCTCGATCCAGGACAAGCTCGCGCGCTTCCTGCCCAAGCTGCCGGCGGACAAGGCCGAGATCACGCTCCTGCAGATGCTCTCGCACACCTCCGGTCTGCCCAAGGGCTTCGACCCGGCCTGGAAGTGGGACCCCGCGACGCGGCAGGGCATCTTCGAGCTCGCGCTCTCGCTGCCGCTCGCGGCCAGGCCGGGCACGAGGTTCGAGTACAACAACATGCCCTACGGCTTCCTCGCCGCGCTGGTCGAGCAGCTCGCGCAGAAGCCCTTCGAGGACTTCTGCTGCGAGACGCTCTTCGATCCCGCCGGCATGAAGACGGCGAGCTTCATCGGCCACGCCCGCCTCGACGCGGCGCGCGTGCCCAAGAGCGAGCGCGGCACGGGCAACTACTTTCCGTATGGCCCCAGGCTCGACTGGGGCTACCGCGGCTGCGGCGGCGTGATGGCGAGCGTGCACGATCTCTTCCTGTGGGATCGCGCGCTGCGCGAGGACAAGCTGCTCTCGAAGGCGGCGAAGAAGGAGCTCTACACGCCGGTGCTGCAGGGCTACGCGCTGGGTTGGTACGTCGGCGACGACGTCAAGGGCCGCCGCGTCGAGCACGGCGGCGACACGCGCGCGACGACGTGCTACTTCGGGCGCTGGCTGGAGGAGGATCTGGTCGTGGCGATCGCGTACACGTACAAGCCGGCGGTCGACAAGTTCACGACGGGGAGGACGCTGGCGCAGATCGTGAGGACGGGGAAGGCGGCGAAGTGAGGCGCGCGCCGCAGCTCACGCGCGCTTGCCCAGCCGCTCGACGCACTCCGCCGCGCGCAGCTTCTCCACCTTGCCGCTCCGGCGTTCCTTGAGCTCGACGATCCCGTCCTTCGCGTCGCGGCCGACGGTGATCTGCACCGGCATGCCGATCAAATCCGCGTCCTTGAACTTGACGCCCGGCGAGAGATCCCGATCGTCGAAGAGCACCTCGACGCCGGCTTGCGCGAGCCCCGCGTACAGCTCCTCCGCCAGCGCCTTCTGCGCCTCGTCCTTGCCCGAGACGAGCACGAGCGTCGCGTCGTACGGCGCGATCGGCGCGGGCCAGACGATCCCGTTCGCGTCGTGGTTCTGCTCGATCGCCGCGGCGGCGATGCGCGAGACGCCGATGCCGTAACAGCCCATCACGAAGGGCTGGCTCGAGCGATCCGCCGCAGTGAACGTCGCGCCCATCGCCTTGGAGTACTTGGTGCCGAGCTTGAAGATGTGCCCGACCTCGATGCCGCGCGTCTCGGCGAGCGCGTGCTTCTCGCAGCGCGGACACATCTCGCCGGCGTGCGCCTTGCGCAGCTCGCGGAACTCCGGCATCGGGAAGTCGCGGCCCGCGTTCGCGTTCAGGCAATGGACATCGGTCTCATTGCCGCCGCAGAGCAGGTTCGCGAGCCCGCGCACCGACTCGTCCGCGAGCAGGCGCACCTTCAGCCCGATCGGCCCCGCGAAGCCCGGCTCGGCGCCGGTCGCGCGGCGCACGCTCTCGTCGTCGGCGAGCTCGACCGAGAGGCAGTCGAGCGCGTTCGCGAGCTTGACCTCGTTGATCTCGAGGTCGCCGCGCATCAGCACCGCGACGGCCTCCTCCTTGTCCTTCCAGACGGCCTTGTAGACGACCGTCTTGGCCATGCGCGCGGCGGGGAATCCCTGGAAGAACGTGCTCAGCTGCTCGACCGTGCGCACGTTCGGCGTGCGGTGGCGCTCGAGCGCGCGCGGCGCCTCGTCCGCGGCGATCGGCGCGGGTACGAGCACGCTGGTCGCCTTCTCGACGTTGGCGGCGTAGCGGCAGCCCGCGCAGACGAGGATCGCGTCCTCGCCCGTCGCGGCGTCGACCATGAACTCCTGCGAGCCGCTGCCGCCGATCGCGCCCGAGTCGGCCTCGACCACGGTGAACTTCAGGCCGCAGCGCTCGAAGATGCGGCAGTACGCGGCGTGCATCGCCTGGTAGGAGCGGTCGAGCCCGGCCTCGTCCGCGTCGAAGGAGTAGGCGTCCTTCATCAGGAACTCGCGCCCGCGCATCAGCCCGAAGCGCGGACGGATCTCGTCGCGGAACTTGGTCTGGATCTGGTAGAGCGAGAGCGGCAGCTGGCGGTAGCTCGTCACCGCGCGCTTGACGAAGGTCGTGACGACCTCCTCGTGCGTCGGACCCAGGCAGACCTCGGCGCCCTTGCGGTCGGCGAAGTGGAAGAGGATCCCGTCGCGCACGTAGCGCTCCCAGCGTCCGCTCTCGACCCAGATCTCCTTGGGCTGCAGCGCCGGCATCAGCATCTCCTGCGCGCCGGTGCGGTTCATCTCCTCGCGCACGATCTGCGAGATCCTCGCCAGCGTGCGCGTGAGCAGCGGGCCGTAGACGTAGATGCCCGCGGCGAGCTTCTGCAGGTAGCCGGCCTTGGCGAGCAGCGCGTGGCTCTCGACATCGGCGTCGGCGGGACGATCGCGCAGGGTGACGAAGAGGCTCTGGGAGAGGCGCATGGCGGCAGGGGAGCCGCACAGGGTAGCGTCGCTCGCGCGACCTTGTCGCGCCGGCTCAGATCGTATGCAGCCTCCAGGCGAAGCAGCCCGCCGTCAGCACGGCGTAGACCAGGCCGTCGAACATGTGCTTCCAGGTCGACGACCAGGGCTTGCCCATCCAGATCGAATCGGACGGGCCGGCCCAGGCGTACGCCAGCCAGGCGACCGTGCCGACCAGGCGGAAGACCTCCAGGTAGCTGCGCTGCGGCGGCAGCGCGAAGTGGGCGACGTAGCCCGAGACCAGCGCGATCACGAAGCAGTAGACGAACCACCTGCCGAGGAAGCCGCCCATCTGGATCGGGCCCGAGGCGCGCAGCATCACGAGCCCGACCGGACCCTCGGTGAACTTCTGCACCGCGGCCGGGTCGTTCTTCCCGCCCTCGCTGCAGTAGGGGAGCATGTACACCCCCGGCGCGGGGGACGACTTGCGGATCGCGGCGCGCACCTCGTCCTCGTTGGGGAACTTGTGGATGTCCGAGTTGTGGTACTTCAGGGCCACGTGGATCAGCGTCGAGGCGATGAAGACGGCCACGGCGGCGAGCAGGGCGGGCAGGAAGAGCTGGGACCACTCGATCATGGTTTCCTCCGGGGGGTAGGCGACTAGTAGCGCCAAGTACGCGTCCGGCGCTCCCCGGGGTCAAGCTGCTCTCCCTCGCCGACCCGATTGCCTATCATCTGGCCCCCCCGCATGAGCGCACCCAACGTCCGCGAGCTCCTCTCCGAGATCGTCCGCCGCAACGCCTCCGACCTGCACCTGAACCCCGGGCGGCCCCCGGTCGGGCGCAGCGGAGGCGAGCTCGTCTCGCTGACCCAGACGCCGCTGGACGACGCGGCGACCGAGGCGCTCTGCCGCGAGCTGTGCAACGACAAGCAGTGGCACGAGGTGCAGGAGATCGGCACGACCGACTTCGGCCTGGCGCACGTCGATGGCAACCGCTTCCGCGTCAGCGTCTTCCGCCAGCGCGGGCGCTACTCGGCCGTGCTGCGCCTGATCCCGCGCCAGCTGTTGACCTTCGAGCAGATCGGCCTGCCCGACTCGATCAAGCCGCTGCTCAAGAAGCCGCGCGGGCTGATCCTGGTCACCGGTCCGACGGGCTCGGGCAAGACGACCACGCTGGCGACGATGATCGACTGGATCAACCAGAACGACGACTGCCACATCATCACGATCGAGGACCCGATCGAGTACTACCACAGCCACGGCCGCGGCCTGGTGACCCAGCGCGAGGTCGGCGTCGACGTGCCCGACTTCAGCGAGGCGATGCGCCGCGCGCTGCGCCAGGACCCGGACGTGATCCTGCTCGGCGAAATGCGCGACCTGGAGACGATCTCGGCCGCGATCACCGCGGCCGAGACGGGCCACCTCGTCTTCGGCACGCTGCACACGACGGGCTCGGCGCGCACGGTCAACCGCATCATCGACGCCTTCCCGGCCAACCAGCAGGAGCAGATCCGCGCGCAGCTCTCGGTCGCGCTGCTCGCCGTCGTCAGCCAGGTGCTGCTGCCGAAGAAGGACGGCAAGGGACGCGTCGCCGCCTTCGAGGTGATGATCATGACGCCGGCGATCGCGAACCTGATCCGCAAGAACGAGACGAACAAGATCCCATCGACCATCCAGACCTCGAAGAAGCTGGGCATGACCACGCTCGACGACTGCCTGCTCGAGCTCTACAAGAAGGGCCTGATCAGCCGCGAGGTCGCGCTCGAGGCCGCGCAGGACGACAAGGATCTCGAGGTCCGCCTGTGAGCGAGGATCCGAGCGTCGAGCGCGCCACCGGCGTGGCGCACCGCGCCAGCGCGGCCGGCGAGAAGAGCGAGGGCCGGCGCCTGCTGGGGCAGATCCTCAAGGCGCAGGGCGTCGTGCGCGAGGGCCAGGTGCAGGAGGCGCTCGGGCTGCAGCGCAAGCAGGGCGGGCTGATCGGGCAGTGCCTGGTCGAGCTCGGCCACTGCAGCCCTGCCGACGTGGCGCGCGCGCTGGCGGCGCAGGCCGGCCTGGAGGCCGTCGATCTCGCCGCCCACCCGCCCGAGAAGGCCGCGCTGGCGCTGGTCGACGGCAGCTTCGCGCACACCTTCGGCGTGCTGCCGTTCAAGCTGCAGGGGCGCACGCTCTCGGTCGCGATCTCCGACCCGCTCAACACGGCGGTGCTCGAGGACCTGCGCTTCACCACCGGCCTCGACGTGCGCGGCGTGATCGCCGACGCGGCCAGCATCAAGAAGCAGGTGCTGGCGAGCTACGGCGAGGAGGGCTCGCTCAAGGACGCGATCGCGGAGGCGGCGCGCTCGACCAGCGGCCTGGACGCGCAGGCGGCGGCCGCGAGCACGCCCGTCGTGCGCCTCTTGAACTCGATCCTGCACCGCGCCATCCGCGACCGTGCCAGCGACATCCACTTCGAGGTCTTCGACCAGGAGTTCCGCATCCGCTACCGCGTCGACGGCGCGCTCTACGAGGTCGAGGCGCCGCCGGCGCACCTGGCGCTGCCGCTGGTCGCGCGCATCAAGGTGATGAGCGACCTGGACATCACCGAGACGCGTCTCCCGCAGGACGGGCGCATCGAGCTCTCGATCGACACGCGTCCGGTCGACCTGCGCGTCGCGACGATCCCTGGCGTCAGCGGCGAGGGCTGCGTGATGCGCGTGCTCGACCGCAGCGCGGTCAGCCTCGACCTGGAGAAGCTCGGGCTGCCGCACGAGGAGAAGTCGCGCCTGATGCGCCTGACGCAGCTTCCGCACGGCATCATCCTGGTCACCGGTCCGACCGGCTCGGGCAAGACCACGACGCTCTACGCGATGCTGCAGCAGGCCAACGATCCCGAGGTGAAGATCATCACCGTCGAGGACCCGGTCGAGTACGACATCGAGGGCATCGTGCAGGTGCCGGTCAACGAGGACATCGGCGTGACCTACGCCAAGGTCCTGCGCACGATCCTGCGCCAGGACCCCGACAAGATCCTGGTCGGCGAGATCCGCGACGCCGAGACGGCCGCGGTCGCGGTCGAGGCCAGCCTGACCGGCCACACGGTCTTCTCGACGCTGCACACCAACGACGCGCCGAGCACGGTCACGCGCCTGGTCGACATGGGCATCGAGCCCTTCCTGATCACGGCCACGCTCGAGGCCGTCGTCGCGCAGCGCCTGGTCCGCACGATCTGCCCGGACTGCAAGGAGGCCTACGATCCCGAGGAGGAGCTCCTGCTCGAGCTCGGGCCCGAGGCCGAGCGCCTGCGCGGGATCCAGTTCCACTTCGGCAAGGGCTGCGATCGCTGCTACCACACGGGCTACCGCGGCCGCACGGGCCTGTTCGAGATCCTGATCATCGACGACGAGCTGCGCCACGCGATCCTGGAGCGCGCGTCGACGCAGGAGCTGCGCCGCATCGCCGAGACGGGCGGCATGCGCTCGCTGCGCACGTCGGGCATCGCCGCCATCGCCGCCGGCCGCACCACCATCGAGGAAGTCCTGCGCGAGACCAGCGCCTAGAACGCGAAGACACGAGAGCGAACGCATGGCCAAGAGGATTCAACGCAGCGCACCCAGGGCCGCCGCACCCGGAGCCCCCTCCGCCGGCGGCGAGGCCCAGCCCGCAGCGCGCAAGCGCGGCGGACGCGTCTCGTCGCAGATGGTGACCGACTTCACGCTGCAGCTCGCCACGCTGACCGAGGCCGGCATCCCGATCGCGAAGTCGCTGGCGATCCTCGAGGGCCAGGCGCGCCCGGGTCCGTTCAAGAACGTGCTGGGCGACCTGCTCGAGGACGTCTCGGCCGGTACGCCGCTCTCCGAGTCGATGGCCAAGCATCCCAAGGTCTTCGGCCGCCTCTACTCCAGCATGGTGCGCGCCGGCGAGGCCGGCGGCGTGCTCGACACGGTGCTGACGCGCCAGGCCGAGTACATGGAGAAGATGCGCGAGATCAAGGGCAAGATCGTCGGCGCGATGGTCTACCCGCTGGTGATCGTCTGCGTGGCGATCGCGGTGGTCTCGGCGGTGGTGCTGTTCATCATCCCGCGCTTCGACGAGATCTTCAAATCGTTCCACATCACGCTGCCGGCGATGACGCGCATCCTGCTCGACACGAGCACGTTCGCGGTGCACTACTGGTACCTCGTCTTCGGCCTGCCGATCCTGCTGGTGGCGACGCACTTCTTCCTGCTCGCGCGCAACCAGCCCTACCGCTACCGCGTGCACCAGCTCCTGCTCAAGGTGCCTGCGCTGGGCACGGTGCTCTCGCGCTCGCTGATCGCCTCCTTCGCGCGCACCTTCGGCACGCTGATCCAGGCCGGCGTGCCGCACCTGGACGCGCTGGGGATCGTGCGCGACGCGACGCGCAACGAGGTGCTGATGGAGGGCGTCGAGGAGATCCGCAAGACCGTGCGCGAGGGCGAGGGCATCGCGCGGCCGATGGGGGAGTCGGGCCTGTTCGACGACCTCGTGGTCAACATGGTCGACGTGGGCGAGGCCACCGGCGAGCTCGACAAGATGCTGCTCAAGGTGGCCTACGCCTACGAGAAGCAGGTCGACCGCGCCATCGACACGATGTTCAAGCTGGTCGAGCCCGCGCTGATCCTGTGCGTCGCCGCGCTGGTGGGCTTCATCGTCGTGGCGCTCTTCCTGCCGCTGATGGAGATCATGAAGGGCATCCAGAACGCGTGATGCGAGAGCCAGGCCAGCGACGCGCGAGCGGACGCAGGGAGGGCCGAGGATGAGCCTCTCCCTGCGCGTGCGCGTGCTGGTGCTGCTGGTGCTGCTCAACTCGGCGCTGTTCGCCGGAGGCCTGTGGTTCCTCAGCCGCGAGGCGGGCAACGCGCGCGAGGAGTACGCCGGCCAGACGATCGACGCGCTGCTCCTGACGATCGCACCCGAGATCGCGCCGCAGAGCGAGCTCTCGGTCGCGCCGATCCTGCGCTGGAACCTGTGGCAGAGCTTCGCCGACGCGCTGGTGATGCGCGCCACCTGGGAACGCGACACCGAGGACCGCGTGCACCCGCTGGGGGCGCTGGTCAACCCGCGCGGGCGCTTCGAACGCTCGGCGCTCTGCGACGACCAGGCCCGCCTGCAGGAGATCGTGCGCGCGATCGAGAAGCGGCGCCCGACCATCGGCGCGGGCGGGATCGCGGTGCCGATCCGCGACGCCTCGGGCGAGGTCTGGGGCGGGCTGTGGCTGCCGCTGCGCGGCGTCGAGCCGGGCAACGTGCTGCTGGCGCTCTTGCCCTGGTTCCTGCTCTCGCTGGGGCTGCTGACGCTCGGCACGTTCTTCGTGCTGCGGCGCTCGGTGCTCGACCCGCTCGACGACCTCGCGCGCGCCGCGCGGCGCGTCAAGACCGGCGACCTCGCCGCGCGCGTGGGCGAGTCGGCGCGCGCCGACGAGATCGGCCAGCTGATGCGCAGCTTCAACGAGATGACGGCCGAGGTGCAGGGCTTCAACGCGCGGCTGGGCCAGGAGGTCGAGCGCGCGACGGAGCAGGCGCGACGGGCCGAGGCCGCGGCGCTGACGCAGCGGCGCCTGGCGGCGATGGGCGAGCTCGCCGCGGGCATCGCGCACGAGATCAACAACCCGCTCGGCGGCCTGCTCAACGCGGTCGAGTCGCTCGAGAGCGGCAGGCTCCCGCCCGAGAAGCACAAGCGCTACTTCGAGCTGGTGCGCTCGGGCCTCGAACGCATGCAGGCCACGGTCGGCAAGCTGCTGCGCTTCACGCCGCGCAGCACGGCCGCCGGTCCCTTCTCGGTCGCGCGCGCCGTCGAGGACGCGATCGAGCTCTCGCAGCACCGCGCCGGCAAGCAGCAGGTCGAGATCGTGCTCGACGCGGGCGTGCCGGGCCTGGCGCGCGAGGCCGTGCTGGCGCGCTGGCGCGCGCTGCCGCCGGTGCTCGGCGAGCAGGGCGAGCTGGCGCAGGCCGTGCTCAACCTGCTGGTCAACGCGCTCGACGCGCTGGAGGACGCGCACGCGCGCGCCGGGCGCATCGAGGTGCTGCTCGTGCGCGAGGGCCCGGACCTGCACCTGCGCGTGCGCGACGACGGCCCGGGCGTCCCCGCCGAGCACCTGCCGCGCGTGGCCGACCTCTTCTTCACCACCAAGGAGCCCGGGCGCGGCACGGGGCTGGGGCTCTCGATCGTGCACAGCGTCGTCGCGGCGCACGGCGGGCGCGTGTACCTCTCGAACGCCGCGGGCGGCGGCTTCCAGGTCGACCTCTTCCTGCCGCTGGCGGCGGAGCGCGGCGCGTGAGCTGGCACCTGGAGTGGGTCGCGCTGCCGCTCCTGATCGGCGCCTCGGCCTTCTGCAGCGGCAGCGAGACGGCGCTCTTCGCGCTCACGCTCGAGCAGCGCGAGCGCGCGGGCGAGCGCGTGCAGCGGCTGCTGCGCGACCCGCAGGGGCTGCTCGTGACGCTGCTGCTGGTCAACCTGGTGGTCAACATCCTCTTCTTCGCAGTGGTCTCGGGGCTCGCGCCCGAGCACGATCCCTACCGCGAGCTGGCCTGGGCCGGTGCCGCGCTCTTCGCGGTCGTGTTCCTGGGCGAGATCGTGCCCAAGGCGTTCGCGCTGCAGCTCGCCCCGCGCCTGGCGCGCCATTCGGCGCTGGCGGTCGAGGCGCTGGTGCTGGTCTGCCGCCCGCTGCGGCGCGTGGTGCAGGTCGTGCTCGAGCTCGCGCTGCGAGCGCTGGGCGAGGTGGCGCGCGAGGAGCCGCCGATCACGGCCGAGTCGCTGGCCGAGGTGCTCGAGCAGAGCGCGCGGCACGGGCTGATCGGCGTGGGCGAGGCCGACCTGCTCGCGGAGGTGGTCGAGCTCGAGGGGCTGCGCGTGGGCGAGATCATGACGCCGCGCGTCGACATGCTCGCGCTCGACCTCGACGCCTCGGAGGACGACAACCTGCAGATCCTGGCGCGCGCGCTGGCGCGGCGTCAGACCTGGCTGCCGGCGATCCAGAGCCAGGCCGACGACGTGGCCGGCATCGTGCGCCTGCGCGACCTCTTGCGCGACGAGGAGGCGCCGCTCGCGACGCTGGTTCGTCCGGCGCTCTACGTGCCCGAGGTCGCCAGCGTGCTCGACCTGCTCAAGCTCCTGCGCGAGCGCAAGGCCACCGAGGCGATCGTGGTCGACGAGTACGGCGGCACCGCCGGCGCGGTGACGATCGAGGCGGTCTTCGAGGAGATCGTCGGCGACCTGCGCGTCGAGGGCGAGGCGCAGGAGGCGCCGGTCGTGCCGCTGGGCGAGGGGCGCTTCCGCGTCTCCGGCTCGCTCTCGATCCGCGACTGGAACGAGCAGTTCGGCCGGCGCGTCGTGCCCGAGGGCTTCGAGACCGTCGGCGGCTTCGTCACGGCGCTGCTCGGGCGCATCCCGCGCGCGGGCGACCGCGTGCGCGCGCACGGCCTGGTCACGCAGGTGCGCGAGGTGCGCGGCCGCCGCGTCGCGAGCGTCGACATGTACATCGAGGACGGCGCGGAGCTCCCGGCATGAGCGGCTGGACCGAAGCGCTGGTGATCCTGGTCTGCCTGCTGGGCGTCGCGGCCTTCGCGGGATCGGAGACCGCCTCGTACGCCGTCTCGCGCGTGCGCGTCGACCTCGAGGCGCGCCAGCGCTCGCTGCGCTCGCGCCTGGTGCGCTGGCTGCTCGCCGACGCGACCGCGCTGCTGGTGCTCGTGCTGCTGGGCAACTCGCTGCTGGTCGAGCTCGCCACCTGGACCGCGGAGGGCTCGGCCCAGCGCCTGGGCCTGCCCGATTGGGCGGTCGAGATCGTGCTCGCCCTCTGGCTCACGCCGCTCTTCTTCTTCTTCGGGGACCTCCTGCCCAAGGAGCTCGCGCGGCGGCGCCCGCACCAGTACCTGGCCAACTCGGCGCCCTTCCTGGCCGCGATGCGCATCCTGTTCTGGCCGCTGGAGCGCCTGCTGCGCGGCCTGACCTGGATCGTGACACGCGTCTTCTCCGTGCCGGAGGACGCCTTCTCCAGCCACCACAGCCGCGAGGGGCTGCTCAAGCTGCTCAGCGAGGGCCGCCTCTCGGGCGCGCTCCCGCCGCAGGCCGAGACGCTCGCGCACAACGTGCTGCGGCTGCGTTCGACGCCGCTCTCCAAGGCCATGATCCCCTGGGAGCGCGTGGACCGCCTGGAGGTGGGGCGTTCCAACGCCGAGCTCTACGCGGCCGTCGCGGCCTCGCCCTTCACGCGCCTGCCGGTCGTCGCGGCCGACGGCTCGCTGCAGGGCTACGTGCACCAGCTGGACGTACTGGGGGAGGGGCCGGAGGAGCCGGTGCTCGAGGCCGTGCGCGAGCTGATCGAGCTCGACTCCGAACTCCCCGTGGACAAGGCCCTGGCCCGCTTGCGCACCAGCGGCCAGCGCCTGGCGGTGGTCGGCACGCGGCGCGCCCCGCTGGGTCTGGTGACGCTCAAGGACCTGGTGGAGGAGATCTCCGGCGAGCTGGCGGCCTGGTGAGGCGCGGTTTCTCCGCCTCTGGTTGCAACCTCCGGGGGCCCTTGGGATACTTCGCAGCCCGCACGCGAGCGGCCCGCCCCATGAAACCGATCCACAGCCAGGGTGCCCTCCTCCTCGCCGGCGTCGCGCTGGCGCTGGTCGGCCTCTCGCTGCCGCCCTCGGCCGCCCCGGCCGTGCAGACGGGCGGCGGGACGCTGACCCAGACGGACCTCGACCGCATCGCCCAGCGCCTCCTGCAGACGCGCGCGCCCACCGGGCTCGCGACGGCCGACTCCAACCGCAACATGATCGCGGTCACGGGCATCGACCTGACCGGCTCCTCGGTGCTCTACCTGATCGACACCGAGAAGAAGCAGCTGGCGGTCTACCAGGCCAACGGCGGCGGAGATTCGAGCCCACGCAGAGCCTGCGCCTGGTCGGCGCGCGCCGCATCGACCTCGACCTGCAGATCGAAGGCCTCAACGACAAGTCGCAGTACAGCTACGAGGAGCTCCAGAAGCGCTTCAGCACGCTCGGCAAGCCGCAGAAGTGATGAGCGTTCCCCGCACCGTTTCCTGACCCTCCCCCCAACCCCCGACCGAATCCCCCCCCCCAACCCCGCCGTGGCCGAAAAGGAACAGTTCTACAGCTTCGAGGAAGCGCTGCGCGAGCTGCGTCTCAAGGAAGAGGAGCTCAAGCGTCTGGTCTCGGAAGGCGAGATCCGCGCCTTCCGCGAAGGCGACACGATGCGCCTGCGCAAGGCCGACGTCGAGAACCTCAAGTCCGAGCTCTCCGGCGGCGAAGTCGTCGACCTGGGCGAGGTCAAGGAGGAGCTGGTCTTCGAGGACGACGCCGCGATGCAGGACGAGGCCGGCATGGCCACCGAGGCGATCGCCAACGTCGAGACCATCCTCGACGAGGACGACTCCCCGGTCGCCGTGACCGAGGAGATCCAGATCGAGGAGGAGACCGAGGTCGACGCCGACGAGGAGTCTGAGGTGGGCGAGCCCACCGGTCTGGCCTCGGCGATCGTCGACGAGGGTCCGACCGAGGGCGCGGGCATCAAGCTGGCGCTGATCCTGACCACGCTGCTGCTCCTGCTCGCGGTGCCGCTCTGCCTCTCGACCTCGCGCGGCGACTTCTCGACCGCCGCCCAGACGATCGCGGGGATCTTCGGCCACCACAAGAGCTGAGCTCCCGACGCCGCGCCCACTGCGGGCCGGCCCCACGCTCCGGCCGCGGCTCCGACCGCGGCCGGCGTCGTTGCTGCGCTTCGGATTCGTCACTTCGCGGGCGTGGATTCGCCGCGCAGCGCTTCCTAGACTGCGGCGCGTTCCGCGGCTCGCACGGTCGCGGAGCCAAGAGGGGAGTCCGCCGCGGGGCGGACGACACGACGATCACACGGGGAATCGACTTCCCCATTCAGCTCCAGGGATGGCAACGATGCAGAAGATCTCACTCGCGTGCGCGCTCTACGCGCTCGCTTTCCTGCCGCTCACGTCCTGCGCCACGACGAAGGACTACAACGATTCGATCGCGGCGCAGAAGTTCTACCAGACCAAGTGCCACGAGGCCGAAGAGCGCCTGGCCAAGGTCGAGGACGAGAACGCGCGCCTGCGCAAGACGATCGCTCAGAACGACGTCAAGGGCCTCTCCGAGGCGGGCTACGGCGACCTCGACACGCGCCTCTCGGACCTGCAGTCGAAGATCGACGGCCTCGGCCGTCCGCTCAAGGACATCGAGCGCTTCGACGTCGAGGGAGGCTACGTGCTGATGGTGCAGGACAAGATCCTGTTCGAGTCGGGCTCGGCCGAGCTCAACGCCGACTCGAAGAAGGGCATCGAGACGATCCTGCAGGAGATCACCAGCAAGCCGCACGGCCGCATCTGGGTGCGCGGGCACACCGACAACGATCCGGTCTCCAAGCCGCAGACCAAGGCGCTCTTCCCGCACGGCAACCTGCAGCTCTCGGCGATGCGCGCGATCGTCGTCGCCGACGCGCTGGCCGCGACGGAGAAGGTCAAGTCGCGCGACCTCGTCGTGGCCGGATTCGGCCCGTACGACCCGCTGCACAAGAACGACAGCGCCGAGAACAAGCGCCTGAACCGTCGCGTCGAGATCTTCGTCTCCGACGCCGGCGCGCAGGCCGAGAGCGCGACGCCCAAGGAGAGCTCCGCTCCGAAGAAGTGAACGCGCGCAGCGATCGACCGACCGGCGGGGCACGCGCCCCGCGCACGGGAGCGCCGTGGTCCCTGCGGGCCGCGGCGTTCCTCGTTCTCGCCGGCGCGGGCGCCTGCACGCCCTCGCAACCCGAACACGTCGCGGCCAGCCATGCGATCGAGCGCCTGGCCTTCGTGCCGCCCGGGCGTGTCGAGCTCTCCAGCGCGCTCGAGGTCGCGAGCGAGGAGCCGCTCCTGGTCAGCGCGTTCGAGCTGACGCGCGGCGAGTGGCGCACGTGGTACCTCGAGCACGCCGATCAGGCCGACGTGGACGCGCTGGCCCACGTCGCCAGCTGGGACGAGGCGACGCGCGACTGGCCCGCGAGCTTCCTCTCGCTCGAGGAGGCGCAGCGCTATGCGGGCGAGCAGGGGATGCGCCTCCTGCGCGCGTCCGAATGGCTGCGCATCGCCTGCGGCAGCGCGGCCGCGCCCTACCCCTGGGGACAGAACGACGTGCTCTCCGTCGCCAACACGCTGGAGTTCGGGCTGCGCCAGCCGACGCCCGTCGGGACCTTCGAGCAGGGGCGCTCGCCGCTGGGGATCTACGACCTGGTCGGCAACGTCTACGAGTGGGTCGACGCACCGCTCGAGGGCCGCGAACCGCTCGACTGGGCCATGGGCGGCTCGTTCCTGACGCTGCGCCAGCCGCTCTTCGATCCGCGCGGCGACGAGCAAGGCGTGCTGCACCTCGCGCTCGACGCGCGCCACCGTGCGATCGACATCGGCGTGCGCTTGTGCGTCAACGCGCGCACCTGGCTCGCCGCCCACGCGGCCGAGCTCGCGCACCTTCCTGCGGCCCAGGCGCGCCTGGGCGCGGTGGGGGCGCGCTGGGGACCCGCGGCCGTCCCGCTGCTCGAGGAGCTCGGGCGCTCGAGCGGCGATGCGCCGGCCCTGCGCTGGCTGCTCGCGGGAGCGCGCCGGTGAACGAACGCCCGGCCTGGTCCCACTTCCAGGGTGAGCTCGAGCGGCGCGGCTTCCGGCCCTCGCGGCGCTTCGGGCAGAACTTCCTGCTCGACGAGAACATGCTGCACGCGATCGTGCGCGACGCCGAGCTCGCGCCCGGCGCGTGCGTGCTCGAAGTCGGTCCGGGCCTGGGCTTCCTGACGCGCCACCTCCTGCTCGCCGGTGCGCGCGTGGTCTGCGTCGAGATCGACGGCCGTCTGCTCGAGATCGCGCGCGAGTGGCTCGGCGGAGAGCGGGGTCCGACCTGGGTGCACGCCGACGTGCTCGACGGCAAGCACGCGCTGGCACCGGCCGTGCTGGCCGAGCTGCCCCCCGCGGGCGAGTGGCAGCTGGTCAGCAACCTGCCCTACAGCGCGGCCGCTCCGCTCCTGGCGGTGCTGGCGGACCTGCCCAACCCGCCGCGCTCGATGACCGTGCTGGTGCAGCGCGAGGTGGCCGATCGCATCGTCGCGGCGCCGGGAAGCAGCGACTGGGGCCTGCTCTCGCTCGCCTTGCAGGCTGACTACCAGGCGCGCCGCGTCCGCGACGTCCCGCCGCAGTTGTTCTGGCCGCGGCCGGAGGTCGACAGCAGCGTGGTGCGGCTGGTGCGCCGGGCGGACCCGCTCGCCCCGGCGCTGCGGCGCGAGCTGCACGATCTCGCCGCGCGCCTGTTCCAGCGCCGGCGGCAGACGCTGGGAAGGGTCCTGGGGGAGGTCTGGGGTCGCGGACGTGCCCAGGCCGTCCTGTCCGAGCTGGGTTGGCCTGCCTCGCGGCGCGGCGAGGAACTCGACCTGGGCGAGCTCGTCCGGCTGGTCGAGGCCGGCCGGGGCTCCGCGCCGCCCTAGCCCCGGAGCGCCCGGAACGGTCCGTTCGCCGGGTGGTCCGCCGTCGATCCCTGTGCTATCTTGCCGCGCTTCGCGCCCCAGGCCGTCCGCCCGCCGGCCGGGACGCGAAGTCCATTCCAGGCTGCAGTCGGCGCGAGGCTCCTTCTCGGAGTACCCTTTGGCACCCCCGTTCTCGGCCCGATCCCCTCAATCCAGGCCTCCGCCCCCGCCAAGCCCTTCGGCGGGGAGGGGGGTTGAGTCCCGTCCCTACCCGTAGGGGGGGCGAATCGCAGCTTTCGTCCTTCCGTCGCGTCCCCCTTTCCCCGGTTCCCAGCGTGTTGTCCGAAGAGCAGCGCCGCGCGCTCGATGCGATCAAGCTCCGCGCTCCGATCGAGGAGATCGTGCGCGAACGCGTGCCCACGCTGAAGAAGGCGGGCGCCCTGTGGGTCGCCTGCTGCCCGTTCCACGAGGAGAAGACGCCCAGCTTCAAGGTCGATCCGCGGCGTGGCACCTGGCACTGCTTTGGCGCGTGCAGCACCGGCGGGGACCAGCTGCGCTTCCTCGAGCGTCTGGACAACCTGACCTTCTTCGAGGCGGCCGAGATCCTCGCCGCGCGCACGGGCGTCGAATGGCCGCGCCGGCAGCGCGACGCGCGCGCCAAGGAGGACGAGGGCCTCGAGGCGCTGGTCGAGGAAGCGCTGCGCTTCTACCGCGTGCAGTACACGACGAGCGAGGGCCAGGCGGCGCAGCGCTACATGCAGGAGCGCGGGCTCTCGCGCGAGACCTGCGACGCCTTCGGCATCGGCTACTCGCCCGCCAGCGGGCACGCACTGGTCAACCACCTGCGCGCGAAGGGGCTCGATCTGGGGCGCGCCGAGGCCGCGGGCCTGGTGCGCCGCAACGACCAGGGCCGTGTCTACGACTTCTTCCGCGGACGCCTGATGATCCCGATCCGCGACCTTGCCGGGCGCGCGGTCGGTTTCGGCGGACGGCGCTTGTCCGACGAGGACCAGCAGGGGCCCAAGTACATCAACTCCGCCGAGTCGGCCTTGTTCCACAAGGGCCGCCTGATCTACGCGCTCGACCGCGCGCTTCCGAGCGTGCGCAAGCTGGGCCAGATCGTGCTGGTCGAGGGCTACACCGACGTGATGGCCGCGCACCAGGTCGGTTTGACGCAGGTCGTCGCCGTGCTGGGGACCGCGACCACCGACGAACACGCCGGGCTGATCCGCCGCACGGGGGCGCGGCGCGTGACGCTGGTCTTCGACGGCGATGCAGCGGGACAGAAGGCTGCCTACAAGGCGCTGGCCGGACTGCTGCCGCTGGAGCTCACGATCGACGTGGTCACGCTGACCGGCGGCGACGATCCCTGCGATCTGCTCGTGCGCGAGGGTGCCGAGCCGCTCGCCGCGGCGATGGAGCTCGCGCGCGGCTGGTTCCCGTTCCTGGTCGAAGGACTGCGCGGCAAGAGCGGTGCGGAGCTCTCGCGCGAGGTCGACCGCGTGCTCGAGCTGCTCGCGCGCCTGTCGAAGCCGGTCCACCGCGCCTCGCTCCTGCGCGAGCTCTCGGGCGCGATCGGCATCCCCTTCGACGACCTGCGCGCCCAGGGCAATGCGCTGTTCGGCCGTCGCCCCGCGCCGCGCGCGCCCAGCCTCGCGCCCGCGCCGGCCGCGGATGCCCCGGCGCAGCCGGGCGATGCGCTCGTGCGCAGCGCCTGGGAGCAGATCGTCGGCTCCCTGCTGGTCGATCCGGGCCTGTTGCCGCTGGTCCATTCGAGCGCCTTCGCCTGTCCCGTGCCCGAGCTCGCGCGCCTCCTGGAGGTGCTCGCCGCACTGCACGCCGACGACGACGCGCTGATCGACTGCGCCTCGATCCTGAGCCAGCTCGGCGACGATCCGGCGCGCCTGTGCGTGGTGCCGCTCTACGAGCACGCGCGCAAGGCCGAGAGCCCGCGCCTCCTGCTGGACGGACAGCTGCGCTTCCTCTCCGCGCGCGCCGCGGCCGAGAAGGCGCAGCGCCTCGCGGCGGACCTGCCCATGACGCCCGAGGAAGCGCGCGAGCACGACGCCGCGCTGTACCGGGCCAAGACCGAAGAACTGCGTGCGCGTGAAGCCCGTTCGCGCGCCGTGTCCCACACGACCACCGTTCCCACCCAGAGCTGACATGGCCGAGAAGATCGAGGAGACCATCAAGCAATTGGTCGCAGAGGGCCGCAAGCGCGGCCTGCTGACCTATTCGGAGATCAACCGCATCCTGGAGGACCAGTTCCTCCCGCCGGATCGGATGGACCAGATCTTCGTCGCGCTGGAAGACAGCGGCATCGAGATCCAGGACGACGCCGACACCTCGCTGCGCGAGGACAAGGGCGAGGACCACGAGGCCAAGGTCTCGCTGGCCTCCGAGGACCACGAGCACGACGAGGACGTGCCCGAGCTGATCTTCCCCAAGGGCGGCATGCCCGAGAAGATCGACGACCCGGTGCGCATGTACCTGACGCAGATGGGCGAGATCCCGCTGCTCACGCGCGACCAGGAGATCTTCCTGGCGAAGTCGATCGAGATCACGCGCAAGCGCTTCCGCAAGAAGGCGATCGGCTCCGGCCTGGCGATGACCTCCGCGCTGCGCACGCTGGAAGAGGTCGAGCGCGGCGAGCTCGCCTTCGACCGCACGCTCAAGGTCAACCCCAACCCCAAGCCCGACGACGATCCCAAGATCGTCGAGACGCTCGGCAAGAACTTCCTCGCCAAGCGCCTGCCGATCAACCTGGCGACGATCCGGCGCCTGGTGGCGCAGATCCAGAAGGAGTACGAGCCGCTGCTCGACTCGCGCCTGGCCAAGCAGGAGCGCAGCGAGGTGCTCGAGCGCGTGCAGCGCCTGCGGCGCAAGCTGGTGATCCTGATCGAGGAGTGCCACCTGCAGGTCAAGAAGGTGCGCCCCTACATCGACGCGATGGAGGAGCACTACCGCGAGATGCGCACGCTCGAGCGCAAGCTGGCCGCGCTCAAGGGCAACAAGAAGGCCGCGCCCCAGGTCAAGGAGATCACCGATCGCCTGCGCGAGATGGAAGCACAGGCCCTCGAACCCGCCGGCCGCCTCAAGCGGCGCGTCGACCAGGTGCGCCTGCACTTCGCCGAGTACGAGGACGCCAAGCGCAAGCTCTCCAGCGGCAACCTGCGCCTGGTCGTCTCGATCGCCAAGAAGTACCGCAACCGCGGCCTCTCCTTCCTCGACCTGATCCAGGAAGGCAACACCGGCCTGATGAAGGCCGTCGAGAAGTACGAGTACCGCCGCGGCTACAAGTTCTCGACCTACGCCACGTGGTGGATCCGCCAGGCGATCACGCGCTCGATCGCCGACCAGGCGCGCACGATCCGCATCCCCGTGCACATGATCGAGACGATGTCCAAGCTGCGCAACGTGACGAAGAAGCTCGTGCAGCAGAAGGGCCGCGAGCCCTCGGTCGAGGAGGTCGCCGAGGCGACCGGCATCTCGGTCGACGAAGCCAAGCGCGTGATGAAGATCTCGAAGCACCCGATCAGCCTCGACCGGCCGATCGGCGAGTCGGACGACTCGTACTTCGGGGACTTCATCGAGGACGAGTCGGCCGAGAGCCCGATCCAGGCCGCCGGCCACGAGATGCTCAAGGAACGCATCGACGAGGTGCTCTCGACGCTGACCTTCCGCGAGCGCGAGATCGTCAAGCTGCGCTACGGCATCGGCGACGGCTACACCTACACCCTCGAGGAGGTCGGCCGCATCTTCCGCGTCACGCGCGAACGCGTCCGCCAGATCGAGGCCAAGGCCGTGCGCAAGCTGCGCCACCCGGTGCGCGCGCGCCAGCTGGCGAGCTTCCTCGACGGCGTCACGATCCCCGACGAGAACGAGCCGATCCCGGGCGCCGACCTCGATCTGGACATCGAGGTCGAGGAAGAGGTCTGAGAGAGCGCGAGAGACGCGAGCCTGCGCTCTCTCGGCAGCATCCCACCCGGGCCGCGCGGAACCGCGCGCGGCCCGCAGAGCCTGCGCTCTCCTCCCAGGCTCCGAACCCGGGCCCGCACAGGCGCGGCGACCGGCGGGGCGGCGCGGGCCGCCCCGCGCCCTTTCCGGCGCGTCCTTTGTGCTCGCGGCCGCCTGCCGCTAGACTCTTCGGCCCCCATGCAGGAAGTCCTGGCCGCGCTGCTTCGCCTCCAAGAGCTCGATTCGCACATCTTCCGCGCGCAGGCCGAGCTCAAGCGACTGCCCGCCGAGCGCGCGCAGCGCAAGCTGGACCTCGACAAGCGCACCCAGAAGCTGGCCGACCTGCGCGGCGAGGCGCTCAAGCTGCGCGTGCGCATCAAGGAGCTCGAGGACGCCTCCAGCGCCCAGCGCCAGCGCGTCAAGAAGGTCGAGAACGAGGCCGCCTCCGCGCGCCAGGACATGGCGCTGCTGGTCGCCTTCCAGCACGAGATCCGCACGCTGCGGCGCGAGATCAGCAACAGCGAGGAGCAGGGCCTGCAGCTGGTCGAGCAGGTCGAGACGCTCGAGAAGGACGCCGCGGCGCAGGAGCAGTCGCTCGCCGAGGAGCAGCGCGTCTTCGGCGAGTACGAGGCCAACCTGCAGCGCGAGTTCGCCGCGGCGCAGAAGCGCTACGAGGAGCTCAGCGCCGAACGCAAGCGCCGCATGAGCGACGCGATCCCGCCCGAGGCCCTGACCAACTACAACCGCCTGCTCGCCGCGCGCGAGGGCCAGGCGCTGGCCGAGCTCGACGGCAAGGCCTGCCAGGCCTGCTTCATCGACGTGCCGGCCAACGTGGTCGTGCGCGTGCAGCGCGGCAGCGAGCTCGTGCCCTGCCCGGGCTGCTCGCGCATCCTCTACCAGCGCGGCTGAGCCGCGCCGTCCGCGTCGTCGGCCCGTGCCGTGCGCGCGCAGCGCCCGAACGCTGCCTTCAGCGCGCGGCGTGCAGCGCGCCCTGCCGCGAGCCGCGGCGCGCGAGCTCGCGCGCCAGCGCCGCACGCACCCGGCTCTTGTCGAACGCCGGCCGCGGCGCGAGCAGCGCGCCGTCCTCGGCCTCGCCCGTCAGGCGGTGCAGCACCTGCTCGGGCCCGAGACGCTCGACGAAGTCGGCCAGCCACTCGACGTAGCGCGCCTCGTCGAGGAGCTCGAGCTCGCCGCGGCGCCACTCCAGCGCCATCTGCGTGCGCGCGAGCACCATCAGCTGGTGCACCTTGACGCCTTCGACGCTCGCGCGCGCGAGCTCGATCGCCGTGTCGCGCGCGCCCTCGCGGCCGTCGCCGGGCAGGCCGAGGATGGCGTGACCCACGCAGACCAGGCCCGCCTGTCGCACGCGCTGCGCGGCCGCGTGGAACTCCGCCAGCGTGTGCAGGCGGCGGATGCGCCGCTGCACCGCGTCGCTGGCGCTCTCCAACCCGAGCTCGACCCACACCTCGACGCGCCGCGCGAGCTCCTCGAGCAGGCGCAGGTTCTCGTCGGGGAGCGTGTCCGGGCGCGTGGCCAGGCTGACGGCGACGATCGGCGGAAGCGCGCCCTCGAGCCAGGGATCGAGCACGGAGAGCACCTCCGCGAGGCGCGCGCGCGACACGTAGGTGTTGGAGTAGGACTGGAAGTAGGCGATCGCGCCCACGTCCGGGCCGCGGCGCGCGACGCGGCGCAGACCCTCGGCGAGCTGCGCGGCGAGCTCGTGCCCGCTCTTGAGCGCGCCGGTGCCCGAGCCCTCGACATCGCAGTAGGTGCAGCCGCCGAAGCCCTTCGTGCCGTCGCGGTTGGGGCAGCTGGATCCGGCGTCGAGCGCGACGCGGTGCACCGGACGGCCGAAGCGTGCCACGAGCCAGGGCGAGAGCGTGCGGTAGGGGAGCTCGGCGTCCACGCGCGCGCGATGCTAGCACGCGCGTGCGCGGCCCGGCGCGCGGCTCAGCCCGCGCTCCAGCGCGCGGCCCAGCGCAGGCGCACGCGCCAGAGCAGGATCGCGCAGGGCGGCACCAGCAGGGCCGCAACGAGCATCGCCAGCGCGACCGACTGCAGCTGCCAGCCGAGCACGTCGTCGGCCAGGCGGATGTAGTCGTTGGTCATGCCGAAGGATCCGTTGGCGTGGTACAGCGCGCGCGCGCTGCGGCTGGTCAGCAGTCCCCAGGTCAGCCACAGGTTCCGGCCGACGAGGAACCAGCCCACGGTGCCGTACAACGCGCGTTCGACCCGCGAGCTCGTGAAGCCGCCGTCGAGCGCCTTGAACAGGCACAACGTGGCGAAGGCCAGCTCGCCCGCGTGCCCGGCGAGCAGGTGCAGCACGTCCTTGAGCATCGTGAACACCAGCAGGGCGTGCAGGATCACGACGAGCGCGCCGACGATCCAGCGCGCGCGGCCCTCGAGGAAGTGCCAGACGCCGTAGAGCGCCAGCGCGAGCACGATCAGCGCCACGAAGAGCAGCTGTTGCGAGTGCACCGCCGCCGCGTGGCCTTCCAGCGAGATGGCCGGGAAGGCCGGCATCCCGCAGGTCCAGGCCGCGAGCGAGTGGCCAAGCTCGTGCACGAGCGAGGCCAGGAACCAGCCCATGTACTGCACCAGCGGCGTGAGGGCGAACACCGGCGCGGCGCACAGCCCCACCGCCAGGTACAGCCACGGCTCGCGAGCCGCACTGGGCTGCGGCGCGGCCTTCGGTCGCGGCCTGGTGACGAGCTTCACGCCGCAATGCGCACAGCGCGCGGTCCCGCGCGGCTGCGGTTGGCGGCAGCGCGGACAGTCGAGTTGGACGAGCGGGGCGAGCGAGGTGGCCGGGGGCAAGCGCCCCAGTATCGGTCGCCGGACACGCAGGCCTGCATTGGATTCGGCGCTTGCCCGTTCGTGCAGGAGCCGTAGCCTGTGCGGCCCGTGCGCGCCGCCGAACTCGACGCGCCGAGCGAGGACCGCGCATGCCCAACCATCGTCTCCTGCTCGTCTCCGGCCTGCTCCTGTGCGCCTGCGCCAGCGCCCAACCGCGCCCCGGTGGCGCTGCCTCGCCCGACCTGCGCACGCAGATCGAGCGCTACGAGGTCGACCGCGAGGCGCTCGCGCGAGGGTACCCGGTCGAGGGCTCTCCGCAGCGCGCCGCGCGCCTGGATGCCTTCGACACGGAGAGCGCGCAGGCCCTGCAGGTGCTGGACTTCGCCGCGCTCGACCTCGAGGGCCGCATCGACTGGCTGCTCTTCGCGAACAGCCTCGAGCGCGGTCGCGCCGCGGCCGCGCTGCGCGCCGCCCGCGCCGCGGAGATGGCGCCGCTCCTGCCCTTCGCGCCGCGCTTGACCGCGCTGGTCGAGAGCAGCCGGCGCCTGGAACCGCTCGATCCCGAGCGTGCCGCGGCCGAGCTCGATGCGCTGCGCCCGCTCGTGCTCGACGCGCGCAAGCTCGCGGGAGAGCAGGCGAAGACGCAGAGGAAGAGCGTCTTCCAGCGCGCGGCGCGCGCGGTCGACGACCTGCGCGGCGCGCTCGATGTGTGGCAGCGTCTTCGTTCGGGCTACGAGCCGCTCTTCGACTGGTGGGTCAAGAAGCCGTACCAGGCGCTGCGCCCCGAGCTCGAGGGCTACGCCAAGTACCTGCGCGAGGAGCTCGCGGGCCTCAAGGGCGGCGACGACGAGCCGGTGGTGGGCGATCCGATCGGGCGCGAGGCGCTGCTCGCGGAGCTGCGCTTCGCGATGATCCCCTACACGCCCGAGGAACTCGTCGCGATCGCCGAACGCGAGTACGCCTGGTGCGAGGCGCGCATGAAGGAGGCCGCACGCGCGATGGGCTGCGGCGAGGACTGGAAGGCGGCGCTGGAGAAGGTCAAGCAGGACCACGTCGCGCCCGGCGAGCAGCCGGCGCTGATCCGCAAGCTGGCCGAGGAGGCCTGCGACTACGTCGAGACGAACCAGCTCGTCAGCGTGCCGCCCCTGTGCAAGGAGACCTGGCGCATGGAGATGATGTCGCCCGAGCGCCAGCTCGTCAGCCCGTTCTTCACCGGCGGCGAGGTGATCTCGGTCTCCTTCCCGGCCGACTCGATGACGCACGAGCAGAAGGAGATGAGCCTGCGCGGCAACAACCTGCACTTCTCGCGCGCCACGGTCGGGCACGAGCTGATCCCGGGCCACCACCTGCAGGGCTTCATGAGCGAGCGCTGGTCCACGCAGCGGCGGCCCTTCGCGACGCCCTTCTACACCGAGGGCTGGGCGCTGTACTGGGAGATGCTGCTGTGGGACCGCGGCTTCGCGCGCTCCGGCGAGGACCAGGTGGGCATGCTCTTCTGGCGCATGCACCGCTGCGCGCGCATCAAGTTCAGCCTCTCCTTCCACCTCGGCACGATGACGCCCGAGCAGTGCGTCGACTACCTGGTCGAGAAGGTCGGCCACGAGCGCCGCAACGCGGTCGCCGAGGTGCGCCGCTCCTTCAACGGCAGCTACGAGCCGCTCTACCAGGTCGCGTACATGATCGGCGGGCTGCAACTGCGCGCGCTGCACCGCGAGCTGGTCGAGTCGGGTCGCCTGAGCGAGCGCGCGTTCCACGACGGCGTGCTGCAGGGCGGCAACATGCCGATCGAACTGGTGCGCGCGCGCCTCGAGCAGCTGCCGCTGACGCGCGAGTGGAAGCCCGCCTGGCGCTTCTATCCGCTCGACTGAGGGCTGCACGGGATCGGGCCCGCTCCCGCGCCGCTGCCCGCGAGACAGGTGCGGAATCGCGCGCGGCCTGCCGTGACCGGGCTTCCTCGAGCGGCCCTGAGCCAGCGCCTGGAGTTTTCTTCCGGCCCGGCGTCGCCGCCGGGAGGACGGCCCGCGCGGTCCGGGAATGGGGGCAGTTTCCGGGGTCGCCGCTGCCGATAACGCCCGCAACTCCCGCCGACCCTCTCCGGGTCGGATCCTCGCGTGTTGCGCTCGTTCCATCAGCTGCGCCTGCTGACCGAGATCCTGGCCATCGTCGCCCTGGCCGAGATCGCGGCAATGTTCCTTCTGCCGGAGATCTCGCCCGGCATGGAACCGGTCGCGCGCGCGCTGCTCGACGCGGCGCTGCTGGTGCTGCTGTCCGGCCCGCTCGTCCTCTGGCGCGTCTCGCGTGCAGCGCGTGGTCATCCGGAAGAGCGGCACGTGTCGGCCGAGCGCCGCACCGTCGCCATCCTGACCGTCGGCGTGCTCGTGGTCGGCTACTCGCTCAGCGGTCTGGTCGCCTACGAGTCGCACGAGCAGGCCAAGATCGAGTCGCGCGCCGGCTTCGAGCGACTGGTCGACCGGCTGGCCCTGGAGTCCGAGCGGCGCATCGAGCAGAACCTGATGGGACTGCGCGCGGTCCGCGGCATCTTCGCAGCCAGCCGCAGCGTCGAGCGCGGCGAGTTCCGCGCCTTCGTGGCCACGCGCGAACTCTCCAGCGAGTTCCCGGGCGCGCTGGGCTTCGGCGTCGTCAAGCGCGTGCCGCGCGGCGAGCTGGAGAGCTTCGTCGCCGCGGAGCGCCGCGACGAGGCGCCCGAGTTCGCGGTGCGCACGAAGGGCGAGGCGCCGGACCTGTACGTGCTCAGCCTCCTGGAGCCCGACACGCGCAGTCTCCCGCTCGCGGGCTGGGACCTCGGCGCCGAGCCCGAGTGCCGGGCCGCGCTGGAGTCGGCGGTCGCCAGCGGGCAGCCGACGCTCTCCGGCCGCATCCGGCCCTCGGCCGAGGGCGCGCGACAGGCGCTCGTGCTCTACGTGCTCCCGATCTACCGCAACGGGACGCACCCGGACACGCCCGAGGAGCGCGCGGCCGCTCTCGACTGCCTGGCCTGCGTTCCGATCGTCGTCGACGAGGCGCTGCACTGCGTGGCCGAGCAGGCCGGCAACCGTCTCGAGCTGGAGATCTTCGACGGACGCGAGCTGGTGCAGTCCAGCCGGCTCTGGCACGCCGCACAGGCCGTGGACGAGCGCGCTCCCGGCGCCGTGCAGCCCAGCGCATTCCGCGAGCGGCGCGAGATCCAGGTCGGCGGCCGGACCTGGACGATCGCGGCCGCGAGCACGCCCGAGTTCGAGGCGCAGGTCGCGAGCCTGGGGCCGGCCCTGCTCGGCATCGGCGGCGGGATCCTGACCACGCTGCTGGCGATGGTGGTCTGGTCGATCGGGCTCGCGCGCGTGCGCACGCTGCACATGGCGCGCGAGATGACCAGCGACCTCGCGGCGGCCAAGACCCGCGCCGAGGGCGCGCTGCGCGACGTCGAGGCGCTGCGCCAGACGCTGGACCAGCACTCGATCGTCTCGGTCACGGACCCCTTCGGCGTGATCGTCGAGGTCAACGAGGCCTTCGCCAGGAGCAGCGGCTACACGCGCGAGGAGCTGCTCGGCCGGCGCCACAGCCTGCTCAGCTCCGGCGTGCATCCGCGCGCGTACTGGACCGAGGTCTGGCGCACCCTCACGCAGGGCCGTGCCTGGCGCGGCGAGATCTGCAACCGCGCCAAGGACGGCTCGCTGTACTGGCACGACACGGTCATCGCGCCGTTCTGCGGCGCCGACGGCAGCATCGAGCGCTACATCTCGATCCGCAGCGACATCACGCTGCGCAAGAAGGCCGAGCTGGAGCAGGCCGAGGCGCTGCAGCTGACCTCCGCCCTGGCGCGCTCGAGCGATGCGACCCAGGCCGCGCGCGCCGTCAACGACGCCCTGGGCAGGACCACGGGGCTGGAGCGCAGCGCCGTGCTGCTCTTCGGCGACGATCGCGTCTGCCGCTTCGTCGGTTGGCGCGGGCTCAGCTACGAGTACCGCCGCACCGTCGACGGGCACTGCCCCTGGAGCCAGGGCCAGTCCGACGCGCAGCCGATCGTCGTCGACGACGTGAGCGAGGCCGCGGATCTCGCCAGCTACCGGGAGCTCTTCCGCGACGAGGGCATCGCCTCGCTGGCGTTCATCCCCGTGCAGGCCGAGTCGGGGGTGCTGGGCAAGCTGATGCTCTACGCCAGCGAGCCGCGCGGCATCACGCCCGCGCACGTGCGCGCCGCAGCGATGGCGGCCGCGTCGCTGGGCAGCGCGGTCGCGCGCCTGCGCACGGCCGACGCGCTGGCCAAGAGCGAGCGCCGCTTCCGCTCGCTGGTCGAGGACTGCGACGTGGTGGTGTGGGAGTTCGATCCGCGGCGCGACTGCTTCACCTACGTCTCGCCGCAGGCCGTGCGCCTGGGGTACGCGCTCGAGCAATGGCTCGAGCCCGGCTTCTGGGACGCGCACCTGCACCCGCAGGACCTCGCCTGGGCACGCGAGTACGGCGCGCTGGAGCTCGCCGCGGGACGCAATCACCGCTACCAGTACCGCATGCTGGCCGCCGACGGCCACGTGGTGTGGGTCGACGACTTCGTCACGCTCGACACCACGCCGGAGGGCGAGCGCATCCTGCGCGGCGTGATGGTCGACATCACCGAGTCCAAGCGTGGCGCGGCGGAACTGCTCGAGGCGCGCCAGCGCGCCGAGGCCGCCACGCGGGCCAAGAGCGAGTTCCTGGCCAACATGAGCCACGAGATCCGCACGCCGCTGACGGCGATCCTGGGCTACGCCGAGGTGCTGCGCGAGGACGGCGAGCAGGCCGGCGACGGCGGCCGCCGCAACCAGGCGCTCGACACGATCTGCGGTGCCGGCCGCTACCTGCTGGCGGTGATCAACGACGTGCTCGACCTCTCCAAGATCGAGGCCGGGCGCATGACGATCGAGCAGGTCGAGACGCCCGTCGTGCGCCTGCTGGCCGAGGTCGAGAGCCTGATGCACCCGCGCGCGATCGAGAAGGGCGTCACGCTCGGCGTGGAGCTGCAGTCGCCGATCCCCGAGCGCGCGCTGAGCGATCCGACGCGCATGCGCCAGATCCTGATGAACCTCGTCGGCAACGCGGTCAAGTTCACCGAGCGCGGCTCGATCCGCATCGTCGCGCGCACCGAGTCGCGCGAGGCAGGCGAACGGCTGGTGGTCGACGTCGAGGACACCGGGCCCGGCCTGGGATCCGAGGAGGCCGCGCGCATCTTCGCCGCCTTCAGCCAGGCCGACGCCAGCGTGACGCGCAAGCACGGCGGCACCGGCCTGGGCCTGACGATCTGCCGGCGACTGGCCGAGTTGATGGGGGGGACGGTGACGCTCGCGCACAGCACTCCGGGCGTCGGCGCGTGCTTCCGCATGGACCTGCCGCTCGTCCCCGTGCCGGGCAGCACGCTGATCTCGAGCCTTTCCGTGCTCAACCTGCCGGCCGAGCCGCGCGCGCCGCTGCCCGCGCCGCAGCTCCCCGGGCGCATCCTGCTGGCCGAGGACGGCCGCGACAACCAGCGTCTGATCTCGCTGCACCTGCGGCGCGCGGGCGCCGAGGTCGAGATCGCGGCGAACGGCCGCGTGGCGCTCGAGTCGATCGAGCGCGCCGAGCAGGAGGGCCGGCCCTTCGGCCTCCTGGTCAGCGACATGCAGATGCCCGAGATGGACGGCTACACGCTGGCGCGCACCCTGCGCGCGCGCGGAAGTCGCCTGGCGATCGTGGCGCTGACCGCGCACGCCATGTCCGAGGATCGCGCGCGCTGCGAGGACGCGGGCTGCGACGACTACGCCAGCAAGCCCATCGAGCGCCTGGCGCTGCTCGCGACCTGCGCGCGCTGGCTCGGACGGCCCGGCGGCGCGGCCCAGGAGCTGCCGCGCACCGGCGCGGACTCCAGACGCCCGGGCTGAGCCCGTCGCCCGTGTGATCGCGCGCGGGCTGCGCTACGCTGGCGGCGTGCAGATCCAGCCCATCGTCATCGGCACGGCCGGCCACATCGATCACGGCAAGTCCACGCTGGTCAAGACGCTGACCGGCATCGATCCCGACCGCCTCAAGGAGGAGCAGGAGCGCGGCATGACGATCGACCTGGGCTTTGCGCGCTTCGCGCTGCCCGACGGCCGCAAGGTCGGGATCGTCGACGTGCCCGGACACGAGCGCTTCATCAAGAACATGGTCGCGGGAGCGACCGGCATCGACCTCGTCGTGCTGGTGGTCGCGGCCGACGACGGCGTAATGCCGCAGACGCGCGAACACCTGGCGATCATGGGCCTGCTCGGCATCCAGCGCGGCCTGGTGGCGCTGACCAAGATCGACATGGTCGATCCGTCGCTGGTCGAACTCGCTTCCGAAGACGTGCGCGCCGCCGTGAAGGGCACCTTCCTCGAGGACGCGCCCATCTTCCCGCTCTCCTCCACTCGCGGAACGGGCCTCGAGGAGTTCAAGCGTGCGCTCTTCCGCATGGCCGCCGAGACCAAGCCGCGCTCGCCGGGCGGCGTGTTCCGCATGCCGATCCAGCGCGTGTTCAGCGCGCACGGCTTCGGCACGATCGTCACGGGCATCCCGACCAGCGGCACGGTGCGCGTCGGCGACGTGCTGGAGATCCTGCCGCAGGGCCTCAAGGGCAAGGTGCGCGGCATCCAGGCCTACCAGGAGGCCACCGACAGCGCGCGCGCCGGGCATTCCAGCGCCATCAACCTCTCCGACGTCGACCACCACGCGGTCACGCGCGGCAACGTGCTCGCCGCCCCCGGCTTCTACCGCGGCGTGCGCATGATCGGCGCCCAACTCAGCGCGCTGCCTACGCTCGATCGCCCGATCGAGGACCGCACGCAGGTTCGGCTGCACCTGGGCACGGCCGAGGTGATCGGCGAGCTCGTCCTGCTCGACAAGCAGGTCCTCGCTCCCGGCGAAACGGGTCTCGTCCAGCTGCGCCTGGACGAACCCGTGGTCTGTGCGCCGGGCGACCGTTTCGTCGTGCGCCTGGCTTCCCCGGCTCTGACGCTGGGCGGCGGGCAGGTGCTCGAAGAGTCCAAGCACCGCCTCAAGCGCTTCAAGAACTTCGTCGTCGAGGAGCTCTCGCGCGCCGCCCAGAGCCTCGACTCGCCGCGCGAGCTGCTCGACGTTGCGCTGCTGCGCGCCAGGTCCGCCGTCTGCGACGCGAGCGGCCTCTCCGTCGAGATCAAGCGCTCGCGCGAGGAGACCGAGCGCCTGCTCAACGACCTCAAGGCCCAGGGCAAGGCGCGCGCACTGGCTGCCGGGCGCTGGATCCACGCCGAACGCCTCGCGCGCGACCTCGGCGAGCTCGACGCCGCCCTCGAGCGCTGGTTCGGCGAGCACGCGCACCGCGAGGTCGTCGACGTGCGCGAGCTGCGGCGCCTGACCGGCTTCGAGGCCGACTACCTCGATCTCCTCCTGGCCGAAGCCGAACGCCAGGGCAAGCTCTCCCACGAGGCCGGCGGCAACGTGCGCCGCACGGGCGGCAGCGCTCCGCTCGACGAGCGAACGCAGGCCCTGGTCGATCGCGCGCTGGCCACGCTTGCCGCCGCCCGCTTCCAGCCACCCTCCCCGACGGAGCTCGCATCCACCCTCGGCGTGCCCCACACGACCCTGCAGCCGGTGCTCGAACTCCTGCGCGACCGCAAGGACCTCGTCTTCGTCGCCCACGATTTCGTGCTGACGCGCGCGCTCTACGACTCGGCGCGCGAGGCGATCGTGTCGAACTGCCAGAAGAACGGGTCGCTCGACATCCCCTCACTCCGCGACGAATTCGGAACGACCCGCAAGTGGATCATCCCTCTGCTCGAGCACTTCGACGCAATTGGGCTGACACTGCGCCAGGGCGCCAATCGCGTCCTCAAGAAGCGCTAGGGGACTCTGGCCCCCTTGGCTGTGCGTCTGCGAGCCGGAAGACCCTGAGCGCGATGAGGTCGGCGACGGCGAGCATGCGCTGACAGAGTCCGGCGACCATGCCGGGCGTCTGTTCGTGGTTGTGGTTGGTGATCGGGCGCACGTAGTTTCGCCAGGCAATCCAGATCCACAGGTGCTGCTCGAGCCGCTCGCGCTTCTTGGTCGTGCCCCAGTTGCGCCGCACCAGGCGCCCCAGACCATCGCGCAGCATCGCCAGCGTGTGGTTCACCACGAAGAGCGGGTTGGAGTA
>JBGASC010000071.1:0-24919 GCA_044229935.1 Planctomycetota bacterium | reverse complement strand
GGAGGCGCGCACGCCCGAGCGCCTCTGTGCCGAGAACGAAACGCTCTCCGAGAGCGACCCGCTCGTGCTGCGCGAGCTCGCGCAGTGCTTTGCCTGGAACATCGACGGCACCGGGCGCTGGCGCGCGTTCCCGGGGCTCGATCCGCGCCTGATCCTCGATCGCTGGGACGGGCGCGATCCCTGGCTGCTCGAGACGCTGCACGCGGCGTACAGCGGGCTGCCCGAGATGTTCTTCACGCAGCGTCCGGCGGTCGAGCGCGACCCGCTGCGCTGGTCCGCACGCAGCGCGAAGCTCGCCTGGCGCGTGCACCCCGCGGCCCTCGTGCCCGATCTCCTGGCGCGCGCGATGGCGCCGACGCTCGGCGCAGCCGAGCACCGCGAGGCGGTCGAGTCGCTCGCCTTCATCGCCGAGCGCGAGGCGGCCGAAGCGATGCTGACGCTGGCGCTGGGCGGTCCGGCCGACGTGCGCGAGCTGGCGCGCTGGTGGATTGGGCAGCGCGCGGGCGGCGCGTGGTCCTCCTTCGGCCTCCTGCCGCAGCTGGAGCCCGACGACCTCGACGCCGCGACGAAGGCCTGGTCGAGCGGGATCGTGCGCGACGAGGCCAAGCCGCTCGACCTCGCGCTCGGCGGCGCGGCGCGGCTGGAGCTGGTGGTCGAGCCGGGAGCCGGCGGCAACGGCTGCGACTGGAGCGACTGGATCGCGCCGCGCCTGGTGACGGCGCAGGGCGAGGTGCCGCTTTCGAAGCTCGTCTGGCGCAGCGCCGAGGCGGGCTGGGGCGCGGTGCACGTCGACCAGAACTGCGAGGGCGGCCCGCTCGCGCTCGCCGACGGCAAGCGCGCGCAGGGCCTGGGCACGCACGCGAAGAGCCGCATCGTCTACGACCTGCCCGCGGGCGCGCAGCGCCTGGTCGCCACCGTCGGGCTCGACCACGCCGGCCTCGCCAAGGGCTGCAGCGACGGCGTCGAGTTCCAGGTCTGGCTGGCGCGGCCGCGCGATCGTTCGCGCGAGCGCGCGCTGGCCGAAGCGCTCGCGCGCGCGAGCGGCAGCGACGCCGAGCTCGCCGACGCGGCGCGCGAACTGTGCCGCACGCGCTCGGGCGCGCTGGCGCTGGTGCGCCTGGCGTCCGAGCAGCACCTGCCGCCGCGCTCGCTCGCCGCCGCCGCGCCGGCGCTGCAGTCGGCCGAGGACCTGAGCGTGCGCGCGCTGGCGAGCCAGTTCGTGCCGCGCGCGGCCGCGGGCGACGCGCCCTCGAGCTTCGAGGTGCTGCACCTCTCGGGCGACGCGCGCGACGGGCAGCGCCTGTTCTTCGGCGAGCGCGCGCGCTGCGCGACCTGCCACGGCTTCTACGGCCGCGGCGGCGACATCGGCCCGGACCTGAGCTCGATCTCGACCAAGTACGCGCGCAAGGAGATCCTCGACGCGATCGTCCATCCCAGCGCGGCGATCGCCTTCGGCTACGAGGCCTGGCTGTTCGAGACGCAGGACGGCGAGCTCGTGCCCGGCTTCCTCGTCTCCGACGGCGAGCAGGTCGTGATCAAGGACACCAACGGCCACCGGCGCGTGCTCGCGGCGAGCGAGATCGCCTCGCGCACCAGGCAGAAGGTCTCGGTGATGCCCGAGGACGTCGCGCGCGGCCTGAGCGCCCAGGAGCTCGCCGACCTGGTCGAGTTCGTGGCCACCAACCCGACGCTGCCGGGCCGGCGGCAGTCGGAACAGCCGCTCTTCGACGGCAAGAGCCTGTCCGGGTGGCGCTTCGTCTCCGCGCAACCGGGCGTGCGGGCCGAGGAGGTCTTCTCGGTCGTCGACGGCACGCTCGTCTGCAAGGGACAGCCGATCGGCTACCTGTGCACCGAGCGCTCGTACTCGAGCTTCGTCCTGCGCCTGGAGTGGCGCTTCGATCCGGCGCAGAAGCCGGGCAATTCGGGCGTGCTGATGCGCCTCTCGGGGCCCGACAAGGTCTGGCCGGCGAGCGTCGAGGCCCAGCTCGAGCACCGCAATGCAGGCGACATCTGGAACATCGACGAGTTCCCGATGCAAGTCGATCCCGGTCGTACGCGCGGCCGGCGCACGGAGAAGCTCGCCCCCTGCAACGAGAAGCCGCTGGGGGAATGGAACGAGTACGAGATCGTGCTCGACGGGGGCGAGCTGCGCCTGTACGTCAATGGCGTGTTGCAGAACCGCGCCAGCTGGTGCGAGGAGCGCGCCGGGCCGATCGCCCTGCAATCCGAGGGCGCCGCGATCCAGTTCCGGAACGTGCGGATCACCCCCATCGAGCGTTGAACGCTCGGGTGTGGAACTGGCGAGGCCGGATCGGTATAGAAGTGCGCAGGAATCGGCGCTGGACGCGCCTTCCCCCCAACCCGAATCAAGAAAGAACACACATGAAGAAGATCCTCCTCGCCTGCGCGCTCGGCCTGACCCTGCTCGGCACGAGCTGCCTCGGCCCCAACAAGACCTTCAACAACCTGCACGACTGGAACACGAAGGCCACCGAGAACAAGTGGGGCAACGAGGCGATCTTCCTCGGCCTGAACATCGTCCCGGTGTACGGCCTGTGCTATCTCGCCGACATCCTCGTGTTCAACTCGATCGAGTTCTGGAAGGGCGAAGGCAAGTGAGCGCCTGATCCGCTCGCACGAGCGAACGACCGGCCGCGCCGCGAGGTGCGGCCGGCTCGCTTTCGGGCGGACGCGTGGACCACGACGAGCGCGGCATTCGCGCGCTGGCCTACTTGCGCGCCGAGGGCAGGCGGTCTGCGCCGAAGAGCTGGTCGAGCGAATAGAACTGCGTCAGCCCGCGCTGCAGCTCCTCGTACCCGCGCTCGCCCTCGATGCACCAGTGCGGCTTGAGGAAGAGGCGGAAGATCTCCGCGTCGCTGCGCTTGCGCCGCGCCTGCACGCTCGCGCGACGCTGCATCCAGTGCTCCCAGCGCCCGAGCAGGTCGTTGACCGCGAGCAGGTCGGCCACGCCGACGCGGCGCACGTCGACCTCGCTCTCCAGCGCGTTGCGCGCGCGCTCGAAGAGGCGCTTCATGCCCGCCGGCGCGGGATCCTCGGCGTGCTCGATGCGGAAGGACTGCTCGTCGGGGATGCCCATCATCATCCAGGTGCGCCGCAGCGCCAGCGCGAAGAGCGGCCCCAGCAGCGTGCGCAGGTTCTCGTCGTCGTAGTTCTTGAAGCAGGCCAGCAGCGGGTTGCGCACCTGGATCAGGCGCAGCATCTCCAGCGGCAGGCGCTTGCTCGTGCTCGAGTGGTGGTGGTAGCAGACCGAGCCCGGCACGTAGTGCGACTCGTGGCCCTGCACCCACAGGCGCCAGCCCAGGTCGACGTCCTCGTAGTAGGCGAAGAACTCCTCGTCGAAGCCGCCGCACTCGCGGAAGACCTGCGCGTCGATCGCCATCGCGCCGCCGCAGGGGAAGAGCGTGCGCCGCGGCACGTCGTAGCGCGCCTCGCAGGGCTCGTCCATCCCGACCTGGATGCCCATGCCGTGGAAGTTCATCGCGCCGCCGGCCGAGTTCAGCACCTTGCCGTCCCAGCTCATCATCTTCGAGGTGCTGGCGCTGCACTCTTCCCGCACGATCGGCGCGACGAGCTCGCGCAGCCACTCGCGCTCGACGCGCATGTCGTTGTTCAGGAAGACGAACACGCCCGGCTCGCGCGCCTCGCGCGCGCCCTGGTTGCAGCCGGCGGCGAAGCCGACGTTGCGCGGGTTGACGAAGAGCCGCACCCAGTCGTGCTTCTGGCGCATCTCCTCGACGCTGCCGTCGTTGGAGGCGTTGTCGACCAGGATCACCTCGAGCCGGTCCTTGGGGTAGTCGAGCGCGGCCAGCGACTCGAAGCAGCCGGCGAGGTGGTGCCGGCCGTTGAGGTTGAGGATCACGATCGAGGCGCGCGGCAGGCGCGCGGCGTCGACCGGAGCGCCCGGCTGCAGGGCGAGCTCGTAGGGGAAGCCGCCCTGCGTTCCCTCCGCCGCCGCGGGCGCCGCGCGCGTCTCCTCGCGCTTGCCGAACAACTTCTCCAGGAAGCTCATGCGCTCGCTCCTCGGGCCGGATCGGGTCGCGTGTGCAGGACCAGGCGCGCGACGCGCGCGTGCACGCCCGCTCGCGCCAGCGGTTCCAGGCGCAGCACGCGCGCCTCGCGCGCGAGCTCCAGCACGAGCTCCGACGCCTGCAGCGCGTCGCTCGCGCCCGGCGGCTGCGGGGCGATCTCCCCCACCGCGACGCCGTCGACCCTGATCGACAGGCCGAGCTCGAGCGTGCGCTCGGCGGCCAGCGCGAACTGCTCGACGCGCAGCGTGCGCGCGCCGCCGCCCGCGCCGGCGAGGTCGTACTCGGCCGCCGAGCCCGGGCGCAGGAGCAGGAAGCTCGCGCCCTGCTGCTCCGCCGCGCCCTCGCGGCGCGCGCTCTGGATGCCCTGGCGCTCCCAGACCAGCTGCGGGCGCAGGGGCTTGGGCCCCAGCGAGCTCTTGCGCGCGCACAGCGCCCGGTAGCGGTACTCGGTCGAGGCCGCGTCCTCCTCGATCGACTTGAGCGCGGGGAAGTCGCGCGAGAGGCTCGCCGCGAGCCCGGGCTCGTCGACGAAGCGCCGCAGCTTCGCGGCCAGATCGTGCGCGTCGCCCGGCGCGAAGTGCAGGCCGTCGACGCCGTCGCGCACGTACTCGGCCATGCCGCCGATGCCGCTGGTGACGACCGGCGTGCGCAGGAGGTGCGCCTCGTGGATGGTGATCGGCGAGTTCTCCCACCACAGCGAGGGCACGACCAGCACGTCGAGCTCGGCGTAGACCTCGGCCAGCTTCGCGTTGTCGAAGCGGCCCTTGAACTCGACGTTGGGGCCGGCGAGGCGCGCGAGCTCCGCGTGGTGCGCGTCCTCGCCCGGCTTGAAGTCGCCCCACACGCGCAGCAGCGTGCGCGCGGGATCGAGCTCGCGCATCGCGCGCACGAGCGTCTCGCCGCCCTTGTACCAGACCAGCGAGCCGACGAAGCCGAAACGCACGCGGCCCTGCGGGTCCGGGCACTTCTCCAGCGCCGCGAGATGGCCGGCGATCAGGCCGTTGTCGGAGTAGAGCGTGCGGTGCGCGTCCAGCCCGCCCTTCTCGACCAGCATCGCGCGCAGGAAGCGGCTGGGCGAGATGCGCAGGTCGGCCGCGGCGTAGCAGCCGACGACGTACTCGCGCCGCGCGACGATGTCGCCGAAGCCCTCCCAGCGGCCGCGCAGCTCGGGCGGCAGCATGCGCCCGTGGCGCGTGCCCTTCTCGAGCGCGTCCCACACGCTCCGCGTCATCTTGCCCATGCGCTTGAGGCGCGGGATCGAGCGCAGGGCGCGCTCCTTGACGCACAGGAAGCAGCCCGCGTCCATGCCGTCCTCGCAGCGCACGCCGTCGGGCCGGATCATCTGCACGCGCGCGCACAGCGACCAGAAGTCGTGGCAGGTCAGCACGGTCGAGAGGTCGAGCTCGCGCGCGACGTGCACCAGGCCGGCCGAGAGGTGGATCAGGTGCTGGAAGTGCACCAGATCCGGCTCCTCGCGCAGGAGCAGCGCGTGGAAGGCGGCCTCGATGCGCTCGTCGCGGTAGCTGTCGGCGATGCGCCGGTGCGGTTCGCGCCGCAGCATGCGCAGCACGCGCAGGCCGCGGAAGCTGTCCTCGCGCAGCGTGCCGTCGGGACCCTCGCCGCGGTCGGTGCGCGCCAGCACCGTCACCTGGTGGCCGCGGCGCTGCATCTCTCCGGCGAGCGCCAGCGTGTAGACCTCGGTGCCGGCCCAGTTCTCGGGCGGGAAGCCGTGCACGACGTAGAGCAGCTTGAGCAGGCGCCGCGGCAGCACGCGCGTCGACGGGTGGCGCACGCTGCTCGTGCCGCCCTCGTAGAGGCCCTCGAAGGTCGCTGCGCGCTGGCGCGCGGCGAGCTCGAGCTGCCTGCCGTACTCGGCGTCGGAGAGGCCCGCCGCGCGCAGCGCCTCGCGGTCCTGCGCCAGCTGGCGCTCGGTCAGCACGCGCGCGTCGGCCTTGCTCGCGACGCAGATGCGGTCGAGCCACTCGGCGTTGAAGCGCGCGTCGATCGCGGCGCGCTTCTGGCACTCCTCGGGAGAGTAGTCGTGGCTGTGCTCGACGGTCGCCTCGTCGTCGTAGACGACCGTGTAGCCCGCCTCGAGCAGCGCGCGCGCCTGCAGCACGTCCTCGCCGAACCACGTGCGCGGGAAGGGATGCAGCTCCCACAGCTCGCGCCGCAGCGCGCTGGCGACGTCGTTGAAGTTCCAGAGCAGGCGCTTCTCGTGCGCGGACATCAGCGCGTAGGCCGCGCGGTCGTGGATGCGCTCCTCGCGCCGGCCGGGCGCGTAGCCGTGGTCCTGCGCGCTGAAGACGCGCGTGAGCAGCTGTGCATCCGGCCGCGGCACGTTGCGGCAGTAGGCCGCGCCGACGCGCTCGTCCTGGAAGTTCGCAACCAGGCGCGCCAGCCAGTCGGGCGAGGACGGGATCGCGTCCTGCGTCAGGAACACGAGCAGGTCGCCGCTGGAGCGCGCGGCGAGCTCGTTGCGCGTGTCGCCGTGGTCGAACTCGAGCTGGTCGATGCGCAGGCGCCGCAGCGGAACGGGAAAGCGCTCGGCGAAGCGGCCGAGCAGCTCCCAGGTGCCGTCGCTCGAGCCCGAGTCGATCGCCAGGAAGTCCCACGGCAGCGCGCAGCGCTGCCCCGCGAGCGAGGCGAGCACGCGCTCCAGGAACTCGATCCCCTGCCAGGTGGGCATGAGGACGGAAACCGTGCGGATGGGGCGCATCTGGGGGGCTCGTCGGCGGCGCGAGGGCAAGAGTAGAACGACTGGAACGGCCGCTGCCTAGAGCATCGCGCGCGTCGCTTCGGAACCCGGGAAGGGATTGCGCCAGCCGCGGCTGCCATAGAGCTGTCCCAGCGCCTGCGCCCCGCGCAGGAACGGCGCGCGAGCGAGCGAGAGCCATCCGCCGTGCGCGCGCATCCAGGCGCAGTCGCAGCGCAGCTCGTAGGCCGCGCCCTTGAGCGCCGAGCCCAGCGTCGGGCGCAGCCGGTGGCCGTGCGCGCGGCGGTGGAAGGCGGCGTCGACGCGGTAGCGCTCGAAGGCCGAGAGCGGGTTGTAGCGGTGCGCGTGGCGCACGACGCACTCGGGCGTGAAGCGCAGCCTCCAGCCGGCCTCGAGCACGCGTGCGGCCCAGGCGAAGTCCTCGCCGAAGACGAGCTCGGGGAAGGGCAGCTCGCGCCAGACGCCGGCGCGCAGCGCGCTGGCGACGTTGTTGAAGCCCAGCATGCGCAGCGCGTCGGCCAGCGGCAGCTCCTCCAGCCGCGCGCCGCGCGCGAGCTCGAACAGCTCCGGCCCCTCGGAGGCGAGCGGCGCGTCGAGCACGCTGCGCGCGGTCAGCGGATCGTCGTTCTCGTGCGGCAGGATGCGCGCGTAGGTCCCGGCGATGCGCTCCTGGGCGAAGGGCGCCAGCAGGCGCTCGACGAAGTCCTCGCCCTCGGGCAGCGCGTCCTGAGAGAAGTAGACCAGGAACTCGCCGCGCGCGCGCGAAGCGAGCACGTTGCGCGTGCGGCCGTGGCCGAACTCCTCGGCGCGGATCGACTCGACCGCGAAGCCGTGCGCGCGCAGGAGCTCGACGCTCTTGTCGCTCGACTGCGTGTCGATCGCCAGGTGCTCGACGCCGCCCGCGACGCGCTGGCCCGCGAGCACGGGCAGCAGGCGTTCCAGGTCGCGCTCGCCGTTGCGCGTGGGCAGCAGGATCGAGGCGCGCGGCGCGGACACGATCGCTCAGCGCGCCTTGCGCGGTGCCGCGCCGCGGAAGATCAGGAAGCCGATCAGCACCAGGATCGCGAGGCCCCACAAGTCGCCCAGCCAGCCGCCGCCGAAGGCGCCCAGCTTCTCGAGGAGCGCGAAGTCGGGGTGGTAGCCCTTGTCCCTGTCGAAGCGCGGGATGAACGAGGTCAGCGCAGCCAGGATGCCGAGGATCGAGGCGCCGGCGATGACGCCCGAGCAGTAGAGCGTGCCCTCGGGCTCGTCCTCCGCGTCGGGCGTGCGCTTGTAGACCTTGTCGGCGAAGAAGCGCGCCAGGCCGCCCAGGAACACCGGCATGGTCGAGTTGAGCGGCAGGTACACGCCCACGGCGAAGGTCAGCGCGCGGAAGCCGAGCAGCTCGACGAAGCACGCGATCGCGACGCCGATCAGGATCAGGCCCCAGGGCAGCTTGTGCGTCAGCAGGCCATCGATCACGGTCGCCATCAGCTTCGCCTGCGGCGCCTGCAGCTTGCCCGCGCCGATGCCGTCCTCGCGCAGGATGCGCGCCTCGCCGCTCGACTTGTCGACGAGGTAGATGCCCTCCTTCTCGCCCTTGGGCACCTCGTCGGCGGCCAGGCGCACGAAGAGGTAGGTCGCGTGGTCGCTCTTGGAGACGATCTCCTGCGCCTCGGCGCGGCGCTCGGCGGCGACGACGAAAGGCTGCGCCAGCGGCTTCTCGTCCGTCGCGGACTGGTTGAGCAGGTACGCGGTCCAGCCCACCGCCATCACGCTCGTCAGCACGCCGATCAGGAGCGCGCCCTGCTGCCGCACGGGCGTCGCACCGACGAGGTAGCCGGTCTTGAGGTCCTGCGAGCACGTGCCCGCGTTGCTGATCGCGATGCACACGACCGCGCCGATCATCAGCGCGAGGCGGCTGTAGCTCGAGCCCTCCCAGCCGCAGACGAGGAACGCGCCGCAGATCGCCATCAGCACCCCGATCGTCATGCCGGAGAGCGGACACGAGGACGAGCCGACCTCGCCCGTGATGCGCGAGGAGACGACCGAGAAGAGGAACCCGAGCGCGAGGATCAGGAACGCGCCGAGCAGGTTCATGTGGAACAGCGGCACGCCCCAGATGAAGGCGACGATGCCGAGCGCGCCGAAGAGCAGCACGGGCACGGGCGTGTCGCGCTCGGTGCGCAGCACGGCCGCGGCGGCCTTGCCGGCGCCGCCGACGAGCCCTCCCGCCGAGGCGCGGATCGCCGAGACGATCGAGGGCAGGGCGCGCACCAGCGCGAAGATGCCGCCGGCGGCGACGGCGCCCGCGCCGATGTGCTTGACGTACGTGCTCCAGATCTCGTCCGGGCCCATCTCCGCCACCGGGTGCGTGCCCGGCGCGATGGTCGCACCCGCGCCGAAGAGCGCGATCATCGGGATCAGCACCAGCGAGGCGAGCACCGAGCCCGCGACCATCATCACCGAGGTGCGGTAGCCGATGATGTAGCCGACGCCGAGCAGCTCCGGCGCGACGTCGCAGCCCAGCGCCGCGCCGTTGAAGCCGTGGATCGTGGTCGCGATCGAGCCCTTGACGCCCTGCAGGATCGCCTGGAAGAACTTGAAGGCCGCGCCGACGCCCAGGCCGATGAAGACCTTGCCGGCGCTGGTGCCGCCCTCCTCGCCAGCCTGCAGGATCTCCGCGCAGGCCTTGCCCTCGGGGTAGCGCAGGACGCCGTGCTCCTTGACGATCAGGTAGCGCCGCAGCGGCACCATCATCAGCACGCCCAGGATCCCGCCCGTCAGCGCGATCAGCGTGGTCAGGCCGACCTGCAGCGGGTACCCCAGGAAGATCAGCGCAGGCACGCTGAACACGACCGCCGCCGCGACCGACTCCCCCGCCGAGCCCGTCGTCTGCACGATGTTGTGCTCGAGGATCGCGCGCTGGTTGTTGCGCCGGCGGATGGCCCAGATCGAGAGCACCGCGATCGGCACCGAGGCCGAGGTCGTCAGGCCCACGCGCAGCGCGAGGTACGTCGAGGCCGCGCCGAAGACGACGCCCAGGAACGCGCCGAGCACGAGCGCCCGCAGCGTCAGCTCGGGCGGGTTCTCCTCGGGCCGGACGGCGGGGACGAAGGCTCCGGGTTCGCTCATGGGATCGCGCTCAGAGCTTCATCGGCTTCAGCGCGACGCGGTAGAGCACGGTGCACATCACCAGGAAGCCCGCGACCCCCAGCAGGGCGTAGCCGCCCGCGCCGAGGCTCTCGGTCAGGCTGTGCTCGACGCCGAACTTGCCGATCCAGGCCGCGACGCCGTCGTTGGCCTGCAGCGCGGCGACGAGCACGCCGGCGAGCGCTCCGCCTGCGACCAGTCCCGTCGCGAAGAGGCTGCCGGGCCCGAGCTCGTCGTCGCCTGCGGGAGCCTCGCCAGCCTTCTTCTTGCGCCAGTCGACGATGCCCTTGATGCCGCCGCCGACGAAGATCGGCAGCGTGGTCGAGAGCGGCAGGTAGGCGCCGACCGCGAAGGAGAGCGGGCTGACGCCGCACAGCTGCACGGTGACCGCGAGGAACACGCCGACCAGCACGAACTGCCAGTCGAGGCTCTGCGCGAGCAGGCCCTTGATCAGCGTCGCCATCAGCGTCGCCTGCGGCGCCGCGTACTTCTCGCCGATGTTGTGCGTCACGGTGCCGTCGGCGAGCGTCTGCGGGTTGTCGAGCACGTGGATCGTCAGGCCGATCACCGCCGCCGCCGCGACCGCGCCGAACATCAGGCCGATCTGCTGGTAGCGCGGCGTCGCGCCGACGAGGAAGCCGGTCTTCAGGTCCTGGCTCGTGGCACCCGCGTTGGCGGCCGCGATGCAGACCATGCCGCCCACGCACAGCGCCATCGGCTGGTAGACGTCGCCGGTCCAGCCGATGCCGACGAAGATCAGGCAGGTCGCCATCAGCGTCGCGATCGTCATCCCAGAGATCGGGTTCGAGCTCGAGCCGATGATGCCGACGATGCGCGAGGCGACCGTCACGAAGAAGAAGCCGAAGACGACGATCAGGACGCCGAGCAGGAGCTTCCCGAAGAGCGTGCCCGGAATGTACGGCAGGAAGGCCAGGATCGCGACCAGCGCCGCGCTGCCGACGAGCACCACCCCCATCGGCAGGTCGTTCTCGGTGCGCTTCTGCGCCACCGCGTCGCGTGCGCCGCGCATCGAGGCGACGCTGCCCTTGAAGCTCGAGATGATCGTCGGGAGCGTCTTCAAGAGCGTCATGAAGCCGCCCGCGGCGACCGCGCCCGCACCGATCTGGCGCACGTAGGCGCGGTAGATCGCCGTGTTGAGCTTCGCGAACTCGTGCAGCGTCCCGTCCCAGCCGTACTTGGCCGGGTTCTCGCCCAGCTTGACCAGCTGCGCATGGATCGCGTCGGCAGGCACGAGCGAGGCGAGCAGCGGGATCAGGCCCAGCCAGGCGAGCACGCCGCCCGCGACGAGGATGCCCGCGATGCGCGGGCCGATGATGTAGCCGACACCGAGGTACTCGGGCGTGATGTCGGCGCTGACGGTCGCGGCCGGGAGGATCTTGCTCTTCGCCGCGGAGATCCACGTGACCGTCTCCTGGATCACGAGGAAGATCTTCTGCAGCAGCGCATAGCCGAACGCGAAGAACAGGCCCAGGTAGGCCGTGCGCGCGAGCTCGCCGCCCTTCTCGCCCGCGATCAGCACCGAGGCGCAGGCCGTGCCCTCCGGATACGGCAGGTTGCCGTGCTCCTTGACGATCAACGCGCGCCGCAGCGGGATCATCATCAAGACGCCCAGCGCGCCTCCGAGCAGCGCCAGCGTGAAGATCGTCCAGTAGTTGAAGTAGCTCTCGCCCACGCTGTGGCCGCTGGAGTCGCGCGCCAGGAACAGGAAGCCCGGCAGCGTGAACACGACGCCCGCGGCGATCGACTCGCCGGCCGAGCCGATCGTCTGCACGATGTTGTTCTCGAGGATCGTCGACCCGCCGAGCTTCTTCAGCAGCGAGATCGAGAGCACCGCGATCGGGATCGAGGCGGAGACCGTCAAGCCCGCCTTGAGCGCCAGGTAGACCGTCGAGGCGCCGAAGATCAGCCCGAAGAAGACGCCGATGATCACCGCCTTGGGCGTGAACTCGGCGACGCTCTGTTCGGCTGCGATGTAGGGCTTGTGCTCGGGCGCGGGCTTCGAACTCTCTTCCGCAGCGGGGCCGTGTCCCAAGGCGCTCCTCCTGGAGTGGATGTGGGAGGCGCGCGAGCGCCTCCGCGGGGGGCCAGGATGCTATCGCCCTGGGATGGGCGATCCAAGCGGCTGCGTCAGGGCGTCACGCGCCAGAGCTTGCCCGCGGTTCCGTCGAGCACGTAGAGCACGCCGGAGCTGGTCTGGGTCAGCGAGAACGCATGCCCGGCGGGGAAGCTCGGCGCCCCCACCGCGGTGGCGCAATCGACCGCGAGCGGACAATCGCAGGCCCCGCTCGACTGGCGGCGGCGCAGCACGCCGGTCCCGCCGTCGACCCAGTACAGGTCGCCCTGCGCGGTGCGGTACGGCGCGAGCGGCGTCGAGACCTCGGCCTGGGTTCCGTTCCCGGCCGTGCTGTCCGCCGTGCCGTCGCCCGCGAGCGTGCTGACCACGCCGAACCAGCCGCCGAAGGGGTTCGGGCTGGTGACCTGCAGCGCGCGCAGGCGCTGACCGTGGCCATTCTCGCCGCGCTCGCTGACGATCACCTGCTGCGTGCAGGAGAGCGTCAGGCCGGTGGGCGTGTCGAAGAGCGCCGAGGAGAGGCTGCCGTCGGCGAAGCCCGCGCTGCCGCTGCCGGCCAGCGTGCTGACGAAGCGCAGTCCGCTGCCGGAGTCGAAGGCGACCAGGCGCACGGCGTGGTTGCCGCTGTCGGCGACGAGCACGGAGGGCACGCTCTCGCCGGTCGTGACGAGCCCGGTCGGCGCGTCGAAGGCGAAGCGCGCGACGCCGTTGGTGCCCGTGGCGAGACCGTCGGCGAAGCCAGCGCTGTCGCTGGGCTGGCCGGCGTAGAACGCCAGCGTGTCGGCGCTGACGCGGTCGCAGGTGATCAGCGCGTGCGAGGCGTGCTCGACCAGCACCAGGTGCGTCGCGTCGAGCACGGCGATGCCCGAGAGCCGCGGCGTGCCGGCCACGCCGGCGCCGCCGGTCAGCGCCGCGACCGTGCCGGCCGTGACCAGCTGCGTCTCGACCGCGCTGGCGCCCGAGACGTCGAGCGCGAACACGGTCGCGTCCTGCGCGGTGACGTAGAGCAGCTCCGCGCCCTGCGCAGCCGTCAGCTGCGAGTCGGGCCCGAGCACGGCGGTCGCGAGCACGACCTCGACCGGCGTCTGCGGCGCGTTGAAGACCTGGTTCGGCCCGACGCAGCCGCTGGTGCCCAGCGTGCTCGGCACCAGCGCCGGTCCGGCGCTCGAACCGCTGCTCGAGCTCGAGGCGTCGCGGCAGGCGGAGGGGAGGCACGCGCACAGGAGCGTGGCGACGGCGAGGGAGCGCGGGGACATGCGCGCAGTCTCCCTCGTGCGGGCGGGTGCCGCAAGCGCGCTGCGAAAAGCACGGGGGACCGCTTCGATCGCGCAGGGGCCGCCCCTGGCAGGCGCACGGGGCGAGGGAGCCGGGCGGTCCCGGCGCGCGCCCCGCCACCCGAGACACGCCCGCACGGAGCACGACCATGAAGACCACCCACCGCATCCACGACCTGCGACACGACGAACACGCGCTCGCCTTCGGCGTGCGCATCCTCGCCACCCTGCTCTCGGCCACCGCCTGGGTGCTGGTGGCGCAGGGGCTGGGCGCGGGCTGACGCGCCCGGAGAGACGGAGCGGGCCGCGCTCGGGGGAACGCGGCCCGCTCTGTTCTCGTGCCGCAAGCGGTGCGCTACTTCACCGGGAAGCCGCGCTTGCGCATCAGCGCCGCGGTGCCCGGGCCGCGACCGCGGAAGGCGCGGTAGCCCTCGGCGGGATCGACCGTGTTGCCGACCGAGAAGACGTGCTCGCGCAGCTTCTTCGCCGTCGCCGGATCCCACGGGCTGCCGGCCTCGACGAAGGCCTCCCAGGCGTCCGCCGCGAGCGTGTCGGACCAGAGGTAGCTGTAGTAGCCGGCCGCGTAGCCGTCGTCGGCGAACAGGTGCAGGAACTGCGTCGTGCGGTGGCGCATGACGATCTCCCTGGGCATGCCCAGCGCCGCGAGCGTGTCGCGCTCGAACGCGGCCGGATCGATCGGCTTGTCGGGCGTCGCGGCGAGGTGCAGCTTCATGTCGACCAGCGCGGCCGAGAGGTACTCGACCGTCGCGAAGCCCTGGTTGAAGGTCGAGGCCTTCTCGATCTTCTCCAGCAGCTCCCTGGGCATCGGCTGGCCGGTCTGGTGGTGCAGCGCGAACTTGTTGAGCACCTCGGGCGTCTCGAGCCAGTGCTCGAGCACCTGGCTGGGGAACTCGACGTAGTCGCTGAACACCGCGGTGCCCGAGAGCGAGGGGTAGGTCACGTTCGAGAGCAGGCCGTGCAGCGCGTGGCCGAACTCGTGGAACATCGTGGTCGCGTCGTCCCAGCTGATCAGCACCGGCTCGCCGGGCTTGCCCTTCACGAAGTTCGTGTTGTTGGAGACGATCGTGGTGATCGGCTTCTCGAAGCGCTCCTGGTTGCGGTAGGCGTTCATCCAGGCGCCCGAGCGCTTGCCGGTGCGCGCGTAGGGATCGAAGTACCACAGGCCGACGTGCTTGCCGGCGGCGTCGACGACCTCGTACACCTGCTCGTCGGGCACGAGCAGCGGGATGCCCGTGAGCGGCTTGAAGCGCAGGCCGAAGAGGTGCTCGGCCGTGTAGAAGAGCGCGTCGCGCATCTTGTCCAGCTGCAGGTAGGGCGTGATCGCGTTCTGGTCGAGGTCGAACTTCGCCTTGCGCACCTTCTCGGCGTAGTAGCGGTAGTCCCAGCCCTCGATCGTGATGCCGGCGCCCTGCTTGTCGGCGATGGCCTGCATGTCGGCCACCTCCTCGTGCACGCGCGCGACGGCCGGCTTCCAGACCTCCTCCATCAGCTGCAGCGTCGCCTCGGGCGTCTTGGCCATCGACTGGTCCAGGCGCCAGTGCGCGTGCGAGGCGAAGCCCAGTAGGCGCGCGCGCTCGGCGCGCAGTTCGAGGATCTGCGTGATCAGCCCCTTCGTGTCGCGCGCATCGCCGTTGTTGCCGCGGTTGTAGAACGTCTTCCAGACCTTCTCGCGCAGGTCGCGCCGGTCGGAGTAGGTCAGGAAGGGCTCCATGCTCGAGCGCGTGTTGACGATCGCCCACTGGCCCTTCTTGCCGCGCGCCTCGGCCGCGGCGGAAGCGGAGGCCTTGACCGACTCGGGCAGGCCGGCGAGGTCGCTCTCCTGGTCGAGGAAGAGCACGTAGCCGCTCTCGTCGGCCATGATGTCCTGGTTGAAGCTGGCGAACAGGCTGGCGAGCTTGCCGTTGATCTCGACCATGCGCGCCTTGGCGGCCTTGTCGAGCTTCGCGCCGGCGTGCACGAAGTTGGAGTAGTCGAGCCAGACCAGGCGCTGCTGCTCGCTCGTGAGCTTCGACTTCGCGCGCGCCTCGTAGACGGCGGCGATGCGCGCGAAGAGCTTCTCGTTCTGCACGATCTTGTCGCCGAACTCGGCCAGCTTCGGCGCCATCTCGTTCTCGACCGCCTGGTACTCGGGCGTGCTCAACGTCGACCCGAAGATGTCGTAGATCGTGCGCACGCGGGCATAGGTGCGCCCGGCCTTCTCCAAGGCCGCGATCGTGTTCTCGAAGTCCGGCGCGGCCCGGTTGTTCGCGATCGCGTCGATCTCGGCCAGGTTCTCGGCCATCGCGGCCTCGAGCGCGGGCTTGAAGTCCGCGACCTTGACGCGATCCAGCGGCGGGACGCCGCCGAAGGGACCGGACCAGGGCGCGAGCAGCGGGTTGGTGCTGGCGGCCTGCGCCGCGGCGGGAGCGGGTGCGGAGGGGTTCGACACGGAAGTGCAGCCGGCGAGGGCCAGGGTGAGGGAAAGGACGACGGGGATTCGGTTCATGCGCGGGGGTCTCCGCGCGAGAACATACCCGGACGACGCGGCGCGAGCACGCCCCTGGGGGCCTCTGCCGCGCGCGCCTAGGCCGATTCCTTGTGCGAGCCGTCCGGCGCGGGCGTCTCGGAGAGGCGCACCTCGCTGCCGTCGCTGGAGAGGTGGCGTCCCGCGCCCTCCTCCTGCGTGTAGAGGTGCACCGGCTTCTTCCACAGCTGCGCCAGCTGCTTCAAGACCTCCCCCGCCGCCGCGAGCTCGAGGTCGCGTCCGTCGTGGCGGTGCTCGAGCACGAGCTCGCCGCGGCCCTGGTGGTCGTCGTCGACGAGCTCGATGCGCGGCAGCCCGGCCCAGGAGAGTTCCTGCAGGAGCTTCTCCTTGACGCTCTTCCAGTCGCGCTCGAGCACCTCGGTGCGGCCCGTGCGCGCGTTGCGGCCGTAGAGGAAGAGGTCGCTCTGCGCGGCGAACTCCTCGTCGGCGATCGCGTCGAGGAAGCTCGCGTCGTTGTGCATGCGGCGCAGGCGGAAGAGGTCCATCCCGCGCGACTCGGCGTGGCGCCACAGCTCGATCCCGAGCTTGTAGGGGTTGAGCTGTCCCGGCGCGCTGGCCGTCGCGCCGCTGTGGCAGTCGGCGAAGTCGATCACCTCCGAGGGCTCGAGCACGCCGCCGGTCAGGATGCGGCTGTGCCAGAGCGAGGCCCAGCCCTCGTTCATGATCTTGGTCATGCGCTGCGGCAGGAAGTAGTAGGCCTCGTCGCGCACGATGCGCACGATCTCGCGCTGCCAGGGCTCGAGCTCGCAGCGCTCGAGCAGGAATCCCAGCACGTCGGCGGTGGGCAGCGCGGAGTTCGCGCTGGCGCGCGGCGGCGTCGCGCTGCGCCGCTCGCGGCCCTCCATCACGGCGTCGAGCGAGCGCCGCGCGCGCGCCACCAGACCGGCGCGGCCGTCCTCGCCGCCCTGGCGCTGCATGTGCTCGCGCAGCGGCAGGAAGGGATCGACCAGGTTGTCCAGCGCCAGCGCACGGTCGAGGAAGAGCTCGACCGTGTCCTGGCCCAGGCGGTCGATGGCCTCGCGCAGGCGCGTGGCGTGGTCGGCCATGCGGTCGAGCATCGAGCGCTCGGTGGGCTTGAACCAGACGTTGTGCTTGAAGAAGTCGGCGTGCCCGCAGACGTGCGCCATCACCAGCTTCTGCTCCATGTCGGAGTTGGTGCGCACGAGGTAGGCGTAGGCCGGATCGTTGTTGATCACGAGCTCGTAGATCTTCGAGAGCCCGTAGCGGTGGCCCTTCTCCAGGCGCTCGTAGTCCATGCCGAAGCGCCAGGAGGGATAGCGCACGGGGAAGCCGCCGTAGGCCGCCAGCGCGTTGACGTCCTTGGCGTCGACCATCTCGAAGACGATCTCGAAGAAGTCCAGGCCCTGCTCGCGCGCGATGCCGAGGATGCGCTGCGCCTCGCGGCGCAGCTCGGGCGTCAGCTCGCGGGCGCGGCCCATCTCAGCGCCCCCTTCCGAGGAAGGAGCGGATCGCGTCGGCGATGCCCTCGCGGTCGTTGATCGCCGCCGTGACCAGGTTCTCCGCGCCCGCCAGGGCCGCGTCGAGGTCCTTCTTGAACTGCCCCGAGCCGTAGGCGCTCTTGACCTGGCCGTAGCAGAACTGGTTGACGCGCGGGAGCAGCTCGTCGCGCAGCAGCGTGACGCAGCGCTCGGTGTCGCGCGCGCTCCAGTTGTCGCCGTCGGAGTAGTGGAACGGGTAGATGTTCCAGTCCTCGGGGCGGTACTTGTCGAGCACGAGCTGCAGCACGAGCTCGTAGGCCGAGGAGATCTTGGTGCCGCCGGACTCGCGCAGGTGGAAGAAGGACTGCTGGTCGACGATCTTCGCGACCGCGTCGTGCACGATGTAGACGACCTCGATGTTCTTGTACTGGCTGCGCAGCCAGGTATCGATCCAGAAGGCCTTGATGCGCACGATGTCCTTCTGCTCGCGCCCCATCGAGCCCGAGACGTCCATGACGTGGAAGATCACGGCCGAGGAGTCGGGCTGCGGGTGGCTCTTCTTCCAGCGGAAGCGCTCGTCGTCGGGCAGCGGCACGATGCGCGGGTCGCGCAGGTCGAGCTCGCCCGCCGCGATGGTGCGCTTGAGCGCGTTGCGGTAGGTGCGGCGGAAGTGGCGCAGCGAGCGCGGGCCGCTCTCGCGCAGGCCGCTGTAGCGCCCGCCCTCGCTGTCGATGCTCTTGTCGCCGCGCGGGCGGATGTCGGGCAGCTCGAGCTCCTCGCCCAGCATGCGCGCCAGCTCCTCGAGCTCGACCTCGACCTCGAAGAGGTGCTGGCCTTCCTGCTCGCCGGCCGAGCCGGAGCCCTCGCCCTCCTTGGCCTCGCCCTCGACCGGGTCGCCCTTGTCGCCGGGGCCCTGGCCGACGCCCTTCTTGTTGTCGCCGAAGCGCAGGCGCGGCAGCTCGATCTGCGGCACGGGGATCGACACGGCGTGCTCGCCGCGCCGGCCGAGCAGCTCGCTGGTCGAGAGGTACTTGCGCAGGTCGCCGCGCAGGCGGCCGCGCACGATCTCGCGGAAGCGGGCCCGGTCGCGTTCGATGCGGAACATGGCGCGCCGCGGCGGCGGCTCAGGCCGCCTGCTGCGCCTCCGGACGCTTGGCCTCGCCGCGCGAGAACAGGCTCGCGACGTAGTGCAGCACCTCGTCGGCCGAGACCTCGTCGTACCCGAACTCGCGCATCAGCCGGTCGCGGATCACCGCGATCTTCTCCTGCGCGTCGGGGTCGATCACGGTCGAGACCAGGCTGGTCAGCTGGATCGTGTCGCGCCGGTCCTCGAAGGTCTTGAGCTCGAGGGCGCGGCTCAGGCGCGCGTTCTCGCGGTAGTCGAAGGTGCCGCCCTCCAGGTGCACCGCGGCGATGTAGTTCATCAGCTCGTGGCGGAAGTCGCCCTTGCGCGACTCGGGGATCTCGATCTTCTCCTCGATCGAGCGCATCAGGCGCTCGTCGGGATCGCTCTCGCGGCCCGAGGCTTCGACCACCTTCTCGCGCGTGACCCAGGCCTTGACGTTGTCGATGTACTTGGCGCACAGGCGCGCGATCGCCTCGCGGTCGGCCACGATCGCCATCTGCACCTCGCGCTTGACGATCTCCTCGTACTCCTCGCGCGCGGTCGCGACCAGCTGCACGTAGCGCTTGCGCGTCTCCTCGTTGGAGACGAGGCTGTGGTGGCGCAGGCCCTCCTCGAGCGCCTCGAGCACCTGCAGCGGCCCGACGCTGGCGTGCTCCGAGGCGAGGCAGGTCGCGATGCGGTCCTGCACGTAGCGCGGCGAGATGCCCTGCATGCCCTCGCGCGGGCAGCCGTCCTTGATCTCGCGTACCTGCTCGGGATGGAAGCCCTGCACCTCCTGGCCGTCGTAGAGCTTGGCCTTCTGCAGCAGCGAGAGGCTGGGGTGCGTCGGATCGTCCAGGCGCGTCAGCACGGCCCACAGGCCGGCCACCTCGAGCGTGTGCGGCGCGAGGCTCTGCCCGCTGGTGCGCTTCTTCCCGAACTGGCGCCGGTAGATCTCGACCTCGTCGGAGTAGGCCAGGTTGTAGGGCACGTCGATCTTGATCGTGCGGTCGCGGAAGGCCTCCATCAGGTCGTTCGAGGCGAGCTTCTTGTACTCGGGCTCGTTGGTGTGGCCGAGGATCACCTCGTCGATGTGCGTCTGCGCGAACTTGCGCGGCTTGATCATGTGCTCCTGCGTCGCGCCGAGCAGGTCGTAGAGGAACGCGACGTCGAGCTTGAGCACCTCGACGAACTCGAGCAGCCCGCGGTTGGCGACGTTGAACTCGCCGTCGAAGTTGAACGCGCGCGGATCGGAGTCGGAGCCGTACTCGGCGATCTTGCGGTAGTTCAGGTCGCCCGTGAGCTCGGTCGAGTCCTGGTTCTTCTCGTCCTTGGGCTGGAACGTGCCGATGCCGATGCGGTCCTTCTCGGAGAGCACCAGGCGACGCACGCGCACGTGCTCGAGCACCTTCTGCCAGTCGCCGCCGTGGCGCTGCATCAGCTGCTGGTAGTACCAGCGGCTGACCGGATCGAGCTCGCCGTCCAGGCGCAGCCGGTAGTCGCGCTTGAGGCGCTTGTTGAGCCGATCCTCCAGCGCGCGCCGCGCCTCGTGCGGCACGAGCAGCAGCGGATCCTGGTTCATCGGCGAGGGGATCACCTCGCCGTCGATCACCCAGCTGAACGTGTACAGCGCGCCCTCGTCGCTGCGCGAGTAGGCTTCCAGGCCGCGCTTGAGCAGTCGCGCGATGGTGCTCTTGGAGGAGCCCACCGGCCCGTGCAGCAGGATCACGCGCCGCTCCGGTCCGAGCCCGCGCGCCCCGGCGCGCAGCGTCTGCACCAGGCGATTGAGCGGCAGGTCGAGGCCGTAGACCGCGTCCTCGCCCTCGCCGAGCGGGTCGTCGAAGAGCTTCCAGCGCACCGGCGCACCGCGGCGCTTGGGCCGCACGCAGCCGTGGCTCTCGATCATGTCGACCAGGCGCTGCCAGGCGTTGCGCGCCACCGTCGGCCGTGCCTCGACGATCGCGAGGTAGTCCTGGAAGCTCCCTTGCCAGGTCGTGGCGGCCCACTGGCTGCCGGAGATCGAGTCGCGGACGAGGTCGAAGATCGGTTGGGATTGGTCGCTCATGGAATGGGGTCGCGCCGGCGCGGGGACCGATCGGACCGCATCTTCCTGTCGTCGCGAACCCGCCGGACCTGAAGGTCCGCCCGCGACCGTCGCGCGGAAGCCGAGGTCGAGGTCCCCCCGGCGCCACGCGCAGCCCCTAGGCCGGCCCGCAGTCCCTTGCCAGGGACGGCGAGGCCAATCCTTGGACGCCGCGCGGGCGATCGGCGAAGATCCGCCGCATGCAGCTCCTCCCCGCGCTCCTGGGCACGTTCCTCGCGGCCTCCCTGGTCAGTGCACCGCTGGCCTGCGACGCACCTGGCGCGGCGGAGGCCGGCTTCGACGCCGAGCGCGCCTGGAAGGACCTCGAGCGCATCGTCGCCTTCGGTCCGCGGCCGACCGGATCACCGGCCCTGGAGGAGCTGCGCAAGCTGCTCGAGAGCGAGCTCAAGTCCGCCGGGCTCGAGCCCAGGCGCGAGAGCTTCCGCGCCGCGACGCCGCTGGGCGAGTTCGAGATGGCCAACGTCTACGCGGACCTCTCCGCCGCCGATCCCAAGGCCGAGATGGTGATCCTGGCCTCGCACTTCGACACCAAGCTCGCCAAGGACCGCTTTCCGCAGCCCTTCGTCGGCGCCAACGACGGCGGCTCGAGCACGGCCGTGCTGCTCGAGCTCGCGCGCGTGCTGGCCAAGGGCGGCCCGCGTGCGCTGACGTACCGCTTCCTGTTCCTCGACGGCGAGGAAGCGATGCGCTGGGACTGGGCCGGCGAGGACAACTGCTACGGCTCGCGCCAGCACGCCGCCGCGCTGGGGAAGTCGGGCGCGGCCGCCCGGGTGCGCGCGTTCGTGCTGCTCGACATGGTCGGCGACAAGGAGCTCAAGCTCCTGCGCGACACCAACTCCGACCGCCGGCTGCAGGAGCTCTTCTTCGGCGCCGCGCGCAAGGCCGGCCTCGCGAAGTACGTCGACGGCACGCAGGAGGAGATCAGCGACGACCACCTGCCCTTCATGAAGCAGGGCATCCCCAGCCTGGACCTGATCGACCTCGAGTACGGCCCCTACAACCGCTACTGGCACACGGCCGAGGACACGCTCGACAAGTGCTCGAAGGACTCGCTCTCCGTCGCGGGGCGCGTCGTGCTGCTCGGATTGCCCGCGCTCGAGAGCGACTTCCGCCGCAGCCGGTGAGCCTCGACGAGTTCGCGCCAGGGCGCGCCCCACATTGCGCAGGTGACACGCTTGTGGTATTCATGCGCCCCGGTCGTTCGGCCATTGCTGTCGTTGACCGAACTCGCACGCCTCCAGTCATCCCCGCCTCCGACTCGCACTCGGGAGGAGATCAGTGTGACTCCGCTTCACCTCGCGCCCCCGCGCCGCATCTGGATGTGGATAGCATCCGCTTGGTTGTCGCTGGTCGTCAGCGCAGGAACATGTCGCGCCCAGGGCACGGATGTCAACACGAACATCACGACCAGCACGACGTGGACTTCCGCAGGCAGCCCGTACCGGATCCACGGCGTGATCTCGGTATTGCAGGGCGCCAGCCTGGACATTCAAGCTGGCGTGCAGGTGCTATTCGACGACGCGACATCGCTCATCGTCGGCGGAGCCTCCTCGGGCGCGCTCCAGGCAACGGGAACCGCGGGAGCTCCGGTCGTGTTTCGGAGGAATGGACCTCCGCTCGCAGGAGCCTGGGCGGGCCTCCAATTCCTCGGTGGGACCTTTGGGAGTTCCCTGGTCAACTGCCAGATCCAGGATGCGGGCCAATCCGGACAATCCATCCTCTGTGCGGGCGGAGCCGCACCCTCGCTGCAGAACATCTCCGTCTCCAACGGCGGAGCCGCCGGGATAGGACTCCTGGTGCAGGCATCCGCGCCCGTGCTCTCCGGCAGCTTCACGCTGAGCGGATCGAGCGGATACGCATTCGATGCCTCGAACTCCGCCAGTTCCCCGACCTTCTCCGCGGGGTTCGCCGTCACGACGAGCGGCGCGCTCGGACGAGGCCCTGTGGCGATGTGGTCGAGCTTCTTCGGCTCCAATCCCGGAACGAGCGGCACGGCACTGACCGCCGACATCTACGGGGGCAGCGTCACGCAATCGGCTGCCTGGGGGGGCCTGTCCGGCGTCACGCTCCACTTGATGGGGAGCCTGATCATCCGCCGCGTCACCGGGACGATCGCACCGATCCTGACGCTCAGGCCTGGAACCCTGCTCAAACTCGACCCTGGGGCGCAGATCCAGGTCGGGACGAGCGCAGGCGCGCCGGGCGGATTGATTGGGGATGGCACGGCGGCGCAGCCGGTCGAGATCACCTCGACGAACCCAGCGCAGACGTCCGCGCGATGGGCCAACATCATCTTCCATCCTTCCTCCACTTCCGACTCGCGTCTGACCCACAGCGCGCTTCGGAATGGCGGCACCGCGATCGCAGCGGTGTATTGTGCCGGGAGCTCGCCCGCGCTTTCGAACGTCACGATCGAGGACGTGTCCCTGAAGGGGCTGTATCTCACGGACGGGTCGCCAGCGCTCTCCAACTGCACCTTCCGGCGAATCACACAGCACGCCGTCTATGCCGAGACGGGCGCCAGCTTGCCAGCATGTACCGGCAGCCTCACGTTCGACAGCGTCGGTTCGCTGGGCTATGGCACGCCCGAGTTCTGGCAGCGTCTGCTCTCTGCAGCGGTTTCCGTGCCGGGAGGTCCCTACGCCCAGGAGGTCGTCAATGGCGTGTTGACGCTGGGATCGACTTGGGGAGCACCGATTTCCAACCCCATCCGCCTCCTGGGGACCCTCGATGTGCACGGCCCCGCCGCCCCCGTGCTCACGCTGCGCGCGGGAACGACGCTCGAACTCGCCGACGGCGCCGCGATCAACATCGGCACCACGACGGGCGAGAGCGGGACCTTGATTGCGTCCGGAACGCAGTCCGCTCCCATCGTATTCCTGCCGTCCCAGGGACAGCGCTGGGATGCCGTCTACTTGAATCAATTCAGTTCGTCCGCCAGTCGGCTCGACTGGTGCAACTTCGTCTCGTGCGGCCGCCATGCGAGCGCGGGCCTGCTCTGCTACGGGCCGGCCGCTCCGACCCTCAACAACATCTCCGTCACCGACCCAACGCCACTCGGTGATGGCATCGTGCTGGATGCTGGAGCCTCGCCTGGCCTCGGCGGGAATCTGACGTTGGCCGGATCCTCGGGGACGCTCGTGCGAACGACGATGACGACCTCGCAGCCGGCATTCACCGCGCCGGTGATCAGCACCTCGGGCAAGATCGGTGCGGGCGGGGCCCAGTTCTGGACCAACTTCTTCGATTCGGGGCCGGCGGTGCCTCCGAATGCCGTGGCCGACGTCTTCGGGGATCTCATGACATGGAGCGCGACATGGGGCCTGCAAGGCGTCGTGCTGCACCTGATCGACGATCTCTTCGTCGCCGGGCCCAACGCTCCGCGACTCACGCTGCGCGCTGGCACGATCGTGCGCATCGACGCCGGCAACAGCCTGCGCGTGGGCAGTGCGAGCAACCAGGGAGGACTGTGGGCGCTGGGAACCGCGGCCACCCCCATCCGCTTCGAGAACGCCGAGGCCGGAAGTTGGGGCAAGGTGCAAATCAACAACTGCCCGGTCACGGGGCAGGTCACCTTGCAGTACTGCCAGTTCGCCGGCTCAGGCGCGCCTGAGCTCTCGGATCCCCAGTGCGCGATACTCGTGCGCAGCGGCAAACCCATCCTGGGCGACCTCGCGTTCACGAGCACACTCGGGGACGGGATCTACGTGGAAGGGAATGGCCAGGCGACGCTCGGGGGATCCCTGGGCTTCACGGGCAGTTCGGGCCGCTACCTCGTTCGTGCGGATTCGGTCTTCGCACAAATCCTGGGTACGAGTTCCTCCCCCGCCGTGTTGAGCTCGAACGCTCTGCTGGCACGGATGAGCGCGACCAGTTGGAGCAGCTACTTCTCCGCAGGTTCATCGATCGTCGGTGGGCCGTACGACGCCGAGGTGCTGGCGGGGTCGCTGGACGCCTCCTCCGCCTGGGGCGGTGTTCCCGGCTTGGCGCTGCGCCTCCTTGGCGATCTCTCGATCGGAAGCGGGGCGACGTTGACCCTTCAGCCGGGCACGCAGGTGAAGTTGGACGCGAACGCCTCGATCCGAGTCGGTCAGTCCAGCCTCGGATCCCTTCAGGCGGTCGGCACGGCGCCGGCCCCCATCAGCTTCAGCGGGACCTCCGGCGCCACGTGGGGCATGCTCGCCTGCTACAGCGGCTCCATGCGTCTGGAGCGCTGCAACCTGGGTGGTGGTGGAGCCGCAGCCGTCGGCAACATCGTCTACAATGCCGCAGCGACAAGCGTTCTGCAGGACGTGCAGATTACGAGCAGCGCTTCGACGGGTGTATTCCTCAGCGCAGGCACCCTGACGAACGTCAGTCTCTCCAATTGCCTGGGTGACGGGGTGCGCGTGCCTACCGGATCGCCGACCATCTCGCAGGTCACAGTTTCTTCGTGCAGCGCCGAGGGACTGGACCTCGGCAAC
>JBGASC010000070.1:0-26505 GCA_044229935.1 Planctomycetota bacterium | reverse complement strand
CGACTCGTGCGATCGGCAGGGACAGAACGTCGGCGTGAAGCTCACGGGCTCTCCTCCGCGGACACGCACCACGACGCGCCGCACCCAGGAGACGCTCCCAAGGCCTCAGGGTCGCGCCTCCAGGACGGATTTCACCGCCAATCAAGGGGGCCAGAGTCACTCAGGGCCAGAGGACGGAGACGCCGTTGGTGACGTTCCAGGTATTGCCAGGCGGATTCGGGCAGAAGGTCGCCGACGGGTCGCGGTAGTAGGTCTGGTAGTGCCGCAGCGCGTTGGACGGGATCGTGTCCCCCAGCTGCGCGGAACGTGCGCGGACGCCGAGCTCTGAGCCCTGTGGGTAGATCACGGCCCCATTGACCGCGGACTTGACCGCGATGCGCTTCAGGAGTCCCCCGGTGCAGCGCAGTCCGTCGCCGAATGGCGCGGGCGCGATCGCCGTGTCGCCCTGGAGGAAGATCGAGAGCGAGTTCGGGAGCGTGTGCGTGGCGACCAGCGTCAGGTCGTCGGGGCTGAGCGCGCCCAGTGCGGTCAGCCGGGCTCCGGAGGACTGGCTGGAGTTCGCGCAACCGTTGCCGCTTGCTCCGGAGTTGTTGCACGGGCACGCGGCCGCGCTGCCGTCGCCGAAGCAGAACGGCGTGCCCACGAGCTCGCAGGTGTCGAGCACGCCATTGCCGTCGAGGTCAGTTCCCTGCCCCGAGGCGATCTCGCATGCATCCGGGATCGTGTTGGCGTTGCAGTCGGGAGCACCGAGCGCGATCTCGCAGACGTCGCCGATTCCGTCGCTGTCGCAGTCGGCCTGGCTCGTGTTTGGCAGCGACGGACAGTTGTCGACGCAATCGGCCACGCCATCGCCGTCCGAGTCCGTGTCGGCGACGCCGCAGCCGCACACGCCCGGAGCGGTCTTCTGCGGATCGCTCGGGCACTGGTCGTTGCAGTTCGCGGTTCCGTCGCCGTCGCTGTCGGTGTCCGCGACTCCGCAGCCGCACTGGCCCGGCGAGACCTTGAGCGGGTCGTTCGGGCACAGGTCGTTGCAGTTCGGCGTCCCGTCGCCGTCGCTGTCCGTGTCCGCGACACCGCACCCGCACACACCCGGCGCGATCTTGAGCGGATCGTTCGGGCACAGGTCGCTGCAGTTCGGCGTCCCGTCTCCGTCACTGTCCGTGTCGGCGACGCCGCAGCCGCACACACCCGGCGCGATCTTGAGGGGGTCGTTCGGGCACAGGTCGTTGCAGTTCGCCGTCCCGTCGCCATCGCTGTCGGTGTCCGCGACTCCGCAGCCGCACACACCCGGCGCAGTCTTCAGCGGATCGTTCGGGCAGCCGTCGTGACAGTTCGCGGTCCCGTCTCCGTCACTGTCCGTGTCCGCCACACCGCAACCACACGCGCCCGGTGCAGTCTTCAGCGGATCGTTCGGGCACTGGTCGTTGCAGTTCGCGGTCCCGTCCCCATCGCTATCGGTGTCGGCGACGCCGCACCCGCACACACCCGGCTCGATCTTGAGCGGATCGTTCGGGCACAGGTCATTGCAGTTCGGCGTCCCGTCGCCATCGCTGTCGGTGTCGGCGACACCGCAGCCGCACACTCCCGGCGCAGTCTTCAGCGGATCGTTCGGACACCCGTCGTTGCAGTTCGGCGTCCCGTCGCCATCGCTGTCGGTGTCGGCGACACCGCAGCCGCACACTCCCGGCGCAGTCTTCAGCGGATCGTTCGGGCACCCGTCGTGACAGTTCGCCGTCCCGTCTGCGTCACTGTCGGTGTCCGCGATTCCGCAGCCGCACTGGCCGGGCGCGATCTTGAGCGGATCGTTCGGGCACAGGTCATTGCAGTTCGGCGTCCCGTCGCCATCGCTGTCGGTGTCCGCGACACCGCAGCCGCACACTCCCGGCGCAGTCTTCAGCGGATCGTTCGGACAACCGTCGTGACAGTTCGCCGTCCCGTCGCCGTCGCTGTCGGTGTCCGCGATTCCGCAGCCGCACTGGCCAGGCGCGATCTTGAGCGGATCGTTCGGGCAGCCGTCGCACACGTTGGGCACGTGGTCGCCGTCCGAGTCGGGCTGGCACTCGTCGGGGATCCCGTTGGCGTCGCAGTCCTGGCTGGTGCCGCTGGAGATGTCCTGCGGATCGGGGATGCCGTTGCCGTTGCAGTCGGCGTTGACCGAGAGCGTGTAGAGCTTCTCGTCGTAGCGCCAGTTCGAGTCCGTGACGCGCACGCGCAGGTTCCAGGTCCCGCCCTGCGTCGGCGTGCCCGAGAGCACGCCGGACGTGCTGAGGGCCAGACCCGGCGGGAGCTGCGACCCCAGCGGCGCGAACTCGAGCACGTGCGCGTTGGTCAGGCTCGCCTGCGAGTCGTGCGTGGCGGGGATCAGCCAGCCGTCGCCGCTCCCGCGCGAGAGGCCGACCGTCGGCGTCAGGCCGGTGTTGCCGCTGCCGTACTCGAAGCGCATCCGGCCGTCGGAGAAGAGGCGCAGCGCGAAGTTGCAGTCGTTGTTGCCCGAGAGCGTGCGCGCGGCCCAGCGGATGCGCACCTGCCCGCTGACCGAGGTGTCGACGAAGACGTTGCCGCCGCTGAAGTTGGTCGTGAGATCGTCCCACAGCGGCGCGATGCGCAGCGAGAAGCGCAGCCAGTCGGGCCGGTTGCCGGCTTCCGCGTCGCAGGGAGCGAGGTCGACGAAGCCGTTGGAGCTGACGTAGACCTTGGTGTACTGCGTCTCCCAGTACGGGAAGGCGAAGGGCAGGTTGAGCGACCAGACGTTGTCGTCGGCCTTCCAGTTCTGCGCGGTGCCGCCGCTCGCGAAGCTCTGGGTGCCGAGGTCGCTCTGCGCGTAGCTCGGGCTGCTGCGCCACTCGGAGAAGGTGCGCGGCGTCGTGCCGCCGCTGGCGAGGAGCGTCTGCGAGTAGGCCACGCCGAGGCTGGCGGGCGGCAGCGTCGCGGTCGAGATCGCCGGCCCGCTCGTGTTGACGAAGGTGAAGCCGACGTTCGCCGACGAGTTGCCGATGCCTTGCAGCCGGTTGCCCGAAGAGAGCAGCGTGCCGCCCTGGTAGGCCTTGGTGTTCGGCGTGGTGTTGTTGTCGATCGCGTTGACGCCCGCACCGTGGTACACGTCGGCCGCGTCACCGCGGTTCTGGTTGTACTCCAGGTTGAAGGAGCCGTCCGCCTGCAGCAGCGCGATGCGGTAGTGCCTGCCGTTGGTCGGCCAGCCCGACTGCCCCGCGTAGCCCTCGTCGTTGTTGGGCGTGTTCTGGGTGAAGCTGCCCTTGCCCTCGTCGACGTGCCAGATGCACAGGCCGCCCTGCGGCAGCTGCAGGTCGAAGCCGGTCTTCTGGCGGTTCTCGACCAGCAGGTACTCGCCCGGCGGATAGCCGTCGTCGATGCGGTAGACCGTCGGCGTGAACTCGACCTGCGGCGCGACGAATGCGCCGGGCAGGATGCGCTGCGGCGCGAGCCAGCCGAGCTTCATCTTGCACCAGGCCGACATGTGCGAGGGGTACTGCTGCGAGCCGTCGAAACCCCACGAGCCCGCGGCCATCAGGTCCCAGTTGCCGATGCCCTGGCTCGTGCCGTCGGTGTCGTAGAGGTCGGGCAGGCCGAAGTAGTGGCCGAGCTCGTGCACCACCACGCCGATGCGGCCCGGCGCGGAGCCGCTGATCCCCCACAGCCCGGGCGAGATGTTGTAGTCGCTGACCTTGACGCCCTCGGCGGAGGTCCAGGGCGGGATCTCCCACTTGTGCGACCACATGCGGTTGACGTAGTTCGTGCCGTACTGGTCCGTGCCGCCCCACTCGGCGCCGTAGCCGGAGTGCAGGAACGTGATCGCGTCGATCCAGCCGTCGCCGTCGACGTCGAACTGCGAGAAGTCGACCAGCGGATCGGCCGCGGCGAGCCCGGCGGTGATCGCGTCCCAGGTCAGGCTGGTCAGGCCCGAGTTGCCGTTGGCGTAGTACGTCTCGGTGTTCGGCAGGTCGATCCAGCCGACGACGGTCGACTCGATCGCCAGCTGGTTGTACGAGTCCTGCAGGTAGTGGTCGCGCACGCTGCCCGTGGGCGCGAGCACGGGATCGCCGCCGACCGCGTTCATGATCGTCGTGACGTTGGTCACCGTCGGCAGCGTGCGGTTCTGTCCGCTCGGTCCGTGGTTGGAGAAGCGCAGCAACACGACCAGGTTCTTCACCGTTCCGGTCGAGTTGACGAAGGCGCGCGGTCCGCTCGATCCGGGCGCAGGCGCAGGTGCGGCTGCCTGCGCACCGGCCCCGGCTTGCGACGCGGGGCGCAGCAGCCGCGCGGGTCGCAGCGGCGCGGCGTGCGGCGCGAGGCCGAGCGCGCGCGCATCCGCGCGGCCGACGAGCGCGCCGCTGGAGAGGAGCGATCCGTCCGGCGCGCTCGTCGCGTAGCACCAGCCTGTCGCGCTCGGGACGACGGCGAAGCCCGCCTCGTCCTCGTACCAGTGGCCGAAGGCGTCGCCGGCGAAGCGCAGCTGGATCGGGCTGCCGTCGGGCTGGCGCTGCTCGATCAGGCCGGGATGGACCGGCAGCACGCACTCCTGGGCGGAGGCGACGAGCGGAGACGAGAGGCCGAGGACCAGGGGTAGAGCTGCGCGCAGCATTCGGGGGGGCCGATCGTGAGGAGCCTGCGAGCCGGGTTCAGACGCCGACCAAGCCTACCGCGGGCCCGGGGGCGGGAGAGGACTTGGACGCAGCGCGCGGGCGGCGGGTTCCGGGCGCTCAGCCGGCGAGCTCCCGGGCGCGATCCCAGACCGCGAGCGGGGGCAGCGGCGCGCGAAAGACCAGCGTATCTCCGCGCACCGGGTGCTCGAAGGAGAGCTCGCGCGCGTGCAGCGCGAGGCTCTGGTCGGGGAGCGGCGCGCGCGCGCCGTACTTGAGATCCCCGCACAGCGGCGTTCCCAGCGCCACCGCCGCCAGGCGCAGCTGGTGCGGCCGGCCCGTGTGCGGCCGGAACTCGTACAGCGTTCGTCCCCCGCCGCGCTCGAGCACGCGCCAGCCGGTGCGCGCCTCGCGCGCTCCGGCGCGGCCCGCGGCCGCGACGTGCACGCGGTTGTGCGCTTCGTCCTTCCAGAGCCACTGCACGAGTTCGCCACCGTCGGCGCGCGGCTCGCCCTCGCCGACGGCCCAGTAGGTCTTCTGCGCGCGCTGCTCGCGCAGCGCCTCGGAGAGGCGCGCGGCCGCCTTGCTCGTGCGCGCGAAGACCAGCACGCCCGAGACCGGACGGTCCAGGCGCTGCACCACGCCCAGGAAGACCTCGCCGGGCTTGTCGAAGCGCAGCTTGACCCACGCCTTCGCGCGCTCGAGCAGGCTCTCGTCGCCGCTCTCGTCGGGCACGCTCGGCACGCAGGCGGGCTTGACCACGACGAGCAGGTGGTTGTCGACGAAGAGGACCTCCAGCGGCGGCAGGTTCACGGCGCGAGGCCCCGGCTCCAGCGCGCGCAGAACCCGGCCGGCAAGCGCCGCGCGCGCGCGTCGCGCGGCGCGAGCACGAGCTCGCCCGCCTCCAGCTCGCCCGCGCCCAGCTCGCCGAGCAGGTTGGCCAGGCTGAGCGGAGAACAGCCGATCGCGTAGGTCGAGAGCACCACCAGCGCGCGCTCCTCGAGCAGCGCGCGCACGGCCTCGACCAGCGCGGCGACGTGGTCCTCGAACTGCCAGGTCTCGCCCTTGGGCCCGCGACCGAAGTGCGGCGGATCGAGCAGCACGACGCTGTAGCGCGCGCCGCGGCGCACTTCGCGCCGCGCGAAGGCCAGCGCGTCGTCGACGATCAGGCGCAGCGCGTCCTCGCGCAGCCCGGAGAGCACGGCGTTCTCGCGCGTCCAGCTGACCGAGGTCTTCGAGGCGTCGACGTGCGTGACCTCGTAGCCGGCCTGCGCCGCGAGCACGCTGGCGACGCCGGTGTAGCCGAAGAGGTTCAGGAGGCGCGGCCGCTCGCGAGCGAAGCCGCGCGCGAGCGCGCCCACCCTCTCCCAGTTGGGCGCCTGCTCGGGGAACACGCCGACGTGCTTGAAGGGCGTCGGCCGCACCTGGAAGCGTCCGCTGCCGAGCGTCACCGGCCAGCCCGCATCGCGTGCGCGCGCCTGGGGGCGCGTGTGCGGCGCCGTCTCCCAGCGCCCGCCCCGGTCGGACTCGCGCACGAAGACCAGGTCCGCGCGCGCCCAGGCCTCGGGCGCGAGCGCCGGCTTCCACAGCGCCTGCGGGTCCGGACGGCGCAGGATCACGGGGCCGAAGCGCTCGAGCTTCTCGCCTGCGCCGCTGTCGAGCAGTTCGTGGTCGGGGAGCAGGACCGGTTCGAAGACGGAGGGCTGCACCACGCCAGCCTAGTCGATCTCGGGGCGTCGCCGCCAAGGCCTGGCGCGCGGGCGGAAATCGTTTCCGGGCACTGCCCCAGTGGGCAGGGCGCGCTCAACGCTCCTGCGCGTTCCAGCCGATACGGGACCGTGCCGCAATCGCGCTCCAGCCCGTCGGGGTCTCGCTTCCGTTCTGTCCGCGCCATCCCGCATTGGCGCGGCTCCGTGTGGGTCCTGTGCAGCGTGCTGGTCGCGGTCCTGTGCGGCACGAGCTGGCTGGTCTACGCCTCGCAGGTGCGCGCCCTGACCGACAACGGCGTGCAGGTCTTCCGCTACGAGGCGCACGCGCGCCAGCAGGAGCTCGAGGAGCGCACCGCGCTGGTCGTCGACGCGCTGGAGGAGCTGACCGAGCAGCCCAGCATGGCGCGCCTGGCCGACGGAGACAGCGAGCACGAGATCTACCAGCAGCTGCGCACGCTGATCGCGCGCGACCGCGCGGTCAAGGCGCTGACCTGCGCCGACGTGCGCGGCAGCGTGCTGGCCTCGATCGGCGAGGACGAGCGGCGCACGCTGCTCAAGTGGACGCGCGACGAGCGCGAGAGCTTCGAACACGGCCAGCGCGCCCGCATCGAGCTCGCCGGCCAGCACCTGCTCGTGCGCCTGCCGGTCTTCCTCAAGCCCGAGCGCAAGAGCTTCGGTGGACTGCTCGAGGCGCGCATCGCGCTCGACGAGCTGCTCCCGGCCGATTCGCTCCCCGCCTGCTGCCTGCTCGACGAGGCCGGCCGCGTGGTCGTGCAGCGCGCGCGCGAGTCGCAGCGCCTGGGCGAGCTCGGCAGCGCGCCCTTCGGCATCGAGGTCCTGGGCGAGGACCTGGCCTGGCGCGACACCGTGCACTGGCCCAGCGGCACGCAGGGGCCGCAGTTCTCCTTCGGGCTGCAGGCGCCCTCGGCGCGCTACTTCGCCCAGATCGCGCCGATGCGCGACATCACGGTCAAGATGACGCTGGCCGCCTGCATGCTGGTGGTGCTGCTGGTGGCGAGCTTCACGGGCGTGCAGCGACGCCTGCTGCGCAACCTCGGCGAGCACGCCTCCGAGCAGGAGCGCATCAACGGCGAGCTGGCGCGCTCGCAGACGGCCCTGCTCGAGGAGAGCGAGAAGGCCTGTGCCGCCAGCCGCGCCAAGAGCGAGTTCCTGGCCAACATGAGCCACGAGATCCGCACGCCGCTGAACGGCGTGCTCGGCATGACGCAGCTGCTGCTCGACTCCGGGCTGGAGTCCGAGCAGCGCGAGTTCGCCGAGACCGTGCAGCGCTCGGGCCGCGCCCTGCTCGACCTGGTCAACGACATCCTCGACTTCTCCAAGATCGAGGCCGGGCGCATGTCGCTGGAGTCGGTCGCCTTCGACCTCGCCATGCTGGTCGAGGAGTCGCAGGAGATCGTGGCCGGACGCGCGGAGGAGAAGGGCCTCGAGCTGGTCTGCCGCATCCAGCCCGACGTGCCGCGGCGCCTGGTCGGCGACCCGACGCGCCTGCGCCAGATCCTGGTCAACCTGCTCGGCAACGCGGTCAAGTTCACGGAGCAGGGCGAGGTCCTGCTCGACGTGCGCGCGAGCGCCTGCGCGGAAGGACAGGGCGAGATCGAGATCTGCGTCCGCGACACGGGCATCGGCATCTCGCCCGAGGCGCAGGCGCGCCTGTTCCAGTCCTTCACGCAGGCCGACGGTTCGACCACGCGCCGCTTCGGCGGCTCGGGCCTGGGCCTGGCGATCACGCGCCGCCTGGTCGAGCTGATGGAGGGCTCGATCGGCGTCGAGAGCAAGCCCGGCGAGGGCAGCTGCTTCCGCGTGCGCGTGCCGCTGGCGTACGAGAGCACGCCGCCGGAGCCGCCCAGCGCGCTCGCCGGCTGGAACGCGCTGGTCGTGCACGCCTCGCGCGCCGTGCGCGAGATGGTCGGCGGCGTGCTGCAGCAGGCCGGCCTCGAGGTCACGCTGCACGAGCGCGTCGCGGACGCGCGCGAGATGCTGGTGCGCGGCGAGCCGCAGCTGGTCATCGCCGAGGCGGCCTGCCTCGCCAGCGGCCCGAGCGCCGAGCTGGAGGCCTGGCGTGCGGCGCGCGTCCACGAGCCCGTGCGCCTGATCGGCCTCGCGCCGCTGCGCGCCCTGCGCGGCGAGCAGCGCGAGCGCCTGCTCTGCGCCGACGGCTGGATCCCCAAGCCGCTGCGCGCCTCGCGCCTGATGGCGCAGATCGAAGCCTTGTGCTCGACGCCGCTGCCGCGGCCCGCGCCGCGCGAGACCGAGGTCCCTGCGACGGAGCCGACGGCCGCACCGCGCGAGGCGCTGCTGGTCGAGGACAACCCGGTCAACGTGCGCGTCGCGCTGCGCATGCTCGAGCGCCTGGGCTGGCGCGTCACCACCGCCAGCAACGGCCGCGAGGCTCTCGCGGAGCTCGCGCGGCACAGCTTCGAGATCGCCTTCATGGACTGCCAGATGCCCGAGATGGACGGCTACGCCGCCACGCGCGAGCTGCGCAAGCTCGAGGGGCAGTCCGGCCGCCACCAGGTGGTCGTGGCGATGACCGCCAACGCGATGCAGGGCGACGAGGAGAAGTGCATCGCCGCGGGCATGGACGACTACATCTCCAAGCCGGTCGAGCCCGCCTCGCTGCAGCGCGTGCTCGAGAAGTGGTGCGGCGCGGCGCGCGCCTGAAGGACTCGCGCCGCCCGCCTCAGCCGTCGCCGTCGACCAGGTTGCCCAGGCCGAAGGCGCGGTCGAGCACCGAGCCTTCCTCCTTGCGCCAGCCGCCGGAGGCCTTCTGCAGCCGGTCGGCCAGGCGCGAGAAGGGCAGCGACTGCAGCCAGACCTTTCCCGGCCCGGTCAAGCGCGCGTAGAAGAGGCCCTCGCCGCCGAACAGCGCGGTCTTGATGCCGCCGACGAACTGGATGTCGTAGTCGACGCTCGGCTGCAGCGCGACGAGGCAGCCCGTGTCGACCCGCAGCGTCTCGCCGGGCTTCAACTCCAGCGCGTGCACCGTGCCGCCCGCGTGCACGAAGGTCCAGCCGTCGCCGGTCAGGCGCTGCATGATGAAGCCCTCGCCGCCGAAGAGGCCCACGCCGATGCGCTTCTGGAACGCGATGCCGATCTGCACGCCGCGCGCGGCGCACAGGAACGAGTCCTTCTGGCAGATCAGCTCGCCGCCCAGCTGCGAGAGGTCCAGCGGCACGATCTTGCCCGCGTAGGGCGCGGCGAAGGCGACGCGCTCCTTGCCCGCGCTGCCGCGGTGCTGGAACACGGTCATGAACAGGCTCTCGCCCGTGATCAGGCGCTTGCCGGCGCCGAGCAGCTTGTCGAAGAAGCCCTGGCTGGCCGTGCGGCCGTCGCCGAAGACGGTCTCGAGCGCGATGTTCTGCGTCATGTACATCATCGCGCCGGCCTCGGCGACCGCGCACTCGCGGTCGTCGGGCGTGGAGGGCGGCCGTGCCGCCGCGTTCGATCCGCCCTGCGCGCCCGGCCGGGCGGCGAACTGCGGGATCTCGCCCAGCCGGGTCCACTCCTTCATGCCCGGGCTCCACGAGAGCGTCGAGGCGTCCGCGCTGCCGTTGTCGAGGTTGCGCTGCACGTCGCTCGCGCTGACCGGACCGACCTGCTGGCCGCCGATCGACAGGTACCACTGCTCGTTCATGGGTTCTCGCTTCGAATCGGGGGACGAATGGGATGGACCGCTGGACTCAGGCCTGCGCGTCGATGCGCGCGGCGATGTCACGCTCCAGCTGCTGCACGCGCGCGGCGTCGAGCGCGAGCAGGTTGGCCAGCTGCACCAGGAAGACGCGCTCGGCGCCGTTGACGTCCTGGTCGGCGCGCACGATGCCGAAGGCGAGCGCGTAGAGCGCCTCCTGCTCGGACGGATCGCGGACGCCGGCGACGATCTGCGCCAACGGCAGCGGTCGCGCGAGCTCGCCCTCGACCAGCGCCTCGGCACCGATCTCGCGCGCCTCGCGCACGATCGCCGCGCGCTCCTTCTCGCCGATCGCGCCGTCGGCGCGCGCGGCCGAGACCACCAGCCGCAGGATGCGCTGCACGCCGGGGTTCGCGACCAGCTGCGCGGGCGGCGGCAGGGGCGGCGGGACCGCGCTTCCGGCGGGGGCGCGCAGGACGGTCGTGCCCGGGTTGACGATCGGCGGCAGGGCGCTCGTGCCCGACGGCTCGTTCGTGCGCAGCGCGTAGTACGCCGCCGTCGCGAGGCCGGCGAGCCCGAGCAGCCCGCGCGCGTTGAGGAAGGACGAGCTGCCGCCGCCGAGGAAGCTCGCGGCGCGGCGGTGGTGCTTGGGACGCGCACCGAGCGCCGCGCCGATCAGGGGACCGAGGAAGGAGAGGCTCATGAGGCGCGCCAGCCTACGCGCCCGGCCCGGCCGCATTCGAGCCCGCCGCAGTCCCGCTCCAAAGCGAGCTGGCCGCGCGGGGAAGACCGCACGGCCAGCTCCTCTCCCCCGCGGCGAGCCCGCGGGTCGGATGCGGACTCACGGGGTCCAGTAGACGGCCAGCTGGTTGGTGATGTTGAAGGTGCTGGTCGCCGGGCAGCCGCCGAGCACGATCGGGTCGCGGTAGTACACGCCGTAGTAGCGCGAGCTGCCCGCGGCGATCACGTCACCCAGGGCGGCCGAGCGCGCCGAGACCGTCGGATCGAGGCCGGCCGGCGCCGTGATGCTGCCGAGGACCGCGTTCTTGACGTAGAGGCGCCGCAGGTTGCCGGCGACGCAGCGGATGCCCTGGCCGAAGACCAGGCCCGCCGGCGAGAAGGCCGTGCCCTGCAGCACGATGCTCGTGGCGGTGGGCTTCTCGCCCGCCGTCGTGAACACCAGCGTGTCGCCGCCGAGCGAGGAGAAGCCCGTCGCCGTCAGCGACGCGCCACCCGTGGCCGAGCTGTTGTTGCAGCCGCGGGCACTGCCGGAGGGCGGGTTCGTGCACGGGCAGGGGATCACGCCGGCAACGCCCGGCTCGCAGAAGGCGATCGGCGGGACCGGGCCGCCGAACTGGGCGTCCAGACCGTCGAGGTCGTCCCCGATGTTGGCCATGCCGCTGCGCGCGGTGGCGAGGCCGAGCGCCTCGGCCGCGACGATGATCTGGGGCGTGAGGCCCATCGCGGCCGGAGGCCCGAGGATGTCGCCCGGCTCGATCGGCAGGCCCTGCAGGCTGTCGATCGCGCCGATGATCATCGAACCGCGGCGCACGCTGAAGCGCACCACGTCGCCGCCGGCACCGGCCTGGTAGCCGGGCGTGCCGTTCTCGCGCAGCGCCAGCGCGTCGAGGTCATCCGTCCCGGCGCCGCCGAAGTCGAGCCCGAGCTGGAAGGGCATCGTGTACACGCCGATCGGCATGCCCGGTGCCGGCACGTTCAGGATCGAGCCCGGCAGGAACCCGTTGGCCGCGGCCGAGCCGGTGTTGGGGATGCCGCGGAACGGATCGAAGAAGGCCGCGTCGAGCGAGAAGTACACGCCGCCCACCGAGCTCGCGAGCCCGGGACCGACGTCGAAGGCATCGACGTTGTCGCCCGGACGCGCACCCGGCCCGCCCATCGGCGGCCGCGGCTCGATCAGACCCGCTCCGGGGTAGACCGCGCCGCTCAGGCTCGGGAGACCGTTGCCATCGATGAAGCCGTTGCTGCCCCCGATGAAGCCCGGCGGAACGGGCCCGGCGGGAAGCGCGAGGCTGCGGAAGATGTCCGCGCTGGAGTCGGCCGTGCCGGTGCCCGGACCCTCGCTCCAGACGTTCGGCGCGAGCGGAAGGCCGGGGATGCCGCGCGCGAACTCGTCGACGGAGAACAGCCACGTGCCGGGCGGCTGCACCACGGTCATCGGCGGGATCGCGTCGGAGCCGTAGGAGAGCGCGTCGACCTCGTTGGGGCAGGGAACGCCGGGACCGGCGCCGATGCACCCGAAGTAGGTCGGGATCTGCAGCGTCGCGAAGCCCGCGCCGCCGGGGATCAGCGTGCCCGGAGGAGGCAACGGACCCAGCGCCGGGAAGTTCGGCACGCCGACGCCGCCGTTCATCGGCGTGAGGATGTCGCTGGGACGGATCGGCGCGCCCGTGAAGCTGTTGGGGACGCCGTTCATCGGGCCGAGGTAGTCGATCGAGAACGTGTACTGGGCACTGGCCTTGGCGGCCGTGCAAGCCAGCGCGATCAGGGAGAGGACGGTCGTGCGTTGGATGGGATTGCGTCGAGTCATGGAAACCTCCGGTGGAGAACGCGGAGCTGGCTGGTCGCCAGCGGGGGGCGCGGACGGAGGCCTGTGACGCGGCGCGCGGGGGCGTGGAACGAATTCCGGAGGAAGTCTCGCCGGCGTAGACTGAGTGGATGCCCACGGCCCCCCTGCGCGTCGGAAGCGTCCCCTACCTCGTCGGGCGCCCGCTCGACGACGGACTCGAGCGCGAGAGCGGGATCGAGTACAGCCGGCGCGTGCCGGCCGAGCTCGTCGACGGACTGCGCGCGGGACGGCTCGACGTGGCGCTGGTGAGCTCGATCGAGCTCTTCCGCACGCCGGGCGCGCGCTACCTCTCCGGCCTCGCGATCGCCGGCCGCGGCAACGTCGGCAGCGTGCAGCTGTTCCTGCGCAAGCCGATCGCCGAGGTGCGCACCGTCGCGCTCGATCCCGCCAGCCGCACCGCCGCGACGCTGGTGCAGGTGCTGCTCGCCGGACAGGGCCTGCGCTTCGTGGAGGTCGCGCGCGGCGTCGATCCGCGCAGCGTCGGCGCCGACGCCTGGCTGCGCATCGGCGACGCGGCCCTGCGCGAGGCGCTCGCGAGCGACGCGCCGCCCGTCTTCAACCCCTCGCGCGAGTGGTGCGCGCGCACGGGGTTGCCGTTCGTCTTCGCGGCCTGGCTCGTGCGCGAGGGCGTCGAGCTGCAGAGCGAGCACCTCGCCGCCTTCGCGCGCGCCCGTGCGCGCGGCAAACTGCGCGTGGCCGAGCTCGCGCGCGAGGCGGCGGCAGAGTGGAAGCTCGCCGAGGCGCCTTGCCTGCACTACCTGCGCGAGGAGTGCGTCTACGAGCTCGGCGAGGCCGAGATGCAGCGCGCGCTGTTCGCCTTCCGCGACGGCGCGGCGCCGCTGGGCCTCGCGCGCGCCGAGCTCGCGCCGCAGGCTCTCGCGCTGGAATCCGCCTGCGCTGGGAGGTGTGCGTGAGCCCGCGCCTCTTGAAGACGGATCACTGCCCGCACTGCAAGGAGCACGTCGGCACGCCGCCGCCGCGCGCCTGCCCGCACTGCGGCGGCTCGCTGCAGCAGCGCTACCTCAAGGCCGGCTGCCTGAGCAGCGCGCCGAAGCTCCTCTTCATCGGCGTCGGCCTGTGGTGGCTCGTGCGCGAGGCGCTCGGCACGGTGAGCTGAGAGCGCGCGGGCTTTCGCCACTCTCCCGGCTCTCCCGGCTCTCCCGGCTCTCCCGGCTCTCCCGGCTCTCCCGGCTCTCGCGGCTCTCGCGGCTCTCGCGGCTCTCGCAGCTCTCGCAGCTCTCGCAGCGCTCGCAGCGCTCGCAGCGCTCGCAGCGCTCGCGGCACTCGCAGCACTCGCGGCTCTAGCTGTTCTCGCGGCCTCTCGCGGCACTCGCCGCTGGCACGCCTCGCACACGCCGCACGAAACGCCGCCCTGCTTCGTTCCTCCCCCTCGGCGTCCATCGGACGCGGGAAACGCGTGCCTGGCACCGTACTTCCGCGTCGCACGACCGCCAACACCCCCAACTCCACCTCCCCAGCACCGCTCGCGCTTTCACCACTTTCCTGCGACGATCGCCGCGCGAGCGGGCCTCTTCCCGCGCCATGGCCGATCCCGTGCGCATCGATCCCGAACGTCTCCTCGCGCAGACCGCCTGGGTGCGGCGCCTCGCGCTCTCGCTCTCGCGCGACGAAGCCAGCGCCGACGACCTCGTGCAGGACGCCCTCGCCGCCGCGCTGCGCCGTCCGCCGCCCGACGCAGCGAGCGAGGGCGCGCTGCGCGCCTGGTTCGCCTCGGTGACGCGCCACCTCGCGATCCACCGCACGCGCACCGACTCGCGCCGGATCGAACGCGAACGCCACGCGGCACGTCCCGAGCTCGAGCGCACGCAGGAGCGCTTGCGCGAGCTCGAGGAGCTGCGCGGCGAGCTCGTCCAGCACGTGCTCGCGCTCACCGCCGAGAACCAGCAGGTCGTGCTGCTGCACTTCTTCGAGGAGCTGGACTCCGCCGAGATCGCGCGGCGCCTGCGCGTGCCCGATTCCACGATCCGCAACCGCCTGCGCCGCGCGCTGGCCGAGTTGCGCGAGCGCATCGAGCGCAAGCACGGCCCCGACTGGCGCAACCTGTGCCTCTTCGCACTCCCGACCGCGGGCGCGAAGGTCGCAATCGGCACCGGCGTAGCCGCTGCGGCGGGCGGACTCTGGCTCGCGAGCGGAGCTGCGCTGCTGCTCGCGCTCGCACTGCTCCTGACCTGGCATCCCTGGCGCGCCGAGACGCTCGACTCGACCGACGCCTCGCTCCTCGCGGCCGTCCCCGCAACCATCGAGCCGAAGCCCGATGCGCCCGCTCCCAGCGAACGCGTCTCCCCCGCCTCCGAGCGCGTGCCCGAGCCGATCGTCGCGAACACCAAGCCCTTCCTGCTCTTCGGCCGCGTGCTCGACGTGCAGAAGAAGCCGGTCAAGTCCGCGCGCATCTCGCTCACCGACGATCGCAACGAGAGCGTCCGCAGCCAGGACTCGCCCGAGGGCTGGTACTCGTTCACCGCGCTCGCTCCCGCGCTCTACGACGCGCGGATCGAAGGCGACGGCGGCGCTCCGCTCACGCTGCAGCTCGACCTGCGCAGCGCCACGGGCGACACGCGCCGTGATTTCACGCTCGGCGAGATCAGCTACGTGCAGGTGCGCTTCCTGCATCCCGACGGTACTCCCTGGCCCGCACGACAACTCGCGCACGGCTTCGAGCGCGAGCACGAGATCTGCGTCGTCGCGACCGTGCAAGCGCCGGGCAAGACGCTCGGGCCGAGCACCTGGGCGAACGAGTACGCGCACTACGGCGTCGGCAACTACCACTCGGAGTCGCGCGACGGCTTCGGCCGCGTCGATCATCTCGGCGCCGGATCCTCCGGCGTGCTCGACGTCTACGGCCCGCGCCCGGTCTTCGCCAGCCTGTGCCAAGCCGAGCACGTGCTCGAGACCAAGCGCGTCGAGCCGAACACGCAGACGCTCGACTTCGTGCTCACCGACGACTTCGTGCACGCGCTCGCCGCCAGCGCGACCGCCCTCGTCCTCGACGAACGCTCGGGCACGCCGGCCGCCGGCGTGCGGGTCGAGCTCACCCCCTCCTGGATGGGCGGACCGAGCTCTCAGTCCGACGCGCAAGGTGTCGTCGAGTTCCACGACCTCGCCACCGGCACGCTCGAGCTCGCACTCGGCAGCATCTGGCGCTCCGTGCGCATCGATCCGGGCCAGACGCACGACCTCGGCTCGCTGCCCTGGCTGCCCGAGCGCCGTCTGCGCGCGAAGATCCTCGACGCCGAGGGCCATCCGACCGCCGCCGACATCCACTGCACGCTCGACGATCCGGGCCTGGGACGCGAGTGGTGCGCGGTGCGCCTCTTCGGCCAGGCCGACGCGAACTGTGTCTTCGACTTCCCCGAGGGTCCGGGCTTCGCGACGACGATCGTCGCCTCGTGCAAGACGCCCACGCTCCAAGCCGGCGCCGCACGCCTGCCGCGCGGCGAGGGACAAGTGGCCGAGGTGCGCCTGCGTCCCGCGCGCAAGATCGGTCTGCGCGTGAAGTCCGCGCTCGGCGGCCACTTCGACGTGCGCATCACCGACGCCGACGGCATCACCTGGGCCGAGGCCGGAACCGTCTGGAGCCTCGTGCTGCCGGACGGGAGCTACGACCTCGCCGTCACCGAAGCCGGACGCAAGGTTCACCAGGCGAGGTTCGTCGTCGATGCGACGACGCGCAGCGTCGAGGTCTCGTTCTGATGTGCGCGGAGTCGACGCGCGGGGCCGGAGCATGAAGCGCATCGCGATCGCACTCGTGCTGTTGATCGTCGTGGTCGCGATCGCCTGGCTCGCGTGGAGTTCGAAACATACGGAGACGCCGTCGCCCGTCGCGCAGGCGCCTGCCACCTCCGCGGCAACTCAGCCCACAACGGCACCGATCACCTCGAACGCACCCGACGCCGCACGCGCAGAAGTCCGAGCGGAGCCCGCGCCGCCGCCCGCGACCGCCGCGCCGTCCGCTCCTCCGCTTGATTCGGCGGAGATCCTCGTGCACGGCAGCGTGCGCGACGAACACGGCAAGTCCGTCCCCTCCGCTGGATTGCGCTGGATCGATGTTCGCGGCAACAAGGTCGGGGCCACGGTGACGAACGGGGAGTACTCGATCGCGGGCATGCACGCCGGGCGCTGGATCGTCGAGGTCGTCGGGGTCGGATGGCACAGGGACCAGTACGACGCCGAGCTCGATCCTCGTCCCGAGCTCCAGCGGCGCGACTTCACCGCGCACGCCAACGCGACGATTCGGATCAAGGTCGTCGATCCGGGCGGCGCGCCGATCCTCGGCAAGGATTCGACCGGCAGGAACCTCCCCGGGAGCAGGCTCCGCGCCTTTGCATCCTGGCAGCCGCCGGGGCTGGTCCTCGCACCGGAGGAGTTGAAGCTCAAGGCTCACTCGGACTGCTCCGACTTCCGTTCGCGCGGCGAGCTGCACCTGGATTGCTCGGATTGCCTGGGAGAACTCGAGCTGTCTGACAGCCCGCCGCTCTTCGTGTCGCTCGCCTTGGGCTGTGCCGTCGTCGCCACACAACCGATCCAAGAGGTTCCTCCCGAACTCGTCTTCACGCTGAGCGCCGAGAAGGTGCGCTCGAGCCTCTGCTCGCTCCGGCTGCGCGCCGTGATGGCCGACGGAAGAACCGTCGTGACGTCGGGGATGGCGATGCTCAATGCCCAGGCAATCGAGTCGCACAATCTCGACGCCGAGGGCCGTGCGGAGTTCAAGGAATTGCTGCCGGGTGGATACGCGCTGACGCTGATCTCGCCCGGGAACTCGAAGCAGCAGCGCCAGCTCGTGCTCGCGCCCGGACAGGCGCTCGACCTCGGCGATGTCGTGCTCGCGTCCGCCGCGACGCTCGAGGTGCGCCTCGAGTTCCCGGGCGCAGAGCAGCCGCTGGTGAGCCTCGTGCTCAAGCCCGAGGTGGCGGGCGACCCGCTGGCCACGCTGGGCGCCCTGGACGACTCGACGATCGGGGCGCAAGGCGCGGCAGCGAAGATCAACTTCCCCGGAGCTGGCCGCTACGAGCTGCGCGTGACGCGCATCGGGGATCACCGCGAAGGCGAGTCGCTGCACCTGGGCGCCAGGCCCCAGCGCGTCGAGCTCGGCGACGCGCCGGCCGGCGAGCTGGTGGTGAGGATCCTCCCGACGACCGAGATCTGCATGCGTCCGCCGCAGGACTCGCGCGGCGTCACGCGCTGGCTCGTCTCGACGGCGGATGGACTTCCGTGCCAGCGCGTGCGCATCGAAGGTCGTGCACCGACTCGCATCGAGCTCGTGCCGGGCGAGTACACGATCGCGCGGATCGAGGCGCAGGCTCTCGCCAACGCGACTCCTTTCAATGTCGGGAGCGAGTTCGAGACCGTGGACTTGCAGCCATGAGGCGCGGGCTCGTTTCGGTCGCAGCCGGGATCGCGGTCCTCGTCGTGCTTGTCGTTTGGTACTCGCGACAGCAGCGCCCGGCCACGATTCCGCCGGAGGTCTCCGGTGCGACGCTACGGAGCGCGCCCGCCGATCCCGTCGAGGATGCGCGACCCACGGCCGAGCAGGCGAGCCGTGCAACGAACTCCAAGACATCGGTGAGCATCGTCGATGCGCCGACTCTCCCCGCCGCAACCTCCACAACGCCAACGCCCCCACATGATTCGGCGGAGATCCTCGTGCGCGGAGTGGTGCGCGACGAGCACGCGCAGCCGCTCCCGAACTGCGCGCTGATCTGGATCGACGAACACGGACAGCGGCGCGACGTCGGGACCCAGGCGGGCGCGTACTCCGTTCCCGGGCTGCACCCCGGCGCGTACATCGTCGTGCTCTGGGGCACGGACCTGCGGCGCGAGGAGATCGACACGACGCTCGCCGCCGAGCCCGCGGTGCAGCAGCGCGATTTCGTCGCGCACGCGCAGCCCGACATCGTCGTGCGGCTGAAGGGGCGCGAGGCGGAGCTCGCGAACGCGGGAGGCGCGGCACCCTCGAAGCGGCTCCGGCTCGATCAGGGGCTCAGCGTGCGCGCTTCGCTGCGCGAACCTCGCGCGGAGCTGCGTTCGATGCCGAACGACAGCGTCGAGTACTCCGACTGCGGCACCTTCTTCCGCCGCACGCAGCCCTCGGCGGGCGCGGGCTTCCCGGCGGACGGCATCGGCCGGCTGGTGTTGAACGAGGCTCCTCCGCTCTTCGTCGGCCTGTACTGCGGCGCCACGCTGCTCGAGGCGCGCAGGCTCGAGGAGCTCCCGCGCGAGCTCGTCTTCGACCTCGCGCCCGAACGCATCCTCGCGCAGCGCGCCACGCTCCGCGCTCGGCTCGTGCGCGCCGAGGACGCAACGCCGATCCCCGCGAAGATGGTGATGCTCGATCTGCTCCCGAAGACCACCGACGCCGAGGGTCGCGTCGAGTACTCGAACCTGATCCCGGGCCCGCACTCCTTCGAGATCCTGCTCGAAGACGGCAGCACGCAGATGCAGCCGGTCGTGCTGTCGCCGGGGAAGCTGCTCGATGTCGGCGATGTCGCGCTCCGGCCGATCGAGAAGCTCAGCGTGCACTTCGAGTTCCCGGCGCCAGAGCGCGCGGAGGTGAACTTCACGCTGACGAAGGACGAGCCCGGCGATCCGCTCGCGGCCTTGGCGCTCGGGACGGTCTTCCAGAGTCAACCGGAGGACCCGACCCGCATCCCGTTCCCGGGCGCCGGTTCGTTCGTGCTGCGTGTGGTCTCGATCAGCGGTGCAAGCGGGAAGGGACTCCCTCCTCTCGCCGCGTTGCCCCTGCGCCTCACGCTGCGCGACGCGCCGACCGCGCCCCTCACCGTCACACTGCTGCCGACGACCGCAGTCTGCCTGCGCCCGCCGCGCGACGCGAAGCGCGACTCGCGCTGGCTGATCGCGCTCGCGAACGGCGAGCCGTTCAAGATCGTGCGCTGCCGCGGACGCGAGCCGACGAGCGTGGGACTGCCGCAGGGGAGCTACACGATCGCGCGCATCGATCCGCTGACGGAGACGATCGGCGCGCCGACGCCGTTTCGCATCGGGACGACCCCGCTGGCGCTCGATCTGGCGCACTGACGCTTTGGCGAACGCCATTCGCGCGCACTCGCTCTCGCCACGCTATCCTCTCGCGCGGTGCCACGAACGGAGGCAACCGCTCATGATCCGCACACTCGTCTGCACGTCCGCGCTCGTCGCCTTCCTCGGCGGCGCGCTCCCGCTCGATCAGAAGTCCGGCAAGGACAAGCCCGGCGGCGGCCAGAAGAAGGAGGCGCCGGCGAAGGAGGACCCCGCAGCGATCGACGCGCCCGATGTCGCCGACATCCCGACGCAGGATCTGCGCCTCAACAAGGACGAGCACAAGCGCTACCTGCTCGCGGGGCCGCGCAAGGGCGAGAAGGAACCGGCGAACGGCTTCGGCCTGCTGATCGTGATGCCCGGCGGCACGGGCGAGGCGAGCTTCCATCCCTTCGTGAAGCGCATCTACAAGAACGCGGTGCCCGACGGATTCCTCGTCGTGCAGCCGGTCGCGGTGAAGTGGACGCCCGAGCAGCAGATCGTCTGGCCGACCGAGAAGGCCAAGGTCACCGGGATGAAGTACACGACGGAGGATTTCGTCGAGGCCATCGTCGAGGAGACGGCGAAGACGAAGAAGATCGATCCCGCGCGCGTGTTCACGCTGACCTGGTCCTCGAGCGGGCCGGCGGCGTACGTGATCTCGACGCGCAAGAAGGAGCTCGTGAAGGGCTCGCTGATCGCGATGTCGGTCTTCCAGCCCGATTTCGTCGAGATGGATCGGGTCAAGGACAAGCCCTACTACATCCTGCACTCGCCCGACGACAAGACCTGCCCGTTCCGGATGGCCGAGGACGCGCGCGATACGCTGCGGAAGGCGGGCGCGAAGGTCGCGTTCGCGACGTACGCCGGCGGACACGGCTGGCAGGACGATCCGTTCGGCAAGATCCGCACGGGCCTGGAGTGGCTGCTCGATCCGAAGGAACAGGCGGAGCCGCCGGCGAAGAAGGAGAAGCCGGGGAGGAAGTAGGCGTGCGGCGTGCGGCGCTCGCGCTTCCGCGGGATTCCTGAGACGATCGCCTCGGCAGCGGGTGTCCAGCGCTGCGATGAGCGAACGCGTGCCGATCGATCCCGAACGCCTGCTGGCCCAGACCGCCTGGGTGCGGCGCCTCGCGCGCTCGCTCGCGCGCGACGAGGCCAGCGCCGACGACCTCGTGCAGGAGACCTTCGTCGCGGCACTGCGACGGCCGCCGTCGGGAGCGCAGGATGAGCCGCGCTTGCGCGCCTGGTTCGGATTCGTGCTGCGCAACATGGCTCTTCGGCGCGCGCGCGGCGAGGCACGCCGCGAGGAGCGCGAGCGGCGCAGCGCGGATGGGCGCCGCACGGACTCCGACGAGCGCGTGGACGAGCTCGAGGAGCTGCGCTCCGAGCTCGTGCGGCACGTCAAGACGCTTCCCGACGCATCGCGCGAGATCGTGCTCCTGCGCTACTTCGAGGAACTCGATTCGGCTCAGATCGCCCGGCGCCTGAGTCTGCCCGATTCGACCGTGCGAAACCGCCTGCGGCGCGCTCTCGCCGAGTTGCGCGAGCGACTCGCGCGATCGCACGGTTCCGATTGGCGCGACCTGTGCCTGTTCGTTCTCCCGACGAACGCAACGCGAGGTGGCGTCGCTACCGGAGCCCTGCTCGCCGGCGGCGGCTGGGTGCTGGGCGCCGCGGGCGCGTGTGCCGCGCTGCTCGCGGTACTGTGGCTCGCGTTCTCGCGTCCCGAGCAGCTCGCGCGCAGCGCCGCGGCGGATGCGCTCGCGAGAGAGCACACGCCCGTGTCCGATCTGATCGAGCCCTCCGCCGTCGCGCTCTCGACTCCGATCGATGCCGAGCGTCAGGAGCAGGCCGCCGCGCTGCGCATCGACGTGCGGACGGGCATCGACCTGCCGCCCGCGACGCGCTTCGCGCACGGGATCGTCGTCTACGGCACCGTTCGCGACGAGGCGGGCGAGCCCGTCGACGGCGTCGGGCTCACCTGGACGGATGCCTGGGGAGGAACGCACGGGACGTGCACCAGCGAGGGCAAGTACTCGGCGAACTCGCTCGCACCGGGGCGGCAGATCCTGCGCCTGAGCGGCAGCGCGTGCGCCGAGGAGCTGCGCGAGATCACGCTCGACCCGGACGTGGAGATGCAGCCGTTCGACCTGGTCGTCCGCCGCCTGCACGCCGTGCCGGTCTTCGTGTTCGGCACGGACGGCGAGAACCTGTTCGATCCGCGTGCAGACCGGCCTCGGCTGAGGCCGATGGCCGGCGTGGTGGTCACGCTCGGCCCGCCGCCCGGGCGCATGGCGCTCGTGCACGAGCCCGGTGACTTCCATCCCGACTGGCGCGCGACCGCGGACGACGGCTGGATCGCCCAGCACGCACCGTGCGACGCGACCGGGCTGGCACTGGTGTGCGCGGGCGAGCCGACATGGGTCTCTCTGGTCGATCGGGGCACCGTGCTCGCGACGCAGCGCTTCGATGCGCCGCCCGAGCGCATCGAGTTCCGCCTGCCGCGCGAGACCTTCGAGCTCGGGAACGGGTCGCCCGCGCAGTCCGTCGGGCCGGGGTCCGCGCGCGCGTGGCGCTCGTGGCGGCAGCGGCCCGAGGGTGTTCCCCTGCGCCTGCGCTTCCTGGACGAGTGCGCCCGGCCGGTGATGGCGAACGTCCGCGTGTGCGACGCCGCGGGAACCCTCGTCTGGAGCAGCACGGCGCGCATGGACGGCCACGTCGACTGCGACGAACTGAAGCCCGGCCGCTACCGGGTCGAGGTCACGGGGTCGCGCGACGACTTCGATCCGGCGTTCACGCCGGTCGGCACGCTGCCGCGCGAGCTCGAGGTCGAGCCCTGCAGCGAACGACGCGAGGTCGTGGTCCCGCTGGTGCGTCTGCGCAGCGTGCTGCTCGCCGGCCGGCTCGGGACGCACGAGCTCGTCGACTGGGAGATCCAGACGCGCGAGGGCTTGCGCATCGCGCAGGGCTTCCTCGTCGGCCACGCGCCAAAGTGTGTCGGCCTGCCGCCAGGCGAATTCACGCTGCGCATCCGGCCGCGACACGCGCGCACCCTGCTCGCCGAGCGCGAGTTCGAGCTCCACGACGATCCGCTGACGATCGGGATCGAACGCTGAGCCATCCTCAGTAGAAGAGGAACGGCCACCAGTTCTTCATCGGCTTCCGCTCGTCGTCGAGGCTCTTGTTGTCGAGGCCCGGCATGTTCTGGCGCCAGTAGACGAGCCACGGGCCCATGCAGTCCGGCGCGAGCTCGAGGTACTTCGCAAAGCGCGCGGGCGTGAACTCGATCGTCTTGTCCTTGCCGCCCTCGCCGTCGAACCTGCGCCAGTGTTCGATCGTCGAGAGCACCGGCGCACGATTGTCGAGGTCGTAATCGTGCCTGCCGTTGGGCGGGAAGTGCACGTTGCCGGCGTTGGCGACGAAGTTCTCGATGCGCAGCTCCTTCCCGGCGTGGTGCGCGACGAGCGTGTGCGCGTTCGGGTACTCGGCCTTGTCCTTGCCGCCGCCGTCGACCTCGTAGAGCGAGCCGACGGGCAGGCCGAAGCGCTGGTCGAGGTCGAAGTCGGCGAACTCGTGGAAGTACTTCTTGTAGTAAGGGATCACGTCGGCGTGCGCCATCGTCTCGAGGCAGTGGCCGAAGTTCTCCATCGCGCAGCCGATGCCGCGATCGAAGTTGATGTAGTTGATGCGCAGGCTGCGGCCCTCCCACGGCTCGTGATCGTCGCCGCCGTTGCCGCACGCTCGGTGCTCGCTCCCGACGCGCGCGAAGTTCGCGTCGTAGACCGGCTTCTGCTCGATGCACTCGAAGGGCCAGCCCGCCTCGCCCTGTCGCGCGACGAACCAGAGCTCGTTGACGGCGCCCGTGTCGAGCAGCTCGCGCAGCGTGAGGCAGCGCGCGGGGTCCTTGGGATCGCGGAAGCCGTAGAGCTCGGCGAAGGCCTGCGTGTGCAGCGCGGCGTAGTCGAAGTTGAAGCCCGTCGTCACGCCCGCGAGGCGCGGGTACTTCGTCGAGCTGCCGTCGACCGTCTTCGGGCAGGGCGCGGGATCGGTGAGATCGACGAGCTTCGCGATCCTGTACTGCAGGAAGACCGGCGCCGCGGGGTCCTCGAAGCCGTGGTAGCGCGAGCTCTCGGCCAGCGCCGCGATCAGCTCGTCGACCTTCGTGCGCACGTCGGCGATCGGCACGCCGTTGACGAAATCGAGCACGAGCAGCCGCGGCTCCAGGCGCCGGATCTCGTCGTGGTGCTCGACCAGCCAGCGGTCGGAGTTGGCCGAGCTCACGGCGTTGGGCCAGACCGTCAGGTCGGGCGCCGAGGCCTGCGGGGAGCCCGTGGCGACGAGGAGCAGCGCTGCGATCATCGCGCTGAGCCTAGCGCCGAACTCGCGCGGGCGCCCTGCGCCCGACTCCCCCCCTTGCAATCGCGCTCCGCGGTCTCTATCCCAGCCCCTTCGACCATCCGAGGGACCCCGTGACCGACTCCAAGACGACGCCTGCCGCGACCCTGTTCGACGAGACCGACCCGGCCGAGGCGAAGCCGGCCGAGAAGATCGTGGTGAAGAAGAAGACCAAGAGCGACGAAGCCCAAAGCACCGCTGCGCGCGCCAAGCCCAAGGGCGAGTCCGCGCCGGTGCAGGCAGAGCTGCCCGAGACTGCCGGCAAGACCGACGCCGACGAGCCCGAGCCGAGTCCCAGGGCGAAGGACTCCGGCCCGAAGGAGCCGAAGGATCCCGAGCGCCGCGCCAGCGCGGACGAGATGGCCTCGCGCCAGCGCGAGATCTCCGTGGCCGAGTTCTTCACCAAGAACCGCCACCTGCTCGGCTTCGACTCGCCGCTCAAGGCGCTGCTCACCGCGGTCAAGGAGGCGGTCGACAACTCCCTCGACGCCTGCGAGGAGGCCGGCATCCTGCCGGAGATCTCGGTCGAGATCCTGCCCGTCGCCGAGGACCGCTTCCGCGTCGCGATCGAGGACAACGGGCCGGGCATCGTCAAGGACCAGATCGGCAAGGTCTTCGGCAAGCTGCTCTACGGCTCGAAGTTCCACAAGCTCAGCCAGACGCGCGGCCAGCAGGGCATCGGCATCTCCGCCGCGGTGATGTACGGGCAGCTGACGACCGGCAAGCCCGCGCGCATCGTCTCGCGCACCAGCAAGAAGTCGAAGGCGCACGAGTTCCTGCTCTCGGTCGACACGGCGCGCAACAAGCCCGACGTGCACGACGAGCGCGAGATCGAGTGGGAGCCCGAGCACGGCACGCGCGTCGAGATCGAGATGGAGGCGCGCTACCAGAAGGGCCTGCGCTCGGTCGACATGTACCTGAAGCTGACCGCGATCGCGAACCCGCACGTCACGGTGCGCTACACCGATCCGGGCGGCGAGAAGTTCGTCTACGAGCGCGGCACGAAGTCGCTCCCGCGCGAGACGGTCGAGATCAAGCCGCACCCGCACGGCGTCGAGCTCGGCCGGCTGATCCAGATGGCGAAGGAGACCTCGAGCCGCACGCTCTCGGGCTTCCTGCAGGAGGAGTTCTCGCGCGTCGGCCCGAAGGTCGCGCTCGAGATCTGCAAGGGCGCCAAGGTCTCGGAGAAGGCGCACCCGGCGCGCATCGCGCGCGAGGAGGCGGCCGCGCTGCACGCCTCGATCCAGAAGACGAAGATCATGGCGCCGAGCACGGACTGCATCTCGCCGATCGGCGAGGAGCTGATCCACGCGGGGCTCAAGAAGGAGGTCGAGGCCGACTTCTACACCGCGGTCACGCGCCCGCCGGCCGTCTACCGCGGCAACCCCTTCCAGATCGAGGTCGGCATCGCCTTCGGCAAGCCCGGCGGCGTCGGGCTCGAGTTGACCGAGGAAGGCCGCATCCAGAAGACCGCCAAGGTCGTCGCGACCGAGGACATCGTCGGCAACGCCGACGAGCCGATCCGCGTGCTGCGCTTCGCGAACCGCGTGCCCCTCTTGCACCAGCAGTCGGCCTGCGCGGTGACCAAGGCCGTGATCAACACCAACTGGAAGGCCTACGGGCTGCAGCATCCCAAGGGCGCCTTGCCGCTCGGCCCGATGGCCGTGATGGTGCACATCGCCAGCGTCTGGGTGCCGTTCACCTCCGAGTCGAAGGAGGCGATCGCCAACTACGACGAGATCCAGAAGGAGATCCGCCTCGGCCTGCAGGAGGCCGGACGCAGGCTCGGCACCTACATCCGCAAGGGCAAGCGCCTGCGCGCCGAGTTCGACAAGCGCTCCTACATCGAGAAGTACATCCCCCACATCGGCATCGCGCTGCAGGAGATCCTCGACCTCTCCGACAAGGAGCGCGACAGCACGACCGGCACCCTCGAGGACGTGCTCAACAAGAGCCGCAAGTTCTGAGCGACGGACGCCGTCACGCGGCCGGCGTCGAGCGTGCGGTGTGTGTCAGGCCCAACCCGGAACGTACTCCGCGAACTTCCGCGACTTGCTGTTCGGGTCAGCCCGCTTGATCAGTCCGCGCTCCACGGCTTCCTGAATCAGCAGCGACACCATCGAACGCTGCGTCTCCGGCATGCGCAAGCGCTCGCGCAGCGACGAGTTGGTCAACGTCTCGCCCGAAAGGTGCCGAAGCGTCGCGTGCTGCGCACACGCCTGCAAGCGCTCGTTCGGCGTCATGTCGGCAAACTTCCGTGGAGCGAAGAGCGTCACTCGGAAGTAGTTCGACCCTTCTTCGAATCGAATCGGCGGCAGCCCGACCTCCTCGATCGCCAGTCCGGCCTTCTGCAACCCGGATCCCCGTTCCTCGCAAATGCGATAGCGACGAAAGGCTTTCGCGAGCAACTCGTTGCGCGATTCGGGCTGGCTTCCGATGAGCCGGTCGACCGTCATCGATGGAAGCAGCCGCCCGGGATTCGAAACCTCGACCCGATCGTCGTACACGTCGACGAGCGGCCCCGTTCCGGTGATC
>JBGASC010000069.1:0-27094 GCA_044229935.1 Planctomycetota bacterium | reverse complement strand
GGTCTCGGCCCTCGTGGGCTGGGTGTGGATGCAGGACGGCGCGGCGCGGCGGCTCGCGCTGCCGGCTCGCACCGGAGGCACGGCGCACGACGACGGCGCCGGCACGGCCGGAGGCTTCTCCGGCGCCGCACCGGGCGGCCGCGAGTCCGTCAGCACGGCCGGTTTCGCCATCGGGCCGCCGACCGCATTCACCGTCGCTGCTGCCCACGAACTGTGGCACGCGGCCGATGGGGCCGCGCCCGAGCTTGCTGGCGCACAGAACGGTCTCGTGCACGACCTGCACCACGTGCGCATCGACCGCGAGGCGATCCAGTCGCTGGAGGTCGGCAGCCTGGTCGCCCTCGAGCTGCCCGACGGGCAGCACCTCCTGGCGCGCGTGCAGGATCTGGTCCTGCACGAGAACGGCGACCGCTCGTGGAGCGGGCACCTCGAGGGCTTCGGCACGCGCTACCCGGTCGTGTACACGCAGGGCGAGATCGCCACGTTCGGCACGATCGCGACGCCGACCGGGCTCTTCGCGCTCGAGGCGCTGGGTGAGGAGGCCGTGCTCTTCCGCGACGAGCGCGAAGGCCTGCAGGAACCCGGTCGCGAGTGCGTCCTGCTCCCGGGATGACCCCATGAACACACGACGAATCGCAGGCTTCCCCTCCGTGGGCGCGCTGGTGCTGCTCGGCTTCGCGCTGTTCGGCACGTCGGGCACGTCCGCCCAGTCCGGCACGCCGAGCAACGTCAACGTCGATCTGCTGGTGGCCTACACGCCCGGCGCTGCGGCGCTGTACTCCGGCGGCGTTGCGACCCGCATCAACCACATGCTCAGCGTGGCCAACCGCGCGTACGCCGACAGCGAGGTGGGCATCACGCTGCGCCTGGCGCAGGCCGTGCAGGTCAGCTACAGCGACACGGTCAACACGAACACGGCGCTGGCGGCCTTCCAGCAGAACGCCTCGCCGGCCTTCACCAACGTGCAGAGCTGGCGCACGCAGTACGGTGCCGACATGGCCGTGCTGCTGCGGCCCTACTGCGGCGACGGGATCGCGGGGCTGGGCTACCTCGGCGGGATGGGCCAGCACGGCGACCTCGCGAGCTCGAAGCCCTGGATGTACACGCACGTCGCGCTCAATACCGACGACTACGTGCTGGCGCACGAGCTCGGCCACAACATGGGCCTGGTCCACTCGCGCAAGCAGGACCCCAACGGCGGGACCTTCTCGTACTCCGCCGGATACGGCGTGCAGGGCGTGATGGTCGACGTGATGGCGTACTCGAGCGCGTTCGGCGTGACCAACGCGCAAAAGGTCTACCAGTTCTCCTCGCCGCTGCACGTGGTCAACGGGCTCACGTTCGGCGTCAGCCAGTCGAACGCGACGCAGGGCGCCGACGCCGCCGCGAGCCTCAACAGCGTGCGGGCCGCCGTCGCGGGCTTCTACCCGTCGAAGGCCTTCGTCACCAGCCGCGTGGGGAGCCTGGGCGGGGACACGCGCAGCGATCTCCTGCGCAGCGATCCGGACGACGGGAAGCACTACGTCTGGCTCACCGGCAACTGCAGCGCGCCCGCGAGCGGCTTCGGCGTCGAGCTCGAGGCCACGCTCGCGCCGATCTACCGCCTGCAGGCCTGCGGCGACTGGGACGGCGACGGGCTCTCGGACGCGATCTTCCGCGGCAGCGACGGAACGAACCTGGGCTGGATGCTCGGCTCCGGCACGCCGACGCCGGTCACGTACCCGACGCTGGCGGGCTCGTACTGGACCGTCGCCGGCGCTGGCGATCTCGACGGCGACGGCGACGCGGACCTGGTCTGGCGCAACGGCTGGAACGGCACGAACTGCGTCTGGCTGATGAACGGGACCTCCGCGCCGACCTCCGTGGCGCTGACCACGGTCGCCGACGTCAAGTGGCGCATCGAGGCGCTGGGCGACTTCGACGGCGACGGCAAGCAGGACCTCTTCTGGCGCAACTACGGCAGCGGCAAGAACAGCGTCTGGCTGATGGACGGCGCGAGCGTGCGCTCGACGACGGCACTCGCCGTCGTCGCCGACCTCAACTGGAAGGCGGTCGGCTGCGGCGACTTCGACGGCGACGGGCACGACGACGTGCTCTTCAACCACGCGGGCAGCGGTGCGAACACGCTCTGGTACATGAACGGCCCGCTGGTGGCGCACACGCAGGCGCTGCCGGCGCAGGCGTCGACGGCCTGGAAGTGCACCGGCATCGGCGACTTCGACGGGGACGGTCGGCGCGACGACATCGTCTGGAACGACGCGGCCAACGAGGAGGACCAGCTCTGGCTCATGAACGGGGCCGCGCCGGTCTCCGAGCTCTCGTTGAAGACCGGCAAGGACGTGCTCGACGGGCTGCAGGCGATCGCGGACCTCGACGGGGACGGGCGCAGCGAGCTCGTCTGGCGCAACAGCGGAAGCGGCGCGAACTCGGTCTGGGAGCTCGGCGGCGCCTTCGTCAGCTCGACCAGCGCCATCGACTCCCTCGCGGGCAGCACGCAGCGCATCGCGCGCGCCGGCGACTTCGACGGCGACGGCAAGCAGGACCTGCTCTGGCGCGACGCGACCAGCGGCCAGGTCAAGGTCTGGCTCATGAACGGCACCACGGTCAGCGCGAAGTCCGACGTGACCACGGTGGCCGACGCGAACAACGCGATCGTCGGCGTGGGCGACCTGAACGGCGACGGCAAGGACGACATCGTGTTGCGTCACGCGACCAGCGGCGTGAACACGCTCTGGCTGATGAACGGCGGTGCGATCCAGTCGGCGCTCGCGCTGCCGACCGTCGCGGACGCGAACTGGAAGATCGCCGGCGTCGCGGACGTCAACGCCGATGGCAAGGCCGACCTGGTCTGGCGCAACGGGTCGAACGGCAACGACACGTTCTGGCTGATGAACGGTGCCACGCGCACGTCCAACGTGCCCTTCGCGGCGGTGACGGACCTGCAGTGGAAGCTCGTCGGCGTGGGCGACTTCGACGGGGACGGGAAGCCCGACCTGCTCTGGCGCCATGGGACGAGCGGCAAGAACTCGATCTGGTTCCTCAACGGCACGAGCGTCGCGCGCACCGCGCTGACGACCGCGCGCCCGGACCTCAACTGGGTGGTCGAGGGCCTGGGCGACTTCGATGCCGACGGCCGCGCCGACATCGCCTGGCGCAACACCAGCACTCGCGCGCGCAGCCTCTGGCTGATGAACGGCTCGTCGCTGACGGCGAGCGGCGCGATCTACTGAGGACCGGGGCGCTACGCACAGCGGCCCGCGCGCGCACGCGGGCTGGCGGGTTGTCGCACGCCCTCGCGCAAGGCTAGCCTGGACACGCGATGCCCGCGCACGACCTCGAACGCGACGAGCCCGAGCCGCGCGCGGCCGCCGCCTGGGATGCCGGCGAGATGGGCTGCGGCGAGCTCGTGCTCGAACTGCGCCTGCGTCTGGCCGATCTCGCACCGGGCGAGGTCTTCGCGCTCGTCGCGCGGGACTCCGGCGCGCGCGAGGACCTGCCCGCCTGGTGCCGCATGACCGGCCATGAACTCGTCCGGGCGCAACCGCCGCGCTACTGGATCCGCCGGCGCTGAGGCGCCGACGACTGCACCCTTCCCCGTCCCCACAGGAGCTTCGAACCGATGAGCCAGCGATTCTGCGTCAGCCTCACGCATGCCAAGGACAACAGCGACAAGGCCACGGTCGCCTTCGTGGTCGCCAACGCCGCGCTCGGCTCGAACAAGGAGACGCTGGTCTTCCTCAGCATCGAGGGCGTCCGCCTGGCGCAGAAGGGCTTCGCCGGGAGCATCCACGAGGAGGGCTTCGCGCCGCTGCAGGAGCTGATGGACAACTTCGTCAAGGCCGGCGGCAAGATCTACGTCTGCTCGCCGTGCTTCAAGAAGCGCAAGCTCGACGAGGGGCAGCTGATCGCCGGCGCGACGATCGTCGGCGGCGCCAAGCTGGTCGAGTTCCTCGGCGAGGGCGCGCCCTCGATCTGCTACTGAGCCCGCGATGGCGCTCGAGCCTCAGGCACGCCACGCGCACGTTCCGGACGCGAGCTTCGACGGCGGCGACCTGGACTGCGGAGGCGGACTGCTGCTGCTCCTGCGGCAGCACATCGATCCGCTCCCGCGCGGGGCGCTGCTCGAGATCCGCTCGACCGACGGTACCGTCGAGGAGGAGCTGCCGGCCTGGTGCCGCCTGACCGGGAACGAGCTGGTCTCCTTCACGCGCGCGGGTCAGCAGCGCAGCTACCTCGTCTGCAAGGGCAAGCTCTCGGAGCGACGCGCGCCCGAGGCACCGGCGCGCCGTTCGCCGCTCTCGCGCGCGGTGCCCGTGCACGCTCTCGATCCGCTGCCGGCCCCCGCGTCGGCGCCGGCGATCGCGCCGCTTTCGGTGCTGGGGATCGGCAGCTGGCCGCGCCCGCGCTGGCTGCAGGACCTGCTGCAGGCCGCGCTCGAGCGGCGCATCGACGACGCGAGCTTCCAGGCGGCGGCGGACGACGCCGTGCGGCTGGCGCTGGAGGCGCAGCTGCGCGCCGGCGTCGACGTGCTCACCGACGGCGAGCAGCGCCGCGACAGCTACGCGAGCTTCGTCGGCAACCGGCTCGACAACTGCCAGCTGATCCCGCTGACCGATCTGCTGCCGCTGGTCGAGGATCCCGACGAGTTCTCGCGCGAGCTCGCGGCACTCGACGTGCCCGCCGGCGAGGTGCGGCATCCCGCCGTCTTCGGACCGCTGGGGCGCACGCGTGCGCTGGCCGTGCACGAGCTCGAGTTCGTGCGCTCGCAGTCCGCGCTGCCGGTCAAGGTCGCGCTGCCCGGGCCGTACCTCCTGACGCGCACGCTCTGGATGGAGTGCCTGGCGGAGCGCGCCTACACGCGCCGCGAGGACCTCGCGCGCGACGTCGTGCGCGTGCTGCGCGAGGAGATCCACTGCCTGCTCGCCGCCGGCGCGGCGCTGGTGCAGCTGGACGAGCCGGTGCTCTCGGAGGTGGTGTTCACGGGCCCGAAGAACACGCGCAGCTTCATGTGCGGTGCGCTGAGCGAGCGCGGCGACGCGGCGCGCGAGCTCGACTTCGCGGCCGAACTGCACGCCAGCCTGCTCGCGGGCCTGCCGCGCGAGCGCCTCGCGCTGCACCTGTGCCGGGGCAACTGGACGCCCGACGAGTCGGTCGCGCTGCGCGGCGACTACCGCCCGCTGCTGCCGTTCCTCTCGGAACTCGCGGTCGGCACGCTCTTCCTCGAGCTGTGCACGCCGCGCGCGGGAGAGCTCGAGGTCCTGCGCGCGCTGCCGGAGCGTTTCCGCATCGGCGTCGGCGTCGTCAACCAGAAGCAGGCCGGCATCGAGCCGGTCGAGGAGATCGAGGCCCGCGCCCGGCGCGCGATCGCCCTCTTCGGCCGCGAGCGCGTGCTGCTGACGCCCGACTGCGGGTTCGCGACCTTCGCCAACAACCCGCTCGCCTCGGCCCAGATCGCCGAGGCGAAGCTGCACGCGATCGCGCAGGCGGCCGCGCGCCTCCGGGCCTGAACGGCGCCGAACGCTACGGCAGCCAGGTCACGACCAGGCCGCTGGAGATGTTGTACGTGCTGCCCGTGGGCGAGGGGCAGAAGCTCGCCGACGGATCGCGGTAGTACGTCTGCAGGTAGCGCACCGAGCCGGCGGCCAGCGGGTCGTTGAGCGCCGCCGAGCGCGCCGAGACGCTCGCGTCGCCCGCGGCCGGCGCGACCGCGACGCCGGCGACCGCGTTCTTCGTGTAGAGCCGCTTGAGCGTGCCGCCGACGCAGCGCAGGCCGTCGCCGAAGACCAGCGGCGCGGACGAGACGGTGCCCTGCAGGAAGATCGAGAGCGCGCTGGCGAGCTCGCCGTCGGAGTGCAGCACGAGCGTGTCGTTGCCGAGGCTGGCCGTGCCGGAGGCCGAGAGCCGCGCCCCCGCCGAGTCGAGCGAGTTGGCGCAGCCGCGTCCGGGCGCTCCGCTGTTGGCGCAGGGGCACGCGACCGAGCTGCCGTCGCCGAAGCAGAACGGGCTCGTGCCGACGCCGCTCGTGCGGTAGGCCTTGACGTTCGTCCCGACGCCCGCGATCACCAGCGTGCCGTCGCGGCCGATCGCCGGCGCGCCGATGTTGATGTTGGGCACGCTGACCGACCAGCGCAGGCTGAGGTCGGCGTTGAACGAGAAGAAACGCCCGTTGCCGAACCCGCCGTTGGACAGGAACACGCGCCCGAGCGCATCGACCGCGAGGCGCGGCGCCCACGTGTCGTGCACGAGCGGACCGCTCGTCGCGAGCGTCACGCCGGTCGCGGGATCGAGCCGGTGGATCTCGTCGCCGGGCGCGAGCTGGTAGACGCTGCCGTCGGGTCCGACGCCGAACTCGCTCGCGTAGGAGTAGCCCGCGGGCACGTTCCACTTCTGCACGAGCGCGCTGCCCGTGTCCTGGAAGGCGAAGAAGAAGTCGACCGAGGCGTTGTTCTGCACGCGCGAGAGGTAGATCGTGCCGTCGGGGCCGACCATCGGCGTCGTCTGGATCGTGAAGCCCGCCATCACGGGGCTCTGGTAGAGGAACGCGCCGGTCGCGAGGTCGAACTTCTTGATCGCGTGGCCGCCGACGACCGCGTCGGCGACGTAGATCGCGCCGTTGCCGAGCGCTCCGCCGCAGTCGCCGCTGACCGAGCCCACGCGCGGCGCGCTCCACACCAGCGCGCCACTGGCGTGATCGAAGCGCCAGATCGTGTGGAAGCTCGCGATCACGGGATCGCCGTTGGGCGCGAAGACGACACCGTCGTACGCGCCTCCGTCCTGGTTGACGGTCGAGACCCACAGCACGCCGCCGCTGGCGGCATCCAGGCAGTAGAGCTTGGCGGCAACGCTCGCTCCGTTGCCCGAGCGCGAGGCGTACACACGCCCGCCGTTGACGCCCGCGATCCAGGTGGTCCAGTCGCCCGCGTTGGCCGGGATGTTCGCGGCCCACAGCTCGGTGCCGGTGTCGAGGTCCTGGCACACGACGGGCGAGCCCGTCGTCTCGGGCGGGAAGCTCGTCTGGCGCACGAGGAAGACGCGCGAGCCCTCGATCACCGGCTGCCAGGCGATGATCGAGCTGCGTCCACCGCTCCACAGCTGCAGCGCGCTGTCGGGGCCGGTCTCGCTGGTCAGGCCGTTGCGTCCGGCGTTTCCGCCGGCGTTGGTCCAGTCGGCCGCGAGGGAGGGGGAGGCGAAGAGGAGGACGGCGAGGAGGCGCGTGGGGTTCATCGTGGAGTTCCGGCGAGCGACTCCAGGATAGCTGCCCCACGCGGCTCCGCCAGCCGCGCGGCGGCGAAGCCGCGTGCGATCGCGAAGGAAGTTACGGCGCCCAGGTCAGCGTCACGCCGCTGGAGATGTTGAAGCTGCTGCCCGTCGGCGCGGGGCAGAAGCCCGCCGACGGATCGCGGTAGTACGTCTGCACGTAGCGCAACGCGCCGGCCGAGAGCGGATCGTTGAGCGCCGCCGAGCGCGCGGAGACGCTGGCCTCGCCCGCCGCCGGCGCCGTGGCGACCCCGGCGATCGCGTTCTTCGTGTAGAGCCGCTTCAGGTTGCCGCCGATGCAGCGCAGACCGTCGCCGAAGACCGCCGGCACGACCTGCGTCGTGCCCTGCAGGAAGATCGAGAGCGAGCTCGGAAGCTCGCCCGCACAGCTCAGCACCAGCGTGTCGTTGGCCAGGCTCGCGCTGCCGAAGGCGTTGAGCACCGCGCCCTGTCCGCCCGAGTTCGCGCAGCCGCGCCCGAGCAGCGCCATGTTCGCGCACGGGCAGGCGGCGCCGGGGCTGCCGAAGCAGAACGTGCTCCCGCTGGCGAGGGTGTTCTTGTAGACCCGCACGATGTCCGAGCCGGCCTCGTTGCCCGCGATCAGGAAGTCCAGATCGCCATCGAGGTCCGCGTCCAGCCAGTCCGCGCAGGGCAGGTACACGTCGTGGAAGGCGAGCCCCGTGTCGACGAAGCTGCCCGCGTTGTTGCGGTACAGGCTCGTGTGCGGCGCGGCAGCGGCCGGATCGTAGCCGCACACCAGGATGTCGAGGTCGCCGTCGTGGTCGAAGTCGCCCAGCGCGCCCGCCGACCAGATCACCGGCAGCAGGCCCGCGTTGAGATCGGTCCACACACCCGGGTCGTTGCGGTAGATGCGCGTGATGTACCCGGCGTTGGAGTTGCCGCCGAGGACGAGGTCGGGATCGCCGTCGCCGTCGAGATCGCCGAAGCGCGCGAAGCCCAGGTCGAGGCCCGGCAGGTTCGCGTTCGCATCGACGAAGGTTCCGCCGCCGGTGTTGAGCCAGAGCGTCGCCTCGAGCGCGCCGCTCTGCGCCACGCCGCAGAGCAGCACGTCGAGATCGCCGTCGCCGTCGACGTCGGCCCAGGCCACCGGACCCAGGTACACGTCGTGGAACGGCGTGGTCACCAGCGTGAACGTGCCCGCGTCGTTGCGGTACAGGCGCGTCGCCACCGGCGGGTTCTGCGCGGTCGTCGTGACGCCCGTGACCAGGAGGTCGGGATCGCCGTCGCCGTCGTAGTCGGCCCAGGTCACCGCGCCGGCGAATTCGCCGAGGAAGCTCCCGATCGAGGTGAACACGCTGCCGTCGTTCCTGTAGACCTTGGTCGTCGGGACGAGCGCGGTCGTCAGACCGGTGATCGCGAGGTCGAGGTCGCCGTCGCCGTCGAAGTCCGACCACGCGGCCGACTGGGCCGGCGAGGTCGAGTTCGGCATCAGCCCGAGCAGCGCGACACCGCTGTCGGTGTACACGCCGCCCGAGTTGCGGAAGAGCGTGGTGAAGGCCGTATCGTGCTGCCCCGAGCCCATCACGAGCACGTCGACGTCGCCGTCGTGGTCGTAATCGCCGGGGACGACGCAGCCGAAGAGGCTCCCGGGCAACCCGGGGTTGGTGTCGGTGAACTGCGCGGCGGCCGGGGCCGCGCACAGGCCGAGCGCGAGGGCGCGCAGGGCGAGACCTCGCCTCGAGGTGGTGTGCGGACGGGAGTTCCTGGATTGGACGTGCTTCATCGGTCGATCAGGGGCGCGCGTGGGTTCGTCGGAGGGGCTGGCTCGGCGGGAGACACGCAAGTCAACCGCCATGCCAGACGCAGAGCACCCGCGAGGGTCCTCCGATCGCGTTCCGTGGCCATCGGTACGGGCCGTCGATCCAGGTTCCGGACCATCCGTGCAGGATCCGCACGTGAACCGCGACGAACCCGGATACCGGGGTTCCGCGCCGGACTAGCCCTCGCCGTCCCGAACGAGGAGGCCCCATGCTGTCGCTGATCCACGGACTGTTGCTCGCCGCGCTGGCGTTCGTGCCTGCCGCCCCGCAGAAGGGCGAGGAGCTCTCGCTCTTCCGCAAGTACTACGCGAGCGCCCGGACCTCCGCCGACCGCGTCGAGGCCGTGCGGACGCTGGAACACCTCGCCGACCCGGGCGTGTTCGAGGCGCTCTACCCCAGGCTCCTCGACAAGAACCTCGAGCCCGACGTCGAGGCGGCGATCGTGCGCGTCCTCGCCGGCTTCGCGACCGAGGCGCAGCAGCGCCAGGTTCTCGACACGCTGCAGAAGGAGAAGGCCGAGCCGGGCAAGCTCGCGCTGCTCGAGGCGGTCGCGAGCGCACGCTGGAAGGACCGCGGCGGCGTCGTCGCGGCGCTGCTCGCCGACAAGTCCTGGCAGGTGCGCCGTCGCGCGCTCGAGGCCGTCGTCGCTGCGAACGAGCCGGGCGCGGCGCTGAAGCTCGTGCCGCTGTGCGACGACGCCAGCGACGCGCTGCGCTTCCTCGCGCTCGATGCGCTCGCCGCCCTGCGCGACGCGCGCGTCGTTCCGACGGCGATCGCCGCGCTCGGCTCGCCCTCGCGCCAGGTGCGCCAGAGCGCGATCCGCGCGCTCGCGTTCGTGCGCGACACCTCCGCGGTCGCGCCGCTGATCCGCTGCCTGGAGAAGGAGCAGGGCCTCCTGCGCGCGGACCTCGCCGAGACGCTCGCGTCCCTGACCAGCCGCGAGTTCGGACCCAACCCGACCGAGTGGGCGCGCTGGTGGTCCGAGCAGGATCCCGCCACGTACGCGATCCCCAGCGCCGAGGGCGTCGCGTACCTGCGCGGCCACCGCCAGGCGAAGTCGGGCGGCAGCAGCTGGGAGCATCCCGGCGAGACGACCGGCGTCGGCTTGCTCGGGACCGAGACGCTGAGCCGCGAGGTCGTGTTCGTGATCGACTGCTCCGGCTCGATGGAAGCGCTGGTCACGGACAAGGAGCGCTTCGACCCTGCGCACTACCCGGACCTCTCGCGCATGGAGGTCGTCAAGACCGAGCTCACGCGCACGCTCGAGCGCCTGCCGGCCTACACGCGCTTCAACATCCTCGCGTTCGCGACCGACGTCAGCCCGTGGAAGCGCGAGCTGCAGACCGCGACGTTCCCCGTGAGGTGCGCGGCGATCGAGTGGGTCAAGCGCCTGCACCCGATCGGCGGCGCTTCGCGCGAGGGGCTGGCCGCGGTCGGGTTGCCCGGCGCGAGCGAGATCGAGAAGGGGCGCACGAACGCGTGGGACGCGCTGCGCCTCGCGCTCGGTGTCGAGGACGTGCGCACGGCGGACGCGAACTGGACCAAGGTCGAGGCCGACACGGTCTTCTTCCTCACAGACGGGCGCCCGACCGCGGGGACCTACGTCGATCCCGACGACATCCTGCGCGAGGTGCACGCGCTCAACGCGCTGCGCAAGGTGGTGATCCACACGATCGGCATCGGCGAGTTCGAGCGCTCGTTCCTGCAGCGCCTCGCGGAGCAGAACGGTCCGGGGACGTACGTGGATCTGGGAAGTGATCGATTCTGCAGCGATGAGGGTATCGATGCGGACTACCTTCATCGCAGGGTCTCGAGATGAGCCTGGCATAGTCCGCGCTGCTGCCGAGATCGTGCGCTTGCGACGCCGTCGGCCCCGTCTCGAGACCTCGCCGCAAGTCCATGGAGAGACACCCGCGGGCCCGCCGGCGAAGCACGCACACTCCGTCTCGGATGCGGTGATCCGTCTCGAGAACCACGACGCTGGGGCGCACGACATTCCGCCCTTCGAGATCTGCGTGTTCGGAGACGGCTGCTGGCAGTTCACGATCGGACTGATGTCCCCGACGACTCGCTACGGCGCCACCGCATCATCCGTGGTCGCGAGGATTCTCCTGGACGCGGAGTCCCTCGGCTTCGCAGGAATGACCGGTCCCTTCGAACTGCCACGCAGGAACGGACCCGATCTCGAGCTGACGATTTGCAACGGCGTGCCGATCAACACCGTCGTGTACTCGCCCGTGATGTCTCAGGACGGCGCCGCAAGCGCCCAGCAGCAGGGTGGCGCCTTTGCCAGCCAGCTGTTCACGATAGACTTGCTCGCCGCGCGCGTGATCGACCTCGTCTCTTCCGGGGACGTGAGCGTGCCGCCCTGAAAGTCCAAGGAGGAGCTTCCCGATGCTTTGCACTCTGAGTTCCCGCGAGGGCGCACTGCTCCTGCTCGCGTCGCTCGTGCTCGCCCTCGCGGTGCGGGAAGCCTGGCGCAGCCGGATCGTCTGGCGTCTGGCGCTCGCGGCCACAGGCGTGATCGCGTTCAGCTGCCTCGTGTTCATCCTGGCCCGCTGAGGTGCGCCATGGATCTCGCCCTGCTCGCGATCCTGCGTGCGCGAAGGAGTGGATCCTGCTGGGGCTCGCGGGCGGCTGTCTCGTTCGCGTGCGCTCGCCCGGCATCGTCAAGCGCGTGCGCAACCGTCCGCCGGACGGCGAGGCGTGAGCACAGCAGGCCCCCCTGCTCGGTCGATCAGGCCGTGTAGATCCGATGGCAGTCGTCGTGGTCGTCGATGCGCTCGAGGAAGTCCTCGTGCGCCGAACGCTGCTCGGGCGTGATCGCGGCCTTTTCCTTGGGCCGGTAGCCCATCTCCGACTGGCTGACGACCCAACCCGCCTGCCGCAGCGCGTGGGTCACGGCGTCGAGCGCGGTCGGCGCGCTGTAGAAGCGCGCGCCCGTGCCCTCCGAGGGCGCGTCCTCGAGCCCTGACGTCGTCCGCGCCGGCTTCGAGCGCCGCGGTCTCCAGATCGAGCCCGCTCTGCGCGTCGCCTCGACGATGCCGACGTGATCGAAGAAGAACATCACCTTGTTCAGCGCGCGGCGTCCGAACAGGCGCGGCATGTCGCGTCGGGCGGTGCGGTTGCGGTTGTCGGTCAGGCACTCGATGATCACCGGCACGTTCTGCGGCGACATGCCCTCGAAGGTGACCAGCTCGAAGTTGGCCGCATCGGCGCCCGAGCCGCTGCCCTTCTTGATCGCGCGCGTGATCACGTCGTTGGAGACCGAGTGCTTGCGCGCGGCCTCGATCGCCAGCGCGAGGCGCGGGTTGAAGGTCGGATCGGGGCTGCCCACCTTGGCCGCGACCGTGATCTCGCGTGCCAGCTTCGAGGTCATCTTCGCGCGCTTCGAGGCGTTGATCTCGCGCTTCTTCGCCATCCACTGTCGTCCCATGCCGGGATTGTAGTGGGGCGCAGAGCCGCTGCCCATGCAGCGCGTGCGCCGCGGTATCATCCGAACGTGCGGGGTGTGCCGATGGCCGATCGTGATCGTCCGGGGCGAACCCCGCGGCAAGACGACCTCGTCGCGCGGAGGGCGTCGGATGAGCCTGCGCACGGCGATCCAGCTCGTTCTCGCGGCGATCGTCCTGGGCACGCTGGCCGCGTGGTTCCTCTCCGCGCGAGCACGGGACACGGATCCTCCGGCGCCGCTTCCGAGAGCGGGTGGACGGCGATCACGCGCGTCCGAGCACCGGCTCCCCCCGTGGCCGCCGTCAGCGCAGAGGAACACGAGCTCGATCCCGCGGCGAGCGAGGACCACGCGTCGCGAGAGTCCGCGAGCGAGGTGCAGCCCAAGCCCGCTGCACGCAGCATCCCGAGCTTCGGCGAGCTCGAGATCCGCGCCCTCGATGCGGGAACCGGCCTCCCGATCGAGGGGTTCCGCGTCCGGGCGCTGAGCTCGACGCGCATCGCGGACCGCCAGGCAAGCGCTGGGACCTGGAGCCTGCGCTTGAAGGACCCCGGGGAGCTACACCGTCTCAGCAGTCCCGCGGTCACGAGCCGGTCGAGCTCGCTCCGCTGGAGATCGCGGAGGGAGCGCTCGTCACGCCACCCGCGGTGCGTCTGCAACCCGCGAGCGCGCGCATCGTCGGCACGCTGCGAGGGGATCGCGAGCGCGCGCAGCAGGTCGAGCTGCTCGGCCAGGGACGCGGCCCCTGTCCGTCTTGCGCGCAGGGCAGCGACGACGACCCCTCGTCGCCGGAAGGACGCGAGTTCGCCTGGATCCGCACCAAGCCGTGCGAGCGCTGCGGGGCTCTCCAGCGTCGCGGCGCAGGCCTCGACGGTCTCGAGCGCCTTCCAGTTGGCGCAGGAACCGCGCGCCGGACGCTACGCGCTGCGCCTGATCGACGGGGATAGAGCCACGCTGGGCATCGCGCTCGCGCTGGAGCTCCGAGCGTTCGAGGCGCGCGCGGTCGAGCATGGCGTGCCGGTGCGCGCAGTCGAGGTCGAGGTGCTCGACACCAACGGCGTGTCGCTCGCGAGCGAATGGGCGGCGCGCATCCGCAGGCAGCGCGGGGAGTCCGACGACGACGAGATCGTGTCCTTCGAGTCCGGGCCCGACGCGCACTTCGATTGCACGGTCCGTTCGGCGGATCTGCTGATCGCGCGCGCGAAGCTCGTGCCGCCGCCTCGCTCCGGCGCGGGTGGTACGGTCGGCGGGATCAGCCGCCACGCCCACGACACGGGCCTGCTGCGCCGGCGTGTTCGACGACCGCGTGCGCTCGGCCGAGGATGCGCTCTGGCCAACGTCCCGCGCCCCGGTGATCCCTCCGCGCATGCTCACCGCGTTCGTCACGGCCGAGGGAACCGCTCACTTCAACCGCTGCCGGAGGGCCTCTCCGACTGGAGCTCACGAGCGGACCGTTCGGCGCGAAGGTCGCGATCCCGCCCTCCCGCGAGCTCACGATCGTGCAGTCCCGGCTGCTCGGACGCGACACGCAGGCGGAGATCGGCCTGCGCACCTGGCTCGACTACGAAGCCGGATCCGATCGATGAGGACCCCCTGATGCCCGCGCTGATCGCTGCGCTGGCGTTCTCCGGGACCTGGGCATGTCCGGCGGATCCCGCGACGTCTTCAAAGCCCGCCCGGCTTCGCGGCGTACTTCGAGCCGGATCCCGACCGCGGACCGCAGCGCGAGGACGACGGACGGCTGACGGGCTGGAAGCCCGACACGCAGCCGGGGGTACGCGCGTCTTCGACGAGCGGCGAGCTCGACCTCGCGCTCGAGCTCGCGGGCACGCTGGCGGAGCCGCTGAACGTGCGCCTCTCCTGCGCGGCGCAGGAGGGCGTGGCGCCGACGCAGAGCTTCGAGGTGCGCGTCGACGCCGGTGCGCACGAGGCGCCGCTTCCGCTCGGGCGCGCGACGATCGCGCAGGCCGGCTACCACCGCTTCACGCTGGCGTGCGTCGACGCGAACGCGCACGCCTTGCCGGAGCTCCGCGCGCTGTGCTCGGCGGCGCAGCGGCGGCCGGCGCGCACTTCTCGAGCGTCGAGCGCCGCAACGCGGCCTCGGTGCACCTGGGCTATCCCGTTCCGGCCGAGGTGCGCGACGGGATCGAGTGGTTCTACCTCGAGCTCGAGCCGCGCACGGATCCGCTCTACACCTACTACGAGGCGACCGGCTTCGACCGCGGCTACTTCGGCATGCAGGTCAACAGCCCGACCGAACGGCGCCTGATCTTCTCGGTCTGGGACGCAGGCCACGAGGCCAAGGACCGCGCCAAGGTCGCGCGCGAGGACCGCGTCGAGCTGCTCGCGAAGGGCACCGACGTCGTCGCGAGCGACTTCGGCAACGAGGGCACGGGCGGGCACAGCCACCTGGTCTTCCCCTGGGTGCTCGGACAGCGCTATCGCTTCCTGTTGCACGCGGAACCCGCGGCGGGCGAGCACCCGAGCACGACCTACACGGCCTGGTTCTTCTTCCCCGAGCGCGCGAGCTGGGGGCTGGTCGCGAGCTTCCGCGCACCGCGCGACGGCCACTTCCTGCGCGGCCTGTACTCGTTCAACGAGAACTTCGGCGGCTCCAACGGCGACCGGCAGCGCGTCTGCAGCTTCGGCAACGGCTGGGTGCGCACGCACTCCGGCCGCTGGATCGCGCTGCAGCAGGCGCGCTTCACGCACGACGGGCACGGCAAGAACGAGCGTCTGGACCGCAGCGCCGGCGTGCGCGACGGGCGCTTCTATCTCGCCAACGGCGGCTTCGTCGACGAGCGCACGAGCGGCGCGGTCACACGCGCGGGCGACGTGCTGACGCTGGATCGACCGGCGGGCGAGCACCCCTCGGATGCGGAGCTTCCGCTGCTCGCAGCCGGACGCCCGCGCTGAGGGGGGCGTCGGCGCGGCGGCGCAGGCGCCTCCTCCGGAAGCCCCAGCTGCGCCAGGAGCTCGTCGCGGGACGGCGCCGCGCGCACGAGCGCCTCCTTCGCGCGCTTCTCGAGGTTCTTGAGGCGCCGTTCCGCGCGCAGTGCCAGACCGTGCGCGCCGAGCTCGACGCTGTAGACCAGGCGCAGCGGCCCGCGCCCGCGCAGGAACTTCGCGCCGCGGCCGGCCTGGTGCGCGCACAGTCGCGCGGCGAGATCGGTGGTGATGCCGGCGTACAGCACGCGACCGCGGGCGCGGATGAGGTAGAGCACCCACATCGACGCGCGCGCTCGCTTCGCCTGGGCGCCAGTGCGTCGGGCGCGTCCGCGTGTGCTAGTTCCCGGCATCGGCCTTCGACTGCCACTCGAGCGCCTGGGCCGCGTGCGTGGCGTCGGGCTGCGCGGCGTTCCACGCCGTGTAGAGCCGCGCCAGCGCCTGGGCCGCGGCGCGCGCCTCCTTGCTCGGTGCGCCGCGCAGCTCGACGTACTGCGTGCGCGCCTCGAGCAGGCTCGCCTCCGCGCCCGCGAACGCGCCGCTCGCCAGGCGCGCGCGGCCGAGGTTGAGCAGGAGCTTCGCCAGCCAGCGCGCGTAGGCTCCCGTGAACGCCTGGCGCGCCTGCGCCTCGATCGGCTCGAGCACTGCGAGCGCCTCGGCCGGACGATCGAGCGCGGCGAGCGCCGTGCCGGTGTTGATGGTGGTGATCAACGTGTTGGGGTGCGTCGCGCCGAGCACGCGCTGGCACTTCTCCATCGCGTCGCGGAAGTAGGGCTCGGCCTCGCGCGGCGAGCCGCGCGCCTCGAACAGCGCGCCCAGGTTGTTGATCGAGGTCAGCGTGTCGGGATTCTCCTCGCCGCGCACACGGCGCTTGCGCTCGAGCGCCTCGCGCAGGAGCGGCTCGGCCTCGTCGAAGCGCTCCTCGGCCATCAGCAGGCGGCCGACGTTGCCGAGCGCGCCGAGCGTGTCCGGGTGCTCGAGGCCGAGCACCGCACGACGGCCTTCGAGGGCCTCGCGCAGGAAGGGCTCGGCCTCGCTGAGCTTCTGCTGGTCCTGCAGCAGGATCCCGAAGTTGTTCTTGGCCGTGAGCGTGTCGGGGTGCAGCTCTCCGAGCACGCGCCGGTAGGTCTCGAGCGCCTCGCGGTAGAGCGGCTCGGCCTGCGCCAGCTTGCCCTGGTTCTGCAGCGCGAAGGCGAGGTTGTTGAGCGCGGCGATCGTGTCGGGGTGGTCCTGTCCGAGCACGCGGCGCGAGCGCTCGAGCGCGTCGCGGAAGAGCGCCTCGCCCTCGACGAAGTGTCCACGGAGCAGCAGCAGGTTGCCGAGGTTCAAGCGCGCGATCTGCGTGTGCCGCTGGTCTTCGCCCAAGGCCTGGCGCGCCTTCGCGAGGCCCTCGCGGAAGCGCTCCTCGGCTTGATCCAGCTTGCCTTGCGCCTGCAGCAGGCGCGCGTAGTTGTCGAGCGCGGCGTGCGGCTCCGCGCTCTCCGCGCCGAGCACCGACGGCAGGCGTTCGCACGCGTGGCGGCAGAGCGGCTCGGCTTCCTCGAGCTTGCCGCGCAGGAAGAGCAGGTAGCCGAGGTTCTCCTCGGCGATCAGCGTGCGCGCATGCTCGGGGCCGAGCGCGTGCGCGCTCGCAGCGAGGGCCGCGCGCGCAATCGACTCCGCCGGCTCGAGCTTGGCCTGCGCGATCAGGAGGCTCACGTAGCGGTTGCGCGAATCCAGGGTGTCGTCGTGCGCCTCCCCGAGCGTGCCGGCGCGTTCCGCGAGCGCGCGCTCCTGCAGCGGCAGCGCGGCGTCGTAGAGACCCAGGTTCTGGTACAGCTCGGCCAGCGTCTGGCGCAGGCGTGCGTCGAGCACGGGCTGGCTCGGGAACTGCCGGTCGATCGCTGCGACCGCCGGCCCGAGGATCGTGTGGTCGATCAGCGCGCGCGCGGCGTCGGTCGCGTTGACGCGCGCCCACTGCGCCCCGAAGGCCTCGAGCTTCGCGGCGCGCTCCGGCTCCGGCAGCAGGTCGCCCTGCAGCGCGGCGGCGTAGCGCGCGCGCACGTCCGAGCCGAGCAGCAGGCCTACCCGGCTCGGGTCGATCTGCCCGAGCATCTGCGCCTGGAAGTCGGCCACCTTCTGCAGCTCGTCGGCGCGCCGAGCGGTCTCGGCCTCGGCGTGCACCGCGCGGTCGCGCTGCTGGCTGGCGATGCGCGCCTGCCAGGCGAAGGCGATCGCGCCGGCGACCAGGGCCAGCGCGACCGCGCTGCTCGCCAGCACGACGCTGCGGTTGCGCCGCACGAACTTGCGCAGGCGGTAGGCCGCGCTGACGGGAGCGGCCTGCACCGATTCGCCGCGCTGGTAGCGCCGCACGTCCAGGGCCAGGCTGCTGGCGCTCTCGTAGCGGCGCGCGCGGTCCTTCTCGAGCGCCTTCATCACGATCCAGTCGAGCTCGCCGCGCACGAGCGTGCCCAGGCGCCGGGGTTCGATGCGCCGGCGCGCCGCGATCGAGGCCAGCGAGTCCTGCGAGGTCGCCAGGCGCGTCGAGGGGCTGGGCGGCTCGACCTCGCGGATCATGCGCTGGATCTCGCTGTAGAGCGCGTCGCGCATCGACTTGGGATCGAAGGGCGTGCTGCCGGTGAGCAGCTCGTAGAGCAGCACGCCCAGCGCGTACACGTCGGTGCGCGTGTCGATGTCGAGCGAGCCCTCGGCCTGCTCGGGGCTCATGTACTGCAGCGTGCCGATCACCTGCTGGTGCTCGGTGAGGAGCGTCTTGTCGGTCAGCTTGGCCGAGGTCGCCTTGGCCACGCCGAAGTCGATCACCTTGGCCTGCGGCTTGCCGTCCTGCAGCGCGACCAGCACGTTGGTCGGCTTGAGGTCGCGGTGGATGATGCCCTTCTGGTGCGCGTGCTGCACCGCATCGCAGACCTGCGCGAAGAGCTCGAGGCGCTCGAGGATCGTCAGGCTGTTCTGGTCGCAGAAGTCGCTGATCGGAGCGCCGCGCACGAGCTCCATCACGAAGTAGGGCCGGCCCGTCTCCGTCGCGCCGGCATCGATCACGCGCGCGATGTTCGGGTGGTCCATCAGCGCGAGCGCCTGGCGCTCCTGCTCGAAGCGCGCGACGACCTGGCGCGTGTCCATCCCCAGCTTGATGATCTTCAGCGCGACATGGCGCGCGACGGGCTCCTGCTGCTCGGCCAGGAAGACCACGCCGAAGCCTCCCTCGCCCAGCTGCTCTCGCAACGTGTAGGGGCCGATGCGCGTGCCGGGGCCTTCGCGCAGGGGGGAACCGGAGTCCGTGCTCATGGGGCCGCAGAGTCTGCAGCAAGCGCGGCGCGGATGACAGGGCCGCGCGCCTTGCTGTGCGCCAGAAGCCGCGACCGGCGCAGCTCCGAGCCCGGGCACGGAGCACGAGCGGCCGCGCCGCTCGCGCCCCGATCGGATCAGCGGCTCACTGCCAGGTGATCTTCACGCCGTTGGTCGCGTTGAACAGGCCGCCCTGGGGCTGCGTGCAGAACGTGCCGCTGACGTCGTGGTAGTAGGCCTGGTAGTAGCGCGACGTACCCGTGGCGATCACGTCGCCGAGCGCGGCCGAACGCTGCGTCAGCGACAGGTCGCCGTCGAGCGCTTGGGGAGCGTCGACGCCGCCGTTGGTGCTCGCCGACTTGACGTAGAGTCGACGCAGCGCGCCGCCGGTGCAACGCAGGCCGTCGCCAAAGGGGACGCCGACGGTCAGCAGCGTGCTGCCCTGCACGAAGATCGTCAGCGCGCCCGGGAGCATGTGGCTCGCGGAGAGCATCATCGTGTCGGGGCTGGGCGTCCCGCGGAACGCGAGCTCGCCGCCGCCGGTCGTTGCGGAGTTCTCGCAGCCGCGGCCGGTCTGTCCGGTGTTGCCGCACGGGCACGGGCCGCTGGTGCCGCTGCCGAAGCAGAAGGTCACGCCCTGCGCGGATGCGAGGCTGCCGAGGACGAGGGGGGCGAGGAGTCGGAGGGAGAGGAGCTTCATGGGCTGGGGCTTTCGAGTCTGGAGCGCGCACTGGGGAGTGGGGCCGCGCGCAGGAAGTCCCGCCGCGCCCAGGTCGTGCCGGGAATGCCCGCGCGATCCCCGCTGACGTCGAGCTGCCCCGCGCCGCGCGTGATTGCGCAGGGCCGCCCCGTCGACACGTCGGATCCTCCTCGTCCGGGCCGAGCTCGCGTTCCGTCGACAGAAGCGACGAGTGGCCCGGCCGGATCTGCGTAGGCACACGGAACGTGGCGCGGGCCTTCCCGCGCCACGTCGCGTGCGGAGGGTCAGGACCGGCTGGTGCGCGCCTCGACCGGCGCCGCGGCCGACTGCATCATCGGGCACTGTCCCGAGCTCGTCCCGCCGGCCTGCATGTGCTGGAGCATGTGCTGCGTCATCGACTGGTGCAGGCGTTCCATGCGCACGTCGAGCGTCGCGCGCTGCTCGACGAGCTGCGTGACGATCGAAGCCAGGACGCCGACCTTCTCCGACTCCGAGGACGAGTTCATCGTCCGCAGCTCGTCGGCCAGCGCGGCATCCTGCGAATTCATGTCGGCCATCAGCTGATGCGCCTCCGAGTTCAGCTCCTGGCAGCGTCCCTGCATCCCGCTGTCCATCCTCGGCGACGCGGTGGGCTCCGCGCGCTGCGGGTACGAGCGCGAATCGTCGTCGTTCTGGCTGTCGGAGGACGAGTCGTAGGGCTGGGTGTGCGTGCTCTGGCAGCTCGAGAGGCCGGCCAGCAGGGCCAGCGAAAGGGAGAAGGCGAGGGCGTGGGGGAGTGCGAATCGATTCATGAGGCTTCTTCCGGGGCCCGCAGGTACGTGGCCAGCGGGGCGGGGCGGTTCCGCTGGGGATGTCCGGCGCGCATCGCGCAGCCGGTTCGGCACAGACGCGTGCTCGATCGATCACCGTAGGCGCGAGCGCGAACACGGGCCATCGACACTTCCGCCGAGGCCCGCGCGCGGCCCTCGGTACCCGATCGATCGGACGGTGAGTCGTTGGCATCTGCGCGGGCGGCTGCAATGCTGGGCGCGCTCGCGTCCTCCCTGCCCACGTGAACCTCGCGCACGAACCCCGCCGCCCAGTTCCCATCCGAGTCGCGGAGACCGCGTTGGGTCCTGAGATCCACGTTCGGTGGTTCACGCCAGCCGTCGTCGTCCAGACGATCTTCGCCGTCTTCTGGATCGTGTTCCTCGCGGGCCTGTGGCTTCCCGGGATGATCCGGGAGGGCGGGACGATGCTGGCCTGGGTGATCCTCGTCGCCTTCTCGCTCGTCGGCCTGGCGCTGGGCTACACCGCTCTCGCCGGCCTGTGCAACACGACGCGCATCGCGCTCGAGCCCGAGCGTCTGGTGCTGCGCTCTGGCCCGATCCCGTGCGGCCGCGTGGGCGAGTACGCGCGTGCCGACATCGTGCACGTCTACGGCCAGCGGCTCAGCACCCGCTCGGGACTTCGCGCCGAGGTCTGCCTCGTGCTGCGCGATTCCCCTCCGACCAGGCTGCCGCTGGTGCCCCTCATGCCGTCCGAGGCACAGCTCATCGCGCAGGAGCTCGCGCGCGCCCTGCAGCTTCCCGAGCACAGCCTGCGCGAGGATCTGGAGTGACCGCGGTTCGGACCTGACGCGGGCGTCCATCGGCGCACGCCCGACACGGCTCGTGCGCGCCCCAAATGTCCTCGGCGCCCCTCGCCGTCGGGCGACGGGCAGGACGCGGGTCCCTGAGGTTTCGGTCGGATTCCTGTCCGCAGCAGCGGGCACACCTGCAACCGCCAGTGCAGTCGTCCGTCACGTCCCGGGGCTTTCAGCCCGGGCCGATCTCGCGGCGACGCTGCCGACGATTCCCACTCCACCCGACGCACGCCCGTCGATCACCCCCGAAGAACCTGCCATGAATCGCCTCCCTCTCCCGCGCGTCCGTCCGCGCGAATTCCTGCCGAGCCTGCTCCTCGCGCTCTCGGCCAGCCCGGCCCTCGCCTCCAGCGGCGACCTCTACGTGACGAGCGATGGGTTCGACATCGTGCGGCAGTACACGGGCACGTCGGGCGCCTACCAGGCGGACCTGCTGAACTCCGTTGCTGCGACCGGCCAGCTCGGGATCCACTTCGGTGCGACGAACCACAGGGTTCTCGTCGGGCACTTCAGCGGCGGCGTCGAGGAGTTCGACGCCAACACGGGCGCCTACCTCAAGACGTACAACGCAGGCGGCGGCACGCAGTGGGCGGGCCTGTACGGTCCCAACGGCAACGTGCTGATCGGTGACATGAGCGCCAACGACGTGCGCGAGTACGACTCGACGACGGGCGCACTGGTGCGCGTGCTCACGCCCATGGCGAGCCCAGCGGACATGCTCATCGGGCCCAACGGCAACCTCTACGTCTGCTCGTTCGTCGGAGGGTTCGTGTCGGAAGTGGACCCCACGAGCGGAGTGACCGTGAGCACGTGGGCCCAGCCCGGGCCTTCGCAGACCAACGACATCGCCTTCAATCCCTCCAACGGCGAGATCCTGGTCACGGTGATGTCCCACGTCCCGGGCGGCAACCTGGTGTATCGCTACGACAGCTCGCACAACCTGCTCGGGAGCTTCGCCGGCGCCGGCTGGGGCCGCACGCACGGCATCACCATCAGCCCCTGGACCGGGAACGTCCTCGTGGCCGACGGGGTCACCAGCCAGGTGCACGAGTTCGATCCTGCGAGCTACGTCGAGCTCAACACGGCGTTCCTCACGCCGGCTCCGCTGGGCAAGATCGTCGACCTGGACTTCCTCCGCGCGCCGACCTGCCGGACGGCACCGGGCGACTGCTGCAGCGGACGGCCCCAGTTCGATGCGCCGGGCTACGCGAGCTTCGGCCCGCTGGTCTCGGTCGGCACGGCTTCCCCCCAGGCGGGCGGGAACGCCGTCGTGGCGGTCTTCGACCTGGGGAATCCGAATCACGGCCCGTACGACACGAGCTACCCGACGAGCATCTACAGCGATCCTTCGTGGTCGCAGACGAACCTGGGCTCGGTCTTCGGCGTGACGCTGGATCCCGCCGGCAACATCTACGTGGCCTCGACGACGTGCTACCTCACGGACGCGATCGGAGCCCTGGGGAACTCGGGAGCGGTGTACAAGATCGACACCCACACATCTGCCGCATCGCTCTTCGTCACGATCCCCGACAGCGGACCCGCGCTGGGGAACCTGTGCTACGACTGCGAGCACGACCAGCTCTTCGTCTCCAGCATGGACGACGGCCGGATCTATCGCGTCAGCGCGGCGGGGGCGATCCTGGGCAGCTTCGACTTCGGAGCCCCGGACAACCCGTCGAACGTCTTCGCTCCCCTGGGGGATCGGGTCTGGGCCGTTCAGAAGCACGACGGCCGGCTCTACTTCAGCGTGTGGTGGGAGGACTCCGGCCATCCGTCGCTGGCGAACGCGAACGAGATCTGGTCGATCGCGCTCGACGCCGCGGGCGACTTCTGGGGCGCGCCGCGACTGGAGCTCTCCCTGCCTCCGAATGCCGGGAGCGCGTACTCCAACCCGGTCTCCGACATGCGCTTCACCCCGACCGGCAGCCTGCTCGTCGCGGAGCGCGGCATGAGCAACGAGACGAGCCCGGTGCCGCACCAGTCACGGCTGCTCGAGTTCGAGTGTGTGGGCGGCGTCTGGACCCCGAGCTCCAGCACGTTCAGCCTCGGCATCAGCGCCGGAACGAACTCCGCCGGCGGCGTGGACATCGACTCGCGACCCTGCGGCCGCGTGTACGCCACGGGTGATGCGCTCCAACTCGGACCGCAGACGATCTACGGCACGCAGGGGCTTCCGGCCGGCGGAGGCAGCGTCTCCAACAGCATCCTCGTCGACTTCAACGGGGACCTCTCGCTCCAGGACAAGACCTACATCGGTGACGTCGCCGTGCCCTGTCTCCCGGGCACCGCGTGCCTGCCCCTGAGCACGTACTGCGAGCCGAGCGTCGGTGGTGTCCTCGCCTGCCCTTGTGCCAACCCCGCGGCTGGGTCTGACCGCGGGTGCGACAACAGTTCGGCGACGGGCGGCGCGAGCTTGTCCGCGACGGGCGTGGCCAGCCTGGCGAACGACACCCTTGTCTTCACCACTGCCGGCGAGAAGCCGACCGCGACCACGATCCTCCTGCAGGGCAACGCGCAGATCGCCGCGGGCGTCGCGTTCGGCATGGGGGTCCGCTGCGTCGGTGGCTCCCTGAAGCGCCTCTACGTCAAGAGCGCCTCCGGGGGGAGCATCACGGCACCTGCGGGCACCGATCCGAGCGTGTCCGCTCGCTCGGCGGCGCTGGGCGACGTGATCTCCTCCGGCGGCGTCCGCTACTACATGGCCTACTACCGGGATCCGGTCGTCCTCGGCGGTTGCGGAGCGTTCGCGACGTTCAACTCCACGGCCGGTGGAATCGTGTTCTGGAATTGAGCTGCGCGGGATTCGCTCCGGCCCCATGCGGTCCGACGACGGACTCTCGCCCGGGAAGGCACCGCGCAACGGTGCCTTCCCTCGTTCCGGCCGTCACGCGGCAGGTCGTCGCTCACGCGGCGTGAAGCCGGCGTCCTGCGAGCCCGAACCTAGCGCTTCCGGGCCGAGCGCTGCCGCGCCGACTGGGTGTTCAGGGCCACGGCCGCCTGGATGAGCGCGCGAAACGCGCGGGCATCGACCGTCTCGCCCTCGCGGATGTCGATCGCGCGTCGCTTGTTGCCGTCGAGGCTGGCGTTGAAGAGCCCCGCGGGATCCGCGAGCGCCGCGCCGCAGGCGAAGGTCAGCTTGACGACCTTCGCATACGACTCGCCGGTGCAGACGATGCCGTGCCGCGACCAGACCGGAGTGCCCATCCACTTCCACTCCTCCGCCATCTCCGGTTCGGCTTCGAGGATCAGGGCCCGCATGCGCGCGAGCGTGTCGCCGCGCCAATCCGCGAGCTCGCGGATGCGCTGGTCGATCCGGCGCGACGCCGAGCCACCGCTCGCGCCCGACGTCGGTGCCGACCTCGGCTTGGCGGCGGGCTTGCGGACCTTGGCTGCGCTCGACGCTCTCGCGGCCTTCGGCTTCGCGGTCTTGGTTGCTCGCTTGGATCGTGCGGGTGTCTTCATCGCTGTTCGTGCGCCCTCCAAAGCCCGCGGATCGCGGGCCGCCTCAAGGAACCCAGCCCGGCAGGGCCGCGGCCTGCTTCACCCAGCTCGTCAGCTGCTGCTCGTCGAGCTCGTCGTGCTCGCGGATGTCGAGGTAGCGCACCTCCTGGTTCTTGCTCGCGCCGGGTGGCACCGGCCGCAGGGAGGTGCCGCGGAAGAAGGTGAGCTTGACGGTGTGCGTGAACGTGTGGAACGCGAGGAACCAGCCCTGACCCTCGATGCCGTAGAAGGGCGTGTTCCACTTCACGGCCTTGCGCACCTCGGGCACGCTGCGAACGATGAGCGCGTCCAGGCGCGATCCGAGCGCGCGCTTCCAGCCCGGCATCGCGGCGATGTACGCCTGCACCGGTGCGTCGCCGTCGGCCTTCGCGATGCGAGGGGTTGCCGCCAGCGAGGAGGGACGGGTCTGCTCGCTCCGGTTCGCACGCGCACCGCAGCCGAAGCGCTCTTGGCCTTCGGCTTGGCCTGGGTGGAGCTGCGCCGGCGTCTGGGCTCCATCAGGTTCGCAGCTCCACGCTGGGGTTTCGGGTCATGCGTCTCGAGCGGTCTCCTGCGCGTCGACCACAGTGGCGGTCGATCAGCCGTTCGTCAACGGACCGGAGGCGATCCGGCAGGGGACCTCGGGATCGCGCATCGCCTAGTGCCTCTTGGGGCGACGGCCCAGCGCGCACCGGCCGCGCTTGTCCGCCCGCGTCGGATCGGCTCCGCGCTCCAGCAGCAGCGCGATGAAGGGAGCCGGATCGATGCCGGCGGTGCCGCCGGCACCCGTCGACGAGCACGCGCGGTGCAGCGGGGTCGAGCCGCGCTTGTCGGCTGCGTTCGGGTTCGCCCCGCGCTCGAGCAGCACCTGCGCGACGGCCAGGTTGCGGGCGCGCACGGCCTGGTGCAGCGGCGTCACCCCGTCGCGGTTGCAGGCATCGACATGCGCTCGCCGATCGAGCAAGAGCTGCGCGATCCGCGCGGCACGCTCACCGTCCGCGCGACGCAGGTCCGCGACGCGGTGCAGCGCCGTCTCGCCGAACCGATCGGTCGCGGCGAGGTCCGCCCCGCGGTCGACGAGATCCGCGACGATCTCCGCGTGCAGCGATTCCGCAGCGTGCAGGAGCAGCGGCGTGCCCTCCTCGTCGACGACGAGCTCGGCGCGCGCGACGGCACGGCGGTCGCCGAGGTACACGCGGGTGACGACGGAGATCATCGCGCCCGCGGCCTGGAACAACGCGACGAGTTCGATCGCCCCGCGCCGGGCTGCGTACGTGATCGGCGTCAGGTGCTCCCGGCCTGCGTCGACATCGGCCCCGCGATCGAGGAGCTGCTGCACGAGCTTCGCATCTGCGAACTGCGCCGCGAGCGAGAGCGGCCTGCGATGCCAGCGGTCCTCGGCGTTGGGATCGACCTCGAGGATCAGGCGCTCGATCGTGCTCGTGTCCTGACGCCAGATCGCTTCGCAGAACCGGGTGACGGGATCCATCGTGGCTGCTCGATCGTAGCGGCGCACATCCAGGCTCACCACACGGCCTCCAGAGCGAGCGGGTCGCAGTCCACCGTTCGTCGTCGCGTGCGGAAACCGGGATCGCTGCGGAGCTGCGCACCGGATGCGGTAGGCTCCACGCGATGAAGATCCAGATCCTCTACTGTCAGGCCTGAGGCTATCGCGAACGGGCAGCGGGTCTCGCTGCCGCCATCGAACGCGAGTTGGGCCAGCAGACCGAGCTCACGGTCGGTGCACGAGGCCAGTTCGACGTGCAGGTCGATGGCCAGACGATCGCGACGCGCGGCGGGAACTTCCTCAGCAAGGCCTTCGGCGGTGGCTGGCCTGCAGCGGCGGACGTTGTCGCCGCGATCCGCGCGAAGATGCCTGCGCCGTGACGACGAAGGGGCGACGCGGGCGCCCGGCAGACCGCGGCGGGCTCTCCCGGCAGGACGGGAGCGATCGGATCGTGTGCGCCAGGTCGAGCGGACCAACGGCCTCGGCGTCTTCTCGCTGAAGCGTCCTCGAGGTCCGTCGGGTGTGCGCGGTCCCTCGCGACGCGCGCGCGGGCTCGCCTCGCTGGGGCCACAGGATTGCCTTGGACCTCGAGCCGCGCCCGTATCCCGATCGGCCGTCCCCGGCGGGGATCCGGAGCCGTGTGGCGTTCCCGTGGCGCAGAGCGCGGCAGCGCGGGCGAATGTACCCACTCGTGTCCGCGGGAGCACCGATCCCAGCTAGACTCGGCACGCTCCTCCAGGTGAGCAGGCGTCTCGCCGGGAGACGGTCTGGGGGTGCGTCACCGACTCGGAGCTTCCCAAGATGCGAGTGATGTGCGCTGCTCGGTCCTACCTGGCCTTCCTCGGACTCCTCCCGCTCGCCGCGGTCCCCGCGCTCGCGCAGAACCAGCAATGGGCGCGGCAGTTCGGGACCACGGGCTACGACGACACCTACGGCGCGGCGCCGGACGGTGCCGGCGGTGTGTACGTCTGCGGCCCGACCACCGAGACCCTCGGCGGCGCGAGCGCGGGCAATCGCGACGTGTGGATCGCGCGCTACGACAGCTCGGGCAACCGCACCTGGA
>JBGASC010000068.1:0-27097 GCA_044229935.1 Planctomycetota bacterium | reverse complement strand
CGCCAGAGGATCGGGCTGCCCGGCCAAGGCGCGTGGCTCGAGAAGTACGCCGGCCGCATGATCGGCATCCACCTGCAGGATGCGGCCGAGAACGAGTTCCAGATGCCGCCCGGCTCCGGCGAGGTCGACTTCCGCCTGATCGCCGAGTACACGCCCAAGACGGCGCTCAAGGTGCTCGAGATCGACCAGCGCCACGGCCGCACCGAGATCCTGGGCGCCGTGCAGTTCCTCTCCGACAAGGGCCTCTAGCCCCTTGCCATCCGCCCTCGCGCCGGTATGTTCTTGCCCCTCCCGCGCGACCGAGCGCGGCCTCCCTGCGGGCGTAGCTCAGTGGTAGAGCGCCACCTTGCCAAGGTGGATGTCGAGGGTTCAAATCCCTTCAGCCGCTCCACTCCAAGCCCTTGCGGCTTGTGAAGTTGCCGAGATCGAGCGCGCTCGGCTTCCGCCGCGGTACGAGGCGGGACTACCGGGTCACTGCCCCGCTTCGAACTCCTGCCGCGGCACCTGCGACTGCCGGAGGATCGACAGCAGTGTGCCCAGCTTCAACTCGCGGTGATCCGGGACAGGCACCGTGATCGTCGTGCCAGGGAGCTTCCGCTGCATCACGACGTGGCTGCCCCTCTGCCGCACCTGCACGAACCCGTGCGTTTCCAGGATCCGGCAAACCTCGCGACCCGAGAGTCGCCGCAGGCTAGGCAACCTTGACCTCGACGCGCGTGATGAAGAACTCCCCGTGCATGCGCGAGCGGACCTCCTCGGGCGACGCGGACTCGAAGAACAGCTCGATCGCCTCGATCAGGTTGGTGCGAGCCTCCTCGACCGTCGCGCCCTGGCTCGCGATGTCGAGCTCGGGGCAGTGCGAGACATAGGTGTCGTCTTCGCGATCGATCAATGCCGTGAAGGTGCGCGTGCGATCCATGGGGTCCTCTCCCACAGTCTACGCGCGGAGGTCCGTCCGCGCGAAGCACATGCGCATACCTCATCGGAATGCAGCCGGTTGCGACCGGGGCCGACGCCGTGCAACGGCCTGTGAGGCGCGTATCCTCCGCGCCACCGCGCACTTCTCCGCGCGGGCGGGGCACGGGTTGCCAAGGTGGATGTCGGGGGTTCGAATCCCTTCAGCCGCTCCAACTCCCAGGCGCCTTCGGGGGCGCCTGCGTCATTTGACCGCTCCGCGGTCGGAGTGAGCTCCAGCTTTACGCGCGGCGGCGAGAACGCAGTTCGGCGAGGATCTTGGCGGCGGATCTCGTCTTGCCCGTCACGCTCTCGCGGACCGAGCGGCGCAATTCGCCGTGGAGGAGCTTGCGCTCTTCGGGACCGAGGTCGTCGCCTTCGTCATTCAGGACGAGGTCGAGGACTGTCCCCCTCGGGCAGGTCCGTCGGCATGTCGAGAAGCAGTCGGCCGTTCTTCACGCGCGCACGGATCGGGCCCATGCCCCGAGTCTGGCACGCTCGAGGCGGGACGGGTCACGACCGGCCGGGAGCCCGACGCGGAAGCGATCCGCATGTCCGCGCCGCCCCCGGAACGGGGATCTCGATCCTCGTGACGTAGAACTCGCCATGAGTGCGCGCGCGCAGTTCTTCGGGGCCTGCTGTTTCGAGGACGAGCTCGATCGCCTCGATCAGGTTGGCACGGGCCCCTTCGACCGTGCGCCCTGGGCTGGCGACATCGAGTTCGAGTCATTGCGCGACGTGCAGGTCGTCCTCGCGCTGGATCAGGTTCGTGAGGGTGCGCGTACATTCCATGCGGGTTGCAGGATGAAGTCCACCTGCGCGAGCCAACCGCGCGAGCCGACTCGGCGGCAACGCGCGCTACGATCCGCGGATGACCTCCGCCGTCCTGCTCCCGGGTGTCCTCGCACTGCTCCTCGCCAGTCCCTGCCTGATCCACGCACCCAGCGCGACGCCATCCGATCACCCCGCGCGCGCCGCATCGACGTCCTCCCGCTACGTCTACCCCTTCGCGCACGCAGGACATCCGCCCGCGTGTCCGCCGGTCGAGGTCGACAGCTCGGGCTTTCGCGAGGGGGCGGAGTGGGGCGCGCTGGCCAAGTCGCTGGTCGAGAGCTGGTACCCGCGCATCGCCGAGCTCCTCGCGACGGACGGCCGCGATCCGATCGATGGCAAGGCGCACGGCAAGGCCTTCGCCGCGCCGCGCGCGATCAGGATCGTGATCGAGAAGAAGCTCGACGTGCCGGCCTACACCGCGGGCGCCGAGATCCACGTCGACGGCTCGTGGATCGTCGCGCACCCGGACGACTCGGGCCTGTTGATCCACGAGCTCGTGCACGTGCTGCAGGGCTATCCCGCGAGTGCGACGACACCGGGCTGGATGACCGAGGGCATCGCCGACTACGTGCGCTGGTGGCGCTACGAGCCGGAGCTCGCGGCCACGTCGGGGCGCACGCGCATCGATCCGGCGAAGTCGAAGTACACCGACAGCTACCGCGTCACGGCGATGTGGCTCGCGTGGTGCTCGCGCGTGCACGACCTGCGTCTGGTTCCGGCGCTCGATCTCGCGCTGCGCAACGGCGAGGACCCGCTGCCGCTGTTCGAGAAGCTGTGCGGCAAGAACGCGGACGCGCTCTGGCAGGAGTTCGTCGCGGATCAGCGCTGAGGCGCCGCGGGATCAGCCTGCGCTCACGCGCGAGAGGCGCACGAGCAGCGCCGTGCACCGGCCGGCGAGCGTGAGCTCGGAAGCGTTCTCCTCCGCGAACCACAGGCTCTCGGCGCTCGCGAGCGTCCACGAGCGATCGCGCGGCGAGCTGCGCACGAGGAGCGAGCCCTCGAGCACGTGCAGGAGGTGCTGCTCGCCCGCCCGCGCGCTCGCGACGCGCTCGACCTGTCCCGCGAGCACCTCGACCTCCGCGCGCACCGCGCCGCGCCGGCAGAGCACGTTGAAGTCCTCGACGCGGCCGGCGACGAGCTCGCCGCGCGTGGGCCAGTCGCCGGAGAAGCGGTAGGGGACCAAACGCTCGACGCGCGCGCGCGGCGCGGACGCGCCGTGGTCGAGCACGATCCCCGCGCCTGCGGTGACCACGAGCACGCGCTCGATCCCGGGGAAGCTCGAGAAGGGCCCGTCCTCCTCGACGCTCGCGGCGGAGATGCGCCAGTCGAAGTCGCCGCGCTCGAAGCTCGCGCCCGAGGGGCCGAGCGCGAGCTCGCGGGTCATCCCGCGGCCGTTCTTCCACGGCACGAGGCGCGCGTCGGCGGGGCGCAGGTGGACGGGCTGGCTCATGAGGTTTCGCGGACGTGCGCCGCGATCTCACGACCCTGGCGCGTGCGCGCAGTCTGCATCGGGCTGCGCTTCCCGTGCAATGCGCGAGCGAGGGCGCGCGGCGACGCTCCGGCCGCGATCAGAGCCTGCGCCGCGCAAGCGCGGTTCCGAGCACCAGTCCGAGCCTCGCGCGCGTGCCGGCGAAGCGACCTTCGAACGGGTCGGGCGGGGCGGCACCGTACTCGCGCAGCTCGGGCGTCTTCCAGCCGACCCACAGGCCGGCGGCGATGCACAGCGCGCCGCCGCTGACGATCGAGGCGACCAGGCCGAAGCGGTGCGCGACCAGCCCGGCCTCGAGCTCGCCCAGCTGCGGTCCGCCCTGCGAGAAGAAGGTCGTGATGCCGCTCATGCGTCCGCGCAGGTGCTCCGGCGTGTGCATCTGGCGGATCACGTTGCGCAGCACCATGTTGACCGTGTCGGCCGCGCCGATGCCGAAGAGGCACGCGAACGTGAGCAGGTAGCTCTCCGAGACGCCCAGCAGCATCGTCAGCGCGCCGAAGACCGCGATCGAGCCGATCAGCGCGAGCCCGCGGCGGCGTACGCGCGACTCGAAGCGCACCAGGAACCAGCTCGCGAGCACTGCGCCCAGCGAGCCCGCCGCGGCCAGCCAGCTGAAGCCCGCGGGGCCGACGTGCAGCACGTCCTGCGCGACCAGGGGAAGGAGGAAGCTGGCGGAGGCGAAGACCGCCGCGATGAAGTCGAGCAGCATCGCGCCGCGCAGGAGCGGCGTGCCGAAGACGAAGCGCACGCCGTCCGCCATGGCCGCGAGCGAGACGGCGGAGCGCCGATCGGCCGCGAGCTGCGGCACGTCGCGCATCGCGAGCAGCCCGAGGATCACGGGCGCGAACGAGAGCGCGTTGATCGCATACACCCAGCCCGCGTCGAGCCAGACCAGCACGACCCCGGCGCTGGCCGGCCCGATCACGGAGGCGAGCTGGTAGAGCGAGGTGTTCAGGCTGATCGCGTTCGCGAGCGCGGCGCGCGGCACGAGCAGCGCGACGAGCGAGCTGCGCGAGGGCGCCTCGAGGGCGGCTGCGGCCGCGCCCAGCCCGATGCACAGGTAGATCGCGGGCAGCCCGGCGCGCCCGGTCAGCGTCAGCAGCGCCAGCGCGAGGGCGGAGAGCGCCATCGCCGCCTGCGTCGCGAGCATCAGCTTGCGCCGGTCGTAGCGGTCGGCGAGCAGGCCCCCGACGAGCGAGAGCGAGAGTATCGGCACCAGCCGCGCGAGACCGACCCAGCCCAGCGCCAGCGCGCGCTCGTCCGGCTCGGCCACGCTCGCGACGTGCCAGAGCACGGCCGCGTTCTGCATCTGGCTCGCCGGCAGCGAGAGCGCCTGCCCGCGCCAGAGCAGGCGGAAGTTGCGCTCGGCCAACGCCGGGTTGGCGTTTGGTTCGCGTGGGGGGGCAGGCGGGACCATCGGTGCGCGCGCTGGTTTCCGCGGCCGGCGTCGTTCCGGGGGGAGGAAAATCCTGCAGACCGCAGCTGGAGCGGAGGCCCGTGCCGCACGCGGGAGCCCCGCGAGGAGCGCCGCGAGTGGGCGGGGGGATGGCCTGCTTCAGCCGATTCGCCCCCGGACAATAGGCGACTGATCCGATAGGATTCGCACCCTCATGCAGCTCTCCAAGCGTTGCGAGTACGCGTTGCGCGCCCTGATCGACATCGGACTGGCCCACGAGGTCGGGCGCAAGCTCCTGCCCATCGCGGAACTGGCCGAGCACGAGCGCATCCCGCTCAAGTTCCTCGAGCAGATCCTGCTGCAGCTGAAGGCGGCCGGCTACCTCGACTCCAAGCGCGGCAAGGGCGGTGGGTACGCGCTCAAGAAGCCGCTGCAGCTGATCCACATCGGCGACGTCGTGCGCGAGATCGACGGCCCTCTGGCGCCGATTCGCTGCGCCAGCGTGACTGCCTACGAGCGCTGCAGCTGCCCCGACGAGGAGCACTGCGGCCTGCGCATGCTGATGGTGGACGTGCGCAACGCCACGGCCGGGATCCTCGACCGGCACACGCTGCAGGACGTGGTCAACGACACGCTGCGCGTGCTCAAGCGCGACAAGCTCCCGCCGCCCTTCCGCGGCTGAGGGGCTCGGGGAGGAAGTTCCTTCGGAAGGACGGGGTGGACCCGGGGCGGGGGCGGAATTTCGGCTGCTCAACTTGCCGACTAGATTGGTCGACAATAGACTGGTACTGGATCGCCCGGCCCCGAGGAACGACCCGCCTAGCACCGGGGGGGCCGGGCGATGAACCGACGTCGAAGACATCGAGCCCAGCTCTGGAGCGAACCCATGCAGCTCGGAACACCGATCGTGTCCGCCCTCGCCCTCGCCCTCCTCGCCTCTGCCGCCACGGCGGTCCCGCTGGCCGCGCACAGCAGCGACGACGGCAGGCTCACGCTGCTCAACGTGTCCTACGACCCGACGCGCGAGTTCTACACCGAGTTCAACGAGGCCTTCGCCGACCACTGGAAGCGCGCCGTCGGGCAGGAGATCGAGATCCGGCAGTCGCACGGCGGCTCGTCCAAGCAGGCGCGCGCGGTGATCGACGGCCTGCAGGCCGACGTGGTCACGCTGGCCCTGGCCTGGGACATCGATGCGATCGCGGAGAAGGGCAAGCTGATCGCACCCGACTGGCAGACGCGTCTGCCCAACCACAGCTGTCCGTATACCTCGACGATCGTCTTCGTCGTGCGCAAGGGCAACCCCAAGGGCGTGCACGACTGGGCCGACCTCGTCAAGCCGGGCCTGGAGGTGATCACGCCCAACCCCAAGACCTCCGGCGGCGCGCGCTGGAACTACCTCGCGGCCTGGGGCTTCGTGATGCAGCGCGAGCTCGGCGACCTCGCCCGCATCGCCGACCCGAAGGCGGCCGAGGCCGTCCAGGCCGCCGAGGAGAAGGCGCGCGCCTTCGTGGCCGATCTCTACAAGCACGTGCCCGTGCTCGATTCCGGCGCGCGCGGCTCGACGACGACCTTCGCGCAGCGCGGCATCGGCGACGTGCTGCTCGCCTGGGAGAACGAGGCCTTCCTGGCGCAGAAGGAGTTCGGCGACGTCGAGATCGTCGTCCCGTCGCTCAGCATCCTGGCCGAGCCGCCGGTGGCGGTGGTCGACAAGGTCACGGAGAAGCGCGGCACGACCAAGGCCGCGCAGGCCTACCTCGAGTACCTCTACTCGCCCGTCGGCCAGTCGCTCGCGGCCAAGCACCACTTCCGGCCCTCGGACACCAAGGGCGTCCCGCCCGCAGCGCTCGAGCCCTTCCCCAAGCTGAAGCTGTTCACGATCGACCAGGTCTTCGGCGGCTGGCGCAACGCGCAGAAGCGCCACTTCGAGGACGGCGGCGTGTTCGACTCGATCTACCAGCCGGGCAAGTGAGCGCGGGCAGCCAGGACTTCGGCGCATGTCCTTCTCCGGCCCGCCCCGCATCCTGCCCGGCTTCCGCTGGACGCTCGCGTTCACGCTGCTCTACCTGGCCGCGATCGTGCTGATCCCGCTCTCGGCGCTGTTCACCAAGAGCGCCACGCTGGGCTGGAGCGAGTTCAGCGCGGCCGTCGCGAGCCCGCGCGCGCTGGCCTCGTACCGGCTGACCTTCGGCGCGGCGCTCGCGGGTTCGCTGGTCAACGTGCTGTGCGGCTCGGTCGTGGCCTGGGTGCTCGTGCGCTACCGCTTTCCCGGCGCGCGCGTGGTCGACGCGCTGGTCGACCTGCCCTTCGCGCTGCCGACGGCGGTCTCGGGCATCGCGCTGTGCGCGGTCTACTCGAAGAACGGCTGGATCGGGCGTTGGCTCGAGCCGCTGGGCATCCATGCCGCGTTCTCGCCGCTGGGCGTCACCATCGCGCTGACCTTCATCGGGCTGCCCTTCGTGGTGCGCACGCTGCAGCCGGCGCTGCTCGACCTCGAGCCCGAGCTGGAGGAGGCCGCCGCCACGCTCGGAGCCTCGCGCGTTGCGACGCTGCGGCGCGTGATCCTGCCCGCGCTGCTGCCGGCGCTGCTGACCGGCTTCGCGCTGGCCTTCGCGCGCGCGCTGGGCGAGTACGGCTCGGTGATCTTCATCTCCAGCAACAAGCCGCTCTCGACGGAGATCTCCTCGCTCTTGATCATCACCAAGCTCGAGCAGTACGACTACGCCGGCGCGACCGCGATCGCGGTGGTGCTGCTGGGCTCCTCCTTCGTCGTGCTGCTCGGGATCAACCTGCTGCAGCGCTGGTCGGCGCGCCTGGGACGCGCGCGCAGCTGAGCCATGAGCGCGCCGCACACCTCGCGTCCGCGTCCCGGCCTGGGCGAGCCGGCCTGGGTGCGCCGCGCGCTGATCGCGCTGACGCTGGTCTTCCTGGGGCTGTTCCTGTTCGTGCCGCTGGCGGCCGTGTTCGCCGAGGCGCTGCGCAAGGGCCTGGGCGCGTACCTGGCGAGCTTCCGCGATCCGGCGGCGCTGGCCGCGATCCGGCTGACGCTGACCGCGACGGCGATCGCCGTGCCGCTCAACCTGGTCTTCGGGCTGGCGGCGTCGTGGGCCATCGCGCGCTTCGAGTTCCGCGGCAAGAGCGTGCTGATCACGCTGATCGACCTGCCCTTCGCGGTCTCTCCGGTGATCGCGGGCCTGATCTACGTGCTGGTCTTCGGGCTGCACGGCTGGCTGGGCCCCTGGCTCGCGCGGCACGAGCTGCAGATCGTGTTCGCGGTGCCGGGCATCGTGCTGGCGACGGTCTTCGTCACCTTCCCCTTCGTCGCGCGCGAGCTGATCCCGCTGATGCAGGAGCAGGGCGACGAGGAGGAGCTCGCCGCGCTGACGCTGGGCGCCTCCGGCTGGCAGGTCTTCCGCCGCGTGACGCTGCCCAAGGTGCGCTGGGCGCTCTTCTACGGCGTGATCCTGTGCACGGCGCGCGCGATGGGCGAGTTCGGCGCGGTCTCGGTCGTCTCGGGACACATCCGCGGCGTGACCAACACGATGCCGCTGCACATCGAGATCCTCTACAACGAGTACAACTTCGTCGCCGCCTTCGCGGTCGCGTCGCTGCTCGCGCTGCTGGCGCTGGCGACGATCGCGGCCAAGGCGCTGGTCGAGCGCGCCTGGAAGGAGAACGCATGAGCATCACGGTCCGATCGCTGGGCAAGACCTTCGGCGGGCGGCGCGTGCTCGACGGCGTCTCGCTCGAGGTGCCCGACGGCGGGCTGGTCGCGCTGCTGGGGCCCTCGGGCTCGGGCAAGACGACGCTGCTGCGCATCATCGCCGGCCTGGAGTTCCCCGACGCGGGCGGCGAGGTGCGCTTCGACGGCGAGGACGTGACCGCGCGTCCGGTGGGGGAGCGACGGATCGGCTTCGTCTTCCAGCACTACGCGCTCTTCCGCCACCTGGACGTTTTCGAGAACGTCGCGTTCGGACTGCGCGTGCGGCCGCGGCACGAGCGTCCCTCCGCGCACGAGCTGCGGGAGCGGGTCGAGCGCCTGCTCGAGCTGGTGCAGCTCGAGCGCTTCGCGAAGCACCGGCCCAGCGAGCTCTCGGGCGGGCAGCGCCAGCGCGTGGCCCTCGCGCGCGCTCTCGCGATCGAGCCCAAGGTGCTGCTGCTCGACGAGCCCTTCGGCGCCCTCGACGCGCAGGTGCGCCACGAGCTGCGCCGCTGGCTGCGCCGGCTGCACGAGGAGCTGCACGTCACCAGCCTCTTCGTCACGCACGACCAGGAGGAGGCGCTCGAGGTCGCCGACCAGGTCGTCGTGCTCAACGAGGGCCGCATCGAGCAGGTCGGCGCGCCCGACGAGGTCTACCACCGCCCGCGCTCGGAGTTCGTGCTCGGCTTCCTCGGCCGCGTCGACCGCTTCGAGGGCGAGGTCGAGGGCTCGCGCGCGCGCTTCGCGCAGTGGCGCATGGACGTCACGCGGCCTTCCGGCGCCCCGCGCGCCGCGGCGCGCTTCTTCCTGCGACCGCACGACTGGGAGATCGACGTCGCGCCGCAGCATCCCTCGGCCGTCGCCGTGCGCGTGCGCGAGATCCACTCGGCCGGCGCGATCGTGCGCATCGAGCTCGAGCTCGCGCAGGGCGGGACGATCCAGGCCGAGCTCTCGCAGCGGCGCCTGGGCATCCTCGGGCTCGCGCGCGGCTGCGCCGCCTACGCCTGGCCGCGGCGCTTGCGCTGGTCGACCGACCAGACGCCCGTGCCGGTCGCCGAGTACAGCGCGCCCGAGTCGCCGCCGCAGCCGACCGCACCGTGAAACCAAGAGGCCCGGGCGGCTACCATCCGCGCATGGACCTCGAGCTCGACAACCTGCGCGTGCAGAACGGCTTCCGCCTGCGCGGCGAGTCGGTCTCACGCCTGGAGACCTTCGTCGACGCCGCGTTCGCGTTCGCGGTGACGATGATGGTGATCTCGGTCGGCGCGCTGCCGCAGTCCGTGGCGGAGCTGATGCAGGCGCTGCACCGCGTGCCGACCTTCGTCGCGTGCTTCGGGATCCTGATGCTCTTCTGGGCCTCGCACAACCGTTGGAGCCGGCGCTACGGGCTGGAGACCTCGGGCACGACGCTGCTCAGCCTGAGCTTCGTGCTGGTCGTGCTGATCTGGCTCTACCCGCTGCGGATGGTGATCGCGGGAGCGTTCACGCTCATCACCGGCGGCTGGGTGCCCTCCGAGATGCAGGCGAGCACGGCGAGCGACCTGCAGGACTGCTTCCTGATCTACGGAGCGGGCTTCGCGGCGCTGTGCCTGATCCTGCTGCAGCTGCACCGCCTGGCGCTCGCGGCGGCGGACGAACTGAGGCTCGACGCGCTGGAGCGGCTCGAGACCCGCCGCGAGCTCGGTTCGCACGGGATCCTGCTCGGGTTCGCCGCGGTCTCGATCGCGATGACCTTCTTCCTGCGCGAACAGAGGAGCTGGATCGTCTCGCTGCCGGGGTTCCTGTACTCGGGCATCGGCCCGGCGATGCACTTCCACCACGCGCGCTTCCACCGGCTGCGCAAGGCGCTGCCGCCGCGCGCGGGCTGATCAGCCGGCGCCCTTGCGCCTCGGCCCCAGCTCCGCGACGAGGTTGCCCGCGAGCAGCAGCGCGCCGCCGATCCAGAGCCAGCCGCTGAGCACGTCGAGGCCCTTCCAGACGCCGAAGAACAGCGCCCACAACGGCTCGATTGCGTAGACGATCGCGGCGCGCAGCGGATCGAGCTCCTTCTGGAACAGGTTCATCAGGCTCAGCGCGACCACCGTCGCGAACACGGCCGAGAGCAGCAGCGGCTCGAGCCACGCGCGCGCGAGCAGCAGCTCGCCCAGGTGCCGCGCGTCGGAGCCCGCGCCCAGGAGCTGCGTCAGGCCGAAGCTCAGCGCGGCGAAGAGCGTCACCCACACGAAGCAGCTCAGCGTCGCGGCGAGCGCGTCGCTCGCGCGCGTGACGCGGTCGGTGGCGAGGATGTGCACGGCGAAGACCGCCGCGCTGAGCACGGTCAACACCTCGCCCGTGCGCAGGTCGAGCTCCGGCCGGCCGCGGATCAGGCCCGCGCCCAGCGTCGCGAGCAGCGCGCCGACGACCAGCGCCGGACCGGGCCGCTGGTGCGCGCGCCGCGCGAGCAGCAGGGCGGTGAAGAGCACGTAGAGGCTGGTCAGGAAGGCCGAGACCGCGGGCGTGACCTCCTCCAGGCCGAGCATCTGCACGAGGAAGCCCGCGTAGAGCAGCGCGCCGAGCAGGAGCCCTCCGCGCCAGGCCGCGCGGTCCAGCCGCGCGCGCGCGCGCGGCACGCAGCCGAGCACGAGCGCCGCGAGGCCGAAGCGCAGGCCCATGTAGAGCGCGACGGTCTCGAGCGAGTGGCCCGGGCCGAGCAGCGCCTGCGCGGCGAGCTGCGACTCCTTCATCCAGCTGAAGGTGATGCCCCAGATCACCGTCACCGTGCTCAGCGCGGCGAGCGCGATCCAGGCACGGCGCGGTCGGGCAGGGGACTCGGGCATCCGCGCAGTGTACGGAACGCCGGATCCTCCTCGCGCGTGGGCGGCGGAGCGCCGCGTCGTGTCGCCGTGGCGCGCCGTTCGAGCGCTCCGGAACGGGAGCCGGAGCGGGTTCCTGCGCGACGAATGCCGCGCGCTCGCGGCGCGGCGAGTACCTACTTTCCTCCCGCCGAACGAGCGCGGCCGCCGACCGGCGGGAAGCGGTCCGCGTTCCGTACGCGGCGCAGCGGTTCGCTAGGATGGCGATCCCACAGGATCCGCGAACGATCATGAAGCACCCCAGCGCCACCCGCCTCTTCTTCCTCGCCCCGTTCCTCCTCCTCCTCGCCAGCGGCTGCGCCAGCGACAGCAAGGTGCGCGCGCAGGCCGACTCGACGCACGCCGAGCTCGAGCCGGCGGTGATGAAGGACCAGGAGCTGGTCAAGTACCTGCAGGACATCGGCTCGCGCGTCGTCGCCAGCGCCAAGGAGCTCGAGGCGCAGCACGTCGGGCCGAAGACGCACTGGGTCAGCGGCGAGGACAACTCGTGGATGTTCTCCAACGACGAGTTCCACCTGGTCAACTCCGACCAGCTCAACGCGTTCACGACCGGCGGCTCGCACATGTACGTCTACTGCCAGCTGATGCAGACCTGCCGCAGCGAGGACGAGCTCGCGGCCGTCGTCAGCCACGAGTTCGCGCACGTGTACTGCCGCCACATCCACAAGGGCATGGACCGCCAGATGTGGATGCTCGGCGGCGCGGCCGCGCTGGGCGCGGCGGGCTACGCGGCCGGCGGCAAGAAGCACGGCACGGAGTACGCGACCTACGGGCTCGCGCTGGGCGTCGCCGCGGGCAACTTCCTCAGCCTGGGCTTCACGCGCGACGACGAGGCGCAGGCCGACGAGTACGGCTTCCAGTTCTACACGCACGCCGGCTGGGACCCGAACCGCTTCGGCGACTTCTTCCAGCAGCTGATCGACAAGGGCTACGACAAGACGCCGGAGATCGAGAGCGATCACCCCTCGCTCTCCAAGCGCGTGCAAGCCGCGCACGCGCGCGCCGCGGCGCTGCCGGGCGATGCGGCGAGCTGGCGCAAGGCGCCGATCGCGGACCCGGCGAAGTTCGAGGAGCTCAAGCAGCGCGCGGGTCAGATCGCGAAGACGACGAAGAAGGACAGCCAGCTGGGCAAGGCGCAGCTGCTCTTGCGCGCGGTGCCGAGCTGCCTCCTGCCCGCGGACACCGCCGAGCAGAAGGACGCGCAGGAGCAGCTCAAGGCGGCCTACGCGGAGGCGCAGCAGAAGCCGAAGTAGCCCCGATCGGGATCACCGCCGCAGGCGCTCGGCCCGGCCTCCCCGTCCAGCAGCACGACCTCGACTTCCCCTGAAACGCAGGAAGCCCGCCCGGCGCTCGCCGTGGCAGGCTCCCGATCGCTCGCGCGAGGGCGCGGAGCTCAGCGGTTCTTCGCGTACCAGTCCGCGTTCATCTTCGTGTACGCGGCCCACTTCTCGGGCAGCTCCGCCTCGTCGAAGATCGCGTCCACCGGGCACTCCGGCGCGCAGGCGCCGCAGTCGATGCACTCGTCGGGGTTGATGTAGAGCATCTCGCTCGTGGCGAAGTCGGCCTCGTTCTTGGTCGGGTGGATGCAGTCCACCGGGCAGACTTCGACACAGGCGGTGTCCTTGGTGCCCTTGCAGGGCTCGGCGATCACGTAGGTCATGGAGTTGGGCTCCCTGGGCCGGGGGAATGAGCTCGCAGGCCGGCCGCGAAGGCGGGTCGCCATGGTAGAGCGATGACCCGGAAATGCAACCCCGCCGGGCGGCGCGCGCCTGCGGTGTTCTGCGGGCCGCACGAGTACGGAAAAGCGCACCCTCGCCGAGCGGGGCGCGCGGAGGTTACCCTGACCCGGGGCGGGCTTTCCCTTCCCTCGATGAGCCTCCTGTCTCTCGCCAGCGCGGACGTCTTCGACCTGCCCCTCTCGACGTGGGGACTGGTCGTGCTCGCCTATCTGCTCGGCAGCGTGCCGTTCGGCCTGGTGATCGCGAAGTGGGTCAAGGGCATCGACCTGCGCACGTTCGGCAGCGGCAACATCGGCGCGACCAACGCGATGCGCGCGGTCGGGCGCGGCTGGGGCTACGTCGTGTTCGCGCTCGACTTCCTCAAGGGGTTCGGGCCGGTGCTCGCCTGCTACTGGCTGATCTCGAACCCCGAGCACCGCATGCTGGCGCAGGTGCTGGTCGGCATGTTCTCCGTGCTCGGCCACTGCTACTCGATCTACCTGCGCTTCGGCGGCGGCAAGGGCGTCGCGACCGGCTGCGGGGCGATCGTCGCGATCGCGCCGGTCGTGTTCCTGTGGGGCGGCGTGGTCTGGCTGATCACGCGCGGGCTGACCGGATGGTCCGGCCTGGCTTCCATCCTGATGGGCTGCACCTTCCCGGTGGCCGTGTGGATCGACGATGGTCCCAAGCCCCTGCTCGTGGGCGCGTTCCTCCTGTGCTGCTTGATCCTCGTGCGCCACCGCTCCAACATTCGCCGCATGCTCAACGGCACCGAGCCGCGCGCGGGCGAGAAGCACGCCGAGAAGGCCAAGGACGATTCCACGGCACGCACCCATGGCTGAGCGCGCGCTCAAGCACGCACTGGTCATCGGAGACGGCAGCTGGGGAACGACGCTGGCGTTGTTCCTCGCGCGCAACGGGACTCCGTGCACGCTCTGGAGCGCCTTCCCCGAGCAGGCCGCCGAGATGCAGCAGAAGCGCGAGAACACGCGCTTCCTGCCCGGCCATCGCCTGCCCAGCGGCATCACGATCACGGCCGATCCCTTCCGCGCCGCCGACGGCGCCGACCTCGTGGTCAACGTCGTGCCGACGCAGTACATGCGCGCCGTCGCGCAGCGCTTCGAGGAGGCGATCCCCGGCAACGTGCCGATCGTCAGCGCGACCAAGGGCCTGGAGATCGAGACCTTCAAGACGCCCAGCCAGATCCTGCTCGAGGTCCTCGGCGAGCGGCCCTACTGCGTGCTGACCGGACCCAGCCACGCCGAGGAGGTCGTCGCGCTCAAGCCCGCGGCCGTGCTCGCGGCCAGCACCGACCGCCAGCTCGCGCAGCGCGTGCAGGTCGCGTTCAGCTCGGCCACGTTCCGCGTCTACACGCACGACGATCCGTACGGCGCGGAGCTCGCCGGCGCGCTCAAGAACGTGATCGCGATCGCGGCGGGCATCTGCGACGGGCTCGACCTGGGCGACAACGCCAAGGCGGCGCTGCTCACGCGCGGCATGGTCGAGATCGCGCGCTTCGGCCGCTCGCGCGGCGCGAGCCCGAAGACCTTCTTCGGTCTGGCCGGCATGGGCGATCTGGTCACGACCTGCTTCTCGCGCCACTCGCGCAACCGCTCGGTGGGCGAGGCGATCGGCCGCGGCGAGAAGCTCGAGAAGGTCCTCGGCGGCATGCGCATGGTCGCGGAAGGCGTGTGGACGGCCAAGGCGCTCTTCGGGCCCGAGGCCGATCTGGGCGACGTGCAGATGCCGATCGCCGAGCAGGTCCACGCCGTGCTCTTCGACGGCAAGGATCCGCGCGAGGCGGTGATCGACCTGATGAACCGCGCGCCGACGGCCGAGATGGACTCGCTGCTGGGAGGACTCGGTTGAGTCACCCGGTAGGGTTCGTCCTCTTCCTGGTGCTGACGCTGGCCTTCCTCGCGGGGACCGTCTCGAGCGGCCTGCGCGCGAAGCGTCGCGTGCACTTCCTGTGCGTCGCGGGCGCGGTCAGCTGCCTGGTGGCGACGATCCACCACGCGCTCGGCGTCGGCGAGCTGTACGACCTGCCCAAGGCGGGCTGGATCACGCCGGTGCACATGTGGACGGCGAAGATCGCGACCGCCGCGTACGTGCTGCCCGTCGCGAGCGGGCTGCGCACGATCTTCCATCCGCCAACGCGGCGCTTGCACCGCAAGATCGCGTTCCTCGTGCTCTCGCTGACGATCCTCGCCGCGATCACGGGCACGTGGATGCTGCTCGCGGCGCCGCGCATGCCCTGAGCGCGCGTCGATCAGCCCTCGCGGATCACGCGCAGCGTCTTGATCAGGAGCGGCAGCGCGATCAGCGAGAGGTTCGCGAGCAGCGGCACGAGCGTGATCAGGATCCAGGCCGCCTTGGCGCGGATGGTCCAGATCGCGACCAGCAGCCCGGGCAGCGCGAACGCGCCGCCGATCAGGGCGGTCGTGCGCAGCGAGGGCGCGTACTCCGGCGCGAAGCGCGTCAGGAAGACCTCGAGCCACCACACGCCCCAGCCCAGGCTGGCGAGCGACATCGAGAGCATCCACGTGCGGTGCCGCCGGCGCACGACGACCGTTCGCATGCGAGCGAGCCTGCGCAGGGGGCGAGCCATGCGGGGATTGTCCGCGAGCCCGCTGCGGGCCTCAAGCCGCGCCCGGTTTGACCTCGCGCGCCGCGGGCCGTATAATCTCTCCCCACTTCACCGGGTCGGGGCGTGGCGCAGCCTGGCTAGCGCGCTTCCTTGGGGTGGAAGAGGTCGGAGGTTCAAATCCTCTCGCCCCGACCAACATCTCCTAACTCACCGAGAGGCGACCCCAGTCGCAGCTCGGCCGAGACGGGGAGGTTGAGCCGCTTGCCGACCCTGCCGGGTTCGTAGCGGATGACGACGGCCGCGCCGAGGGAGTGAAACACCTCCCGGAGCGTGCCGGGGTCGGCTTCCTGGACGATCGCGCCGATCTCGTCGAGCAACTTCATCACGGCTTTTGTCTCGGTCGCGGCGTCGGAGGGCGCTACGCGCCCGGCCTGTCTGCGCAGCGCCTTCAGCTCCGCAGCGACCCGCTCGGTCTCCAGCTTACACTCCTTGTAGGTGACCTCGGCGTCCGCGCGTGCGATCGGGTCCTCGGCGAGCATCATCTCCCTGTGCAGCTTGTGGCGGACGACGTCCAGCTCCTTCAGCCGGGCCTCCTGAGTGGCGATCAGCTTGTCGCTGGGGCGCGCTGAAGCGGCGTGGGACACGAGCTGCTCGTGGACGAGGTCGCGCAGGCGCTCGGAGTTCCGCTCCTCCTTCAGGACGTGCTCGATGCCGCGAAGCGCGAACCCCAGGACGATGTCCCGGTCACACCAGTTGTGCGCGCAGTCCTCGCCGTGGCTGTTCGAGTAGGTCGAGCAGATGTACACGGGCCTGCCGTACTTCGGCGCACCCGACATGGGCTGACCGCAGGTCCCGCACAGCACGCGCAGCGGGTACTTGTTGGCGTCGCGGCATCGAGCCACGCCGCGTTGGCCGCCGACCTCGCCCCGACGCCTGAGCTTGTCGTTGTTCTGGTGCCAGATGTCGGCTGGAACGATCGGGTCGAACGGCCGGGCGAGCTTCGCGGTGAACCACGTCGCACGGTCTCGCTTGACGACCTTCTTCGCCTTCGTCGTTCCGGCGGGCTTCTCCGACGGCAGGAGTTCCCGCGAAGACTGCGAAGCGGAGTTCTCGAAGCGCAGGAGGTCGCCTTCGCCGCGACGTCCCCAGGCGTAGAGACCCATGTACAACGGCTGCTCGACGACCCCGCGCAGGTTGCTGACGGTCCACCGGCCCGAGACCTTTCGAGTGACCTTGGTGACCTTGCTCGTTCGGGATCTGCCGTGATCGGGTGAAGGGATGTTCCGCGCGTTCAGGATCTTGGCGATCTTCGGCAGCCCGTGGTCGCGCAAGTAGAGATCGTGGATCTCGCGGACAACGGCGAGCTTGTCGAGGTCGTCGTCCGTCTCGCCCGGAACCATCGCCGTCACGGAGGAAGTCGAGCTTCTCGCCGTTGTCAAACATGATCGCGCGGCGCATGCCATAGGGAGCGCGACCTCCGTTCCAAAGACCGGCCTTCGCGTTCTTCCCCTGGCCTCTCAAGACCTTGTAGGCGAGGTCGACACGGAATGCGTGCGCGGTCGCATACTCCAGCAACAGCGTGACGTCGTCGGCGAACGTGTGCTGACCGTGCGTGCGGGCGTGGAGGCTCCTGCCGCTGGCGACGACCACGTCCTTGTTCGAGAAGAGAATGTCCTTTTCGAGCTTCATCGCCGACTCCACCTCGGTCGGTCGCGCGAATCGGTCCCGCGCCCAGAAGAAGACGTGCGTGAGTGACGAGTCACTCACGGCGCGCTTGTGGAAAGCGAGGAAGCCGGGCCGGTTCATGTCCGCGCCGGTCACTGCGGAGTCGAGGTAGAGATCCCCGATCTCGCTCGCGCCTTCGCCGAGGGCTTCGGCCAACTCGCGTTGGGTGGGCAGAAACGCCACGTTCAGCTCTGCCGCGCGACGGATCACCCAGTCGAGCTGCGAGGGGAGCGACTCGTCCTGCTGCGCGGTCGAGCAGCGCAGGTAGGCGATGCCGCGCTGCTTCGCCGGTGCCTTGGACGCGCTCATCCAGGGGCTCCTCTCATGAACCGGGTCATGCGGACTTGAACGAGCAAGCGCGCCAACGGCCGCAACTGAGCGGCCGTGAACTGGCAGGCGGGCGTCGGTGCGGATCGCGCCCAAGCGTTCTGCTCGCTCTTGTCGCGGACGTACCGGGGGAACCGCTTGTCCCAGTGGTCCGGGAGAGTCAGCGCATGCAGTCGGTGCAGGCGACGGATGGTCTGCTCGACGATGGGACAGTCGACCAGCTCGGGGGCTCCCTGCTGGGACAGCCGATCTAGAACGTGCTCTCGCACGATCCGCAGCTCCTGATCCGCGCGCGCATTCATGCGCTTGCGCTGCTCACGCAGCTCCGCCGCCATCTTCTTCGAGACCTTGCTCACCGGCGCTTCTTCTTGCGCAGGGAGGGGGACGCGATCCGGTGGAGCTGTAGCAACAGTTCCGTTGCCGAGACGCCGAGGTTCTTGGCGTCCTCCGCGATCTCCGCTTTTTGCTGCGGCGTGACGCGAAGCCGCATCGACGCCGATTTGTAGTTCGAGAATTCGACATTCCTGAACGTGCACTGGTCGACCCCTGTTCGACCAGCAATGCCCAGGCTCCTGTGTTTGGCAGTCATCGGCTTCGGCCTCCGGTTCGTGTGGCTACACAGGGTAGCAACGTGCATGCGCCCGATCCAGCGTCCCAACCCTGGTCGCCCGCACTGCTTCGGAGGGTTCGACGGGCACGTCGCGCCGGAACCCGGTCAGACCTGGGTCCAAGATCGTCACGAGGTGGCTGGGTGCTTCTTGCTACCGGCGCGAGGCTCCGAGTGGATAGCCTCTCGCTCAGTCCGACCTCACCCCCAGCCACGGTCATCGCCATGCGTTGCGCGAGCGCGGGTGGCGGGCCTGCGGGAGGGCCGCCCAACAGCCTCACCCACACATGACGCATCCCCCCAAGTTCACGATGCCGTTCGATGCGATGACCATCGAGCACCTGGGCCTCCGGCTCTACAGCCACCTCCCTCCGGTCATCGCGGAACTCGTCTCGAACGCCTACGACGCCGATTCGCGCGAGGTTGAGGTCACTCTTCCGACTGGAGCGATCACGCCGAGTTCCGAGGTGGTTGTCCGCGACTACGGGCACGCGATGACCGCCGAGGAGTTGCAGCGAGAGTACCTTCCGATCGGCAGGTGCCGCCGGGGCGCGGACGGGGCGACGACCAAGTCCAAGTCGGGCGTGCGTGTCGTCACCGGGAGGAAGGGACTGGGGAAGCTGTCCTCGTTCGGCGTAGCCGACCAGATGGAGTTGCGGTCGGTGAAGGATGGGCTGGCGATCTGCCTTCGGTTTTCGTTCACGGCGATGAAGCACTGGGCGGAAAGCAAGCCGCCCGGAACCCCCTACGAACCTGAATTCGTGTCAGCGCGATCAGGCGCGACGAAGGATCGCGACGGAGTCGAAGTCAGGCTCCGTGGTCTGAGGAGGAAGTCCGGGATTAGCTCCGACGATGTGCGCCGAGGGCTCGCAAGGCGGTTGCTCGTGTTCGGCCCCGAGTTCGTGCTCAAGGTCAACGGAGCCACCATTCAACCCTCCGATCGGAACCTGCGAGACGCCTGCGTGTCGGGCGAGGTGTGGGACGTCAGCGCGCTACCGGGTGGCGGCACGGTCAAGGATGCGCTAACCGTGAGCGGCTGGATCGGGTTTCTCCCGAGCAGCTCCCAGACTTACCGGGGCGTGGACATTTTTGCGCACGGCAAGGCGGCGGAGCTAGGTAGCTACTTCAACTACCCGAGCACGCACGCGCAGTTCGCTCGCGCTCACCTCGTCGGCGAGGTCCACGCGGACTTTCTGGATGAGGGAGAGGACCGAATCTCCACGGCGCGGAACTCGGTCGTCTGGGAGTCGGACGAGGGCGTCGCGCTCCAGCAGTGGGGCGAATCGGTCCTGAAGTTCGCGTTCCAGAAGTGGCTCGACTCACGGCGCGACAAGAAGAAGGAGCGAATCACGAAGTTGGCTGGGTTCGACCAGTGGATGAAGGGAAGACCGGAACCGGAGCAGCGAGTAGCGTTGAAACTCGTGAAGCTGCTGGTCGACGACGACCAGATAGAGGAAGGCTCCGCCGAGCCGTTGCTAGAGATCGTCAAGAGCAGCGTGGAGTCGGTCGCCTTTCGCGAACTCGTGGACGCCATCGAGGCTGAAGGCGCGAACCCGAAGACGCTGGTCAAGCTCTTCGACGACTGGCGGATCATCGAGGCGCGGGAACACCTGAAGCTGGCTGACGGTAGACGCGCCGCAGTCGAGCAGTTGGAGAAGTTCATCGACGAAGGCGCGCTGGAGGTGCAGGAGCTGCAGCCGCTCTTCGAGGCCAACCCCTGGATGATCGACCAAAGCTGGATTCGGCTCACCGGGCAGACCAAGTACACCGACTTGTTGCGCAAGAAGTGCCCGGAGCCGAAGGACACGGCCGACGAGGATCGCCGGATGGACATCCTCGGCGTGAGCGCGGGAGAGGTGCTGACGGTGGTGGAGTTGAAGCGCCCCCAAAAGACGCTTTCGCGTAAAGACCTTGAGCAGATCGAAGCCTACGTGGACTGGGCGCGAGAGAACCTCGCCGACACGGGCGAGTCCGTCGCGCCGCGCTTCATCAAGGGCCGCCTGATCGTCGGCAAGATGAACGGCGCGCTGAAGGACAAGGTGAAGAGGCTCGCCGGGGACGACATTCGGGTGGAGACATTCCGGGACCTCCACGAGCGAAGCAAGCGTTACTACGACGAGGTTGATGTCGCCCTTCAGTCCGTCGCGCCGGAGTACTCTCGGTCCAAGCGTAGGCAGTCCAAGAAGCCGTGACAGGCCGTACCTCGTGTCAAGGCACTCGAACAGGCGGGGCGCTGGCGACGTTCTGACCCCCGCCCAACGGCTTCGCGCGATGCAGGGGAACCGAGGACGCACGCGCCCAGAGAGGGCTGTCGCTTCGGCGCTCTGGAGTCGCGGATTTCGGTTCTACACGGCTCAGGGGTTTGCAGCTCGGACCGGCTTGAAGCTGCGGGGGTCTCCCGACCTCGTTTTCAGCCGACGCAGGGTCCTGATCTTCGTGGACGGCTGCTTCTGGCACGGCTGCAAGAGGTGCCACGACATCGAACGCGACTGCGATCAGTGGTGGCGAGCGAAGCTCGCAGGCAACGTGCGCCGAGACCGTCGAGTACGACGATGGCTTCGCGCCCAAGGCTGGACAGTCGCCCGAGTATGGGAGCACGACGTCGATCGCTCGACTCGGCTCGATCGCGTGATCGAGCGCCTCGTGACCTTGTTGCGATCCTCCGCCTAGCATGGCTCAATGCCGGGCCATGTCCTCGCCCGTAGATCCCGCCGAGAAGCACCTCCGTCGCCTTCGGAGGTTCTTGATGAGCCGACCGACGCCACCGTCACGGCCCCTCAAGGCCGTGTCGCTCTTCTCCGGCGGCGGGCTCAGCGACATCGGCTACGCGGCGGCTGGCTTCGAGTTCGTGGCCCATCTTGAACGCGATCTTGAACGGGCGGCCATCGGTTGCCGGACGCACCGTGGCTCCCGCTGGTTCGTGGGCGATGTGCGCGAGCAGCTCGGCTCCCTGATCGAACACTGCCGCGCGACGGGGCACGAGCGCGTCGACCTGCTAGTCGCCACGCCGCCCTGCCAGGGAATGAGCAGCTCGAACCCGAGTCGCGGTAAGCGATCGAGCGGGGCCGCTCGGCGGAACGAGGCGCGCAACTCATTGCTCCTGCAGCTCGTCGCGGCTGCGCGGGCATTGAGCCCTCGCGTCATCGTCGCGGAGAACGTTCGGCAGATCCTGACCCTTCGGGCTTCCTTCGGCGCGGAGCGCGGCTTCGTCATCGACCTGCTTCGCGAGCACCTGCCCGAGTACGAGTTCTGGTCCGGCGTCGTAAACGTCGCGGACCACGGCGTCCCTCAGGATCGACGCCGTGCCGTGATCGTTGGCGCGCGGCGAGACGAACCCTGGGTCGGCGCGCTTTCGACCCGCCTGCTACTGCCTTGGCCTCGCCCGACGCACGCGGAGGTTGGCGGCGCGAAACGCCTCCCGTGGGTGTGCGTGAAGGAGTGGATGGAGTTCATGGGGTACGCGAAGCTGGATGCTCGCACGCCCGAACTCGCGACAGGCGACGACCCCCTGCACTTCGTGCCGAGCTACGACGAAAAGAGGTATCGGCTCGTCAAGGACATCCCCAAGAACAGCGGACGTAGCGCCTACGAGAACTCGCGCTGTCCGAGTTGCTGTCAGACCTCCGTCCCGATCGGGCTTGCGCGTTGCGCAACCTGCGGACATCCATTGTGGAACCGGCCGATCGTTGGAACTGGGAAGAATGCTCGCCTCATCAAGGGATTCGCTTCGAGCTACCGGCGGATGAGACCGGACCGTCCCGCTGCCACGATCACGACGAACTCCAGCCACATAGGTAGCGACTTCAAGATCCACCCGAGCGAGCACCGAGTGCTGAGCATCTTGGAGTGTGCCGACCTGCAGACGGTGCCTCGTTGGTTTGACTGGGCCGGAGCCCTCGACCTCGGTCAGACCTACCTCGTGCGCAACCTCATTGGCGAGGCGTTTCCTCCGTACTTCACGATGCTCCACGGCAAGGTGTTGGTCGGCCTTCTGCAGAAAGGGCAAGTCGACGCGACGAAGCTCGCGAGCAGCGTCGGCGACGGCGGTCGTGATTTGCGGCGGTCCGGTGGTGCGCGCAGCAAGCTCCGGGCTTCCACGTCTGCTGCGGCCTCGCCCTGATGATGTCCTGGGGCGCTGGCACGTCCTGGTAGGCGCGGGCTGGCGTCCATAGAAGCGGGCCGATGGCTGTAACACCACCGGCCCGAGATAGGGGGAACTGCCGAGCTTCCCGGATGAGTCGCCGCTCGCGAAGCGACCCACCTCTCGGCAGCACCCGCGGGCAGTCTAGCGCGGCTCGGGCCGAGTCCTGTCTAGCGAACGGCGCGGAACCATGCCGAGAAGGACTGGGAGGAGGTGGAACTGTTTTCCAGGCCGCTGCGATCCGAGTCGGAAGGAACTTCACGCCCCGCAGGCCACCGGACGCCCTCGGCTGTTCCCAAGGGGACGGTTGGGATCTGGATTCGCTCCGCCTGAGGCCCCGTGTGGAGCGATCGTGTGGTCATGGTTGCGATCGGCTACATCAGGGTCAGCACGGAGGGACAGGTCGAAGACGGAGTCAGTCTGGAGGCCCAGCGGGCGAAGCTCGAATCCTGGGCGAAGCTCAACGACGAGCACGAGCTGATCGTCTTCAAGGACGCGGGGATCTCCGGTAGCTCGATGTCGCAGCGGCCAGGCCTGAGAGACGCACTCGACGCGGTCTGCAAGAGGCGCGGCGTGCTCGTCGTGTACAGCCTGTCGCGCCTCGCGCGTTCGACGCGGGACACGTTGAGCATCTCCGACCGGCTCGCGAAGGCGGGGGCCGAACTCGTGAGCCTCAGCGAGAAGATCGACACGACCAGCGCGAGCGGGAAGATGATCTTCAGGTTGCTCGCGGTCCTGAACGAGTTTGAGCGTGACCAAGTCGCCGAGCGCACGCGGAGCGCGATGGCGCACATGCGCAGGACCGGACGTCGTATCTCCAGGTTCGCGCCCTACGGCTGGGACTTCGACGACGAGGGCAAGGGGCTCGTAGTCAACCGCGCCGAGCAGCGAATCTTGCAGCGGATGCGGAGGCTCAGGGGCGAGGGGATGACCCTCCGCCAGATCGCCGCCGCGCTGACCGAGCGCGACGTGCCGACCAAACATGGCCGCGGTGGCGGCTGGACTCCGAAGGTCGTACGGAGCCTGCTGCTGCGATCCACCGACGGGTGACAGCCTGTCACACAAGGCGGGGCGTGACGCGGGAACGGTGGGTCCGTGCGTACGCGACGGGGGGCGACGGCTGCTCCGCCCCGGCTGGTCCACGCGGTGAGGTAGTTCGGCAAGAGAGGGTGAGGAACGCTGGGGGCCAGGCCGGGAGCCCCGGCCGCCCTTGATCTCTAGCCGGGGGCGTCGACGCAGCGACCGCCAAGCGAGTTCAGGCCGTGCGAGGATTGTCCGACCTGCGCCGGAATCGGTTTGCCCCGGCCCAGGTTCTGATGGTGTCGGCTGCACCATCCAAGCCGCTCCACATGACTGCAGACACTCCACCCTCCTCCTGGTGCCCGAAGTCGGGCCAGCTTCTCGACGCCCTCGTTCGCGCGTTTCGTCTCGATGACGAAGCCGTCGGTGGCGTCGAGCCTGCGAAGGCGCTGGATCGCTCGCAGCGCACGGTCAAGGACTACTTCGCGGGCAAATGGGTCGGCGCGGAACAGCGCGCCGTCATCTGCCGCGCCGTGGCGAGCGCGCTGCTCAACTCCGGCGTCGTAGGAGCGATCGAGGTGCCGCGCGTCGGCGACGCTCCGCCACCAGAGATCGACGACGTCATCGCGGTTGCGCTCGTCGACCTGCTGGCCCTGTGGGATCAGGAGTTCAGCGCAGCCTCAAACCTCTGGCCGGACGTAGACCAAGGTCTCGCAGCGATCGCGCTCGCGCGCCCGATCGTCGTCGACCTCGCGCTTCGATGGACGAGCGCGCTTCTGCTTCGCGACGAGCCTGCGCCGGAGGCGGCACTGTGGGCCGAGCAAGGCGGCGGAGCCTTGATCATGCGCGCCCTCCTCGACGAGCACCTTCCCGGCCTCAGCGTCGACGCCTGCGCCGTAGAGATCGGCGTCGATTCACGAACGGTCGAACGCTGGCTGCGGAAGTCGGAGCCGATCATCCCTTCCGAGCAGAACTTCGCGAGCATCGCAGCGGCGCTGGCGAGACGGGGTCGAGCCAGCGAGGGCGACCTTCTCGTCCGCTTGCGGCGATCGTACGGCGCGTTCGCGCTCCTCCGTGAGGTCGCGACCATCTCGAACTGGCGGCTGGCTTCGCGCCTCGGCCAGGGACTCGTCGCGTTGACGCGCGAGGCGGTAGCCGACTTCGGCGAAGGAGAGCTGACCGAGGAGTTCCGTGGCAACCACCTTCTCTCCCTGCGCCTTGGGATCTTGTTCCCATCGAGCGCCGTGGTCCTCGACGAGCTGCTGACTCACGACCTCGATCCGTTCTGGCACGACGTGGTGCTCGCGCTTCGCGATCGACGGCTCAAGGAACACCTATCGCGCTGCCTCCGCATCCTGGGCTCGCTCGGTTCGGGTCCGCCTCCCGAACTGCCCGTGCTCGCGGGACGTAGCGCAGAAGACAAGCGCGCGGTGTACGAGGCGTTCGTGTTCCACCTGATGACCGACAACAGCGCGACGCCCGAGCGGATTGCCGCCGCGCAGTCCGCCGGGAAGGTCGTCTACCGAGTCCCCGCGCAGAACGACCCGACGCGGATTGCGAACCGAATCCAGCAGGCCGAGGACTGCGTGGCTCGTGGCGACTTCAAGGGAGCCGTGCCTCACCGCGCCCGAGTCGTAGCACTCGACCCCACGAATGCCCGCTACCGCTTCTCGTTTGGTGCCACGCTCTGGCAAGCCGGTGAATGGGATCGGGCGTTGGAAGAGTTGCGCGAGTCTTGTCGGCTCGATCCCGGCTGGGATCGTCCGTTCGTCGAGATCGCCATCGTCTGGCTCAATCGCGGCATGCCCGACCAAGCCCTGTTCCACCTCCAGTCCCGTGGAGATGAGTTCCGCGCGCGATCCGATCACTTCAACGCGCACGAGGGGATCGCGCTCTTGCTGCTCAAGAGAGTCGACGATGCCCTGCTCGCGTTCGAGCGCGCCGTTGCCCTGAACCCGAACCACGGTCTCGCGTTCGACCGCGCGGCCGAATGTGCGTTCCTACTGCGCGACACGGCGAAGTGCCGTAGGTACGCCAAGCGAGCGTACGACCTGGGCTCGTTCGACAGCCATCACAAGTACCTGAGCTGATCGGTTTGTCCGAACTGCGCCGTCGCCGGAGATCGCGGCGCGGTCGATGCTCCGCTCGTTCGAGCCGTGCGCGAAGCGGATCACGCCGAGGGTGTCCTCGACGACGCAGGGCGACGGTACGAACGGGCACGAGCCCGCGGGCTCGTCCTCCGCACTCGAAGAAACAGGAAACGTCATGCCGAAGAGCAACAACGCAGCGCAGAACAACCGCGCCAACCAGATGAACCCCAACAACGCGGCCTACCAAGGCAGCCGGTCAGGCTCCGGCCACAGCAAGGCCGCGCTCGACAACAGGTCCGTGCAGCTCAACCCGAACCACGGGGGCGGCAGCGCGTGCCATCAGTCGACGTCGCCGAGCGTGTGTCCGAAGTCGTCCGAGCCGAGCAAGTAGGTCGCCAGCAAGGAAGCGCGGCCGGTCGCGTGGCAGAACGTCACATGACTGGCCGCTGCTTCGGGGAACGCCGAGGAGGTCGTCACCTCGCGCTGCCCCAGGCGCAGACTGGGCGTCGCGCGGGTGGCGATCGACTCACTACCACGGGTTGCGGTGGATCGATGCGTTCCACGTCTGCACGTTTCGACCAAGCCCAACGCGATCGACCACGCGCTCCGATGGGATGAAGCGCCCGCCATCGACCGCTGCCTGCTCGGCCAGCTCGCGCAATCCCTCGACGCCGATGCGGCTCGCGACGACGTAGCCGACCCAGTACGCGCGCTCGCGCTCGTCGGCCTTGAGACCCGCCCACGTCTCGCGCGTGACGCGGAGCGCGGCCTCGATCTCCGCGAAGCTCGCCGCCGGTGGAACGTGAGCGAGGTCGTAGAGCTTGGCCTCGCGCCCGACCGGATCGAGCTGGCAGGCGATCAGGTCGGCGAGCCCCTCTTCCAGCGCCAGCGGTAGCCGATCCCACGGCCCGTTGGCGAACCAGTGGACGCACTCGTGCGCGACGAGGAACGCGCGCAAGTACCGCCCCTCCGAGCCGACGACGATGAACCGATCCACGAGGTGCCCCCCGCGAACGAACTCGTGCGTGAATGCCTTCGTGCTCGGATCGGTGGGCGTGTCGAGCACGACGACGCGAACGGGCTCAGCGTGCTCGGGCCGCAGGATCTCCTGGACGCGCGGCGCGAGATCGCGCACGAGGCGACCGACTTGCTCGACGTCCTCCGCCGCGAACCCACGGACCGTTCCGAACCCGGTCTCGCGCATCATCGGCGCACGATCGAAGTCGGTCGACGCGCACGACGCGAGCGCGAGCAGGATGAGGGTGAGGACGGCGCGCATGGAACGAAAGCGCGGGAGGCCGTTCGGAGCGACCTCCCGCGCGTAGCTTGCCATCAGCTCACGGGAAGAACTGGACGAACGTCGAGACCTGTTGCGCCTGCGGATCACCCGTGTTCGCCATCGTGATCGTGCCGCCGTTCAGGTTGGTCGGCAGATCGAAGTCGGCAAGCGGGATGAACGCCTCGCACACGCCCCAGCCATTCGCGACCGTGAAGGCGTTCACTCCGTGCCCGGCCTGCAGGTCGGCGTAGGCGTACACGCCGTTCCAGTCGAGCTGGAAGTTCGTGAAGCGACCGAGGTCCGCCGCGACGATGCGCGCGCCGAGCTTCTCGCGCTTCACGCGGACGAAGCTCACGACATCCACGTTCGTGGGCACGGGAG
>JBGASC010000067.1:0-27341 GCA_044229935.1 Planctomycetota bacterium | reverse complement strand
AAGCGAGCGAGCCCGCCTTCGAGGCCGAGCTCTCCGCGCTGGTCGGGCCGCAGGCGAGCTGGCCACCGCTGCGCACGTCCGCGCTGGACCAGCTGCGCATGCCGCTGCCCTTCGCCAGGCGCGCGCGCCTGACGCTCGCCGGCGTCGAGCAGCCCGACGTGCTGGTCAGCTGGCGGTGCTATCCCGAGGGCTGCGACGTCTCCGACTTCCGCGCACCCGCCCCGGCCGAGCTCACCGCGTTGCGCAAGAGCTGGGACGAGAAGGCGCGCGGCCCCGACGGGCAGCTCTCGTACACCTTCTCGCTCTCGCAGAAGGTCCCCGCCGGCGAGTTCCTCGGCACCGACCCCAAGCTCTGCGCCGGACCGCGCGCGGTCAGCACGCTCGTGCTGCACGTCGACGGGCCCGATCGCGAGCTCGCGCTGCGCACGCTGGTGCTGCACCTCACCTTCGACGGCGAGGAGACGGTCTCGTGTCCGCTCGCGATGCTGGTGCACGCCGGCGAGCTCGATCCGCGCACGCAGGGCCTGTGGACGAGCGACCTCGTCCTGCGCTGGATCATGCCCTACCGCACGAGCTTCGACCTCTTCGTCGAGAACCTCGGCCCCTCCAGCACGCACGTCTCCGGATCGGTCTACACGCGCGCCTGGACCTGGGACGAGCGCTCGCTGCACTTCGGCGCGCGCTGGATCGGCGCGCGGGGCGCGAGCGAGCTCTCGATCGAGGGCCAGGGCCTCTTGCTCGGCATCGTCTCGGCCTCGATCCCGGCGCGCTTCACGCAGCTGGAGGCCGCACTCGACGGCGCGCGCGTGCCGCTCTGCGACGCGCTCGCGCTGCTGGAGCGCGCGCCGTTCCGCACCTCGCTCGCCTTCGCGCAGCCGGCGCGCGACGAACCCTGGCCGCAACGCGTGGCGCTGGTGTACCTGCGCCCCGGCGCCGTGCTGCGCGGGCGCGAGGCGCAGCCCGGCGACCTCGTCTCACTCACCACCGACCGCTGAGGGCGGCGCGAGCGCCACCAGATCGAGGCGGGCGAAGAGCTGCGCCAGCCCGGCCTCGCTGCCGCTGAGCGTCAGCACGTCGCCCGCGTGCACGACCTCGTTGCCGCCGGGCAGGACCAGCTGCTGCGCCCCGCGCTGGATCAGCACCACGTGGATGCCGGCGGCCCCGCACAAGCCCAGGCTGGCGAGCGTGGCGCCGACGCTGCGGCTGTGCGGTGGCACGCGCAGCTCCAGGCGCGCCGCGCGCTCGGGCAGCAGCGCGGCGACCTCGTCGACCGGCGGCGGCGCCGTGCGCGAGGAATGGCCCAGCGCCTCGACGATCACGCCGGCGCCGGAGCGCACGTGGCCGCCGAGCTCGGCCGTGCTGCGCCAGATCATCGAGAGCGACAGGACGAGCAGCAGCATCAAGAGGCCCAGCGCGGTGAACCCGGGCAGGAACGGCTCGGTCAGGAGCAGCGAGGGCAGCGCGACCGCCAGCAGCACCGCCACCTGCAGGCCGGCCGTCAGCGCGCGCCGCGCGGTGGCGCTCGCGTCGGGTCGACCGGCGCGCGTCGCAGGCAGCGAGAGCTCGGCCAGCGCGGCTCCCAGGCGCCGCGCGCCGCGCACCATGCCGAGCAGCGGCAGCACGCACAAGAGCGCGACGACCAGGATCACGATCGACTGGGCCAGGATCGGGGCGAGCTCGACCTTGTCCTTGAGCAGCCCCGCCAGGCGCTCGTGCAGCTGCGTGCCGGTGATCACCAGCGCCGCGAGCACGAGCGCGTCGACGAGCACGACCAGCGCCGCGTGGCGCACGAAGCCCCAGCGCGTGTCGCGCGAGCTGCGCTCGCGCAGCGCGTCGAGCCAGCCGGAGTACAGGCGCGCGAACGTGGCGAAGCGCGCCGGCAGCGAGCGCTCGACCAGGCGCGCGATGCGGTCGGCGTGCGCGATCAGGATCGGCGAGACGAAGGCGGTCGCGCTCGAGACCGCCACGGCCAGCGGGTAGAAGAACTCGCGCGTCGCGCCGCTGGCGACGCCCAGCGCCGCGATCACGAACGAGAACTCGCCGATCTGCGCCATGCACAACCCGGCGCGGATCGAGCTCTGCGTGTCCTTGCCCGAGAGGAAGGCCCCCGCGCTGACGCCGAGCAGCTTGCCGCCGATCGCGAGCCCCGTCAGCACCAGCGCCGCGCGCCAGTGCGCGACGATCGGATCGGGATCGATCAGCATGCCCACCGAGACGAAGAAGAGCGCGCCGAACATGTCGCGCACGGGCTGGATCAGCTTCTCGATGCGCTCGCCGTGGCCCGACTCCGCCACCAGCGAGCCGGCCAGGAAGGCGCCCAGCGCCATCGAATAGCCCGCGCGCGCCGCCAGCAGCGCGAAGGCGAAGCACACGCCCAGCGCCGCGACGAGCAGCGTCTCGCGCCGGCCGAGCGCGACCGTCCCGCGCACCAGGCGCGGCACGATCACCAGGCCGCCGGCGACCACCAGGCCCACGAAGAGCGCCAGCCGTCCCGCGGCGCCCGCGACGACGCGCAGCTCGAGCTCCTCGCCCGTCGCCAGCGCGGTCAGCGTCGCCAGCATCAGGATCGCCATCAGGTCCTCGAAGACCAGCACGCCGGTGACCAGCTCCTGCGTCTTGCGCTCGACCGACTGCTCGCTGAAGACCTTGCGGATCAGCGTCGTGCTCGAGATCGCCAGGATGCCGCCGGTGAAGAGCGCCTCGCGCGCGCTCCAGCCCAGCAGGCGTGCCGCGCTGAAGCCCAGCCAGAGCATCACCCCCACCTCGAGCACGGTGACGAACGCGGCCGAGGGGCCCAGATCGCGCAGCTTGCGCAGGCGGAACTCCAGGCCGAGCGAGTAGAGCAGCAGCACGACGCCCAGCTGGGAAAGGATTTCCAGCGTGCCGCGCTCCTCGATCAGGTCGAGGAACAGGTGCGGCCCGAGGATCACGCCCGCCAGCAGGTAGCCCAGCACCACCGGCTGGCGCAGGCGCTGGAACAGCAGCGTGATCCCCGCCGCGACGCACATGATCAGCGCCAGGTCGCGGATGAACCCGCTCGTGGTCGGCGTCGCGGACGAGATCAGGGACAGGACGGTCATGGGAGCCCGCTCTTCGATCGGCATCCGGACCCGTGGAATCGGAGCCAATGAGGGCGGCGCTTGCGCCGGGCCCGCGCATGCGCGAGGCTCCAGCGATGCCGATCCTCGCCCTCCTCGCGCTCCTCGCCTGCGCCGGCGACTCGCAGCGCGTCGCGCGCGTCGAGCTCCCCGCTCCCGGCCACAGCCCGTTCCTGCTGCGCGCCACCGTCCCGCTGCCGCACGGGGTCTGGCCCGCGGCCGACGGCCGCAGCACCTTCTGCGTGCAGAGCCACGACGCGCACAAGAGCGAGGTGCCGGCGCAGGTCGAGATCGTCTCGCGCTTCCCCGACGGGCAGGCCGACGTGATCGAGGTGCTGGCCGAGGTCGAGCTCGCGCCCGAGGAGCACGAGAACCAGCGCGTCGCCTTCTGGGTCACGCGCGGCGAGCCGGCCGAACCCGCGGCGTTCGCGGCGCGCGCGCGCGTCGCCGCGCTGGTCGCGCGCGGCTCGCGCAACCTGCTGCTGCGCACGCAGGACGTCTACGGCAACGTGTACCTCGCCGACCTGTGCGGCGAGGCGAGCGATCCGAGCTTCGGCTCGCTGCACCTGCTCAAGGACGGGCGCTGGGAGCGGCAGACGCGCCTGTACGCGACGCTGGTGCCCTCGCTGTCGCGCAGCGCCGAGGGCGAGCCGCTGCCGCACCTGATGGGCGTGCACGCCTACCTGACGCAGCACGCCGGCGACGAGGTCGTGCGGCTGGAGCTGCGCGTCAACAACGGCGCGACCGCCGGCGCGCGCGCCGCGCAGCATCTGGAGGAGCCGCTCGGCGCCGTGTACTGGAAGAGCCTCGAGCTGCTCGTGCCGGCCGAGTGGAGCGCCGTGCCCGAGGTGCACGATCCGTTCCTGGGCGAGACGCGCGAGGAGGGCCGCTGGCGCGTGCTGCCGCTGGTCAAGCCGCTCGAGGGCGGCAAGCTGCACTTCATGCCGCCGCAGGCGCAGTTCGAGCGCCGTCTCGCGCTCGTGCCCGCCGGTTCGGAGGCGCTGGCGCACGACGAGCTGCGCGAGGACGGTCTCGCCTTCGCGCAGCGCGGCGAGGAGCTGTGGTCCTGGTTCAACCCGGCGACGGCACGCTACTTCCCCCAGCGCGCGCTGCTCGGCAGCGTCGACTTCTACCAGCGCGGCGCGGAGCGCGGGAAGGCCGCCGTGCGGATCCTGGAGACGGGCCGCATGCGCGAGTACCAGGCCGCGCTCGAGACCGGCACGCCGCGCGGCTGGTACACGATCGCGAGCGTGATGGGCTGGGCGCATCCGTGGTTCCTCAACACGCAGAGCGGCTTCGGCGGCGAGGCGATCGCGCTGACCGAGGGCTACTACACCGCCGCCGCGGCCTCGCGCGAGGGCTACGAGCACCTGCGCCTGCTCCACCGCATGAACGTCTGCCGCCAGAGCGAGGCGGCCTACGACCGGCGCGGCGAGCCGGTCGGGTATCCCGGCTGGCTCGGCGCCGACGGCAAGGTGCCCTTCGACTTCCGCCTCAACGGCGGCATCCGCCCGCCGTGCTTCCTGCTGCCGATGAGCTACGGCCCGCCGCCCTCCGCGCAGGTGCTCGAGGTCGTCAAGCGCGGCCTGCGTCCGCCCTACGACATGGGCACCTGGTACGAGAAGACCGGCACCTGGCCCGATCGCATCGACAACCTGCTCGCCTGGTGGCCGCACGACGACCAGCACATGGTGCGCTACACGAAGAACACCAAGGCGCTCGTCTGGCTGGGCAACGACTCGATGGCGAGGGACGACCTGATCCTCTCGGGCGAGCTCTTCCACCTGATGATGCACGAGAGCCCGCACGTCGAGGCGAGCTGGTCGCTGGGCATGACGATCCCGGTCTGGGAGGAGATCGCCAGGCAGCACCCGCACCAGGGACTCTGCCTGGGCCGCGACCTCGCCTGGGGCCTGGACTCGATGGCCGCGGCGTACTCGGTCGCATCGCCCGAGTGGCGCGCGCGGAACCGCGTCTGGTTCGAGCGCTTCAGCGACGTGCTCTGCGCCGGCGCGCTGCCCAGCGGCGTGATCCAGCGCTCGCTCAACCCGCGCGTGCTCGGCGACGACCGCTACACGGTCACGCAGACCTTCGAGACGCTCTTCCTCCTCCACGGCCTGCGCTGCGTCGACGAGAGCGTCTTCCGCGGCGTCGACGAGGCGCGCCGCACGGCGCTGGAGAAGCTCGCGCTGCGCACGCTCGACTACCTCTACTGGGGCCCGCCCTTCGCGCGCATCGCCGCCGACTGGCAACCCGATCCCGCGCATCCGAGCGTGTATCTCCAGGGCCCGCGCTGGGGCTTCGCGATCTCGAAGAACGATCCCTACGAGACGCCGCCCTTCGCCGACGCGGCGAAGTGGGGACCGAACTACATGCCGGCCGACGGACTGGGCGGCGGCGTCGAGACGTACCACTGCTTCTGGGCGCTCGACTGGGGGCGGCAGATCAGCGAGGGCACTGCGGGACGCGGGCTCGACAACAAGTACATGCGCCGCACGCTCGAGTGCTGGGTGCCGCACAAGGACTTCGGCGAGCTGAAGAAGGCGCTCGAGGAACAGACCAAGGACGAATCGCAGGACAACTCCTGCAACTGGATCCCCTTCCTCGGCGCGCTGCAGGCGCTCGAGGTGCACTGAGGAGCGGGCGGCGCGGCGAGCTCACTTCAAGCTCGCGAGCCAGGCCCGCTCGAGTGCCGCGCGGTCGAGGCCCTCGAGCGCGAACGCGCGGGCCTTCTCCTCGTCGCCCCTCGTGAGCCATCCAACCGCGTAGCGCTCGGGGATGAGCGCCCAGCGCGGGTCGAAGTCCGGCGTGCGGCGCTCTTCGTCGCACAGGAAGCGCATCCAGGTCCAGCACCACACGCGCGGGTCGACGGTCGTCCGCAACGCGGGGGGATCCGGCGCCTGCGCGCCCGAGAGCAGCGTCGCCAGCGTCGGGGTCTCCGGCGCCGAGGCGCGCTGGAGCCAGGCCTCGCGCACGCGCGAGCGGCCGGGCACGCGCGACGCGACGTAGTCCGCCAGCCCCTCCTCGAACCAGCGCGCGCGCCGTGCGTCGCCGAAGAGCTCGTCGAGGTACGCCCGCGTGACGCAGCCGGCCAGCGAGTCCCATGTCTCGGCGCCTCAGGGCCCCGCAGGTCCACGCATGTCACGGAATCCAGGTCACGGACACGCCGTTCGTGAGGTTGAAGCCGCTGCCGCACGGTCCGGACGGATTGCGGTACCACGCCTGGTACGTTCGCGTCCCTCCCGCTGCGGGCACGAGGCCCGCCGCGGAGATCGGAGCGTCGCCCGCGGACGGATATTGCGACCCCCAACCGGAGTTCGTCTTGGTGCCGAGGCGGCGGATCGACCCGCCCGCGCAACGCAGCCCGTCTCCGAAGGCGAGGCCGAATCCTCCGTTCACCGGCGCCGTGCCCTGGAAGTACAGGCACGCGGCGTTCGGCATCTGCGTGCCGAGGAGGACGAAGGAGTCGCTCGACACGCTCGCGTTGCCCGAGCCGCGCAGGCTCGCACCCTGCGCGAACAACGAGTTCGCGCACCCGCTCGCGCCGCCGCCGGTGTTGCCGCACGGGCAGGGCGCCACGGTCGAGTTGCCGAAGCAGAAGTTCGTCGACGGCGTCGAGGTGAGCACGAGCTGGAACCCGTCGACATACGCGTAGTTGGTGATCGTCGGGTTCGGCCCGAGCCAGGGCGCGCTGACCGTCACGCCGAGCGTGCCGTTCGTCACGACGAAGCGGTGGGCCGCGTGCTCCGCGTTGCCGCTGCCGAATCCGTACACGAACTGGTCGGGATCGAGGCTGCCCGCCCCGGACACGAGCGCGACATCCGCCGTGTCCCACGGCGAAGCGGCGTAGGTGTACAGCGTGTACGAGCCGTTCTGCAGTCCCTGGAACGTCCACACGGCCGTGGGAGACGTCGCGGGGGGAGGATTCCCGCCCCAGCGCTGCGACGCGAGCTGCGCGTCGTTGACGAGCTTGCCCTCGTCGCCGAAGGCCGCGGGGAAGCTGCCTTCGCCGAGCCCGCCGGTCACGGAGAGCGTGACGCTCGTCGGCGCGCCCGTCACGTCGAACGGGTTGGAGGGACCGGCGGTCGAACTGCACCCGAACCAGGCACCGGGTTGTCCGGCCGCCGCACCGTACGAGGCGCTCGGCACGCCCAGCGCGGGATCACCCACGTCGATGTTGAAGCTCTGGGCGAGGAGCGGACTCGAGGCAGCGAGCACGGCGGCGAGACGAAGCGCGAAGGTCATCGGGGTCTCCGGGGAAGGCGAACCTCTCCCAGGGTACTCCCGTGCCGCCGGGGCGGACAGCCCGCGCGAGCACCGGGCATCAGCGCCGCCAGCGCTCGCCCTTGCTGCGCAGCGCGATCCAGAGCACCAGCGCGTAGGCAACGAAGGCCAGGCCCTGGATGCACACGTCCATCGTCGTCAGGAGTTCCATGCCGCTCCTGTACGGCAGCCGCGCGCAAAGGCGGTCGCAAACGTTCGACCCGGCGCGTTGACGCGGCGCAAAGATCGAGCAGCAGCTCCGCTGCGCGAGGCGTGGCGGCCGACGCGCGCTCAGCCCGCCAACAGCTTCGAGAGCAGCTTCGCGAAGCGCGCCGGGTCCGCGAGCGGCGAGCCCTCGGCGAGCAGCGCCTGCCCGTGCACGAGCTCGACCAGGTCGCCGAAGCCCTCGGCCTTGGGGTCCTTCTGGTGCGCGTCCATCAGGCGCTTGACCAGCGCGTGGTCCGCGTTGAGCTCGAGCACGCGCTTCTGCGGCGGCACGGGCTGGTTCGCGGCTCGCAGGACGCGCTCCATCTGCGGCGAGAGCGCGCCCGGCGCGCTGACGAGCACGGCCGGGCTGTCGGCCAGGCGCGTCGAGAAGCGCGCCTCCGAGATCGTCTGGCCCAGGCGCTCCTCGATCGAGCCCAGCAGCGCGCGCTGCCCGCGCGCGAGGTCCTCGGCCGCCTGCTTCTCCGACTCGCTGGCGATCTCGTGCGCGCCGCGGTCGATGGCGAGCAGCGGCTTGCCGTCGAACTCCGTGAGGCGCGTCAGGAGCCACTCGTCGACCGGATCGCTCATCAGGAGCACCTCGAAGCCGCGCTTCACGAAGCTCTCCAGGTGCGGCGAGGACTGCAGCACGTCCTTCTCGTTGCCGGCGAGGTAGTAGATCGACTTCTGGTCCTTGTGCATGCGGGCGACGTACTCGCCGAGCGTCGTGCGGCCCTCCGCGCGCGTCGAGTCGAAGAGCAGCATCTTCGCGAGCTTGCCGTCCTCGTCCTCGCCGGCGTAGATGCCCTCCTTGAGCAGGCTGCCGAAGTGCGCGAAGAGCGGCTCGAACTCGCCGCGCTTGTCGCTGCACAGCTGCGCCAGCGCGTCGACGATGCGGCGCGTCAGGCGCTTCCTGATCTGGCGCACGAGCGGACTGGCCTGCAGCACCTCGCGCGAGACGTTGAGCGGCAGGTCGCTCGCGTCGACCAGGCCGCGCACGAAGCGCAGCCAGGGCGGGAGCAGGTCGGAGCACTCCTGCTCGATCAGGATGCGCTTGACGTAGAGCGAGAGGCGCGAGCGCGGCTCGCTGCGCTCGAAGAGCTCGAAGGGCTTCTCGCTCGGCACGAAGACCAGCGCGGTGTACTCGCTCGTGCCCTCGGCCTTGAAGTGCACGGTCAGCGCGGGCGCCTTCCAGTCGTGCGTGACCAGCTTGTAGAACTCGGCGTACTCCTCGCTCGTGATCGAGTCCTTGGGCCGCGTCCAGAGCGGCTTCTGCGAGTTCAGCACCTTGCCGCCCAGCTCGATCGGCCAGGCGACGAAGTCCGAGTAGCGCTTGACGATGCCGCGCAGCACGTCCTCGTCGCACCAGTCGACGCGCTCCTCGCCGCTGTGCTCCTCGTCGGAGTCCTCGCGCAGGTGCAGCACCACGCTGGTGCCCGGCTCGGCGCGCTCGGCCGGCTCGAGCGTGAACTCGCCCTGGCCGTCGGAGCTCCAGCGCCAGGCCTCGGTCGATCCGGCGCGGCGCGAGACGACCTCGACGCGCGCGGCGACGAGGAAGCTCGAGTAGAAGCCGACGCCGAACTGGCCGATCAGCTCGGGCGCCTCGGCGCTCTTCGCCTCGCGCAGCGACTGGACGAAGGCGCGCGTGCCCGAGCGCGCGATCGTGCCGAGGTTCTCGATCAGCTCGGCGCGGCTCATGCCGATGCCGCCGTCGTGGATGCCGAGCGTGCGCGCCGTGGCGTCGGTCTCGATGCGGATGCGCGCGGCCGTCTCGTCGGCCGCCAGCTCGGGCCGGGTCAGGGCCTCGAAGCGGCGCTTGTCGAGCGCGTCGCTGGCGTTGGAGACGAGCTCGCGCAGGAAGATCTCGCGGTGCTTGTAGAGCGAGTGGATCATCAGGCCGAGCACTTCCTTTGCCTCGGCCTGGAAACGCAGGGTCTCTGATGCGGTGGTCATGTTCGGGGTGCGCGCTCGGCGCGCGGGGCGACCATTGTGGGGAGCGCCGCGCGGCCTGCAAGTGCGCCCGGCCTCGCGCGGGCGGGTAGGATTGGGGATACCGCGGAACGTGCGCCCCGCAGCGCCCGTCCCAAGAGGCGTGGAAAGACCTTCCCGAATCGCAGTCCAAGAGCCCGCACGCGCCCTGATCGGCGCTGGCGCGCTGTGCCTGGCGGCGCTGCTCGTGCCGCGCGAGGCACGCGGCTGGGCGCTCGAGGGCGGCGCGCTCGACCTCTCCCAGCGCGACGTGCGCGTCTGCGACAACTTCAGCGACCCGGAATCGCACACCAATGCGCAGTCCGATCCGGAGTTCCCCGGCGCGACAGGCGCGCCGCTCGCGATCTGGAAGGCCGCGGTCGAATGGGGCAGCGAGCGCCACGGCACGGGCCAGGGCGATCCGCTCAACCTCGACGGCCTGGGATCCGGCGGCGCGAACTTCGACTTCAGCTGGCAGGGCCTCGCCAGCGGCGTCGGCGGCACCGACGACAACATCGTCTCGGAGCTCGCCGGCTCCAGCGGCGGCATCTTCGCCTTCACCGAGCTGCCGATCGCCGACGGCTGGCGCATCCGCTTCTACTCCGACGCGGCCGTCTGGCACGACGCGCCCGGCGGTCCACCGAACACGCAGGGCCACAAGGACATCCAGGGCATCGCCACGCACGAGCTCGGGCACGCGCTCGGCCTCGCGCACTCCAGCGACAGCACGGCCACGATGCTCGCGGTCGTGCTGGGCACGGGAACGCTGATGCGCTCGATCGAGGCCGACGACCGCGCCGGGTTGCAGGCCTTGTACGGCGTGCGCAGCGCGACCAAGCCGCACATCGGCGCGCTCTTCGTCCCCGATCCGACGACGCTGGTCGTCGCGGGCGCGAACTTCGCCGCGGCGGGCAACGAGCTGTGGTTCACCAACGCCACCAGCGGCGCCGACGCGCCCGTCGGCGCGGGCGCGGGAGACGTGCTCGTGCGCGTGCCGGGCACGACCGGCGCCGCGCTCTCGAACGCCTTCCCCTACCAGCCGGGTCAGCCCTCCTGCCCGCCGCTGACGCTCTTCGGCACGCCCAAGACCAACTCGCAGGGCGGCGTGCCGAACCTGTACGTCAACGGGCGCGCCTCGCTCGCGACCAACGACCTGCGCCTGGGGACGGGCGGCGGCGTGCCGGGCTCCAACTGCGTGCTCTTGTGGAGCACGAGCGCGCAGAACCTGCCCTTCCAGGGAGGCCACCTCTACGTCGGCGGCGCACTGCACCGCTATCCGCCGCAGACGATCGACTTCGTCGGCTCGGTCGAGTTCTCGATCCCGATCGACGCCTCGATGGTCGGCACCCGGCGCGTGTTCCAGCTGTGGTACGCCGACCCGGGCGATGCGCAGGGCGTCGGGTTGTCCGACGCGCTCTCGGCCTACTTCTGTCCGTGAGCGGCGCCTACTTGGGCGGCTCCACGGGCGGAGCCGGCGGGGGCGCGACGGCCTTGGCGGGATCCTCGATCAGCCAGCGGAAGTGCAGGCCGCCGGAGAAGCTCATGCGCTGCGTGATCGGCGGCTGCTCGCCCACGGCGAGCTCGAACTCGATGCTGATCTTCTGCGTGCCGTCGATGTCCAGGCTGGCGGCCCGGTTCGCGTCGAGGTCCCAGACCAGGTGCCCCTTGCCGGTGAAGCTCCAGCTGACGGGAGCGCGCAGGCACTTGTAGCCGCTCGCGATCTCGGGTCCGGTCATCTGCGCCTGCAGCAGGCCGCGCTGGTCGATCGTCTGCTCGAACTCGAGCGCGAGGTCGACCTCCGCGCGGTGCGCGTCCTTGGCCGAGTTCACCGAGGCCAGCGTCAGCGTGCAGCCCCCGCTCGACTCCCCGCCGAAGTACTCGCCGTAGTTGCCGGCGATCCCGCAGCGCAGCGTGCGCAGCAGGTTCTTGCGCCAGCGCTTGGCGTCGAAGCGCAGGTCGAGCCGGCCGCAGGGAGCGAAGACGTCGACCAGCTTGTCGGCGGGCACCTTCCAGCTCTCGCCCGGCTGCAGCGCATGACCCGGCAGCAGCGCGCGCAGGTCGAGGTCCTCGGAGAGGCGCAGCAGCACCTCCTCGGGCGACTCGCGCGCGTCGTAGTACTTGCCGTAGGCCTGCTCCTCGGGCACCCAGGTGTAGACCACGCTCGTCCCCGCGAGCGGGCTGACGGCCTTGATCTTCTCGGGCGCACTGGCGGCGCTGAACTCCGCGTTCCAGGCCACCTCGTCGAAGCGCCGCTGCAGCAGCAGCGGGCGTCCGTCGGCGACGCTGCGGTAGCGATCGAGCGTGCGCAGGAGCTCGTGCGCCGAGAGCGAGACGTTCTCCTGGCTCGACTGCGTCGTGCCGCGCGTCGTGGTCTGCATCTCCTGCACGACCAGCGTGTGGTCGAGCGTGATCGTGCGGCGCACCTGGCTGTCGGGTGCGGGCGCGAAGCGCAGCTCGACGCCCGGCGCCGCCGACTGCGGACCGATGCAGCCGAACGCGGCCAGCATGGGCGCCAGCAGGGCGTGCATCACGGACCCACCTTCTTCCCGTCGCGGTACTCGCCCGAGTGCTCGCTGTCGATCGAGCCGTCCTCGGTCCAGTAGCGCCACGTCCCGATGGGCTTGTCCTGCTGGTACACGCCCTCGCTCTGCTTCTGGCCGTTCGCGAACCAGGTCGTCCAGGTGCCGGTCATCACGCCGCCGTTGTAGGAGCCCACGCGCTGCTTCTGGCCGTTGTCATGGTAGTCGATCCATTCGCCGACGCGCTTGCCCGCCGCGTAGGCGCCGCGCGCACGCGCCTCGCCGTTCTTGTGGTAGTAGACCCACGCGCCGTCGGGCTGGTCGGCGCGGAAGTTCCCCTCGAACTCCTTGCCGCCTTCCTCGTACCACTTGGTCCAGGCTCCGTCCTGCTCGTTGAAGCGGAAGCGGCCCTGCGAGAGCTTCCCGCCCTTGGCGTTGTAGTAGGTCCACTCGCCGTGGCGCTGGTCGACGAGGAAGTCGCCTTCCTTCTGCTTCAGGCCGCCGGGCAGGTAGCTGACCCAGTGCCCGTGCTTCATCCCGCGCAGGTAGGATCCCTCCGACTGCTTGTTGCCCTGCTCGTCGTAGTGGATCCAGGGCCCTTCCTGCACGCCCTCCTTCCACTCGCCCTCCATGCGCGGCTTGCCGGTGTCGTTCCAGTACTTCCAGTGCCCGACGCGCTTGTACTCGTGGAACTCGCCCTCGTACTCCTGCACGCCGTTGGGGAACCAGCCGCGCCAGCGGCCCTCGCGCCGGCCGCGCACGATGCGTCCCTCGCGTGCCTTGAGCCCGTTCTCGTGCAGGATCGTCACCGTGTCGGGCGTGCGCTCGGGTTCCTGCGCTGCGGGCGGTGGTGCCGGCACCGGCGCGGGCGCGGGCACCTGGTGCAGCGCGGGAGGAACGGCCAGCAGCAGGGCGAGACTCCAGGTGTTCGTCATCGTCGTGATCAGAGTCCCTTGACCTTCTGGTCGTTCTTGTACACGCCGCTCCACTGCGGATCGAGCGTGCCATCGGGGCGGTAGAAGCGCCACTCGCCCTCGCGCTTGCCGGCGAGCATCGTACCGTCGATCTCGCACCGGCCGTCCTCGGCATACTGGCGCCAGCGTCCGTCGGGCAGCCCGTCCTTGTACTCGATCTCCTGGTAGAGCTTGCCTGCGGCGTTCCAGCTGGTGTGCACGCCGGTCGCCTTGCCGGCCTTGTACTGGCCCTCGCTCTGCTTGACGCCGGCCGCGTCCCAGGTGGTCTTCTGTCCCTCGAGCACGCCGGCCTTGTAGTTCTCCTCGGTGCGGGAGCCGTCAGGCTCGATGCGCACCCAGCGCCCCTCCTCGCGGCCCGCGGCGTACAGGCCCTCGGACTTCACCGTGCCGTCGTCGGTCCACTCGTGGTACGGGCCGTCGAGCATGCCGTCGGCGTAGCCGATCTCGCTGCGCTTGTGGCCGGTCATGAACCACACGCGCGCGAGCCCGTGCTGCTTGCCGTGGCGCCAGCCGATCTCGGACTTCTGCACGCGGCTCTCGAACCACTCTCGCGCACGGCCCTCGAGCTGGCCCTTCTCGTAGGTGCGCTCGCTCTCCGGGATGCCGTTGTCGTGCCAGGTGATCCACGTCCCCTGCTTCTGATCGTCCGCGAAGGCGCCCTGCGCCTTCTGGAAGCCGTTCTCCCACCACTCCAGGAACGGACCGTTCTGCTTCCCGTTGCGCCAGAAGCGCCGCAGCTGGATCTCCTTGTTCGGGTACCAGCGCACGTCGGGCCCGTGGTCGAGCGGCGCGAGGCGTCCGTTCTCGCGCACGTAGCTGCGCCGGCGCAGCGCGCCGTCGGGATGGAACGAGTCGACGCGCTTGACCGGCACGCCCTCGTAGTCGGCGAGCGGAGGCTCGTCGGGCTTCGCGTGGTCGGCGACGGTCGAGACCTTCGCACGCGGCGGCAGGTCGGCCGGCCACGGCTCCTCGCCCGGACGCGGGTCCTGCACGAGCGGCGCGGCGAGCGCGAGGGCGATCCAGAGGAGCTTCACGAGCGCAGATCCTCCGCCAGCGCCGCGCGCTGGTCGCCCGAGAGCACGACGCGCGTCTGGAGCTCGGGGAAATCGGTGCCCAGCGCGACGGGCGCGCGCTCGCCGACCGGGAAGCGCAGGTACTGCACGGCCGAGACGCGCGTCTCGCCGATCTGGCGCTCGTCGACCTCGGCGCGCACGCGCGTGCCGTCGGCGAGCTCGACGTAGATCCGGCGCGGCAGCTCGAGCCACTGCGGCAGCTTCTCGTCGCGCCGGCGCGGATCGTCGATCTCGATCAGCAGCGTCGCGCCGAGCTCGCCCGGCCCGCCCAGGAGCTCGTTGTAGGTCTCGAGCTCGTGCTGGATGTCGCTCTCGCGCACGATGCGCTCGACGCGCATCATCTCCTGGACCTGGTAGCGCACGGTGTCGCGGTTCTCGAAGAGCAGCGTCAGCTCCGCGCCCAGGTGCACGCGGCGCAGCGCCTTGAGCGGCAGCATGCGCGCGAGCTCGGCCGGGCGCCGCTCGCTCCAGGTGACGTAGTCGACCAGTTCCTCGCGGCGCACGGGCTTCATGCGGCACCCTCCGGCTTGGGCGGGAGCTCGTCGACGCGCGCACCGCCGGGGAAGCTCTCGCCGCGGTAGGCGCGCGCCAGGATCGTGAAGGGGTTGACCGGCCGCGTGCCCGCGTGCTGCTCGAACTGCAGCGCGGCGAGCGGGCAGTCGGTCGCCCAGACCCGGGCCTGCGCCTCGCGCATGCCCTCGAAGGCGCGCGCGCCGGCGCGCTGGCTGGGCTCGAAGCCCTCGACGGTCATCGCGTACGTGCCGTCGTGGCCGCAGCACTCGAGCGTCGACTCGATCGTCACGCCCGGGATCTTGCGCAGCAGATCGCGGCCCTTGAAGCCGACCGCCTGCGCGCGCAGGTGGCAGGGCGCGTGGTAGGCAACCGGGCCGTTCGGCGTCGTGACGAAGGCGGTCGAGAAGCGCGCCTGGTTGCGCAGTCCCCAGAGGAACTCGCCCGGGTCCATCACCGCCGCGGCGAGCTTCCTCGCGCGCTCGCGGTCCTCGCCCTCGAGCAGCTCGGGCCACTCGCGGCGCAGCATCATCGAACAGGTCGGATTGATCGCCAGCACCTTGGCCCCCTGCTCGACGTACGGCATCAGGAGCTCGAGGTTGGCGTGGGCGTTCTTCCGCAGCGTCGCGAGGTCGCCGTGCTCCCAGGCCGGCATGCCGCAGCAGTGCAGGCCCTTCGTGCAGCGCACGTCGACCTGGTTCTTCGCCAGCACGTCGAGCACGTCGCGTCCGACCTGCGGCTCGTTGTTCTGCACGTAGCAGGTCGGGAAGAGCACCGCCTCGCCGCCGGGCGGCTTGATCCAGCCCGCGCCCTCGGCCCAGCGCTCGAAGGTCTGCGAGGCGAAGTCGGGCAGGAGCTTCTCGCGGTGGATGCCGACCAGCTTCTCGAGGAACCAGCGGTGCGCCGCGACCCGGTTCATCGCGTTGGCCAGGCCGAACGAGGCGCGCGCGAGCTTGGCGCTGGCGTCGGGATCGCCGAGCAGCTTGTCGCGCAGCTTCCCGCCCTGCCGCTCGAAGCGCACGGCCTTGAAGCGGTGCACGAGCTTGGGGAAGTCGAGCTGGAACTCGTGCTTGTCGCGCGGCGTGTACGGGCACTGCACCTCGCACAGCTTGCACTGGAAGCACGCGTCGAAGATCGCCTCGGTCTCCGCCGCGTCGACGCGCCGCACGTCCTGCTCGCGCTCGTCGACGAGCTTGAACAGCATCGGGAACGAGTCGCAGTACTTGAAGCACATGCGACAGCCGTGGCAGAGCTCGAAGGCGCGCGTCACCTCCTTGGCGAGCGCGGCCGGATCCCAGTACTTCGCCTCCGACGGGTCGTAGCTGAGGCCGTCGGTCGGCTGGACGGAGATCGAGTGGGGTGCTTCGCTCATGGACGGGCTGCCGGATAGCGAGCCGCCGCCGCACGAAGGCGACGGCGGCCGGTGTGTCGCGGGACCGCCGCGCTCAGGTGATGCTGCTGAGCAGAGACTGGAACTTGCCGGCGTGCGCCTTCTCGGCCTTGGCCAGCGTCTCGAACCAGTCGGCGATCTCGGGGAAGCCCTCGGCGCGCGCCGTCTTGGCCATGCCCGGGTACATGTCGGTGTACTCGTGCGTCTCGCCGGCGACGGCGGCGCGCAGGTTCTTCTCGGTCGAGCCGATCGGCAGGCCCGTCGCGGGATCGCCGGCCTTGCGCAGGTAGTCGAGGTGGCCGTGCGCGTGGCCGGTCTCGCCCTCGGCGGTGTCGCGGAAGTTGCCCGCGATCTCGGGATAGCCCTCGACGTCCGCGAGCTTCGCGAAGTAGAGGTAGCGGCGGTTCGCCTGGCTCTCGCCGGCGAAGGCGGCCTTGAGGTTGTCGTGCGTCTTGCTGCCCTTGAGTTCGGCCATGGTTCTGACTCCTGATTCTGGGGGGTCGCGGATCTCGCGTGGCTGGCCCCTAGGTTGGCGGACGAGCGCGCGGCGATCAAGTCGGCATGCGGCGCAGTTCAGGCGCCCCGATCGCGTGGCGGATAGGCCGGCCAGCTCTGGAGGCGAGTGTCCTCCAGCGCGCCGCCGACCGTGAAGTGGTACAGGCTGCGCCAGGCGCTCGTCTCCAGGCCCAGCATCTGGTGCACGGGCTCGTCGAAGAAGCAGCCGATGCCGGTGCCGCGCAGGCCGACCGCCTCGGCCTCGAGGTAGAGGACCTGCCCGATCGCGCCGCACTCCCAGTACAGGCGCGGGTAGAACCACGCGCCGAAGCGCTCGAGCGAGGCGTCGAACTCGGCCAGCATGCCCAGGCTGAAGGCGCCGTCGGAGGCGATCTCCTGGTGGCACGAGAGCGCCTCCGCGTGCCGGCGGAAGTCGCCGCGGGCGAGCTCGACCAGCGCGAGATCGTCGGGAACGTCCGCGGGCCTGGTCCACGCGAGCTCGCGCGTCGACGCTGCGCGCAGGCGCGCGAGCGCGTCCGGATCGCGCGCGAAGAGGTACATCCCCGGCGCGAGGTCGCGCACGCGGTGCACGAAGAGGAGCAGCGCCACGCGCGGCCGCCACGGCAGCACGCGCGCAGGGAAGCGCAGCGTCGAGCGCAGGAGGCGCAGGAAGTCCGCGCGTGCGAGGCCGCTCTCGCCGTCGAAGGACTGCGCGCTGCGACGCTGGCGCAGGATCGGACGCAGCGCGAGCTCGCTCGCCTCGAGGCGCGCATCGGGCTCGGGCTCGGCGAGCGGCGCCTCCGCGTCGTACGCGCCCCGCGTGCGCGGCTTGCGCGAGGCCTGCGCGGCGAGCTCGACGAGCTCCCACTCGACGTGATCGGACGAGAGCGTGTTCGGCCAGCCCGCTGGCACGAGCGCGTCGAAGGCCGCGGGGATCGCGAGCGAGCTCGCCACGGGTCCCCCATCGATCCTCGTGCGGACGAGCAGCGCCACGTCCGGCTCCTCGGGCTCGGCGCCGCGCGAATCGGCGAGGCGCGAGAGGCGCAGGAGGTCCTCGTGACCCAGGTCGTCCAGCACGCTCGCGCGCCAGCCCAGGCCCGCGGCGGCGATCGCGAGAGCGGCGATCGCGTGTCCGACGTCGTGCTGGCAGTAGCGGTACGCGCGCTCGCCGTACTTCCACGCCTCGCGCCAGTGGATCGAGCTCAGGACCACGACGAACTCGCCCTCGCCGAGCGCGAGCGCGCTCCATGGATCGTGCGGCAACCGCGCGCGCAGCTCGAGCGCGTGCTCGCGCGGCGCGTAGTGCGCGAGGATCGGTGTCTGGCACAGGCCGGGGATCGCCGGCGCGAGCAGGTGCGCCTCGGTCGGATGCAGGTTGCCGCTCGAGGGGTTGATGCGCAGCGCCCAGCTCGACCCGCCGTACTGCTTCCAGGCCGAGAGCGCGAGGCTGTCCTCGAAGAGGCGTGAGAGGCTGGATCGATCGAGCGCGGCCGGCGCGACGCGTGCGCGGCCGAAGACCTCGCGGTGGAGCGGACCCCGCTCGAGCGGCGTGTGCTCGAGCGTCAGGAGCTCGGCGCCCGCGTAGCGCCGGAACGGATCGGGCTGCGTCTCCCAGTCCAGCCCCATCGGCCCGCGCGCGTAGCGCTGGAAGTGGTGCATCGTCCGCGCGTGGTAGGCGCGCACGAGCGCGAGGGCCTCGCGCGAGACATCGGCGGAAGGGAGACTGGACGGCATCGTCGGGCGCGCGATCGTGCCCGATGCGACGAGTTCGAGCCAGCACCTTCACGCTCCCGCGCACGATCGATGAGCCTCCCGCGCATCCTCGCCTGGATCCACCTCGTGTACGGACTCGCCGCGCTCGTCGGCGGCGGGCTCGGCGGCATCGTGCTGGGGATGGAGACGCTCGACAGCCACGGCTGCAGCGGAATGGCGCTGCTCCTCTCCACGATCCTGTTCGGGGTCCTGTGCCTGGCGGGCGGTCCGCAGGCCTTCTTCGCGCGGCGCTACCTGCGCGGCGCGCCGAACGCCGCGCGCGCGCTGGCGCGGCTCTCGATCGTCAACCTCGTGCTCAACCTGGCCCTCCCGGGCCTGATCGCGGCAGGAGGCGTGCCGGCGGCGTTCCTCTTCTTCGTGCCGGCGCTCGTGGTCAACGTGCTGACGCTCGTCGTGATGCGGCGCGACTCGGCGCACGCTGCCGGGACGGCGGCATCGGGCGCCTGAACACGGGCCTCAGCAGTTCTCGTACTTCCAGTTGCGCGACTTGCCCTGGCCGATCCACAGGATCGCGTCCTTGAGCCGCCGCTCGCGCGTCGCGTCCGCCTTCGCGTCCTGGATCCACTCCATGTACTCGCGCTGCTTGCTCGGCGAGAACTCCTCGAAGTTCGCGCGCGCCTTGGGGTTCTCCGCCAGCGCCTGCTTCAGCGCCGGGTGCATCGCGATCGGCTTCTTCTTCGCCGTCTTGTTGCGCACGGCCTTCACGCCGTCGTCGTTGAGCTTCATCGCCTTCTTCATCAGGCGCGCGAACTCGGTCTTCTTCGGGAGCTGCGAGAGCTCGGTCAGCTTGCCGAAGCTGCCCATCGCCATGTTCGCCTCGGAGTCGTCCTCGACGACGAGGTTGTGCTTCCAGAAGCCGAAGACCGCGTGCTTCTGGAAGGCGGCCATCCCGCACAGGATGCCCTTGTACTCGAAGCTGGGCATGCGCCACTTGATCGTCTCGACGACGTCGGGACAGCTCGCGTGCACGCGCGCGCGCAGCTCGGCGAGGATCGGACGGGCGAACTCGGGGGCCTTGGTGATGTAGGCGTCGACGCGCTTGTCGAGGGTGACCATGAGCGGGCTCCTGGATCGGGGCGCAGAGAGGATACCGTCGAACACGACTCGCGACAGTACCCCCGTGCGTTCGACCGAGGTCGAGCAGAGCGCCCTCCATGCAGAAGCGCTCGCACGTCCCTCGGGCGATCGACCAGGCAGCCCGTCCGGGTCTCAGTCGTCCTTGCGCTCCGTCACCGTCAGCCGCACCTCGTCGCTGTTGCCCTTGATCTCGGGCACGTACATCGCCTGCGCCAGCACGGGCAGCGCGTGGAACACGCCCGGCACCTCGGCGCGCAGCTCGTAGCGCATCTCCCACACGCCCTGCGCCAGCTTGTCGACGAAGAGCGCCACCTTGCGGTCGCGCCACTCGGCGTGCAGCCAGCGCGCACGGCCGGTGAAGCGCTGCGGATCGTCCCAGCGCGGCGCGTCGGCGCTCGTGCCCTGGCCGAAGCGGTAGGCGACCTCCGCCGACTTGATCTCGCGCGCGCTGAACTCGCCGCCGCTCTTGAGCTCGACCGCCTCGAGGCCGGCGGGCTTCTGATCCTCGAAGAGGACGTACTCCAGGTCGGTCTTGGCCTCGGCCGTCAGCACGACCTCGACGCGCTCGCCGCTCGCGACGGTGCCGCCGTCGACGAGGGGCACCCGCTCGTAGACGACGCCCTTGAGGAGCGTCGGCCGCGCGACCAGCTTGAAGTACTGCCGCGCGACGAAGACCTGGCTGCCGCGCGCGGGGATCGGCTCCTCCAGGCTGAAGAACTCGGCGCGCGCCGAGACGTACAGCGGGCCCTGGCCCGAGAGGATGCGCACCTGGATCTCGTTCGCGCCGTCGCGCACGTCCTTGGGATCGAGCGCGAACTGGCTCGGCGCGCGCAGCATCTCGGCCGAGCGGACCGTGCGCCGCGCGAGCGGCTTGCCGTTGACCACGACCTCGTACTCGACGTCGCGGCCGAGTTCGTTCGAGCCGCGCAGGAAGCCGTCGAGCGCCAGGATCGCGATCGCCGTGTCGCGCGTGTTCGACCACTGAGCCGCGCGGCGGTTCTTGAGCAGCCAGGCGAGCGTCGGATCGACCAGCGCGTTCTGCGGCTCGATCGCCGCGAGCGCGCGCAACACGAAGGAGGTCGTCTCGACCGCGCCGTCGGACCAGCGCGACCAGATGCGGTCCTGGCCCCAGTGCGCCGTGCGCGTGGTCAGCGGGTGGCGCTGTCCCCCGCCGGGCACGATCGCGCTGGCCTCGGGGGTCTCGTCGACGATCGCGCCGCTGGCGAGGTTCGCCACCAGCTCGTGCGCCTCGCGTTCGCGGCCGAAGCCCTGCGCCGCGAGCGCGAAGAGCGCCTTGCCGTAGGCGTTGAGGCGGTCCTTGCGCTTCCAGAGGTTGTCGAAGGCCTTGCCCACGCGCAGGTCGTCGGTCGACTCGCGCGCGTTGGACGCCAGCGCGTGCAGCATCCAGGCCGCGAGGTCGCCGGACTCCTCGGCCTCGACCAGATGCAGGCGCAGGAACTCGACGCCGCGCTCGAGCACGTCCTTCCGGACCTCGATCCCGCCCTCGCGCGCGAGCGAGAGCCCCCACACGACGTAGGCCGACATGTACTCGTCGCTCTCGCCCTCCTTCCACCAGCCCCAGCCGCCGTCGCCGTGCTGGAAGTCGTAGAGGCGGTCGAGACCGGCGCGCGTGATCGCGTCGAGTTGCGCGAGCTTGTTCGCGGAGGTGTGCGGCGTCGCCTCCTCGATGCCGCCGAAGACGCGGCCGAGCGCGTCCTCGACCGAGAGCCCGCGCTCGCGCAGCGTCTTGGCCACGATCGCAGTCGGGAGAAAGCGCGAGAGCGTCTGCTCGGTGCAGCCATAGGGATACTCGACCAGGTAGGGCAGCGCGTCGAGCATCGTCACCGCCAGGCTCGGCGCGACCTGCACGGTGAAGCGCGTCGACTCCGTGCGCCGCGCGGCCGGCACGTCGAGCGAGGCGACCAGGCCTCCCTCGGTGAGCTTCCAGCTGCCCGCGACCAGCGCCTCGATGCCGTGCGCACAGACCGGATAGCTCTTCTTCATCGCGTCCGCGAGCGCGCCAGCGCGCGCCGAGAGCGTCAGCTCCGCGCGGCCTTCGCGCGCGACGCGCACGCGCCAGTCGACGCGCGTCTGCGCGCCGGCGGCGACGTTCACCACGCGCGCGGGAGCGTCGACGAGCTCGAGGCCGCTCGCGTCGAGCTTCACCTCGACCGAGAGTGCTCCCTCGCCCTGGTTGTCGATCAGGCCCGAGATCGTGCACACGTCGCCGACGACGAAGAAACGCGGCGCCTGCAGGCGCGCCTGCAGCGGCTTGCGCGTCTGCACGCTGGCCGTCGCCGTGCCCAGCCGCGCGTCGAGCCCGAAGGCGCGCACGCGGGCCTTCCAGCGCGTCAGCGAGTCGGGGTAGGTCAGCGTCACGCGCGCCGTGCCGCTCTCGTCCGTGACGAGGTCGGGCTTCCACAGCGCGGTCTCGCGGAAATCGCTGCGCACGACGACCGGCTCCTCGGGCGCGGCCGCGGTCTGCGCGGTGGACGAGTCGAAGGCCAGCTTCTCTGCCGCCGGCGCCGCGTCGCCGGGGCCGCGGTAGTTGCCCTTGGCCTCGCGCTTGGCCAGCCCGGACCGAGCCCCCGCGGCGCTGGCTGCGAGCCCGCGGCCGCCGGCGCCGGCCCGGCGCACCTTGTCCTTCATCTCTCCGAGAGAGAACTGGTCCTCGCGCTCGTCGCGCTCGTTGCCCACCGCGGCAGTCTGGCGCGCGTCGATCAGCCGTCCCTGCTCGTCGCGCACGAGGCGCGCGAAGCCCTTCCAGGACTGCTGCAGGCCGGTCTGGATCCACTGCCCGCGCTTCTCGCCGAAGAAGAACGGCCGCGGGTCGGGGTTGTACTCGCTCTGGATCGCGAGCACGGACTCGTCGACGACCGCGATCCCGAGCTCGGCGGCGAGCGGCTTGCCCGCGCGGTCGCGCACGTGCACGGTGAACGCGCCGGGTTGCCCCGGCTCCAGGCTCGCGCTCTCGGGCGTGAGCTCGACGTCGAGGAACTGCTCGACCGGCGGCACGACCACCTCGCGCGTGTCGCTCAGGAAGTTGCCGCCGGAGAAGCTCCAGGCCGAGAGGAACACGTTGGGCACGTGCTCCTCGCCCAGCGGGAGCTCGACCAGCTTGACCGTGCCGTCGAGCTTGAGCACCTGCCAGGAGTGCAGCACCTCGCTCTCGACCGCGAGCAGCACCCAGCGGCCGCTGACCGGCAGCGAGAGCATCACCGGCAGCTTCGCGCCCGCGCGCGCGACGTCCTGGTCGAGCACGATCTCGAGGTTCTCCGAGCGGTAGCCGAGCTCGCGCGAGCCCTCGTCCGAGCACCACAGCGTGCAGGCCGCCTCGATGCGCTGGCGCCGGTCGTCGCGGCTGGTCCAGCGCGCCGTGTAGTAGCCCTCCTTCGCGAGCAGCGGCTCCCAGCGCGCCTCGCCGCGCGCGTCGCAGGTCACCAGCGTGCTCGCGATCTCCTCCTCGACGTAGCCGCGTTCGACCAGGCGCCAGCCGACGACGTCGGCCGGGCGTTCGCCGCCGCGCGTCTCGAAGCGCTCGCCGCGCGGGTTCAGCCACAGCTCGCGCCAGCGGCCGCGCACGAGCGTCAGCTTGCCCTGTGCCTGCACCGGCCGGTCGTTGGCGTCGCGCGCCGTGAAGACGAAGGCCGCCTTCGTGCCCGGGCGGAAGAGGTTGTGCTCGCTCTTCGCGCTGACGGCGTACGCGGCGCGCGTGACGCGCACGCGGCCGGAGCCGGCGACCTCGCGCCGCGAGGCGTCGGTGACGCGCGCCTCGATCGTGTACTCCAGCTCCTGGCCGCCGTTGGCCGGCGTGTCGAACGTGAAGAGCGCCTTGCCGTCGGCGTCGGTCTTGACCGTCTGGCGGCTGACGATCTGGTCGCCGCCCCAGTACTGTTCCTCGGGAGCGTCGAAGTACCAGGGATACTCGCGCTCGACGGCCCAGCGGCGGAAGAAGGGCTTCTGGTGCACGATCACCTCGACGCTCGCCTGCGCCACCGCGCCGCCGAAGTAGTAGTGCGCGTCGACCGTGGCCTCGACGCGATCGCCCAGGCGGAAGATGCGCGGCTTGCCGTCCTGCTCGGGCAGCGACACGCCGACCTCGAACTCCGGCAGCTTGTACTCCTCGAGGCGGAACAGGCGCGCGCTGCCGAGCGGGTGGTGCAGCGCCGGCGGGTCGTCGAAGAAGTGGATGGTGTACTCGCCCAGCGGGAGCGTCTCCTGCGTCTCGAGCTCGCCCCAGCCCGAGCCGAACGCGTTCAGGCCGAGCTCGCCGGTGCGCAGCTCCTCGCCGCGCGGGTTGGTGATCCGGAACCCGAGCCGGCGGTTCGCCGGCGTCGTGTAGCGGCCGTCGGCCTTGGTGCGCGCGACCACCTTCCACGAGACGCTCTGCCCCGGCCGGTAGGCCGGGCGGTCGGTGTACGCGAAGATCTTCCAGCCCTGCTCGGGGCCGCGCCACCCGCCGCCGTCACCGGTGGCGAAGGCCTGCCGCTCGCCCTGCACCGCGGCGACGAACCAGTCGACGTTGCTCGCCTTCGCCGGCAGCGCGAAGAGCGCCGTGCCGTCCGCGCCGCTCTGCCCGTCGCTGCGCGTCCAGCGCCAGCGTCCGTCGCCGTAGGAGTGGACCCACAAGCGCAGGCGCGCGCCGCCGATCGGCTCGCTCGTCAGCGCGTCGGTGGCCCAGACGAGCAGCTTGTCGTGTGCGGCCTTGGCGACGATCGTGCTCGTGCCGATCAGCACCAGCTCGCGCGCGCTCTGCTTGCCCGAGCGCGCCTCGAGCACGTACGCGCCCGCCTTGGGCCTGGGCTCGACGCGCAGCTCGGCCGTGCCGTTGCGGTGCAGTCCGGGATCGTGCGTCTCGTGCGCGAGCGTCCAGACCGGCGTGCGCCCGGCGCTGTCGAAGGCCTGCAGGAAGTTGCCCGAGGAGAGCTCGGGCTTCTCGAAGCGCACGTCGAGCGCGAGGTCCGCGGGATAGAGCGCGAGGTCGACGTGCTGCAGGTTGCGCCAGCCGAGCCGGAAGCCGACCTCGGAATCGGGCAGGAAGGCGCAGGAGACCTCGAGCTGGAGCTCCTCGGCCAGGATCTGCGCGATGCGCCGCTGCGCGTCGTCGACGTAGCGCGACTCGCCCTTCTCGTACTGCGCGACGAGCTCGCGGTACAGTCCCAGGGCGCGCACGAGATCGGGCTCGACGCGCCACTGGCCTTCCTCGTCGACCTCGGGGATGCCCTGCGTCTCGAGCCATTGCGCGAGCAGGAACAGCGCGTCGTCGTGCCAGGCGCTGCGCTTGCCCTGCGCCACCGCGGACTCGAGGAAGCGCAACGCGCGCTGCAGCTCGCCGTAGTCCGCGCCGCGCTGGCGCGCGACCACGGCGAAGAGGAACTGCGCCCGCGCGCGGTCCTCGTCGGACTGCGCGATGCGGATCGCGTTCTCGACCAGGCCGAGCGGGATCTGCCCCTGCGCTCGCGGTCGGGCCAGCCGACGCGGAAGAGGATCGCGAGGTAGCGCGCGCGCGCCGTGTCGAGCTCGCTCGATCCCGACCACCAGTCGAGCGCGTTCGCGTAGTGCGGCCAGGCGTTGCCCCAGTCACGGTGGTTGCGCGCGACGAAGTAGACGTCGCCCAGGGCCTCCTCGGCCTCGGCCCAGACCTGGTCCTTCTGCTCGGGACGCTCGGCCTTGGCCTGGAACGCGATCAGGGCGCGGAACGCGGCGTCGATGCGGCTGGAGTCGGGGTTGTCGGTCGAGGCCGCGGAGCGCGCCTCGCACTCGAGCATGCGCTCCTCGATCCAGCGCCGGTCGATCGGCGCGAGCGACTGGGCCGGAATCGCGCGGTAGGCCTCGAGCGCGAGCTGCCAGCTCTGCTGCGCGTAGAGCTCGGCCGCGCGCTGCCGCAGCGCCGCGGGATCCTGCGAGCGCGCCAGCGGCTCGAGGGCCCAGGCGCAGAAGAGGGTCAGCACGACGAGCAGCAGCATTCGATTCATGGAAATTCTTTCCCCGGAAGGCGACCGTCGAGGAACGCCGGGAGGGCGCGCCTTCTTGGATCATCCCGCGCGCGAGCCCTGCCGTTCAAGGCTGCTCGTCGAAGCGGCGCATCAGCTCGCGGATCGTGTCGACGGCGTACCCGGCGTAGTGGTTGTTGGCGAAGGCGAAGGTCTCGCGCACCTGCGGGGACAGGCGCCGGAGGAGCTCGGCCCAGCGCGCGAGGCGCTCGGACTGGTCGAGCACGACGTGGTCGAAGAGCTGCGTGCGCTCCTCGACGGCCTTGCGGTCCCCGATCAGGCGCGCGTAGAGGAAATCGCCCGTGACCAGGTCGTGGCGCTCGGCGAGCTCCCACGGCGGCGGCATGTAGACGAGGTCGACCAGCACCAGCGGCGTGCGCGTGCGCTTCAAGGCGTGCAGGAGCGGAGCAGCGATCCAGGCCTTGTTGCGCACCTCGACCGCGTAGCGCGCTCCCTTGGGCAGCGCGAGCAGGAACGGCTCGAGGCGCTCGAGGAAGGGCTCGACCGAGGCGAAGGCGCCGCGGTTGAAGTACGGGAACTGCAGCACGAGCGGCCCGAGCTTGGGGCCGAGCAGCTGCATCGTCGCCACGAAGGCGTGCGCCTCCGCCTGCGCGGCGCTCGCGAGCACCTTCGACGCGTCGGGGTGCTCGCCCTCGCCGCCGTGCACGATGCTGCGCGGGAACTTCGCGGCGAGCACGAAGCCCGGCGGCGTCTTGGCGTCCCAGCCGCGCACGAGCGTCGCCGACGGCGCGCGGTAGTACGTGTTGTCGGCCTCGACCGCCGCGAACTGCCGCGCGTAGTGCGAGAGGAACTCGCCCGCCGGCGTGGCCTTGGGATAGAACGGGCCGACCCAGCTCTTCTCCGACCAGGAGGACGTGCCCCAGTGGACGAGCGGGCGCGCCGCGTCGCTCATTCGAGCTCCCACTCCAGCACGCCGCCCGAGACGCCCGGCGCGAGCTCGACCTCCAGGCGCAGCACGGAGCTCGTGAGCGCTCCGAAGCGCGCCTCGCTCCAGCCGTCGAGCACGACCGGGTAGTCCGCCGCGACCGGTTTCCAGCCTTCGCCCTCGCGCACGAGCAGGCGCCAGGACTTCGGCACGCGGCACGAGCCGCGGCCGGTGTCGTCGAACCACCACACGCGCGCGCCGTGCAGCTCGCGCGCGGCGGGGAGCTCCATCTCGAGCCACTCGTGCGTGCCGCGGTGGTCCCAGAAGGTCTGGCGCGGGATCGACTCGTCGTGCGAGCTCACGGGCAGCCTGCCGTCGGCGATCGCCGCGACACTGTCGGTGTGCCAGCAGTGCGAGGCCGAGAGCTTCGCGCCGTTCGCGCCGAGCACGCTCTTGTCGGCGGCGCGCCGCGCCACCTCCTCGCTCTCGGGAATCCAGACCGCGAGCGGGCTCTTGCCGCGGTTGGCCCAGAAGCAGTACGGGATCGCGGTCCACGCTCCCGCGCGGACGAGCGTCGTCCCGCCGAAGAGCGGCGAGGGCTCGACCTTCGCGTCCGCCGGCAGGACCAGCTTCGAGAGGGCGCCGCCGTTGTCGACGCCCTCGAAGGCGTACACGAGCGGTCCGCGTTCGAGCGCGACGCGTCCCTGGTCCGCGGCGACGCGCGGGTCGGCGTGCGTCCGGCGCACGGGCAGGCCGAACTCGAGCTCGACCACCGGGTCCTTCGACCAGTCGCGCACGAACGTGCGCCAGCCCGGCCCCAGCGTCCGGCCCTCGGGCGCGCTCTGGCTCGTGCAGCCGCGCGGCCTCGTCTCGAACAGGCTCGTGCACCAGCCCGGGATGCGCAGCGCGACGGCGAACTCGAGCGGACGCTCCGGGTGCACGCTCAACCGCACGCGGCCGTCGTAGGGGTAGTGCGTCTCCTGCTTCACGTGCACCTTCGTGCCGCGCACGACGAGGTCGGCCTCGCTCGCGACGTAGAGGCACACCTCCAGCGACTCCCCGTCGGTCGCGTAGACGCGTTCGCCCATCGCGGGCAGGAAGCGCGCGACGTTGGTCGG
>JBGASC010000066.1:0-28495 GCA_044229935.1 Planctomycetota bacterium | reverse complement strand
GCCTCGCGCTTGTCGTACATCTTCTTGCCCTTGCACAGCGCCATCAGCACCTTGACGCGCGCGCCGCGGAAGTAGATCGCGAGCGGCACGATCGTCATCCCGCGCTCGCGCACCTTGCCGAACCAGGCCTGGATCTCGCGCCGGTGCGCCAGGAGGCGGCGGTCGCGCGTCAGGATGTGGTTGTGGACGTTGCCCTGCGTGTACTCGGGGATCGTCGCCTGCAGGAGCCAGAGCTGGTGGTGCTTGATCAGCCCGAAGGCCTCCTGCAGCGAGCACTGTCCGTTGCGCAGGCTCTTGACCTCGGTGCCGGTGAGCTCGATCCCGCACTCGAGCTCCTCGAGGATCTCGTACTCGAAGCGCGCCTTGCGGTTGTCCGCGATGCGGCGCAGTTTGGGATCTTCGGAGGCCATCGGAAGAAGGAGAGCTTAGCGCGCTCTTGAGTCGGGCGCTCGCGCATCCACCCTGGACGGTGATGGAAACACCGGCCCAGGACCCCACCGATCTGCTCTGCGAGGCGTTGCGCACCAAGGAAGGCGGCTTCGTCGAGCTGCGCTACCACAGGAAGCGCTCGCGCGCCGTCTCGGTCGAGAAGGGCCGCGTCGACACGGCGCAGTCGACCGAGCACACCGGCGTCGGCGTGCGCGTGCACGAGGCGGGCAGCTGGGGCTTCGCGAGCACGGACCGGGCCGAGCTCCGGCTCGATCCGGCGCGCGATCGACCTCGCGCGGGCTGCGGCGCGCGCCGCCGCGAGCGCGCGCGCAAGGAGCGTTCGGTGCCGCCGGCCGCGACGGCCCTCGCGCGCGGCCGCTTCGAGGCGCCGGGCGTCGCCGAGGCGGCCGGGCGCAGCACCGAATCGCTGCTCGAACTCGCGCTGAAGACCGAGGCGGAGACGCGCGGCGCCTCGGGCTCGATCCGCAGCGCGAGCACGAGCTACAGCGAGGTCTTCGAGGAGAAGGGCATCGTCACCAGCGACGGCGCGAAGGCCTGGACGCTGCTCGTGCGCCCGGAGTTCCCGCGTGATCGCCGTCGCCGAGAAGGCCGGCGACATCCAGCGCGGCGCGGAGCTCGTCGGCGTCACCGGCGGCTGGGAGTGCCTCTTCCGCCAGAAGAGCGCGGCCGAGCTCTCCGAGATCCGCGGCGAAGCAGGCGGTCGACCTGCTCGACGCGGGCTACCCCGAGGGCGGGCGCGTGCGCGTGCTGCTCTCGCCGGCGATCGTCGGCCTCCTCACGCACGAGGCGATCGGCCACACGGTCGAGGCGGACTTCGTCGCGGCCGGCTCCTGCGCCGCGGGCAAGCTCGGGACGCGCGTGCGGGCGGGCTCGTGACGCTGTGCGACTCGGGCGCCTCCGAGTTCCACGACGGCGCGGGCGGCACCTTGGCGGTCGACGACGAGGGCGTGCCCACGCGCAACACCACGATCATCCGCCAGGGCGTGCTGAGCTCCTACCTGCACGACCGCGAGAGCGCCGCGCGCTGCGGCGTCGAGCCGACCGGCAACGCGCGCGCCTGGGAGTTCGACAACGAGCCCTTGATCCGCATGCGCAACACCTACATCGCGCCGGGCACGAGCACGCTCGAGGAGCTGATCGCGCGCATCGAGGACGGCTACCTGCTCGACGGCGCCTCGAACGGGCAGGCCGACTCCAACGGCGAGTTCATGTTCGGCACGCGCATGGCGTGGAAGATCGAGAAGGGCAAGAAGACGAAGTTGCTGCGCGGCGTCAACATCTCGGGCCAGGCCTTCGAGGTGCTGCAGACCGTCGACGGCGTCGGCCGGGACTTCCGCTGGGACCTCGGCTCGGGCCACTGCGGCAAGGGCCAGCCCGCGAAGGTCGATGCGGGCGGACCGTGGCTCTCCTGCCACGTGCTCGTCGGAGGCCGCCGATGAGCGCCTCCACGACCAGCCCGGCCCCCGTGCGCGGTCCTTCGATCCGGCCGCGGTCGAGCGCAGGCGGCTCTCCGCGCGCTGCGCGCACCTCGCGGCCGCGGCCAAGGCGCGCGGCGCCGACGAGGCCGAGGTCTTCGGCTCGCAGACGCGCACGATCGCGGTGCGCTTCGAGAAGGGCGATCTCAAGCTCGCGCAGGTCGACGAGGGCTCCTCGCTGGGCCTGCGCATCTTCCGCGAGCAGCGCCTGGGCTTCACCTCGACCAACCAGGCCGACCGCAGCGCGCTCGAGCGCTGCGCGGACGAGGCGCTGGCGCTGGCGCGCTTCGCGCCGCCCGACGCGCACAACAAGCTGCCTGCGCCGCGGCCGATCGCGCGCGGCGCCTCGCTCGTCGACCGCGCGCTCGCGGAGCTGCCGGTCGAGGAGGTCGTGGCGCTCGGCAAGCGCTTCGTCGAGCGCGTCACGGGTGCGGACAAGCGCCTCTCGGTCGACGCCGCGAGCGTCGAGCTCGTGCGCGCCACGCAGTCGATCTGGACCACGCGCGGCGTGCAGGCCTCCGAGTCCGACTGCATGTTCTCCTGCTCGATCGGGGCGCTCGCCGTCGACGGCGCGGACGTCGGCGGGATGCACTACGAGGGCGAGCTCGTGCGCAGCCGCGACGAGCTCGAGGCGGCGCTCGAGCGCACGGCCGACAAGGTCGCGCGAGCGCTCGAGCAACCCGCGGCGCGGCGCACGGCGAGTCCTACCGCGGCCGCGTGCTCTTCGCGCCCGACGCGTTCTTCGACATCTTCGTCGCGCCGCTGGTCTCGGCCGCGAGCGCGATCGCCGTCCAGCGCGGGCGCAGCCCGCTGGCGGGCAAGCTCGGGACGCGCATCGCGAGCAGGCTCCTCGAGATCCTCGACGATCCGCGCGACCGCACGCTCGCGGGCTGCGGCAGCTTCGACCGCGAGGGCCAGCCCGCCGCGCCCTACCCGATCGTCACGCGCGGCGCGCTCGCCGGCTACCTCTACAACGGCTACGCGGCCGCGGTCGAGGGCGCAACTCGACCGGCCACGCGAGCGGCGGCGCGCGCGGCGTGCGCGCTCGGGGCGCACGCGATCGTCGTGCGCGGCGGCCCGGGCGGCTCGCGCGAGCGCATCCTCGCGGCCTTCGGGCGCGGGCTGTTCGTGCAGCGCTTCTCGGGCACGGTCGACGGCGCCTCGGGCGACTTCTCGGGCGTCGCGAAGTCCTCGCGCTGGGTCGACGGCGGCCGCGCCGTGCACCCGGTGCGCGAGATGCTGCTCTCGGGCAACCTCTACCGGCTGCTGCACGAGTTGCGGCGGCTCTCGACGGTCGAGGAACGCCTTTCGGGCAGCGCGCGCGCCCCCTACGCGATCGTCGACGGGCTTTCGATCACCTCCGGTTGAGATCGTGCTTGACCGCGGGCGGGGCGGACCGTATCGTCCCCGCCCGTTTCCAACGTGCCCGGGTGGCGGAACTGGCAGACGCGCATGGTTCAGGTCCATGTGCCGCAAGGCATTGGGGGTTCGACTCCCCCCCCGGGCACCAATCCTCTCACGCATGGACAAGCTGATCTGGGGTAACCCCGTCTCGGAGTGGTTGATCGCGCTCGGCGTCGCGTTCGCGACGTTCCTTGCCCTCGGCGTGGTCAAGCGCTTCATCGTCTTCCGGCTCGGCAAGCTGGCGGAGAAGACCCAGACCGACATCGACGACATGCTGATCGACCTCGTCAAGCGGACGAGGCGGATCGTGCTGTTCGCGGTCGGCGTCTGGGCTGGGGCGATCTACCTCGAGCTGCCGGACAAGGCCGACGACTACTTCCACCGCGGCCTGTCGTTCGTCCTCCTGATCCAGGCCGGGCTGTGGGCCGTCGGCCTGCTCGACTACGGCATCAACAAGGCGACCGGGGGCGACACCAAGGACGCCGGCCGCAGGATCGGCGTCTCCGTCCTGAACCTGATCGGCCGTTCGCTGATCTGGTCGACGATCGGGCTGCTCGTCATCCAGGTCGCGTTCCTGCAGCCGGTCACGACGCTGCTCGCCGGCCTGGGCGTCGGCGGCATCGCGGTCGCGCTCGCCCTGCAGAACGTGCTGGCGACCTGTTCGCCTCGATCTCGATCCTGCTCGACAAGCCCTTCGTCGTCGGCGACGCGATCGTCGTCGGCGACTTCAACGGCACGGTCGAGCAGTCGATCGGGCCGCGCGCCTCAAGAGCGTCAGCGCGCCTCAAGACGCTCGGACCTGGTGCACAGCCGGATCCGCAACTTCAAGCGCCTGCAGGAGCGCCGCGCGGTGTTCACGATCGGCGTGACCTACCAGACGCCGCGCGAGAAGCTCGACCGCGTCCCCGCCATGCTGCGCGAGATCGTCGAGAAGACCCCGCAGACGCGCTTCGACCGCGCGCACTTCGCGAAGTTCGCCGACTCGGCGCTGGTCTTCAGGTGGCCTACGTCGTCCAGCACCCCGACTACCAGACCTTCATGGACGCGCAGCAGGCGATCAACTTCGCGATCCTCAAGCGCTTCGAGTCCGAGCGCATCGACTTCGCCTACCCGACGCAGGTCGTGCTGCACGCGCCGGCCGCCGCCCTGCCGGGCAGCAGCACGACGACCTCCGCGGAAGCCGCGCGCTAGCGCGAGCGTCGCCGCGCTAGAACGAGTTGTCGCGCGGATAGCAGGCGATCGAGAGCACGAGCAGCGCGAGCAGCAGCACGCCCGCGCCGATCAGCGTCCAGCCGAGCCAGCCCAGGGCCAGCATGCGCGCTCCTACTTCCCCTGGCTTCCGGGAGCGCGGTAGACCAGCACGGCGCGCTTGCCCATCTCGCCGGGCAGCTCGTACTCGAAGACGGTGTCCATGCGGAAGCCCAGGCGCTCGGCCTCGCGCTCGCCGGCGCGCACCTCGCGCGACCAGGACGGGCCCTTCCACATGATCAGGTCCTTGAGCGAGTGGCGCACCTTGCGCAGCGTGCGCACGTTCTCGCGCACGGAGCTGACCGCGCGCATCATCACCACGTCGTGGCGCGTGCGCGCCAGGTGGTCCTCGCCGCGCGCCCAGACGGCGCTGGCGTGCTTGAGCCCGAACTCGCGCAGCGCCTCCTCGATCACGGCCACGCGCTTCTGCGTCGAGTCGAGCAGCGTGAAGCGCGCCTCGCGCTCCGCCAGCGCCAGCGGGATGCCGGGGAAGCCCGCGCCGCTGCCCAGGTCGAGCACGCTCTTGCCGAAGAAGTCGAGGAAGCGCGTGACCTTCCACGAGTCGAGGTAGTGCTTGGCGGCGACCTCGCGCGGCGCGACGATCGCGGTCAGGTTGACCTCGCGGTTCTTCTCGAGCACGAAGCGCGCGTGGCGCGCGTAGCTCTCGAGCAGTCCGGGCAGCGTCTCCTCGCCCTGGAAGGCCCACTGCATCGCCGCCTGCAGCTCGTCGAGCGAGGGCACCGGCGTGTCGGGCCGCCCGGCGAGGTCCTCGTCCTCGGGCGGCGCTTCCTCGGTGCCGCCGGGTGCAGGCTGCGGCGGATCGACGTCGCTCTCCTCGCTGGATGTCATCGGTCGTGCGAAAGCCGTCGCTGGATCGGGGGGGTCTGGCAGGGCAGGAGGGATTCGAACCCGCAACCTACTGATTTGGAATCAGTCGCTCTAACCGTTGGAGCTACTGCCCTTCGCAGAGGGTGCGGCAGGGTAGCCGAGGAGCGCTCGAGGGGCAAGCGCGTGGCGGGGCCACTGGGCGCGCTGCACGCGCAGCGCTAGAGTCTCGCGCCTCGATGCAGGACCGCCCTCACATCCCCCCGCGCCGCTCGCCCGAGCGCAGCGCCTCGCGCTCCGTGCGCGCCGACTCGATCGACCCGCGCCGGCTGGACAAGGACGCGCTGCGCGTGATCTCGCGCCTGACGCGCGCGGGCCACCAGGCCTACCTCGTCGGCGGCTGCGTGCGCGACCCGATGATCCGGCCGCGTGCCCAAGGACTTCGACGTCGCCACCGACGCCCATCCGCGCCAGATCAAGCGCCTGTTCAAGAACGGCCGCATCATCGGCCGGCGCTTCCGCCTGGTGCACATCCACTACGGCCAGCACATCATCGAGACGGCCACCTTCCGCCGCGATCCGTTCGGCAAGGAGGCGCCCGAGGACGAGGGCGGCGCGCAGGGCGAGGGCGCGGAGGAACCCGAGGAGCGCGGCGAACCTGACGACCTCCTGATCACGGAGGACAACGAGTACGGCAACGCCGAGGAGGACGCGCGCCGGCGCGACTTCACGGTCAACGCGCTCTTCCTCGACCCGATCGAGCACGTGATCCACGACTACATCGGCGGGCTGGTCGACCTCGAGGCGAACCTGCTGCGCACGATCGGCGATCCGCTGGTGCGCCTGGCCGAGGACCCCGTGCGCATCCTGCGCGCGGTCAAGTTCGCCACGCGCCTGGGCTTCCGCATCGACGAGCCGACCTGGGAGGCGATGTGCGCGCTCGCTCCCTCGCTCTCGCGCTCCGCTCCGCCGCGCGTGCTCGAGGAGATCCTGCGCCTGATGCGCTCGGGCACGGCGCTCGGCGCGATGCGCATGCTGCGCGCCTGCGGGGCGCTGCAGGTGATCCTGCCGCAGGTCGACGCCTACCTCGGATCCAAGGACGACGCCGCCGACCAGGAGCGCGCCGACACGTTCTGGCGCCTGATGGAGGCGCTCGACGCCGACGTGCACCAGGGCTACGTCCCGAGCACGCCCGTGTGCCTGGCGCTGCTCGCGCTGCGCGTGATCGAGCGCGAGGCCGACCCGCGCACGCGCACGCTGGCGGGCGAGCCGCCCGACCTCGCCATCGTCACCAGCGAGGTGATCGATCCGCTCGCGCTGACGCATGCGCGCGTCGCGCAGGCCGCGCCAAGCGGCTGATCCTGCACCAGAAGCGCTTCACGCAGCCCGCCAGCCGCCGCTTCCGGCCGCTCCTGTTCCTGCGCAGCGACGAGTTCCCCGAGGCGCTCGACCTCTTCCGCATCCGCATGGCGGCGCGCGGCCAGGGCTGGGACGTCTACGAGGGCTGGCGCGCGCGGCACGAGGCCGCGCGCAGGCCCCCGTGGAGGAGCTCGATGCCGAACGCGCAAGCAGGGCCGCCGGGGCCGGCGGCGCCGTCGCGGCGGCCGACGCGGGGGCGCGGCCGCGGCCGGAACCCCGGCGCCCGAGGAGTAGGCCTCGTTTTTTCGTTTCGCCCCGCCTCGCCGCGGACGGCGGGATAGATTTCGGTGGTTCGGAACGGACTCGACCTTCCGGGAGAGTCAGCGACCCTCGTGCACTCTAGAGATCGGAGTTGCACCGCGTGAATTGCGGTGACCGCGGTGCGCGAAACACTCCGGTGGAGGGTCGACAACGGCCTCCCGCGCGGGGAAGGTCGGGTCCGGAACCAGGCAACTGGACGAGCCTGCCGGCCGGGAAGGGACCTCCCCCCCGACCCGCGACCGGCCTTTGCCACGTCGGGGGGCAGCCACACTGTGGTTGCCCCCCGTTTTCTTTCCGGGCTTGGAGCCCCGCACGGCGCCGTGGCATCCTGGGCGCGTGATCGCCGCAGCGCTGCTCGTCCTCGCGCAGGTCCCCGTCACGGCCCCCGCCCCCGCCGCGGCGAAGGTCGAGGATCCCGCGGCTCTCGACCAGCGCGCCCAGTCCGCCTACGCCGCGCTCTCGGCCACGGAGCAGAAGGAACTGCTCGAGTACGTCGAGCTCGAGCTCGGCCACCAGCACCTCTTCCAGCACGACCTGGTGCAGTTCCTCGTCTCCCGGCTCGAGCGCGGCGGCGAGGAGCTCGCGCTCGAGGGGCCCGCCGCGTGGTTCGATCCGCGGTCCACGCGCCCGAGCAGCCGATCCCGCGCAAGCCGCTCCCCGAGGGCGATCCGCAGCTTGCCGCCGCGCGCAAGGAGCTCCTGGCGACCGACGCCTCGCGCACGCTGCAGAGCGCCTTCCGCTACGACTACGGCCGGCGCGAGGTCCTGCGCACGAGCGCGTCCGGCGACCGCGCGCGCATCTTCGCCAACGCGCTGGCCGGGTACGCGCCGGGCTTCGACCTGGCCGAGGCGCTGGTCGAACGCGAGCTCGACGATGGTGCCGAGCAGAAGGCGCTCGCCGCGTTCGCGCACGCCTACACGGATCGCTCGGGCAACGTCTACACCGGCATCACGCTCTTCGACGCCTGGTCGTCGGGAGCCGAGATCGAGATGCCCGACGTCGACACGCTCGGCGTCCTGCACGAGGTCGAGAACGACTGGAAGAGCTTCCGCGCGCCGGTGAGCGCGCAGAAGCCGCTCTATGACCGCCTCGGCGCGATCTTCCGCTCCGCCAGCCGCCACCGCGCGCTGCGCCACGCCTTCGCGCTGACCTTCCTCGAGGGCCAGCCCGAGCTCGGCAGCTACGGCGGCCTGCGCGAGAACCTGCACCTCGCCTGGGAGAAGGCGCGCTCGACGCCCGCCGACCTCGCGCACACGCTGCCGCCCTCCTCGCGCTGGAAGGAGTTCGTCGACGCGCTCGTGAGCGAGGGCCGCGAGAACCCCGAGCTGTGGAAGGCGGCCGAGCTGCGCCGCGACACGCTCGTCTCCGACGCGCGCGCCGTGCGCGCTACGGTGCTCGCCGCATTGGAGGAGTTCGGCGCGTTCCGGAAGCTTGCCGAATCATCGACCACTGGACGCTGATCCATCGACCACGGGACGCTGAGCCGACGGCCCGGCCTCTCGCGCCCGCTCCGCGGGCAGATCCTTCGAACCCGACCGCTCGCGCACCCCACGACCTCAGGAACCAACGCCATGACCACCCTCCAGCAGATCGCCCAGGCCCTCGTCGCCCCGGCAAGGGCATCCTCGCCGCCGACGAATCGACCGGCACGATCGAGAAGCGCTTCAAGAGCATCAACCTCGCCAACACCGAGGACAACCGCCGCGCCTACCGCGAGCTGCTCTTCACGACCGCCGGCTTCGGCGACTCGATCAGCGGCGTGATCCTCTACGACGAGACGATTCGCCAGAAGGCCAAGGACGGCACGCCGCTGGTGAAGATCCTCGAGAAGGCCGGCTCGATCCCGGGCATCAAGGTCGACAAGGGCGCCTTCGCGCTGCCCGGCTCGCCCGAGGAGAAGATGACCGAAGGCCTCGACGGCCTGCGCGAGCGCCTGAAGGAGTACCACGCGCTCGGCGCGCGCTTCGCGAAGTGGCGCGCGGTGATCACGATCGGCGCGAACATCCCCTCGTGCAAGTGCATCGCCGTCAACGCGCACAGCCTCGCGATGTACGCCGCGCTGTGCCAGGAGGCGAACATCGTCCCGATCGTCGAGCCCGAGGTGCTGATGGACGCCGACAACACGCTCGAGCGCTGCTTCGAGGTGACCGAGTGGACGCTGACGGAGGTCTTCCAGCAGCTCTCCGCGCTCGACGTGCGCTTCGACCAGATGCTCTTGAAGCCGAACATGGTGATCGCCGGCAAGGGCTGCAAGAAGCAGAACAGCGCGCAGGAGATCGCCGCCGCGACGATCGACTGCTTCCGCCGCACCGTCCCCGCCGCCGTGCCGGGAATCGTGTTCCTCTCCGGCGGCCAGTCCAGCCCGCAGGCGACCGCGAACCTCAACGCGATGAACCAGATGGGCCCGCACCCCTGGCAGCTCAGCTTCTCCTACGGCCGCGCGCTGCAGGACGAGGCGCTCAAGGCCTGGAAGGGCGACCCGAAGAACGTCGCCGCCGGCCAGAAGGCCTTCGCCGCGCGCGCCAAGCTGAACAGCGCCGCGCGCTACGGCAAGTACAACGAGAAGCTGGAGAAGGAGCTCGTCGGGGTGTAACGCCCGACGCGCGAAGGGAGCCCGAGCCGTGCACGAACCGCGAGCGCAGCGCACGGCCCGGCTCCGGCGAGGATGGTTCGCGGCGCGGACGAGTTCCGCGCCGCGTTTCGTGTGGGGATGGCCGCTGGGGATCGCGCTCGTGAGCGTGATGGCTGTGCTCGGTCTCCAAGCGTGTCGCAAGTCAGGCGCCCACGGTCAGGCAGAGCGCCTGCCCCTGCATCCGACCTCCGGCGAACCCTGCTTGGCGGGCCTGTGGACCGGAGATGCCTGCGCCGAGGTGGAGCGGCTCCCGAGCAGCGCGGAGTTGCATCCGGTCGACGTCGCACTGTGGAGTGATGGGACCGTCGTCTGGAGCTCCAGTGGCCTGCCGCGAGGCGGAGCGCCGTACTCGATCGGCCACATCACCAGCGACGAGGTGCAGCGCGTCGTCGATCGACTCGAACGCGCACTCGAGCAACTCCCCCAGCGCGTCACACGTCACGGAGTCCTGATCCGATCGCGGGTCCTCTACCTCGCGGCCGAGCAGAGCCCGTTCGAGGTTGTCTGGGGCCCCGGGGAGGAACCCGTCACGGACACGACGCTGCAGCCCGCGTGGGGCGCGGCGCGTTCGATCCTGCAGGCGGCGATCCCCAAGAGTGGTGTGCCGCTGGGCTCGTCCGGCTTGCGCTTCCAGGAGCGACCATGAGCCAGCACATCGCTCACGCGACCACACGTGTTCGCGATCTCCGCCCAATCAACTCCCGGTCACAGGCGCGACGTGCGCTCGAGACGCCGTGCCTGGAGGTAGACGCTGATCGCACGAGGGCCTCGCTTCCGCGTCGAGCTCAAGGCCTCGGCTGAGCTTCCTCATCAAGCACCTTCGCATCGTGCAGTTGCTCGCAACTTCTTGCGATCTCCGCCCAATCAACCCTCGGTCACAGGCGCGACGTGCGCTCGAGACGCCGGGCGTGGAGGTAGTCGCTGATCGAACGAGGGCCTCGCTTCCGCGTCGAGCTCAAGGCCTCGGCTGAGCTTCCTCATCGAGCGCCTTCGCATCGTGCAGTTGCTCGCAACTTCTTGCGATCTCCGCCCAATCAACCCTCGGTCACAGGCGCGACGTGCGCTCGAGACGCCGGGCGTGGAGGTAGTCGCTGATCGAACGAGGGCCTCGCTTCCGCGTCGAGCTCACGACCTGGGCTGAGATTCCTCATCGAGCTCACAACCTCGGCTGAGCTTCCTCGTCGAGCGCCTTCGCATCGCGCAGTTGGTCGCGTCTTTTCGCGATCTCCGCCCAATCAAGTCCCAGGCGAAGGACTGGGTCGCGCACACATCGGTGCACCTTCACAAATCTTGCTGCAACTGCGACGACCTTCGTGAGCTTCGAGCGTCTCTGATATGGAGGACCTGACGATGCAAGACCGCGTGCCGCGAGGTGGAGAGATGTCACCGCGCCGACGAGGCAAGCGCGAGAAGCAGTGCGCACGAGGTGGTGAGAGTGTGAGCGCGGGAGTGAAGGCACGGCTGCACACGACCGGACACACGACCGGACACACGACCGGACACACGACCGAACGAGCGACCCAACGAGCGACTGAACGAGCGACTGAACGAGCGACCGCCACTGCGCAGCAGACTTCAGGGTCGAGCCGCAGGCGAGGCTCACGGTCTCCACAGCAAGAGACGCTTCCGTTTCGCGCCTGGGGCGGGGCTCGCCCTGGCGCTGGACGAAAGCGCACGGCGGATCGTCCTCGCGTCGCTCACCGTTCGCGCGCCGCACACGCGAGGCGATTCCCGGTGCAGGTGACGAGCCGGCTCGTGCCGGGGCTGCGCAGCCTGAGGAACGCGCTGGAGCTCGCCGTCGTGCGCGAGGCCTTCGCTCGATCGCAGCGGCCCGACTTCCAGGTCGTGCACCACTCGATCCAGTCGAACCATGTGCACCTGATCGTCGAGGCCGACGACCGCGAGGCGCTCTCTGCCGGGATGCGCGGCCTGCTCGTGCGCCTCGCGCGAGCGCTGAACCGACTCTGGGGGCGCTGCGGCTGCATCCTCGCGGACCGGTTCCACGAGCGTGAACTGCGAACGCCGCGCGAGGTGCGCAACGCACTGCTTTACGTTCTGCAGAACGCGCGCAAGCACGGCCTGTGGATGCGCGGGCCGGATCCGTGCTCGACGGGCAGGGAATTCGACGGGTGGGATGGGGTCGGTGAGGCGGTCGGTGAGCTGCGACACAAGGCGAAGGGCTCTCGCGTCGCGGGCTCCGCCCAATCAAGTGGCGGGAGCGACGGCTCGGGCCCCAACTCCGCGGGAGGACTCTGGCGCCGCGCGCGAACCTGGCTGCTCGAGATCGGCTGGCGGCGCCACGGATTGCTGCGCGAGAGCGAGGTGCCGCGCGGCGCGTTTGGGACGATCGCCACCGGTCGATAGAATCGCAATCCGGAATGAGCAGACGCAATCCGGGGTGAGCGCGAAAGACGCGATCCGGGGTGAGCGGGAAGGACGCAATTAGAGATGAGCACGGAACACGAATGACGCCGGCCGAGATTCGCGCGGCCGTCCGCGAGTTCCTCGACCTGCTCGAGAACGACCGCGGGAGTGAGTACGAGAACTGGTGCCAGCTGATCCGCGCGCTCGATCGGCTGGCGTGGGCCTATCACGCAGCAGCCAGGTACGCCGAGTTGGGCACGGAGGCCGACGCATGGCCCAGGGGCGGTTTCCTCGAGCGGGAGAGGGAGCTCCGCGCCCTCGCGTGCCGGCGCTTCCCGGACTTCGGGTTCTACAACCAGCTCGATCGGGTCACGACGGAGGTCGCGGAGCCCAAGCCGTATCTGGTCGGCGACGCGATCGACGACATCGCGAGCATCGCACACGACCTCCGCGCGGCGGAATGGCGCTGGATCCACGCCTCCGAGGGCGAAGCGCTGTACATGTTCCGGCTCGAGTTCGGGCTGCACACGCTGGAGCACGTCCGGCACCTGCAGCTCTATCTTCTCGAGTACCAGATCGAGCAGCGCCCGGACTGGGCGGGTGTGCCCTAGGACACGACCGCCCGCGCCGCGAGCTCCGCCGTCGCGAAGGCACTCTGGAAGCTCAGGCCGCCGATCACGCCGCAGAGGTCGAGCAGCTCGCCGCAGACGAACAAGCCCTCGATCCCCTTCACCTGCATGGTCGCCGGGTTGACGGCGTCGAGCGCGAGACCGCCGCTCGTCACCTCCGCCTGGTCCCAGCCCAGCGTGCCGTCGATCAGCACCGCGAACGACTTGATCGACTCGACGAGGTTGTGGCGCCGCTCCTTGTCCAGTCCGTTCGCGCGCACGTCGACATCGACCCCCGCCTGCGCGGCGATGCGCGCGAAGAGGCGGCGCGGGAGCGGCTCGGCGCCGTTGGCGACGAGCAACTCCCCCAGCGCGCGGCCGAGCACCGGGTTGCCGGGCTTGCCGGCGGCCTCGATCAGGAGCAGGCGCATCCTCTCGCGCTCGATCGAGGGCGCGAGATCGAGCTCGAGTGTGAAGCAGGGCGGCGTCTCCCTGCGGCGCAGCGCGCTCGCTCTCGCGCGCGCGACATGCACCGAGAGGTCCATCGCCGCGGGACCCGACACGCCGTGGTGCGTGAACACCAGCGGTCGACGGCGCTTCGCGAGCACGCGGCGCTCGGCGTCGACCAGGCGCGCCTCGGCGTTCTGCAGCGCGATGCCGGTCAGCTCGCGCGCCCAGGCCTCGGGGCTGGTCAACGGCACGAGCGCAGGCACGGGCTCGACCAGCGGCAGGCCGAGGTCAGCGATCCAGCGGTAGCCGTCGCCGGTGGTGCCGGTCTTGGGGTAGCTCTTGCCGCCGGGGCAGAGCACGAGGCGCTCGCAGTGGATCTCGCGCACGGCCGGGGCCAAGCGCGCCGCAGCGGGGGGCCTCGCGCTCGTGGCCGTGGTGGCTCGTGCAGCGCGCGCTGCCTCGGCCGTTCCCGCCGTGTCCGCCAGGTCCAGGGCCGGCGGTGCGCTCCGTGCACCCTGCGCGTCGGGCGCGCTCGCGGCGCTCGCCAGCTCGAGCACGAAGCCGTGCTCGGCGCGCTGCACGCTCTGCACGCCGCACTCGAAGAGGATGCGCGCGCCGGCCTCGCGGGCGTCGCGCTCGAGCGCATCGCGCACGTCGACCGCGCGGCCGCTGACGGGGAAGACCTTCTCCAGCGGCGCCTCCTCGGTCGGAACGCCGAGCGCGGCGAAGCGCTCGCGCACCGCGAGCGGCGGCAGCGCGCGGAAGGCGTGCTTGAGGAAGCGCTCGCCGCTCTGCCCGAACAGCTTCGCAGCCTCGACGGGACCGAGCGTCGTCGTCAGGTTGCAGCGCGTTCCGCCCGAGGCGAGCACCTTCGAGCCCGCGCGCGGCGTCTTCTCGAGCAGAAGGATGCTCGCACGTTCGCTCGCGGCGCCCGCTCCTCGTGCGGATGCAGCTCCGAGCGCGCGCGCGACCCGGCCGGCGGCCCACAAGCCCGCGGCGCCGGCGCCGACGATCACGATGCGGCTGTCGAAGGAGGGCTGCACGAGGAGCGTGACACGGTAGCGAGCTCGCGCGCGGCGAGCTCGCGAAGGACGAGGGATTTCGGGGGACGAGCTCGAGCATGGCGGCGGTCACGGTCTGCCCGCGCGTCGGCACTCCAGCCGCGCTGGAAGCTCGAGAGCGCGGCCGTTGCGTGTGCGCCGCCCGTCAGTCGACCAGCGTCGGCAGCTGTTCCAGCCCGCGCGTCGCGAACCAGGCGTCGAGCTCGATCGCGCCCATCTTCTCGCGCGAGACGCCGATCAGCTCGGCGGCGGCGTTGGGATCCTGCGCGTCGAGGATCGCCCAGCCCGTGCCGCCGTCGAGGCGGCCGTGCAGCAGCGCGAAGGGCTGGCCGGCGAGCTCGCGCTCCATCGCGGCGCCCTTCTCGGCCGTCAGCAGCACGTAGCTGCGCCCGTTCGCACCCGGCTCGGGATGGCGGTCGGCCTTCTCGTCGGCGTCCATGCGCGCGAGCTCCTGTGCGAGCAGCGCGTGCAGCGCGGCCTGCGTCGCGAGCGGGTGGTACTCGAGCGTGAAGACCTGCGCCTGGAAGCCCGGATCGGTCTCGGCCCAGGCGCGCGCCTGGTTCGGATCGTCGGTCGCCAGCACGAACAGGCCGCGCAGCGCCTCGTCGTGCTTGGGCTTGCCGAAGGGCCCGGCGAGCAGGAGCTTCCGCTCCTTGGCCAGCCGCGTCATGTTCGCGAAGTGGCCGGCGAAGATCGTCTGGCTCTCCTCCTTGGAGAGCTGCGTCTTCGCGCCGGTCTTCAGGTAGACGAGCGTGTAGCCGCGCACGTCGGGCGCGGAGCTCCCGAAGCGGCAGCCGGCGCACGCGAGCAGCACGAGCGAGACGAGCACGGACATCAGGGCACGCAGCATCGGTCGTTCCTCCTCAACCACCGGACAAGGACTGTTCCCATTCCGCCAGCTCCTGCGCGTCGTGCGCGGAGCGCGGCGGTGTGTCGTCGTCGCGCGCGTCGAGGTAGCCCTCGGGCAGGGCCACGCGCTGCGAGCGCGAGCCCTTGGCGCGGTGCGCGCGCAGCGCGTTGAGCGGGAAGGGCTCGCTCGCGTCCAGGCGCGCGAGCTCGCGGCGCATGTCCTCGAGCGTCTCCATGCGCGCCAGCGCGGCGCGCACGGCGGCCGAGCCGGCAAAGCCCTTCGTGTACCAGGCGCACCACTTGCGCATGTGCAGCATGCCCTCGCGCTCGCCGAAGAAGGCGACCAGACGCCGCGCGTGCTCCTCCATCAGCGCGACGATCGCGCCCAGGTTGGGCGGCGCCTGCGGCTCGCGCCCCGCGAAGCACTCGGCCAACTCGCGGAACAGCCACGGCCGGCCCAGGCAGCCGCGTCCGACGATCACGCCGTCGCAGCGCGTCTGGCGCAGCATGCGCAGCGCGTCCCAGCACTCCCACACGTCGCCGTTGCCGAGCACGGGGATCGAGAGGCGCGCCTTGAGCTCGCCGATCGCGTTCCAGTCGGCCTGCCCCGAGTACAGCTGCGCCGCGGTGCGCGCGTGCAGCCCGATCGCGGCGGCGCCCTCCTCCTCTGCGACGCGACCCGCGTCGAAGCAGGTCGTCAGCGTCTCGTCGATGCCCTTGCGCACCTTGATCGTCACCGGCACGCGGCCCGCGCTCTTGACGGCGGCGCGCAGGATGCGCGCGAGCAGCCGCGGCTTGAGCGGGATCGCGCTGCCGCCGCCCAGGCGCGTCACCTTGGGCACGGGGCAGCCGAAGTTGAGGTCGAGGTGGTCGACGCCCTGCTCGACCAGGCCCAGCGTCATCTCGCCGACGTCGCGCGGATCGCTGCCGTAGATCTGCACGCTGCGCGGCTTCTCGTCGGCGCCGCTGGAGGCGAGCAGCAGCGTGCGGCGGTTGCCGAGGATCCAGGCGCGCGCGGTGATCATCTCCGAGACGTACAGGCCAGCGCCGTACTCGCGGCACAGGCTGCGGAAGGGCAGGTTGGTGACGCCCGCCATCGGCGCGAGCACGACCGGCGGCCAGACGCGCAGGGGGCCGATCGGGAGCGGCGCGAACTCGCCCGCGCGCGCCACGGGCACGTCGAGGTTCTCGCTCGTCGCGAAGCGCGCTCCGGGCTGCATCGCGAGCACTACTTCGGACCCGGCTTCGTGGCGCCGGGTGCGCCCGCGCCGTTCTTCGCCGGATCGCCGGCCGGCGCTGCGGGCGGGTTCTGCTTCTTCGGCACCGGCAGCCCGGCGCCCACGGGCACGTCCTCGAGCAGCGTGCGCGTCAGGTCGCCGCGGCCGCTCTCGTAGATGCAGGTCTTGGGCGCGCCGTCGGCGGCGTAGTCGACCACGCGTCCGCCGATCACCGAGCGCACGAGGTGGCGGCCGGTCTCCGGTTCGACGGCCAGCATGAACTCGCCCCGGCACAGGTCGAAGTCCTGCAGGAACAGCGCCGTGAACGTGCTCGGCTGCACGCTCTGCCCGAGGATCAGGTCGGTCGCGACGCTGCCGAACTCGACGAAGGGCACGCGCTCGCGCACGTGGTCGCTCTTCTGGAAGACGCCGTTGAGGCGCGACTCGACGTTGAGCTGTCCGCCCGCGAGCGTGCCCTGGATCGTCACGACGCGCGGCCCGCTCGTGACGGTCATGCCGAGCTCGATCAGCCGGCCGTCGAGCACCTTCTGCACGACGTCGCACTCCGTGTCCGCGGTCGACGCCGAGCCGAAGGTCAGCATGTGCGTGCTGAACACCAGCGTGCCGTCGCTCATGCGGCCGACGGCGAAGCGCTCGCCGGAGATGCGCTGGCCCGCGTAGCGCGTCTCGACCATGCCCGAGAGCACGAGCTCGCCGGCCGGCGCGCTGGGCGCGGGCAGCTGGAGCGGCTGGAAGCAGAGCGTCTGCAGCCGCTTCTGGCGCGCCTCGAGATCGCCGCGCAACGCCTCGAGCTCCGCCGCCGAGAGCACGCGCCCGCGCACGACGACGTACTCGGGCTGGTGGTAGAGCTTGAGATCGACCTCGGGATCGCCCTTGGTGATCACCAGGTCCGCGCTCTTGCCCGCTTCGAGCGTGCCGCGCTGAGCGGACATGCCCAGCCTCTGCGCGCTCGCCTGCGTCGCGGCGCGCACGGCCTCGCTCGGGCTGAACCCCGCGCTCGCGACCCACAGGCTGAGCTCGTCGAGCAGCGCCTCTCCGGGGAAGAGCCAGGGCGCGAGGCCCGAGCCGCTGCCGGGAACGAGCGCGACCTTGTTCTCGTGCAGGAGCCGCACGAGCTTGGCCTGCTTCCCGAACGCGGCTGCGCCCTCCGCGACCTTGTCGGGGTTCGTCGTGAAGAACGCGCGGCGCTTCTCGCGGTCGGCGAGCCAGATCGCGACCTGGATCGGCCCGAGGTAGGCGAGCTGGGGCGCGTTCTCGGGCGGAGCGATCAGGCGCTTGGCGTACAGCGCGAGCGTCGGCGTCACCGCGAGCTTCGACTGGCCGACCCGCTTCGCGATCGCGGCGAGCTCCTCGTCGCTGATCTGGTTCCAGTCCTTGCCGGGCGGCAGGAGCGCGTCGAGGTGGAACAGGCCGTCCTGCCCCGCCGCGAGCGCCTGCTCGAGCGTGATGCCGCGCGGCAGCGGGCCCCAGAGCTGCACGGGCCGCTGCTGCGCGTGGCCAAGCTCGATCAGCTTGCGCCACGCCGGTTCGGGCAGCCCGACGAAGGTCGAGAAGTAGTCGATGTGGAACGGCGCCTCGGGATCGATCAGGCGCTTGCCCTTCTCCTCGGCTTCGTCGGCGCTGACCATCACCGTCGCGCTGCGCGTCGCGGGCGGGTTGCCGTCGATCACCGCACCGGCGATCCACAGGCTCGGGCCGGGATTGCGCTCGCGCGCCAGCGTGTCGCGCTCGGCGACGATCTGCGTCAGGTTTGCTCCCGTCTCGCGCACGCACGTGACGCCGTTGGAGAGGTAGAGCCGGTCGTAGTCCGGATCGAAGCTGACCATGCCGTCGATCAGGCCCGGCACGATGTGCAGGCCGGTGACGTCGACGCGCCGCGCGTCGGCCGGGATCTTGACGTCGGGGCCGACGGCCTCGATCAACCCGCGGTCGAGCAGGATCGTCGCGGGATGCGGCGCCTGTCCGGGGACGAGGGAGTGCACGAGACCCCCGACCAGGGCGATCTTCTCGAGGAGCAGCAGGGCGTGGAGCATGCGATCGGGTGTCCGGGGACTGCAGGAGGTTATAAAGCTTGCCCATGCCCGACCTCCATCCCACGGTTCGACTGGACACCGACGAGCTGCCCTCGGGGCCCTGGATCTACGCCCGCACCGTGACGATGCCCCAGGATCCTCCCGAGGACGGTGCGCTGGTCGAGGTCGAGGACCGTTCGGGGCGCTTCGTGGGCCACGCGATCTTCAACTCGCGTTCCGACATCCGCATGCGCCTGGTCTCGCGCGGCAAGCGCAGCGACCTGCGCAACCTGCGCGAGTTCCTGCTGCGCCGCCTCGCCTCCGCCGACCGGCTGCGCAAGAAGACCCTGCGCCTGCCCGAGTCGACCGACACCTACCGCGTCGCGCACGCCGAGGGCGATGACCTGCCGGGCCTGGTCGTCGACCGACTCGGCAGCGCGCTCGTGTGCGAGTACCACGCGCTGGGGTTCTGGAAGCTGCGCGCCGAGATCAGCTCGTCGCTCAACGAGCTCTACCCCGGCTTCCCCGTCTACCACCGCGTGCCCAAGAGCGCGCGCAGCTCGGAGGGCTTCGAGCCCGAGGACGACGAGCCCGCGCCGGAGGAGGTCTGGATCCAGGAGAACGGGCTGCGCTTCCCCGTCCTCCCGGCGCACGGCCACAAGACCGGCTGGTTCTGCGACCAGCGCGAGAACCGCGCCCTGGTCGCGCGCTACGCCGCCGGGGCGGACGTGCTCGATCTGTGCTGCAATCTGGGCGGTTTCGCGCTCAACGCGGCGCACGCCGGCGCCCGGCGCGTGCGCGCGGTCGACCTCGACGAGGTGGTGCTCGCGCGCGCGCAGCGCGCCGCGCAGGCGAACCAGCTCAAGGTCGATTTCGTCCACGCCGACGCCTTCGACTTCCTGCGCGCGCAGAAGACCTCGAGCGAGCAGCCCTCGCTGGTCGTGCTCGATCCGCACAAGCTGATCACCAACAAGGCGCAGCTGGACGCGGGCCTGGTGCGCTACCGCGACTTCAACACGCTGGCCCTCGCCTGCGTGCGGCCCGGCGGGCTGCTGGCGACCTTCTCCTGCTCCGGCTCGCTCGACCTGCCGACGTTCCTGGGCATGGTCTTCCACTCGGCGCGGCGCGCCGGCCGCGAGGTGCGGCTCCTGGCCGTGCTCGGCGCCGGGCCGGACCATCCCCAGCGGCCGGATTTCACCCGCTCGCGCTACCTCAAGGGCGCGCTCCTGGCCGTCGACTGAGCGATCCCGCTCCGGGTCCTCGAGCGCTCCGGCACTGATCATGGCCTGAAATCGGCATCTTGCCTGGCCTCGCCTTGCCGCGCAGCCCCCCGGCTCCGCGAGGGCGTTCGCGTCAGCCCAGCCCGATTTCGGAGTCCCCACATGAGCCTCACCCTCCTCGTCTCCCAAGAGAAGTGGCAAGAGTTCGACCAGGCCTGGAGCGAGCTGATGAAGTCCTCGGGCCCCGTCGACGAGCTGCTGCGGCCTCAGTGCCTGCTGGCGAGAAGAAGCGCTGGCGCTGTCTGCCGACCGTGCGCGAGCAGCAGAAGCTCGGCAAGGACATCGCCCGCCGAGGCCGCGGCGTTCTTGGCACTGCCGTTCAGGCGGCGGCACTAACGAGATCCTGCTCGCTCTTCGAAACACGCCAGCGGCCTGGCCCTGGAGCCGTGGTGGCCGAGGTACGTCGAGATCTCGGGCCTGCGCCCCGACAACATGGACGGCCGCCGCGCGTGGTCGTGCTTCGAGCGCCTGATCGGGTTCCAGAGGCCGGCAAGTTGATCTACCACGGCGGCGGCTGGGGCGTCGGCGAGATCGAGGAGCTCATCGTCGATCCGGGCGAGATCGTGGTGCGCTTCGCCAAGGGCCGGCGCGACCGTTTCCCGCTCGCGGCGGCGATGGACATCTTCGAGCCGCTGCCCGAGGAGGATCTGCGCGCGCGCCACTTCCGCGATCCCGACGCGCTGCGCAAGGCGATCCGCGAGGACCCGCTCGACGTGCTCAAGGCCGTGCTCGTGCGGCACCAGGGCCGCGCGACGAATGCTTCGATCAAGAACGCGCTGATGCAGATCGGCATCGAGGGCTCCTCGTTCTCGGGCTTCTGGCGCAAGGCGCGCAAGCTCGCGGAGACCTCGGAGTGGTTCAAGGTCACGGGCAGCGCGGCAAAGGGCGAGGTGCAGCTCCTGCACTCGGCCTCCGATCCGTGGCAGGACATGCGCGCGCAGATGCTCAATCTGCCGACGCTCAACCACGTGCTGACGCGCGTGCGCGATCAGCTCGCCGGCGCCAAGGACGAGCGCATGCGTGCCGTGCTGCTCGAGGCGCTCGAGTCCCGCGCGCGCGAGGTCAAGGCCACCAACCCGACCGCGCTCGCGGCCTGGATGCTCCTGCGCGACGAGCGCAAGGAGAGCCCGCCCGAGCTGGTCGAGTGCCTGCGCGCCGCCGCCGCGCAGCCGGCGCCGGCCGACACGACCAAGCCGCCGATGCTGTGGCAGCTGTTCGCCGCGCTCCCGGGCGCGCGCGAGCAGGAGCGCTGCGTGCAGGCGCTGCAGGACGTCTACGGCGAGCGCTGGGCCGAGGAAGGCGTGCGCAACCTGCACTTCGCGCCGGGCGGCATGGCGCGCGCGCTGGTCGACGCGCTGGCCGCGGCCGGCAAGCGCGAGGAGCTCGGGGTGCAGTACCGCGAGCTGCTCACGCGGCCGATGCGCGCGCCCGACGTGCTGATCGCGCTGGCGCGGCTGCACGAGGCCGGCAAGCTCCCCGGCGACTTCGGCACGCCGATCTACCGCGCCGGCTCGTTCCTCGCGCTGGCGACCTACCTCTTCGTCAACCGCAGGCAGGACGCGAACCTGCTGCGCGCGCAGACGCGCCTCTCCGAGTTCCTGACCAAGGGCAAGGAGCCGCTGCTCTCGCGCCTGCTCGCGGGCGCGGACCACGACGCGCTGCTCAGCCTGCAGCGCACGCTGCAGCGCGGCAGCGACGAGGACATCGACTCGGTCTTCACCGACATCATCACGCGCTCGGTGGCCGCCTCGCCCTCGCGCTCGGCTCCGGCCAAGCACTTCTGGGACGACGGCCGCATCTGGTCGACCAAGCACGGCCTGGAGAAGCGCCGTGCCGAGCTGCGCCACCTGATGGAGGTCAAGATCCCCGCCAACACCGACGCGATCGGCAAGGCCGCGGCGCTGGGCGATCTCTCGGAGAACTCCGAGTGGGAAGCGGCGATCGAGGAGCAGCGCAACCTGACCTCGCGCGCCTCCGAGATGGAGCAGGAGCTGCGCAACGTCGAGCTGATCGAGAACGCGATCCTCTCCGAGAACACCGTCTCGCCGGGCACCGTCGTGCGCTACCGCGAGCAGCAGGCCAAGAGCGAGCACGAGATCACGATCCTCGGCCCCTGGGACACCGATCGCGGCGAGCACGTCGTCTCGTACCGCGCTCCGCTGGCGGCCGGCCTGCTCGGCCGCCGTCCGGGCGAGGTCGCGACGATCGCCCTGCCCTCCGGACCTCTTCCGGTCGAGATCCTCGGCGTGCGCACGCTGCATTTCGATTGAGCCGGCCGCGCGGCGCCGCCTGACGCCGCGCCATCGGCTAGTCTTTTCCTCCGGGACTCCCCGCCAACCCACCGAAGAAGCAACCATGGCATCCCCCGCGCAGAAGACCGCTGTCGACTTCAAGGTCAAGGACCTCTCCCTCGCCACCTGGGGCCGCAAGGAGATCGAGCTCGCCGAGCACGAGATGCCCGGCCTGATGGCGATCCGCGACGAGTACCGCGGCAAGAAGCCGCTCAAGGGCGCGCGCATCTCCGGCTCGCTGCACATGACCATCCAGACCGGGGTGCTGATCGAGACGCTGGTCGATCTGGGCGCCGAGGTGCGCTGGGCCTCGTGCAACATCTTCTCGACGCAGGACCACGCCGCGGCCGCGGTCGCCGTCGGCCGCAAGGGCACGATCGAGAACCCCAAGGGCGTGCCGGTCTTCGCCTGGAAGGGCGAGACGCTCGAGGAGTACTGGTGGTGCACCGAGCGCGCGCTGCTCTGGCCCGACGGCGGCGGCCCGAACATGCTGCTCGACGACGGCGGCGACGCGACGATGATGGTCCACAAGGGCGCCGAGTTCGAAAAGGCGAAGAAGGTGCCCGCCGCGAAGAAGAACGACGGCGAGGACTGGGGCGAGTTCCTCAAGATCCTCGAGCGCTCGGTCAAGCAGGACGGCCAGCGCTGGACGCGCATCGCCGCCGGCATCCGCGGCGTGACCGAGGAGACGACCACGGGCGTTCACCGCCTCTACCTGATGCAGGAGAAGGGCGAGCTGCTCTTCCCCGCGATCAACGTCAACGACTCGGTGACCAAGAGCAAGTTCGACAACCTCTACGGCTGCCGCCACAGCTGCGTCGACGGCATCATGCGCGCGACCGACGTGATGCTCGCCGGCAAGGCCTGCGTCGTGCTCGGCTACGGCGACGTCGGCAAGGGCTGCGCCCAGGCGCTCAAGGGCCAGGGCGCGCGCGTCCTGATCACCGAGATCGACCCGATCTGCGCCCTGCAGGCGTGCATGGAGGGCTACCAGGTCGTCACGCTCGACGACGTGGTCGAGACGGCCGACGTGTTCATCACCGCCACCGGCTGCTACCAGGTGATCACGGCCGCGCACATGGCGCGGATGAAGCACAACGCGATCGTCGGCAACATCGGCCACTTCGACAACGAGATCGACATGGCCGGCCTCTCGAAGACCAAGGGCATCAAGAAGACCAACGTCAAGCCGCAGGTCGACGAGTGGCGCTTCTCCGACGGCCACTCCGTGATCGTGCTCGCCGAAGGCCGCCTCCTGAACCTCGGCTGCGCCACCGGACACCCCAGCTTCGTGATGAGCAACTCCTTCACGAACCAGGTGATGGCGCAGATCGAGCTCTTCGGCGACAAGGACAAGAAGTACGACCGCTGCGTCTACACGCTGCCCAAGCACCTCGACGAGAAGGTCGCGCGCCTGCACTTGAAGAAGCTCGGCGCGAAGCTGACCGAGCTGACGAGCGAGCAGGCCGCCTACATGCACCTGCCGGTCGAAGGCCCGTTCAAGCCGAGCCACTACCGCTACTGAGACAGACACCGCTTCGTGAAAACGGAGGCGGAGCGAGGGGCGCGCCGGGGGACAAAGCCTCGGACGCGCCCCGAGCATCTCTCCCGCGCATCCGCGCCATGACCTCGCCCACCGGACGTCTCGCCCCCAGCCCGACCGGTCACCTGCACCTGGGCCACGCGCGCTCGTTCCTGCTCGCGTGGTGGCACGCGCGCTCGCGCGGCGGGCGCATCGTGCTGCGCCTGGAGGACCTCGACGTCGAGCGCGTCAAGCCCGGGATGCTCGAGGAGACGCGCCGCGACCTGGAGTGGCTCGGCCTGGACTGGGACGGCGAGATCGTGATCCAGAGCGCGCACGCGCAGGCCTTCGACTCCGCCGTGCGCGAGCTCCTCGCGCGCGACCGCGCCTACCCGTGCGTCTGCACGCGCAAGGAGATCGCCGAGTCGCAGAGCGCGCCGCACGATCCACCGGCAGGCGCTGCGGCGCCCGCCCGGCCCGCGGCCGAGAAGGCGCGCTACCCCGGCACCTGCCGCGGCCGCTTCGCCTCGCTCGACGAGGCGCGCCGCGCGAGCGGCCGCGATCCCGCCGTGCGCCTGATCGTCGAGCCTGGCACCCTCGCGCTCGTCGACGAGTTCGTCGGAGGCTTCCGCGCCGATGTCTGGACCGAGGTCGGCGACTTCCCGATCGCGCGCCGCGCCGGCGCGCCCGCCTACCAGCTCGCCGTGGTCGTCGACGATGCCGCGAGCGGCGTCGACGAGGTCGTGCGCGGCGACGATCTCCTCGCGAGCGCCGCGCGGCAGTGGCTCGTGCAGGAGGCGCTCGGTCTGCCGCACCCGCGCTGGTGGCACGTGCCGCTGGTGACCGACGCGACCGGACGGCGTCTCGCCAAGCGCAGCGACGACGTCTCGCTCGCGCTCCTGCGCCAGCGCGGCGTCGCGGCCGAGGCGCTGGTCGCCTGGATCGCACGCACGAGCGGGATCGAAACCGGCCCGCGTGCGCGCGCGCGAGAGCTCGTCCCGCGCTTCGACATGAAGAATGTTCCCAGGTCGCCGCTGCGCGTCGGACCCGAGGAGCTCGCCGAGCTCGGGCTGTAGCCGCCGCGCGCGCGAACCGCGCCCGGCGCGAGCTCCCCCACGCCGCGTCCGGCACGCGCCTCCGTGTCCCGAAACGAGGACTGCAGTCCGCGCGCGGAACGTGCCGATGAGGGGCGTCCTGACCTTGACTTGCGCCCCGTCGGGGGTAGTCTTGGGCGCCCTCGCGATCCCCGGTAGCTCAATGGTAGAGCACCCGGCTGTTAACCGGGTTGTTGTAGGTTCGAGCCCTACCCGGGGAGCCACCTCTCCCGAAACGCCCGAGGTGCGGGGTGGAGAGTGGTGAACGCGGCGTCCGGGGATGCGCACAGGAACCGCCGAGGATGCAGAGGTTTGGGAGCGCGGCGCGTTCTCTGGTTCGCGTGCAGCGTCCGGGTCCCCCACTTGATTCCGCACAGCTTCAGCCGGACCCCGGGCGCGTCTCTCAGGCGAAGCGGAGAAACGCCCCGGAATGCGAAAGTGGTTAACGCACACGCCCTCGATGCGCCTCGATGCGGCCTCCGGGCGGCCTGAGTATCCTCCGCCACGGGCATGCACACCTTCTCTCTCGAAGTGTCCCACGGGCAGATCGCGGTCTTTGACGCACGACTGCCACAGCCTTTCAACGACTGGTCGGACGCACACATCCGGCAGGGATTCAGCTGGCGACCTGGAAGCGTTTCTTTCTCGACGCTCGATGGCGCGGGGCAGATCCAGGTGCGAGTCATCGAGGGAGCGCGCACCCACGACCACGACGCGCCGCCGGCACGAGTGATTCTCGTTCCGTTCACGGTGCCGTCGCATGGCGAGGTGGAGGCCGCGACGATCTCGGCCTCTGAGCCGCTCCAGCTGCAACCCGGCGAGTACGAGTTGACGTTCGAGCACGGACTGGCAGGCGGCGTGATGTGGGCACGGTTGAGCTTCCGCAGCGTGCCCGCCCCCATCACCCCGAGGATCGTGCTCGCGGACCGTGATCTCGCGCCCCCGGCGACCCTCGTCATGACCGCGTCACCTGCCTAGCCGCTGCGCTTCGCTGCGGGACCGCCGCCGGCCCTGCGTCGATGCGGACAGTCGGGCGGGAAGGCGAGAGTGGTTAACGCATGCGCCCATGTCCACCGGCGGCGCGATGATTGACGAATGCTCTTCAAGCGCGCCACCATCTCGATCGCCTGCCGGTACAGCGCCATCGCGCCTGGAATGTCACGGCCCGGTCCGCGACGGTTGGCGAGGATGATCCCGAGGTTGAGCTGCGCGCTTGGATACATCCGCGATGGTGTCGCAGGCTTGGACTGTGTCCAGGTTGACGAAGCAGTCGCTCGATTCGCTCCGCGTGCGATTGCGACTCGGGATCGCCCTGAAGCTCGCATCTGCTCCCCAGGTTGCGCATGGTTCTGAACCTCCGCGCGTTTGGTCGGGTGATTCGCCACGGTGCGGTTCCGGGGCAAGAGACGCGCTCCAGGGAGCGGGCGCAGGCCTGCCAATGCACCATCCGAGGGAACCGGTCAAGCAGACATGAGAGCTGCCGAGGATTGCGCGTCCCGCGCGCTAGGGTTGCCAGTCCACCCGCAGCGTCGGTCCACAGTTGAACGTGCTCGCGGCCGGGCACGTGCCGAGCACCACGGGGTCGCGGTAGTAGATCGTGTACCAGCGGCTCTGTCCGGGAGCGATCGAGTCCCCCAGAGCGGCCGAGCGCGCGCTCGTGCTCGCGTCGCCGGATCCGAAGTCGGGCATGCTCACCACTCCCCCGCTCGCGGCCTGCAGCTGGATGCGCTTGAGCGTACCGCCGACGCAGCGCACGCCCTGGCCGAACACGCTCCCCTGCGCGAGCACGCTCGAGCCCTGCAGCAGCACGCTGGTCGCCGTCGGCTTCTCGCCTTGCGCGGAGAACGAGAGCGTGTCGGCCGAGAGAGAGGGATCGCCCACGCTGCTCAGGCTCGCGCCGCCCGTGCCCGACGAGTTGTCGCAGCCGCGGCCGGCTCCGGCAGCCGGGTTCGAACACGGGCAGGCGACCACGCCACCGCCCCACGGCTCGCACAGCAGCGCAAGGTGCGGCGTGTAGCGCGCGAGCCAGGCGTCTCGCGCCCCGGCGGACGCGCCGGCGAGGCTCCCGTTGGTGTTGCCGCCGACGTACAGGCCGCCGAGGCCGTCCTGCGCGACCGCGTAGGCGATGTCGACGTGGTCCGATCCGAACTGGCGGATCCACTGCGGATTGCCCGCGCCGTCGAAGCGTCCGAGCCACGCGTCGATGGCGCCCGCGTTCGCGCCGCCGAAGCTGCCGTAGGTGAAGCCGCCGAGGAACACACCGCCCGCTCCATCCGGCGCTGTGCCGTACGCGAGGTCGTCGGTGCTCGTGCCGTACTGCCGGACCCAGAGCTGGTTGCCCGCGCCGTCGTAGCGCGCGAGCCACGCGTCCGCCGGGCCCGAGGTCGATCCTCCGAACACACCGAAGGTGAACCCCGTCACGTACACGCCGCCGGATCCGTCGAGCGCGGCGCCGCGCGCGACGTCGGTGCTGTTCGTCCCGAAGTGGCGCACCCACAGCAGGCCGCCGGCCGCGTCGTAGCGCGCGATCCAGGGGTCCTGTCCCCCGAGGTTGGTCCCGCCGAGGTTTCCGTTGGTGCTTCCGCTGACGAACACGCCTCCGGCCCCATCCGGCGCCGCGGCGATCGCACCCTCGTCGCCGCTCGAACCCAGCTGGCGGATCCAGAGTACGTTGCCCGTGCCGTCATAGCGCGTGACGAAGGCGTCGGTGCCCCCCGCGCTCGCACCGCCGAGAGTTCCGCTCGTGCTTCCCGCGAGGTACACGCCGCCCGCGCCGTCGGGCGCGACCCCGGACGAACCATCGGCGCCGCTGGAGCCGAGCTGACGAACCCAGAGGACGTTGCCCGCGCCGTCGTAGCGCGCGAGCCACGCATCACTCGCGCCCGCGTTCGTCCCGTCGAGGCTGCCATCGGTCTGGCCGCAGACGTACACGCCGCCGGAGCCGTCGGAGCTCGCACCGTAGGCGTCGTCCAGTCCGATCGAACCGAGCTGGCGGATCCAGGTGCGGTTGCCCGAGCTGTCGTAGCGCGCGATCCACACGTCGCGATTGCCCGCGCTCGCGCCGCCGAGGGTCTCGGTGGTCGGGCCGCAGACGTACACACCGCCGGCACCGTCCGGCGCCGCTCCGTAGGTGTCGTCGTAGCCCGTGGTTCCGAACTGCCGCGCCCACTGCTGGCTCTGGGCGGCAGCTGGGAGCGCGCTGAGGGAAACGAGGCCGAGGGAAGCAAGGAAGGCACGAGCGGCGTGCGTCGATTGCATGTGGGGAGCCCGTAGAAGCCGGCGGTGCTCCAACCCGCACCGGGCGACGAGGGAGCCCGGCCGGAGGAGCGTGCCGAGTCTAGCTGCGAACCCCGCAGCGCAGGACGCGGGTCCGGAAAGTTCTCGCGTCTTGGCCGAGGAGCTCGCGGTCGAGCATCGCCGTCGCCCCGGCGATCAGAGCTGGTCGTTCTCGACCCAGTGGGCCAGATCCCGCAGCTTCGAGGCCAGCTCGAACTGCTTGAGCTCGATGCACACGTCCTTCGCCGCGTGGAGCACCTGGAGTCGATGGCGATTCGTCGCGTCCGCTCCCAGTCGAACGACGAGCGTCACGTTCGCGATGTGCCCTCGGCGAGGAGCGCACATCGAGCGCGCCAGGCCTGCCGGATTGCCCCGAGCGTCAGGATCACGCCGAGCAACTCGATCAACGCAGTTCCGGGGCCCCGAGCTTGGCGCGCAGCCAGGGCGCAACTCGTCAGTCCGCGGTCAAACGGCGCATCGAAGATGATCCGCCATCCCTGGAGCAGGATCAGTGCAGGGCCGAGCGCGAGCAGCACCAGGGACCGGCCCCACGACGGCTGCGAATTCGGGGTGGGCTCCACGCAGGCCATACTCCGCGAAGTGCGGACCGGCGTCAACCGAGCGGCTCGGAGCTCGGCGTCGCCGGCGCTGCGATCTCATGCGCCACTCGTCGGCGCGTGAAGCCTTGGATCCCCGCGCGAGCTCCGATGGCTGGATTCGACGGCGGCCGACGTCG